>CAZNIS010000017.1:0-85009 GCA_964573105.1 uncultured Granulosicoccaceae bacterium
AGGGTAGGTGGCTGTGCAGTTCGCTGTGGATATGGGCGATTTTGTCTGAGTCGTGTGTTGTCACAGTAGGTGTCGATCGTTTGCCTGGATCAGCGCATGGTAGCGCCTTGAGAGGGTGGTGCAAAGCGCGGGTTGAGCGTGTTCGTTATATGGGACTTCGCCCATTTTGGGTGGGGCGACCCACGCGGGCAGCAAAGTTGCCAGCGTGCCCGACATTGTGGCAAATAAACGTTGGCCGGTGCCAGCAAGCGCTACCAAAACCATTCGACTCCCGCATACCTCGGGCCTGCATACCCAGTGTTGTGGCATAATGCGTACACGCGTTGGCTGCGCGGTAGGATTTCCCGCGCTGCAAGCGCAATATCGCGAGAACCAAAGTAGTGCGGGTGTGTTCGTCTGTGATGTCTATGTGGTTGAGGTGGGAATGCGAGTTACATTGCCAGGCGGAATCAGGGTTTGGCGGAGTCAGTAGAAATTGTTACCAAGATGAAGCTGGTAGTGAGGGCGGTAGACGGGGTTGGATGCTAAATGGTCAGTAAGTGTATTTTTATACAGGTAGTGGAGCGCTCTCGTTTCTGTCTATGCCTTGAACAGAGAATTCTGACTATCACCTGAACGCAGACGCCGTCTAACTCACTGTTATGTGTGAAAACGATCGAGCCAATACCCAGGTCGTCGAGATTGATGTGCTAAAGCAATAACAATGAGTTCATCATGATGTTCATAAACTACAACAGCGAATGGAAATCGGTGGAGAAGCAGTCGTTTCGCTCCCAGCTTACCTGCCTCACCCGGCACATTAACCAGAGGAGGATGCTCCGCCTTCAAAAGGTGAAGTGCATTTTCAAAGGTGTCGGCAAATTTCAAGCCGAGGTTTGGGCTTTCCTTTTCGTACCAAATAACAGCTTGTTCAAGTTCATCCGCTGCACCAGCGTGAATTCGAACCTTTGTCAATTTCCACTCGCCCTTTTACGTACCCGCGCAAGAACATCATCGGCATCGAGCAAGCTAGCGTTACCAGCTTCAATTTCATTGATTCGCCGGCAAAGTTCTATATCCCAAGCGCGTGCGGCATCGACGTCGGCCGGGCCATCAAGGCTGGCTACTAATTCCCTGGCAAGGCTGGCTCGCTCGGTATCTGGCAGAGAAAGAGCCTCTTTCCTTACTGATTCCAGTCGGTTGGGTGTGCTCATTTGGCGTTCCGCAGGCAACTCGGGGTGCAAAAATCGATTTAGTTTACAATCACATAACAAACAATTGCTACCGACACCACACGCGGTTTCTGTTTGCGTCTGTGTCGTTCCCTATTCTATCATGCAAACGGCCAACACATGCAGTGCGGCAAAATGGGGCGCTAGCGTAAGAAATACATGTTCATAGTAAAAGACAAGAAATACGTAATCGCGAAGTTCGATTCAGAAGACGAACTCGAGACAGTGGTGGTTGATAATGCCGAGTACATTTTCGGTCCCTCATCTATCTACCTGCCTAAGTCGCTTATCAGAACCGCCGATGGCGCTGGCACAATACCAGACTGATACGCAATAGATTTGGATGGTCGCAGGTGGTATATAGTAGAAGCAGAGCTCAGTCATCACAGTGTTTGGAGTCATATTGCACCCCAGGTAGCGAAGCAGATAATAGCTGGAAATAATCCAGTTACGAAACAGAAGCTCATAGAAACAGTAATTGATCGCGTCAGAGACGACGAAGCACTGCAAGACAAATTCGCAGAGCAAGAGATTGACGCCATCGACTACCGTCAGGCACTGGCGGAGATTTTTCAAACCGACCCAATCATAGGCATGCCAATTGATGCTATAAAAAGCGATCTCCGCGAGTGGGCCGCAACGCTAAAAGTTGATGTTAGGTTATGGATCGTTCAGAAGTATGTAGAGTTCGGTAAACCGGGTAATACTGCATACCAAATTCCGGAAGAATTTAAGCCTGTTCTTGATGTGTCGCCCAATGACGCAGATGCTACATCTGTAACAAGATATGATGTGTCAATATCTGACCTGGTGGGTTCCGGTCTCCTGGAAATCGGTCAACAACTAAAAATGCCGTACAAACCAAGAAATGGCGAGCAAAGAGAATACGTCGCTACTATTGTAGAGGGTGGGTCTATGGAGGTAATGGGGCAGACATTCTCCGCTCCAAGTTATGCTGCTTTATTAGGCATCCAAGAGGCTGGTAGCAAGAGATCTACAGTAAATGGCTGGACGGCCTGGCGATTAGATAACGGGTCGGTGCTGGCAGATGTTCGTGAAAAATACCTCAATATAAAGGTAACAGACGAAACTGAGAGAAATATACGCTAGCAATGCTATGGTTCCGACAGCGTGCACGGTGACCGATTGCATGAATATCCGTGCCTCCCGACAATTGATGTGATTATTCAACGTGTGCACTGTGGAAAATTGCGGATTTAGTATTGACAATGGTTTCTCTGGGTCACCATTAATATCCTGGAAAAGAAAGAATACCGGTCATCTGTATCGGAGTTTCGCCGGTATTGCCAGTAGATCAACTAAAACAGTAGGAAAGACAACGTTTCTTGAATCTGAATCCGTGAGAGCGGTACTTGAGAAGGCGAGCAGATGCTAGCGAATAGGACAGATCGCGCCCAGCCTCGATCTTATCCGATTGTTGAGCAAGTACAGTTGTACGTGCTGCTGTGAGTTTCAGGCTATAGGGAAAAGGATCGATAAAATTATGGGTTTATCAAGCGGGCTAAGGTGACAGGTAGTTGTTTGTCCGATAGTTTTTCAAACATCGTGTCGACGCTCGATTTTGGCTGGTGGGACAATGACACTAGCTGTCGAAAGCCGTGTACCTGTTCTGTGGCGGCATTCGCAGCAGGACAAGATAGCTTGTCCGATCACAAACAATCAGCAGCGGCATTGTGCTAGACGACTAACGACTAACGACTAACGACTAGCGCTTTTGTAAGGCTCTTGTAAAGCATCATCCCTGGAAAGTATTGGTAATGCCTCTGGTTGGTCACCAAGTGTATATTGAATGTCGTATTCAAAAAGAGGGCGGGTGTTATGCGTGGTTCTTCTCTTTTATTGGCGGCTGCGTTTGCGCTTACGGGGTGTGGGTCAGATAGCGGGAGCTCAGGTTCGCCTTTGGGTGCGGCATCTGCCGAGGTTGTCTCTGTCAGCGGCGGGGATATCCCTGCTGAAGCAGATTTGGCAATCGTTTGGTATCTGCCTGATGACAGGGATTTCGATGAGTACGTTACGGCGGGTGGAAGCCTTGCGAACGGTACATTTCTCGTTTCACCGCCGACACCCATTCCGGATGTGGTAATCAGTGAGCGTTACGGGGTCGCTACCGGATTAGTGCTTGCGTATCCCAAGGGTGAGGTGCCGGAGCCCGGGCCTTTCACCGCATTGGACATGACAGGTGTTGACTACTTTGTCAATGCTATTGGAGTTGTTAACAACCATGCGATAATCTATCGGCATGCTTCACCCGATCCAGTTCTCTTTCCGCCGTCTGTCGAGTGGTGGGGTAATCGCTTCGATGATGGCTACAACTGCGGGCGCGCAAATCAGCAGGAGGGCGAATTCGACCAGTTTGAGCCGGTGGACTGTGCGTCGATGGTGTTGCGTTTCGGGGTCGTCAGTGAAATAGAGATTGTTGGTGGCGATTGGTTTTGAACAGACCTGGCTCGGGCCAGACGGTCATTTTGTTGGTTTAGCGATATGATTTCAAAGTTGTACAAGCCTATTGATGAGGCGTCAGAACAATCGTTAGAGCGTTTGAATGCGCTTGCTGAGAGCGATAGATTTCTGGCGGGACTCGGGTTTCGATGCCACGAATACAAAATTGACTCTGCTTACCCTGTTGTGAGGGATTATTCACGTGCCTACTACTTAATGGTTTCTCAGGAAATGTGGGACCAGACGGAACCAGCTGACGAGAAGTATTTTGTGGGGGTAGTGGAAGACTCCGTGGATCGATTCAGGGACTTTGACAATACCGAGCAGACTCGAAGATCTCAATACTGCGCCGAACATATGGACGATTTCGGTGCTTATATGCGAAACAGAACAGCCATGGCCTTTAAGGAAAACAAGATTTTTGAGTACGTACCGGATGGCCACAGTGGAGACCCACCGGCTGGATTTCTCGATGAGGATAGTTACAGTATTTTTGTGAATGAGATTGATGCGTATTTTCTTAGAATGATTCTGGGTTCGTACTTTGGCGGTTTGGAAAAATGGCCTGTAGCCAGTCATCTATTGCAATGCTTTGAGTCGGGCGGTATGCCATGCGGCTGGGTTGGGCCTGAGTTTGAAGACGGGGGAGATCCTCAAGCCTGTATGCAAGTCTTGCATTTTGGTTAACTGGCGGGAAAGAATCAGCGTACGTATGATTCCTGAAGTGCCTGGTCTTTCGCACGGGAATTGCCTTAGCAGGATGTCTGGCTCTTCGTGGCAGATTTTAAGTTTTGTACAAGTAGGGGACGGTAAGGGACATTGGTGTTTTTTCAGACTGTGTCCCTGAGCGCTGGCTCGTGACTATAGACATACGTATTACAAAGTGAACTCCAGTGACAATACCGCCTAATATTCTGAAAGCACCTTACAGTGAAGCGCTGGCACAGGCGGACGGATGGTGCGATGTTGTTGTCGAGCTTGAAAGTCTATTGATTGAGCGTGGCATTCTCGGTACCGATGTCGATCGATCAGTGTGGGTCACGTTCGAGTTTATGGACGGCTTGCCAAAGCAAATGGGTATTTATACCGAACCCGCCATTGACGTTAAGGATTATCCTACTCGCTACAACAGCGACATCTATGTTGTAATCGAACATAGCCTTTGCCCTGTGCTTGCCGAAAATCCAATGCACCACGCTATGTTTCGCTACGAGGCAAATCAATGGCAGGCTGCTCGATTGTTCGATGCGAATTTAGAAAACTGGAATCGATGGCGTGCTGCTAGGGAACAATGCAATATTGATCGCCGTCGCTGGTTCAATGGTTTAGCGAAACACCAGTTTGCAGAGGTTCATGAGCTCACCCTGTTCATTATGATCGATCCGGAAACCACTGAGCAAATCATGGTGCCGTTACTTGTCGGTGTCGACGACGAGTTGGTATGGATGATGACCAGCTATTTTTCTGACAAAGTCAATCCCAGGGCAGCGGAGCTGTGGGCCGAGTCGTGTTGCTGTAATGCAGAAATTCTCTATCGCTGTGCCACGGCACAATTAGGCGATGCCGTGCACTCCTACCATGGTTTGACAGAGACGCTTGAGGTGGCGGCTCTCAAGCAAGTGGCGGAAGCGTTTTACTGGCGCTATGTTGATGGGCTTGCCGCACTAACTGAAAACCCGGATGTGGCGTTTTCCAAACCACAACGGCTGCACACCCTGTCAGAACATACCAGTGAATCTCAGGCTCTTGAGCCGAATACGCCATTCTTGTTAACACGCTATGCTGAGAATGGATTAATAGCAATGTCGGATGGCAGATCGCTCACGCCGGCGCTGGTGTCAATTGAAGGTGCGCTTAGTAGTAGGCTCAACCCTGCGTTCAGCTCTGCGCTTAAAAGCGTCACTGGCAGGTTGGGGAGAGCCCCGAAAGCGTTTGCAGGGCCCAGTGACAAAGACCTGTTTACCTTGCTTCGGGAAGAGATAGCGGCTCATGGAGATGTCGAATCCGATTTGCTGAGAAAACGCATGCAAAACTTCGCCGCACTGGAGTTATACGTTGATCGGTATCTTCCCGATGATCTGGCGCCACATCTTGACTATCTCTACCTGGTAGAGTTTGGCGCCGACAACTTACAGTTTCAGAAACGGGAAGTAAAAAAATTCCCTGAATATGAGGAGAATTGGTATCCAGAGACCGTCCTGGAGCCACCGCCGCTGCAAAATCTGCAAGTGTATACTGGGCTTAAAAAACTGGATTTGCGTTCTTCCAGCCTTGATGATCTGAAATGGCTTGAGTCCGTTGACACGCTGGAAGCGTTGCTGCTTAGCGATACCCCTGTAGCAGACTATTCGCCGTTAGAAAACCTGGGAGCACTCAAGGATCTGGATTTATCACAAACAAACCTGAAAGTACTCAATCCGGTCGTGGGGTTAGATAATCTGGAGAACCTGAGATTACACAGGGTGCAGATTGATGACATCACACCCTTAGCTTCGATGAAATCGCTAAAGAGTCTGGATTTGTCTAGTATGCCGATAAGTGATATATCCTGTCTTGCATCCTTGCCCTATCTTGAGAAAGTGCTTCTCGCCGGTATAGACGAAATTACAGACTATTCTGTACTGGCCGATCTGCCAGAGTTGAAAGTATTGAGTATCGCGCAAACAAGTATCAATGATCTCTCAATTTTGCCGGATATGCCGAAGCTTGAAACACTGTATATCTGGGATTGTTTTAACGTGAAAGATCTTGCGCCACTGAGCCGTTACAAAAACCTGAAGCCGGTTAACAGAAAGGGTACGGGCGTCGTTCAATCCTGATACACCAGACTGATTCAGTGGCGGCAGCAAAAGTACATTCGCGGATTGGGATAGTACACCAGGGGGGGGCAGCGGACCATCCTAATGTCAACATCTAAAGTAGCTTGATCAAGGATGTGCTCCACTACCGAATTAGCCCGGTGTTCAGACTGCGACAGTTTGCTGAGGCAACGGCACTCTCGGTGTAGCAGCTCAGAACTTTCAATGCCGCTCCAGGTCCCGCTCGCATATAGATAGGTAAATGATAGATGGTTGCCGAATTTAAAACGATCGATCATTGGGTTGAGCTGGGTTACAGGCGGAGTTTTCCCAAGCACAAAACGCACCTTAAGCAATTGGTTGTCAATACGAGTATTGATGAGTACGTCGCGCAAGCCGAGCAATTTGCAAAAAAGTGCTCGCGAAGAGTATTCAGATTCAAATCATCTATTCAGGAAATTCGTGTTCTATCAACCAATATGGATTACATACTGGCGTATTTATGGCGTTTGGGTGTGCGTGACCTGCAGAGCAATGCGGAGAATGGTCAATCCAATTGGCGGCAAATATCCTGGCTTGGAGGCCGGTATGTGAAGCTAAAGCTTGCCAGTACCCGGTACCGACAATATCTGGCTGACAGGGAAGGGGCTGGCATGGAAGCGACTGCTACGTTTCACCTGCATGCAGCCATAGTCAGAAACTTTCTACGCCTTGGTGACATTGAATCAGCGCTGGAGACCAGCCAAGCTATCAATGACCTGATCGCCATTAACGGTTACTATGACTTTAATGATCTGGATGTGCCGTGCTGTACGGGCGCATTGGTGGTAACGCTTGTATTGGAGAGGCATGATCTTGCAGTGGCAGATGCGCTAAAGCAGCGTTTCATGCGTGATGAACTCGTGATCTGGTTTTACAAGAATTGGGACACCGATGATCTTGGGTTGTTAAAAAGCCGGCTCGAATTGTTGTGTGATCGTCACACACAAATGTCACGTTACTACACCAATAAGGCGACATACGAATTTCCGCGAATCGACTATTTTTACGATATCTCTGAGGTTTTATCTGTACTGCGGTTGCGGCAGCTATCAGGAAAATCACTACCCGATTTATCGCATACAGTCCTCAATACCCCAATGGGCGTCTTGATGGACAAGGCGCCGGTAGAAACAATTGACGTCTATGAGACGGTTATCAACCGGTGTATTGATGAATTCAACAAGGCGGTTGTGTGATGATAGCGTAATACATTGCGAACAAACCGCCGTCGGCCTGGCGGCTATCATCGATGGTGAATAGTGTACGCGAAACGAATAAGGTCGATCGTTCGGAGCGGCGTCAGTATCACTTTTTGCCAGGCTGTCTAGAAAAACAGCGCAACGGCTTTTGGTGATAACTGTCAGCGGTAAATGGCAGACTCTGGCATGCCTGTCAGTAAACATTATATAGTGTGGCGGTTACCCGCAAGAAGAGATGTCACTATTGTGTCTATCACGCCAGTCAGTCTTGGTTCTCAGCACGCGGTCAGTGCCGGTCATGAACAGGCGGCTATTGCTGCGTTTGAAATACTCGAATCCGGCGGGAATGCGATCGACGCGGCTGTAGCGGGGTGTTTGACGCTCTGTGTGGTATACAGCGATCAAGTGAGTTTTGCCGGTGTCGCGCCAATGATGCTGTACCTTTCGCAAACCGATGAGGTGATCACGTTGGCGGGCGTCGGTGGCTGGCCTGCAAAGCTGGATGTCGATGCCTATATCAAGCGCCACGGTGGTGAGATTCCATCGGGTTTGCAGAGAACTGTTGTTCCAGCAGCGCCCGATGCCTATATACAGGCGCTACAACGTTATGGAACCCGCAGTTTTTCTGATGTGGCGGCGCGCGCGATTCGTTGTGCAACCGCGGGTATTCCGGTGCACAGCGTTATGCACGATTACATCGATCAGTACAGTGACAGCTATCGTCTCTTTCCAGATAACATGGCAATCTGGATGCCGGACGGGCAGGTGCCCGAGGTGGGCTACCCACTGGTACAGCGTGATCTCGGCAGCACGCTACAGTTCCTTTGCGATGAGGAGCAGGCTGCCGGAGGTGATCGCCGACAGAAACTTGAGGCTGTGCAGGTAGCGTTTTATCGGGGCGACATCGCTCAAGAGATTGTGAAACATCAGCGCGATAGTGACGGCCTGCTGTCTGCGCAGGATTTGATGGACTTTCGATGTCCGTGGCTGCCTTCGGTGTCTCGGCAATACACATTTGCTACCGGTGATGTAGAAATCCATGCGTGCGATGCCTGGAGTCAGGGGCCGAGCATGCTGGAGGCTCTCGCGATTATCGAGCACCTCGATCTAAAGTCAGCTGGTTTCGGAAGCGAGGACTATCTGCACGCATTGGCAGAGACGTTCAAGCTCGCCTTGTCCGACCGCGAAGCCTATATCGGCGATCCGGATTTTGTTGATGTGCCAGTCGAGGCGCTGATCAGTCGCCAATATGGTGCGGCGAGAGCGCAGGCTATCGATGCTTTGCGCGCCAGTCCGGGCATGCCTGAGCCGGGTCGTATCGATGGCTATTCACCGTTCCAATCGCCTGTCATCGCAAGAACGACACCCGCGAAACTTCCAGCCGACACGTCAATTGTGGCGGTCATTGATGCTGAGGGCAATGCTGTCTGTGTGACGCCCTCTGATACCAGTTGGGATACACCGGTTGTGCCCGGCACAGGATTGGCCATTTCATCGCGTGGCGACCAGTCGAGGGCGATCCACGGTCATCCCGCCTGTCTCGCGCCCGGCAAACGGCCGCGTCTGACCCCCAATCCGTGTTTTGCCCGTCGGCAGGGCCAGTGGATTATGCCGTTCGGAACCCCGGGCGGGGATACGCAGATACAGGCCAATGTGCAAATGCTGCATGCCCATCTGGATTTTGGACTGTCGCTACAGCAGGCAATCGAGGCGCCGCGACTGATGACGCACAGCCATCCAGACAGCTTTGCACCTCATCGCGCTCAACCCGGACGCTTAACCATTGAAGGGCGGTTTGATGAATCCACTGCCGCACGCCTGATTGATCGCGGCCATCAGGTCGAGCGTCTTGACGACTGGACCCACAAAATGGCCGGTGTGTGTGCGGTGCGAAAGGATCTTGCTGACGGTCAACTGCAAGCCGCTGCCGATCCGCGCCGGACCAGTCGCAGTCTGGCGTGGTAGCAATGGGATCTTCAGTAGAGAATTGGTTTGGCGAACATTTTTCCGAACTGGATCCCTTGCTGCAGGCGCTTCACCGGTCTGGTGGTCAGTTGCGCGGCGCGGTAGATCTTGAATTCGGTAGCGGGCTTGCGGGGGTTGCGGGGCGACGCATCGCAACAAAGATAGGCTTGCCAAGATCGGCGGGTAGAAAGCGGTTGGTTGTGACTATTAGCAGTGATGGTGGTGTACTGGTCTGGTCACGGCAGTTCGATGAAGATCATGAGATGGTATCCCGCTTTACCCCGCATGGTAGTTTTCCAGAGGGTTTCTGGCGCGAGGAGACGGGGCCTGTTGCAATGGATCTGGGGGTCGCCGTGGTCGAGGGCGGCTGGTATTGGCAACAACGTGCTGTTTGGTTCAGGTCTATGCGGCTGCCGTTGTGGTTATTCCCATCGTCACTTGCCTACAAGCGGGTAGTCAACGGCCTGTATGAATTTTCCGTCAGCATCTCGTTTCCGCTGCTTGGCAAGCTGGTCAGTTATCGTGGTCAGTTGAATGCGGATACGTCGCCCGTTTGAGTATGCTGATTGTTTGCTGTGCTGTGGGTATCCGCCGGCTGACGAGCCTGGATTGAGAGAAGGGTATGGCCGTTCTGGTTCACATTACAAAGGCTGAGAACAAACGAAGCATTCTGCAAAATGGTATTCGAATCGGCCGGCATAGCGGCTGCCTGTATTTTCTGCCTCATACCGATGCGTTACTCATATCGCACCAGTGGGCGAGGGTGACTGTTCGCAGCACGCCTGTCGCACCCTTGGGCGGTGTCGGTCGTACTCAAATAGCAGTCTATGTTCCGTGCGACCTCCTACCCCAAGTGCACGACAGACGCACTGTGAACAGCCACTGAAAAAGCTCCTGGTATGGCGTGAGCGGATACTGGGCGAGAGAGCTAAAACGCTATGGCGTCAGGAATTTCTTGGCTGTGGATTTTCGATTGCCGTCAGACGAGCCGGTATGGTTTGGCCGATATTTTGAGGGGCATGTAAAGCTCGCGCTCGGTGTTGCTATTGAAAGGTTTCTATCTCACGAAGACAAGTTGGGTTTTGAATTTTTTCTGGAAAGGAAAGTTACGGTTGGTGAAATTATCAAAACACGTGTCATACAGAAACCGATGGGATGGAGATACCAGCCCCTGGCTCATGGCAAGAAACCCTGCCCGTGCCCAATGTGCATTCAGCCGGGTGGTTTCGGAACTGCTTCGCTGAAGGAGAAAAGGGAGTACAGGTTTTCTCGCAACCAGGCGCGCGAGATATTGCTCACTAGCGATGATGACAATGAACTGGTCTATGCACTGGAGCGTATGAAGGGAAAATGGCGACGAGAATCACCAGATTACCTGGCGCGATTGCTCGAGTCATCCGATGAATATGTGCTGTACGCGCTGGTGGAATTATTGGCGGAGTATCGACATCCGCGGGCCAGGGAATACCTGAAAATTCTCGCAAAAGGTGAAGATGAAGACGCCAGTGCTCTGGCTCGGGAGTGTCTGGCGGCGGGTCGAGTAGTTGATGACTAATCTACCATTCGTAGGGCAGTTCCTGCAGTAACTCAATCGCGCCTGAATCGGTGGTGCGCACTAAACCGGCGGTGGTCAGATCCTTGACCAGTTTGGTGACCATCGGCCGGGTGCAACCCACCTTGGCCGATAGCTCCTGCTGGCTGAGTGTGACGTGATTGTCTTTTGCATTTTCGATCAGGGCGGAGCGCAGTCGGTTGTAGGTGTTCTGCAGGGCCAGTGCGCGAGCGGTGCCGGTGGTGACGCGTGCGCGCTCTGCGGCGCGATGCAGCAGGTCCAGTCCGAATTCCGGGTCGCGTTTGATCGCCAGCAGTACGCGGGCTCGCGAGGGTAGTGAGTAGACGGTTTCTGTTACGGCCTGTATCGATGCTGTACGTGCACCGCCCGTTAAGGTCAGTTCGCCAAAACAGGCGCCGGCGCCATACCAGCCAAAGGTCAGCTCGCGTTTGTAGTCGGCCACGTAGGTGCGAACGGTGCCGCTATGGATGTAGATGAGTGTGTGCTGGAAGGTGCCTTCCTGAATGAAGGTTTCTTTGGGTTGTGCCGTCAGACGTTCTTCACCTTCCACCAGTTCGAGTAGCCGGATGGCGCGCTTTTCGTCTTCGTACTCCGCACGGGCGGCGTTTCTGTCTGTTTCCTGGTTGCTCATCGTCGGTATTCCTCATGAGTGACCACTGGCTGGTCAAACTGGATTGTTACTGGCCCCATTCTGCTGTTTACCTGGCGAATCTGCTTTTATCATTACGCCGCTGCCGTGCGTGATTGTCGATCCAGCTTGCACGGCAGCTCCCGGGATGGGCGAATAGTTAGTCGACGCGCCACACAGCTGGTTATTTATCTTTAGTGGTTGGCCATTAACGGGCCATGGCCCTCTATTTGATCCATGATGCCGTTGGCGCGCAGGGCGTGCCAGTAGGTTGCGGTGTTGATCGGGATCATCGGTTTGCCGAGTTCTTCGGCCATCTGGTTGCACAGGGCGACCATCGACAGGTTGGTGCCAACCTGCACGAAAGCGTCGATGCTGTCGTCGTCCATATCCAGCACATGTGCGCGTAGTTCATCTTCCTGCACATGGGCGATGGCGACCGGGCTTGGGCATTTGAGGCCACGAAATTTCACGACGTCGAATCCGCAGTCCTGGAAGAACAGGGTGACGTTTTTGTCGGAGATCGGGAAGTAGGGCGAGATCACGGCGATGCGTTTGACGTTATACAGATTGAGCGCTGCCTCGCAGGCGAAGGAACCTGCCGAGACTTTTACACCGCAGTGATCGGAAAGATCCTGCATGCGTTTTTCCGATGGGGCGCGCCCATCCCAGAACATCAGTGCCGACATGCCCATGATCAGATAGTCGGGCTCGCAGGTCATGCAACGGTCGACTGCGGCATATAGCGTTGAGCCAATCGCCTCTACCAGTGCGAGGAATTCATCATCGTTGCGAACCTTCATGTTGGGCACTTCGATGCGCCCGAAATGATTGGTGACGCCGGGGACGCGAAGGTCGTCCATATCCGGTTGCACGATGGTGTTGGTTGACGGTGCGACGACGGCGAATTTGCGGCGCCAGCCTCTGGCATCCTGCGACATGGTTAACCTCCGACGTTAATTATTACCAGTGTGCGCAGTGGGTGGGGGGTTAGTCAAGTTGCTGACTTGCTGCCGTGTGCGTGACCCGGCGAGATGGCCGGTAATACGCCGTTGCCGCCTTTTTTCGGCTGTACGCTCGTGTTGCTGTCGGGCAAGTGGGGTGTGGTGCAAACGATCGCGGCTATCTGCGGTGAAGGTGGTCGCTACCTAGCTGTTCGCTGAGGCAACGGGAATGACGGTGTCCTCGATCAGGCGCATCAAATCACCGAAGTAACCGCTGGTTCGTGCGGGGCGTGCGGGATCGGATGCGATCGCAAGCGTCACAGCGAGATCCGGAATGATGCAGATGATCTGGCCACCGTAGCCGCGCGCCAGGGTGTAGGAGGTAGATCCGCGGCTGCCGATAAACCAGCCATAGCCGTAGCCGAGGCCGGAAAACATCGAGCGGGTGACAGGGATCTGCGAGCGAGTGACCCAGTAGTCGCTGAGCACTTGCCAGTCGCCAACGCGCCCGCCGTTGCGATACATCTCGCCGAATCGGATCATCGCCAATAGCGTCATGGCCATTTCGTTACCGCCGAGGTAGCGCCCCTGTGGATCGCGTGTCCAGGTGGGGATGTCGATCCCCAATGGTCGACCGAGGCGCCGCCGTGCCTGGGCCAGCAGGCTCAGCCCGGAGACTTTTGCCAATACGGCACCCAGCACGTGCGAGGAGCCGGTCGAGTACAACATGCGCGATCCAGGCTCTGCGACCATCGGGCGCGACAGTGCATTGGCCACCCAGTTGCGGCTGTTGATCCAGTCGTAGTAGTTGCGACCCGATGTAGGTTCGAGGCCGGCCTGCATGGTGACCAGGTTCTCGATCGATATTGAGCCGACTTTTGGATCGGCCGTCGGCGGAATCAGTTCGGGTGCCAGTTCGTCCAGCGTCGATTGGATGGACGGGATCTCGCCGCGATCCAGCGCCGCCCCTGTTAACGCGGCGACGATGGTTTTGGAGACCGACTTGATTGGCAGTGTCTGCTCAATCGAAGGCCCACGGAATGTCTCAAGCAGGATCGGATTGCCATGTTGATACAGGCCGATCGCGCGGCACTGATCCAGTGCACGCGCCATGGCCGTGACATCGCGCCAGTCCTTTGGGTTTGCCTCGGCTGCGCCCGCCGCGAAAAGCGCCAGGCTTGCGAGGAATTGTCGACGACTCGGTGGTGCCATCAGGCGTTTGCCCCGGGGTTTCCCGGGCACAAACGCTGCGAGACTAATGCCAGCGCGCGGCAGTTCAACATGTTGCTAGCCTACCTTGACCACCATCTTGCCGAAGCTCTTGCCGAGCAGTACATCGTTGAGCGCCTGCGGGGCGTTTTCCAGACCGTCGACGACCTGTTCTTTGTATTGAACCTTGTCCTCTTTGAGCCAGCCCTGCATGTCGGCTGAGAATTCCTTGTACAGGCTGTGCGGGAAGCTGTCGAAGATGATGAAGCCCTGGACTTTGACTTTCATGCGCAAGATGGTGCCCATGATCATCGGGCCGAAGTCCGGGCCCTCTGGCAGACCGGTCAGGTTGTACCAGGAGACCACCCCACACACCGGCATACGGGCGAATTGATTCAACAGCGGCAGCACGGCGTACAACACTTTGCCGCCGACGTTTTCAAAGTACACATCGATGCCATCGGGGCAGGCGGCTTTGAGCTGTGCGGCGAGATCGTCGGACTTGTGGTCGAGACAGACATCAAAGCCCAGGTTGTCGACCACGTGTTTGCATTTGTCAGGTCCACCGGCGATGCCGACGACGCGGCAGCCTTTGATTTTTGCGATCTGGCCGACGGTGGCACCCACTGGGCCGGAGGCCGCAGCGACGACGACGGTCTCGCCGGCTTTCGGCTCGCCGATTTTCAACAGGCCGGCGTAGGCGGTGTAGCCCGGCATGCCCAGAATTCCCAGCGCCCAGGACGGGTTATCCGGATTCTTGCCCAGGTTCATCACGCCGTTGCCATCTGATACGGCGTAGTCCTGCCAGCCGCTGCCGTGCAGCACGTGATCGCCGGGACTGAAGCCATCGATATTCGAGCTGACGACTTCTGCCACCACCTGGCCGGTCATTACTTCGCCAATCTGAACTGGTGTCGCGTAGGATTTTGCGTCGTTCATGCGGCCGCGCATGTACGGATCGAGCGAGAGGTATACGGTGCGTAACAGCATCTGGCCGTCACCGGCCGCAGGCACAGCAGTTTCGTTGAGCTTCAGCGTGTTGTCATCGGGCAGGCCGGACGGGCGCTGATTGAGCACGATCTGACGATTGGTGGCGGTTGATTGTGGCAAGGGGAGCTCCCTGTGGTGTGTTTGAGGGGTTGCTGACGGTCGATCGACCAGTATACCGCGCCAACGCTGGCACGAGCCGCTACGACCGTGGTGATCGCAGGCGCCGGGCGAATATTCTGGTGCAGTAAGACGGTTTGTTCAGTGTTGTGGAGCGCTACTTGCAATTCTGCCGGGGCAATCACAGTGCGGTGGTGCGCCTGGCTGCAGCAAGGCCGCGCGCCGCAGAACCGGTTGAGGGAACTTGTCTCTGTCAAAACAGCCAGTGCGCCACAAGGATGGTACCCGGTCCCCTTCAAAGGGGATCATTGCCGTGCTGACAGACGAGTACTGCGATTATCGCCAGGTGATCGTGGATCATATCGCGCAGCGTGTGGCCGCCGAAGGCTATGGGCTTTTGTGCGTCGTTGGACGCGAGTTGCAGTCACTGACGCAGGGTGATGGCGCGGCCTGCAACGCTATCTATCCGCTGGTGGATCGCTATCCGGTGTGCGGGGTGATCAGTATGTCCGGCGCTATCGGGCACTCGGTCAGTGCCGCACAGCTCGATACTTTTTTAAGTCAGTTCAGCCTTCCGCTGGTCAGTCTTGGCATTGTGCTGGACAACCATCCGAGTGTCGGTGTCAACGATCTGCACGGCATGGAACAGTTGATGGAGCATCTGTTGGCAGATGCCAGTCGACAAAAGATTGCCTTCGTGCGCGGCTATGCGAACGATCCCTATTCCGCCGAGCGCGAGCAGGTGTTTCGTCGCAAGCTGCTCGAGCACGGGTTACGTCCCGATGAGCGTTTTTTCGTTGCCGGCAATTACGATGCATTTGAATCGTGGCAGGTGGTCTCGGCGCTGTTGCAGGATCACCCGGATATCGATGCGATTGTTGCCGCCAATGATGCGATGGCACTGAGTGTCGCGCACGCGGTCAATGAATCGGGCAGGCGCATTCCGAAAGACATTGCCGTGACGGGCTTTGATGACACGCTTGAGGCGACAAAGAATTCACCGGCGATAACCACTGTGCGCCAGCCATTGCGAGAGCTTGCAGTTGGCAGCGTAGAAATGTTGCTTGATCAAATGGCGTCAGCCGATGATATCGCTGCAGCCACACCGGTGCGATGGGTGGACAGTGAGTTAATCATTCGCGGCTCAACCAGTGTGGTGGCGCGCGATGGCGTTGCCGCCCGACTGCCCGATCGGCTGGTCTTGCGACAGCAGATCGATACCGCGCTTGCCGGGTTGCGCCCACCCGATGGTATCGTGCTGGATACGGTACACGAAGCACTGTGGGATACCCTGCAATCCGGCAGCGATACTCTGGCCGACTGTTTTGCCAGGCTGCTGGCGACACCCCTTCAGGTAGAGTCCACCCACTGGTGGAGCAACCTTTGTCATCAGATTGAATCACACGGTGTGGCCTTGTTGCAGGCCAATGGTCGGCACGAACGCATACCGCTGCTTCGCACCGCGATTGCGATGGTGCAGGAGCGCATCTGGTCGGTCAACATGGATCACGAGTTTCGCCTGCGACGTATGCAGAGCACACTCAGTACCCTGCAATTGCAGATGAGTTCGTGCAGTAACGCCGGTGACATTCTCGACGCGACCGAACGCTGGTTGCAAACTATCGGTGCCCGGCGATGTTTTATGGTGCGTTTTTCAGAACCCGCCAGCCAGGCCGATGAACGTGCCGAGCTTGTCTACCGGTATCGGCAGGGCGAGGGCGGTGAGGCGCTGGCCGATGAATTCGACAGCGCTGATCTGTTGCCGGCACCGTATCGCGCGGAGCTGGAAAGTGCCGCATTGATCCTGCAGCCGATCTACTCCGATCACGATCTGTATGGCTATTTGCTGATCGACCCGGCTGGGCTGGAGGCGCTGCATCTGGACAGTACCGCACACAGTATTGGCAATGCCATGCGCAGCCGATTTCTGATGGACCGGCTCGAACAACAGGCCGTTAGCTTGCAGCGCGCAAACCGCGAGCTTGCGCAACTGGCCAATCACGACGCGCTGACCGGTCTGCCAAACCGGCTGCAGTTTCAACAGCGCTTGAACCAGCGCTGCGAGCGTGCCGCCGACACTGGCGAGCGCTTCGCGTTGCTGTTTATCGACCTGGATGGATTCAAGCAGGTTAACGATACACTGGGTCACGACGCCGGGGATTTGCTGTTGCAGGCGGTGGCCAAACGTCTTCAGCGCGCGATGCAGGCTTGTTCCATCGAAGACAGCACCATCACGCGACTGGGTGGTGATGAGTTCACCGTGATTCTGGGGCCGGTCGAGCAGCAGGCGCTGCTGGAACAGATCATCGATAATATACTGCAATCCCTGTGCGCCACATTCACGCTGGGTCAACAGCCGGCGAACATTTCTGCCAGTATTGGCTGTGCGGTCTATCCGGACAACAGTCAGCGTGCAGACGTTCTGGTCAAGCAGGCAGACACCGCGATGTATCACGCCAAAGAGCAGGGCAAGAATCGCCGATCATTTTTTGGTACGAACCTGAACCGTTCCGGCGACCAGCGTTTTGAGCTTGCGCAGGATATTCGCGAGGCGTTGCAGCGACACGCTTTCTCTCTGCACTATCAGCCACGGGTAGATCTGCAGACTGGCGAGATTGTCGCGCTCGAAGCGCTGATGCGATGGTTTACCGAGTCACCGCAAGGGTTGCAGCTACGCGCACAGACGGATGACTTCATTCGCGCGGCAGCGCAGAGCGGCCTGATTCTGCAACTCGACAGCTTCGCGCTGGATGAAGCCTGTCAACAGGCGCGCGCCTGGGAGCTTGCCGGTACACCGGTACGCGTGGCGGTGAATATCTCGGCTGCGATGGTGCAGCAGGAGAACTTCATTGCGCGTGTCAGTGCTGCGGTCAGGCGCCACGCGCTGACGCCGACGTTGCTCGAGCTTGAGGTCACAGAAAGTGCCATTGTGAGTGACATCGATGCCAGTATAAAAAAGGTCGATCTGCTACGCAAGCTGGGTATTCGAGTGTCGGTTGACAACTTTGGAACCGGGTATTCGTCGCTCAATAGCCTAAAGACACTCGCGATTGATCAGCTTAAAATTGATCGCTCCTTTGTTGCAGAGTTGGCTGAAGTCAATGGTGTGGAGTATGGCGATGCGCGTGTGGTTCGTGCGATCGTTGCGTTGGCTGATAGCCTGGACCTGGGTGTCATCGCCGTGGGAGTTGAAACCGAGGCGCAGAAACAGAGTCTGTTGTCTCTGGGTTGCGGACAGGCTCAGGGATTTCTTTTGTCAGAAGCTGTGCCACCTGAGAAGATTTCGGAAATTCTGCACAACGGCAGCTTTAGACGCGTTGCCTGATTTGTCTTTGTAAGTACCACCTGTGCCTGCCATTTAGCTGCGCAATGACTTCATCAATGTGCGCATGAATACGAGCTGACTGCTGACAAAGCCCTCGTGTTTGGGGGCGTTGTCGTCAACGTCCTGCACACGGCGATGATAAAAAATATGAAACGCTATTTCCTGTTGCAGATCCTGCGGCAGCAGGCTGGTTGGTATTATGCGCAAGTTCGGTATCAGCGGCACTGCAACCTTTTCGATCACCGGATGCTTGCAACTGATGCACTTGCCACGCGGCACCAACGGTGGTTTTTGGTAGTGCTGAAATTCAACGGCTGATTCATCGGCAAGCGTCACATCGGCTGCGCGAAACACCGAAACATCTCCATAGGGTGCTGAATTATAGGTTTGGCACGTGGTGCAGTGGCAGCAGGCTCTGAAAAGCGGTGCTGCGCCAAGCGCCATTGATACACCGTTGCACTCACATGATATCTGTTGATTCATCGTCCTGGTGTGTCCGGCGTGTTGAGGGTTCAGGTTGGAGTGGAATTGATCTGAAAGTCGGCCAGTGCAGCTGTGAAACCCGCATGATCCTGATAGTGAATCGCATGCCAGCCGAGTCCTCTGGCGGTTGCTATGTTTGCGGCATTGTCGTCGATAAACAGCGAGTGTTGTGGATCGCAGTCGTGCTCGCGGCTGTGATGGTGAAAAATCTCCGGGTCCGGTTTGATCAATCCAACGGAGCCTGAGATCGTGGCTGCACGGGGTTGATTGAGAAAGTCATGATGTTGGCGAATCTCTTCGAAGGTGTCGTGACTCCAGTTGGACAGCAGGGTTACATCCACGCCATCGTCGATCATCGATAACAGCGTGTCGACGGTTTCATCGTGTGCATGGGTGATGGTTTCACGCCAGTTGATGCGAAACGCGCGGATCAGTGCTTCATGTTCCGGGTATTGCGCAATGAGTGCGTCTTCGGCGTCGGGCCACGAGCGCCCCCGGTCCTGTTCGATATTCCATTCCACCGTGCAGACATTGTTCAGGAACCAGCGACGCTCATCGGAATCGGGTATCAGGCGGCGATAGGGGAGTTCTACATCGTAGGCGAGCAGCACGCCGCCGATATCGAAGACAACGTGATTGATCGGTGTGGGCATGACGCGCTCCAGTTAATGGTTCACAGGTAACAGCACTGGACCGCTGGTGGCGAAACTGATCGACACGTCGTTGCCTTGTGCAAACGGGGTGTCGGTATTTTCGCTGGTGCAAAACAGCGCGCCATGATCGGTCTCGATGCGGTACTCCATGCGATCACCGACGTAGGTAGCCTTTGACAGCAGGCCGGGCAGACCGCTTTCGATGCCTGCTTGCGGGTGAATTTGAATGCGGTTGGGCCGTACCGCAAGTTTGGCTGGTCCGGGTTGCAACGTGCGTGCATCGAGACTGAGCTCAATACTGCCAATGCGAACCTGCGCGACGCCATCGGCAATGGCGGTGATCTCGGCATCGAGTATATTGGCCTCGCCAATGAAGTCGGCGACAAACGCGCTGGCCGGCAACTGGTAGAGCTCACGCGGCGTGCCGATCTGTGCAATGGTTGCGTTGTTCATCACGATGATTCGATCAGATACCGCCAGTGCCTCTTCCTGATCGTGCGTGACGTAAACGACTGTTAGCGCCAGGCGCTGCTGGATTTCGCGAATGTCGTCGCGCACCTGGCGACGCAGTTTGGCATCGAGGTTTGACAGTGGCTCGTCAAACAGCAATACCTGTGGTTCCAGCACCAGTGCACGCGCCACGGCGACGCGCTGCTGCTGGCCGCCGGATAACTCATTGGGCAGGCGATCGCCATAGCCATTCAGGCCAACCAGATCGAGCCCGTGCAGCGCGCGTTCCAGCGCTTCCTTTTTCTTCTTGCCCGATGCACGCAAACCGTAAGACACGTTTTCGATCACGCTCATGTGCGGAAACAGCGCATAGGACTGGAATACCATCGAGACATCGCGATCGGTGGCTGGCAGCAGCGTGACATCTTTTTCATCGATCAGAATCTGACCGGCGGTCGCCATTTCAAGCCCGGCAATCATGCGCAATGTGGTGGTCTTGCCACAGCCACTGGGACCGAGCAGGGTGACCAGTTCCCCGGCATTGATGTCGAGTGTAATTTGATCGACGGCGGTGACGTCGCTACCGTATTGCTTGGTCACTGCGCGAAATCCTACCGAGGCCGCGCGGCTGTTGAGTGAGTCGTTAGTCATAGTGTTTTGCAGGCCACGGTCTATCCCACGTTGGTGCGCGATTGGGTGAATCGACGCGAGGTCTGGTTCTTGCCGACCAGCAATTGAAACAGCAGGATCGCCGCCAGCATGACAAAGATCAACGTGGTGGAGTAGGCGATGGCAAGACCGTAGTCGTTGTTCTCTACGCGGCCAATGATGTAGCTGGTCGCCATGTTGTACTCGGCGCTGACGAGAAAGATCACCGCGCTGATGGCAGTCATCGCACGTACAAAACTGAATACCAGGGCGGCGAGAATCGCCGGGCGCATCAATGGCAGAATGATGCGTGTGAAGGTGCGCCAGGTGCTGGCACCGAGTGTCAGTGAGGCCTCGTCAAGGCTTTTGTCCAGCTGTGACATCGAGGCGATACCAGCGCGCACGCCAACCGGCATGTTGCGAAACACAAAACTGATGATCAGGATGATGCCGGTGCCGGTCAGCTCCAGTGGCGGCACATTGAACGCGAGAATGTAGCTGACACCCACCACGGTACCGGGGATGGCGAAGCTCAGCATGGTGCCAAACTCGAACGCCTGCTTGCCATGAAACTGCTGGCGCACGAGTAGATAGGCGGTTATCAAACCGACGATTGCGGTCAGTGGTGCAGCGGTGGCGGCGATTTGCAGCGTGGTCCAGAAGGAATCCCAGGCCGCGCCCTTAAAATGAATGCCGAATTCGTTGTGGCCGACCGCAAAGGCGGTGATGTAGTGCTTGAATGTGAGTGTATTGTTGAGACCCCAGGTCTCGACAAACCCGCCGTAGATGATCATGCCGTAAACGGTGACGGTGAAGGTGGCCCAGACGGCAGCGATCAGATAACACGGCAACATGATGCGGCGCGGCATCAGTGCGTGCACACCGCCATCGCCTTTGCCGGTTTTGGTGATGTAGGATTTCTGGCCCAGCCAGCGACGCTGCGCATAAAATGCCGTTAGCGTGAACAGCAGAAGTACGATTGCAAGCACTGCGGCGCGGCCCTGATCATTCTGGGCGCCGACAATGGCAAAAAAGATTTCAGTCGACAGCACATCGTAGTTGCCGCCGAGCACCAGCGGATTGCCAAAGTCTGCCATGCTCTCGATGAAACCCAGTAAAAATGCATTCGCAAGGCCGGGTCGCATCAGTGGGAAGGTCACGGTTTTAAAGGTGTGCCAGCGACTGGCGCGCAGCGTTTGCGCTGCCTCTTCCATCGACGGGCTGACACCTTCAACCACGCCGATCAACACCAGAAAGGCGATCGGTGTGAACGACAACATTTGCGCGATCAATATGCCGGGCAGGCCATAGACCCAGCGTGTGGGTTGCAGATCGAGCATTTCGGCCACCCATTGGGTGACACTGCCGGACAGGCCGAACAACAAAATGATCGCAAGGCCGATGACAAATGGCGGCGTGATAATCGGCAGCACGGTCAGCGCGCGCAGCCAGTTGCTAAAACGAAAACCGGATCGCGTCGCCACCAGCGCGAACACGAGCCCCAGCACGGTGGTGGACGCGCCAACCACGATTGCCAGAAACAGTGAATTCCAGGCCACGCCGCACCCGCGATTTTCGGTCAGGCAGGCAAGGCCCCAGATTTTATTCTCTGAAAATTTGGCGACAAATATCGACAGTGAATAGACGCCGTCATTGTCACGCAGCGCGCTTGCCAGCATTTGCGAAATTGGAAAGAAAATAAACAGCGTGACAATGGCGATGATGAAGCCGATCGCACCGACGATAAATACGTCGCCGTTGATGTAGCCGCGCGCGGCGATACCGGTAGTCAGATAAAACAGGAAAGTGCAGGTGATCATCACTGCGCCATAGCCAAATCCAAACTGCCTGTCCTGCAAGTCGCCAAACAGGGTCGCCAGCCACTCGGCGTTCCAGCCGCGAATGCCAATGCCAAAACCCTGTGCAAACAGATACGCCAGACCGCTGATGCCGGCAATGATCAAAACGTTGGAGAAAAAGTGCCCGCGTCGGGATCGCCTGCCTGCGACGGCCAACAACGGTAGCAGCAGCGGTAAAACCAGTGGCGCGAGCCAGATCTTCTGGCCCTGGCCGATCAGAAACAGCGCTGGTGCGTAGTCGGTGTCGAGCGGGTAACCGTCGAACAGCCACTCGAAACTCCAGAAGCCGTCTTCGAGAATGTACCAGGGAAACAGCACGTATCCCGCGATACCAATGACCATCCACAGCAGTACTACCTTCCGGGATCGGTTGGCGGGGCGACTATTCTGGTGATCGTCGGTCAAGGGTCTGCCGGGTCGGTGGCGGGGAGGGGCACAGCCGGTGTAACACGCTACACCGGCTGCAACTTCGAGGTGGGTAACTTAACGAGGCAGAGTCGAGACTTCGTCGTCCCATTTTTTCAGCAGGCGCTTGCGCTCCGCCGAGGAACCGTACTTTTTGAAATCGTAGTCGATCAGTTTAATCGATGACAGATCGGGCGCCTGGGGTGAGCTTTCAGCCGACTTGTTTGCCATTACCTGAAATGCCTTAACTTCGAGAGAACGCGATTGCACATCTGCCGTCAGCGCCCAGTCGTAGAATTTTCTGGCGTTCTCAGGGTTGCGCGATCCGGCGATCAGGCTCATCGAGCCGATTTCGTAGCCGGTGCCTTCACAGGGGGCGACGACCTTGATCGGAAATCCGGATACCGCTTGCTTGACCGCGTCGTGCATAAACACGATACCAATGGTGTTTTCCCCGCGCGCGGCTGCCTTGATCGGTGCCGAGCCGGATTTGGTGTATTGATTGATGTTCTTGTGCAGGCCCTTCATGAACTCGAAGCCCTCGTCTTCACCGAACAACTGCACAATGGTGGCCAGTGTGGTGTAGGCCGTGCCTGAAGAATTCGGGTTGGCCATTTGCACGTGGCCTTTGTACTCAGGCTTTAGCAGATCGTTCCAGCAAGCCGGTACGGGCAGGTTGTTGGCTTTGAGTAGCTCTTCGTTATAGCCGTAGCCCAGCGCGCCGGAGTAGATGCCAATGGTTTTGTTGCCGGCAGATTCCGACTGACTGATCGCCCAGTCGTTGAGTTCGGCGCGCATCGGCGATTCGTAGGCTTCGGTCAGGCCATCTTCTGCCGCCTGCAGGTGCGGGTCACCGGTGCCACCCCACCAGACATCACCCTTTGGGTTGCTGGACTCTGCCTTGATTTGCGCCAGTGTCTCGCCGGAGCTCTTGCGCGTCATGCTGACCTTGATGCCGGTCGCCTCTTCAAAGCCGGTTGCCATCAACTGACACCAGTCTTCCTGGGCGCTGCAATAGTAGGTGAGCTTTTCGGCGGCCATCAGCGGCTGGCCAAGGCTTGCGGCCAGGCCGACGGCCAGGGCGGTTTTGATGGTACGTGTGATCATATGCAATTCCTCAGTGCGTGCGGAGCTGGCATCGATTCGCCAGACGACGTTAGCCTGCACGCAGAGGGCTCACTTGGCAAGTGTGAAAATGCGCGCGTATTGGCGCCGCAGTTGATGGGCTGCCGGGTGCGGAATGCCGGCGTGCGCTCAGCCGCGTGTCAGTGCGTCGACGGCCGCGAGCTGTTCGGCCGTGACACTCGCCGATTCGGCGGCGATGTTGTCGCTGACCTGATCGGCGTTTTTGGCGCCGGCGATGACAGAGCTGACCGCGTCGCGCGACAGCAGCCACTGCAGGGCGAGGTGGGCCGGCGTGGCGTTTGCCTCGGCCGCGATAGATTTCAGGCCGTCCACGGCGTCCATGTTGCGCTCGAAAACGCCATCGTCAAAGGCGCCGCTGCGATGCCGCCAGTCGTTGTCGTCGAGTTTGAAATCGCGGCTGTAACGTCCACCTAATAGTCCATAGGCAAGTCCGCCCCACGGGATGAAGCTGACGTTATTATCGACGCACCAGGGCAGGATTTTATCCTCGACTTCGCGCTGTAACAGGTTATAGCGCGACTGCAGCGCATCGATCTGGCCAGCTTTGCTCGCCTCCACCAGCGTGGGCAGGTCGAAGTTCGACACGCCGACTGCACGGATCAGCCCCTCGTTTTTAAAATCCATCAGCGCGCCAAGTGCCTCGGCCGGCGGGGTTTTGCCGTCGTGGCGGTGAATGTAATAGAGATCGACATATTCGACGTTCAGGCGTTTGAGCGATCGCTCCAGCGCGCCGCGCAAATAGACGGGATCATTGTTGAAGCCCTTGCCGTGCTCGCCAAAAAGCACACTGCCCTTGGTGGCGAGCACGACTTCGTCGCGGCGACCGGCGATCGCCTTGCCGACCAGCTCTTCCGAGCGACCAAAACCATAGCCGTCTGCGGTGTCCAGATGGGTGACGCCCATATCAATCGCACGCTGTACCAGGCGTACGCCTTCGTTTTCATCAACGTTGGCGTAGAGGTTGTGACCGCCGACATAATTTGTGCCAAGGCCCATGGCGGTGATATTGATGCCGGACAGGCCGAGTGATCGTGTATTCATGGCGTTTTGTTGGTGGGTAGTGGCTCAGGAAAATGCTGGCAGGCTGAGTTGGCTCATCCGGCCGCCATCGACAGTATATACCTGGCCGGTGATGAACGACGCCTCGCTGCTTGCCAGAAACGCCACCAGCGCGGCGACCTCATCGGCGGCACCGGTGCGCCCAAGTGGATGTATGCCGCCGATCGCACGGCGAAAATCGGCAGGGTCTGCCATGCTCTCGATGAACTCGACGTTCAGTTCGGTATCGATCCAGCCGGGGGCGACTGCGTTGCAGCGAATGCCCTGATCACCGTGGTCGACAGCTACCGCGCGTGTCAGACCATGCAGGCCTGCCTTGGATGCGCAATAGGCCGGGTGCCCCGGGTTAGAGCCTAGTCCTTCAATCGAACCGATGTTGACGATTGCACCGCCGGAGGGCATGTGGGGCAGTGCGTGTTTGATCAGTAAAAAGGGGGCGGTGAGGTTGACCTGCAGGGTTAAGTGCCAGTCTGTCAGCGTCATGTCTGCAGTGGTGCCCTGCAGCATCACGCCGGCATTGTTGATCAGGATGTCCAGTCTGCCGCTGCGATCGATGATCGTATCGATAACCTGCGCCGGCGCATCGGTTTGCGACAGATCAGCCTCGATACCGACAAAGTGTGTGTCTGCCGAACGCTGCGCGGTAAAGACTGTCGCCCCCTCATCGTGCAGGCGTTGCGCAATGGCAAAGCCAATGCCGCGGTTGCCGCCGGTGACCAGTGCGACTTTGCCATTGAAGCGGCTCATGATACCGCCTTGCCCCCGTTGACTTCGACGAGTGAGCCGCACAGGTAGCGGGCATCATCCGATGCGAGAAACGCAATCACGTCGGCGATGTCATCGGGATTAGCAATGCGTCCCAGCGGCACGCTGCGGTTGAGATCCTCGATCGCTGTGTCGGCGTTCAGACCGCGAACCTCGAAACCGGTTCGCAGCATCGGTGTGTCGACCTCGTTTGGGCACACTGCGTTAACGCGAATGTTCTGATGCGCGTGATCGCGCCCCATGCACTGCGTCAGCGATGCGATCGCGGCCTTGCTCATGCAATAGAGCGCGTGATTGGGGCCAGGGTGCACACCCCAGCACGACGCGGTGTTAACGATCGCGCCGCCGCCATTGGCATCCATAATGGGGATGGCCGCGCGCGACAGCCGAAACGGTGCCTCGATATTGACTGCTACCGTCAGGCTGAAATCTTCATCGCTGCTGTCGGTGATCGCGCCTCGCCGCATCAGGCCGGCGTTATTGATCAGAATGTCCAGGCCGCCGAGTTGGTCGGCGGCCTGTTGCGGCAATTCGTCGCAGTAGGCCGCCTCAGTCAGGTCGCCGGGTAGCAGTACATCGGCGTGAACGCTGTCAGTATTGACGTCGGCGGCTGCGACAATCGCGCCTTCACGGCGAAAGCGTTCAGTCACCGCTTGACCGATACCGCCCGCGGCACCGGTGATCAGTACTTTTTTGTTGGTGAATCGGGTCATGTCGGTTTGTTGGGTTGGATAGGGTGTGTTGGGTTTATTCGTTTGTTTTGCTGATGCGTTGGATGATCGTTGGTTTTAATAGGGTGTTACCGGTTGTTCGCTGCGTTGCTATGGCGTGCTTTACGTGCCTCGCTTACGCGTCGGGTTGCCTGTGCTTTATGTGCTGTGCGATTGGAAGCTTGCAGTGGGAGTAAGGTGGGCATTACATGCCTCGCTCACGCGTCGGGTTTCCTTTGCCTTGAGCGGGGCACTATGGGAAGCCCGCAGCGTGAGCAAGGCAACGCCCTGTCTCAAAGCTCCGCACCCGCCTGTCGTTCCTGCCACCCTATCACGAGGTTCGCGCCGAGTTTCAGCAGGGCGTTGGGTGGTAGTTTCACTGGCGGTGCTTCCCGCTGCAGCAGCGTCAGTGTGTCACTTTGATGTCCGCAGGCAAGCTCTGCTGCCATCATGCCGCCGAGGGTGCCGCGGCAGACGCCGAGGCCGTTCTGGCAGCAGGCGGAATACAGGCCGTCGTCGAGTTGGCCGAAGGCGCTGACGTTGTTTTTACTCAAGCACAATCTGCCGCCCCAGCGGTATTGCATGTCGACGTCGGGCAGCATCGGGAAGCGGTCTGCGAAGGATTGATCGTGTGTGCGGGTGATGCTGGCCAGGCGTTTGTCGTTGATCTGCATGGAGGGTTCGCAGTTGAAGCGGTTGCGGATCACGATGCGCGCGCCGCCGGTGCCGGTGATGCGTCGTACCGTGGTGCCCATCGGGTCGGAAGGTGTGGCGCTCCATACGGCGTCGCCGCCGAGAGTTTTTATTTCAGCGTCGGTCAGTTCGCGTGTCATCGAGGCATAGGTGAAGACGTGCAACAACTGCCGTTTGAAAAACCCGAAACTCTGCACGTGCCCGTTGACGGCGAGTATCACTTTGCTGGCAGTCACTGCACCTTCAGCGGTTCTGGCAGTCCAGTCTGGCCCGTTTTTCTGTAGCGCGATACACGGTGAATTCTCATACAGGCTGACGCGGCTGGATAGTCCTTCCGCAAGCTTTCGAATGTATAGCGCCGACTGAATGATCGCAGCGCCCGGCGTGAATAAGCCGCCACGGAACCAGGTAGAGCCGGTGATCTTTTGCATCTCGGCGGCATCGACCATTTGGCTGGGCTCGTCGAGTGATGCCAGATGACCGGCATAATCTTCATTGTGTTTGATGCCTTTGTCAGTGGCTGCCGCATTGAGTTTGCCGCAAGCCGAAAACGCCTCGCGGGTCATGCCGTACTCACGTGCGGCGTCAGCGGCAAATTCAATGGCTGCGCGATTGAGTTTGATTTGTTCGCGATCGCGTGTGGCATCGCCACCGTAGTCACTGGAGGCGAGATCGTGTGGCAGGTCGATCATGAAGCCGGAGCTTCTGCCGGCTGGCCCATCGCCCAGGCGCTGTGCCTCGAGCACTGCAACGGTTGCCTGCGGTTGCAATTGAACGAGCCTGCGTGCGGTAGACAAACCGGCAAAGCCGGCACCGATAATCAGATAGTCGGCCGTGATCTGTTGCGACAGGGACTCGGCGGCTGGCGGTTCGGGCAGCAGGCGATTCCAGCCGCTGGGGCCCGGGTCGAGTGGTAGTCTCGCGACCTTGATCGCGCTCATCAGTGAGTGTTGTTCAATGCGTCGGCGGTCGGTATCTCGCGCTCGCGACGGGCGATGTAGTCGAGTAGTGCCTCGTTGATCGCAGGATCCATGGCCGGTGCCTCGTACTCGTTTAGCATCTTGCGCGCTTGTGTCAGTGAGCGCTCGGTGATTTCGGTTGAGCCGTCAGCCACCCACTGCTCGATGGAATTGTTGTCGAAAAGTTTGGGCATGAAAAACGCGCGTTCGAAATTGGCCAGTGTGTGCGCATGGCCGAGATAGTGACCGCCTGGTCCAATGTCTGTTACTGATGCGATGGCTTCGTCGAAGTCATCCCAGCGCACGCCCTCGGTCATGCGATAGGCCATGGCGCATTGCTCGGCATCGACCAGGAACTTGGCGATCGAGCAGTGCATGCCGGCCTCGTTCCAGCCGGCCGAGTGCCAGATGTAATGCGCGCCGGACATCATCACGGCCATTAGAGTTGAGGCGCTCTCGTAGCCTGCCTGGGCGTCAAAAGTTTTGGCGCCACCCAGGGTGTTGGAAGTGCGCCAGGGTACGTCGTAATAGCGTGCCATCTGGCCGATCATGAAATTCATCAGGCTGATTTCCGGTGTGCCGGCCATCGGTGCGCCGCTGCCCATATTGACGGTAGACAGATAGTGGCCGTAAATCGCCGGACAACCCTTGCGAACCACCTGGGTGTAGGCTAGTGCCGATAATGCCTCGGCATTTAATTGGGCCACAGCGGGGGCGGTGGAGGCGGGGGTATTGGCGCCGCCGAGTACGAACGGTGAGCACAGCACCGGTTGGTTGCGACGATTAAACGCGCGCATGGCACCTAGCATGACTTCATCCCACACCAGTGGTGAGTTGCCGTTGCAGTTGCCGGTGACGACGCAGTGGTTCTCGAGGTAGTCGTCGCCGCCGAACAAAATTGCGCACATGTCGAGAACGTCTTCGGCATTTTTGGGCGAAGTGGTCATGCCCATAAAGGTTTTATCGGAGTGAAACATCGACGAATAGGTGATGCGCAGATGGCGGTGGCTGATCGCGTGATCCATCGGTTCGACGATGTGGTGTGCCGATGAATGCATCGATGGCAGCATCTGCGACAGCTTGTGAAAATTTGCCAGATCCTCAAGCGTCGGCGCGCGGCGCACATCATCGAGATCGCGCAGATAGGGCGCGCCTGTCATCGGTACGAAAATCGAATGGGGACCACCGAGGTGGACGGTCTTTTGCGGATCGCGGGCCTGCAGTGTGATGTCTGACGGAATGGTTTTAATCAATTCACGCACAAGATCCCGGTCCAGATGCACGCGATCCTCATCGCGAATGTCGGCACCGACGGACTTCCAGTCTTCAATCGCCTGCGGGTCGCGAAACACCACGCCGACATTTTCCAGAATGTGCATGGAGGCCTCGTCGATGCGCTCGATTTGCTCCTGCGATAACGGCTCGACCAGCGGCAGATTGCGCGTGAGCGTAGGCAGCATTCCTTCGCGGTGGTTTTCTCTGGCGCGGCGGCGCGCCGCACGACCGCCGCGGCGTTGTTTTTTTTCACTCATTGCACTTGCTCGGCCGAGGCGTTGTCTGACAGGTTGATCCAGATGGTTTTCAGTTCGGTGTACTGATCGTGTGCGTGCATGCCGTTGTCGCGACCGCCGAAGCCCGATTGTTTGTAGCCGCCAAAAGGGGTGGTGATATCGCCTTCGCCGTAGCAATTGATCGTCACCGTGCCGGCGCGAATCGCCTTTGCTGCGCGGATCGCGCGTTTGCCATTGGCGCTGAAAACGCTGGCGGTCAGGCCATATTGTGTATCGTTGGCGACTTCGATGGCCTGTTCGATCGACGCGACGGTAATGACAGACAACACCGGGCCGAAGATTTCATCAGTGGCCAGTGCATCACCGGCTGATACGTTGTCGTAGATGGTGGGTTCGACAAACGCGCCATCGATGTTGCCGCCAGTCAGTGCGGTTGCACCCGTGTTCAGGTACCCTGCCACCTTTTTGCAGTGCTCGCCGTCGATCAGCGCGCCCAGATGATTGCCGGGGTCCAGCGGGTCACCGGTTTTCCAGTCGCGGGTGCGGGCGATGATGCGCTGCATCAGTGCGTCTTTGACATCCTGATGCACAATCAGCCGCGAGTTGGCCGAGCAGTTCTCGCCCATGTTCCAGAAAGCGGCGTTGACGATGTGGCCTGCCACCAGATCCAGATCCTCGGCGTCGTCCATCACGATAGCCGGGTTCTTGCCGCCGCATTCGAGCACGACTTTTTTCAGGTTGCTGTCGGCGGCGTAGCGCAGAAAGTGACGGCCGGTTTCGGTTGAGCCGGTAAAGCTGATCATGTCGATATCCGGGTGCAGACCCATTGATTTGCCAACGCTCGGGCCATCGCCCGGCAACACATGCAGCACGCCACGCGGCAGGCCGGCTTCCAGAGCCAGCTCGGCGATTCGCAAGGCGCTGAGCGAGGTTTGCTCGGCCGGCTTGACGATCACGCTGTTGCCACTGGCAAGCGCCGGACCGATCTTCCAGGCCAGCATCAGCAGCGGGAAGTTCCATGGCAGCACAGCGCCGACCACGCCGATCGGCTCACGCGTAATGACGGCCATCGCATCGTCGCCTGATGGCGCGGCCTGATCGTAGAGTTTGTCTGCCAGCTCGGCATGCCACTTCAGGCAGTGGATGGATTCAGGGATATCGATTTCCTCGCAATCGCGAATCGGCTTGCCACTGTCCAGTGATTCGATCACGGCGAGCTCGCGACGATTGCGCTGAATCAGTTTGCACAACTTGATGATGGTGTCCTTGCGCTCGGACGGATGCAGCCGCGACCAGCTGCCGTGCTCGAATGCTTCACGCGCCTTGCTTACCGCCAGATCGACATCGTCGGCGTTGCAGGCGCTGATGGTGGCAAGCGTTTCGCCGGTGGCTGGATTAACGGTTTCCAGTTTGCCCCCTTTACCGGGCTGAAAGCGGCCATCGATAAAAGCGCTGGCGGGCAGGGCGGTGTCGCGGGCGATGGCGAGGTATTCTTCGCGGGTCAGTAGCGTGCTCATGCGCTGTGCTCCTGTTCGATGGCGTTCAGCGTGGTGTCGAGGGTACGGATGACTTCGGCGAGCTCGCGTTTTTCATCTTTGTTCAGCGGCTGCAGCGGACGGCGTGGTGGACCGGCATCGATGCCGCGCAGCGTCACGCCGTGTTTGATGCACTGCACGAATTTGCCGCCCTGTTCGAGTACGCGCATCAGCGGCAGCATCGCCGACATGATGCGCCGACCCTTATCAAAGTTGCCTTCGACGGCACAGGCCTGATACAGCGCGATGTGTGCCTGTGGCGCGAAGTTGGAACCGGCGCAGACCCAGGAGCGTGCCCCCCAGGCAAAAAATTCCAGCGCTTGATCATCCATGCCGCAGCTAAGCTGTATGTGTGGGTATTCGCGCGCCAGCATATGCAGCCGGTTGGGATCGCCCGAGCTCTCCTTAACCGCACAAAAATTGGGTGAGCGACCGAGCCTGTCGAGTGTGTCTTCGTCCATGTTTACCGACATGCGGCCCGGGTAGTTGTAGAGCATGATCGGCAGGTTGGCAGCGCGATCAATCGCCAGAGCGTGCAATGCGATTTCGCGGCCCGTCGGGTAGGCGTAGGGTGGCGTCGATACCAGTAGTGCGTCGGCGTCGATCGCGCGTGCCTGCTCGGCAAAGTAGATGCAGTCTTCAGTGCGAATGGCGCCGGTGCCGACGATGAAGCTGACCCGATCGGCGACGATCTCTTTGCCAAGCTTCATCATCGCGACGCGTTCATCATTGGTTTGCGCGTAGTACTCGCCGGTGGTGCCGGCCACGATGATGCCGGCCACACCGGCGTCAATCAAAAACTCTATGACGTTTGAAAAGGCCTTTTCATCGATGCTGTGGTCACTGCGATAGGGCGTGACCACCGGGGTGTAGATGCCTTCAAAGCGCATGCAGGTTGTCCTGGGTTGTCGGGTCGAGTGGGTCGATTGGCAGCGGGTCGGGTTGTACGTAACGTTCAAACTGGTGGCGTGACAGCTCCCAGTGCTGGCGTGTGATATCCACCGCCAGTGCCGGCTGGTGGGTGGCTATCGCCTCGATCAATTGTTCGTGTTGGTCGCAGGCGCTGTCGATGCGCTCGCGATCGCGGTTGCTGCGGGTTTTGTAAAAGGTTTGGCTCATTCGCGTGTGATCGATTTGCAGCCGCTGCAAACTGGGTGACAGATACGGGCTTGCCGCCATTTCGCCAATGATCTCGTGAAAGCGATGATTGCTCATGGCCATGTCGACAGTCCGCCCGCCTTTGACCGCGGTGCGGAATTTTCTTTGCGTGTTTTTAAGGGTTGTCACTTGCGCATTAGTTGCATTCTCGGCGGCCAGACGAGAAATGGATGCGTAGATCATCGGAGCGGTCTGGAAGAAGTTGCGCATGACCGACAGATTCATCGATGACACCGTGGCGCCGCGGTTGGCGGTTATTTCCAGATAGCCGTGTGCGGCCAGGCGCTGGAGAATTTCACGCAACGGGGTACGCGACAGACCGTACTGTTCACACAGCAGGGTCTCGTCGAGTGCGCTGCCAGGCGCGAGATCGAGCGTCAGAATGCGCTGGCGCAGCGCGTCACTGGCAGATTGTTTTTTCGCAGATGACATCGGGTGATTGTCGCCCAGATGCAGCGTGTATACAATTTGTATATTTGCTGGCGCGCGACATGGCATACACCAATGCGACAGATGTAGCCGCAGGTGGGCGTATGCCTGGTCAAAGAGAAATTAGAGCGGGTGCCGCCTGGACGCTGGATGTCAGACGCTGGATGCTGCGTCTATCGCGTCACCGGCTCCGTGAGGGGCGGCACGCTGTTGTGCCTTGCGTGCGGCGATGCCGCTATCGCTTGGCCGCGTAGTAGGACACGCGTCGCTCCAAATAGGCCAGCAGTTCAGAGACGGTGAAGGCGAGTGCGAACAACACCAGCAGCACGGCCCAGAAATGTTTCATCAGAAAGTTGTTCGAGTAGAGTTCGAACAGCGCGCCAAAGCCAACAATGGAGATCAGCAGCTGGCCGATGATCACGCCTTTGACAGCGCGGATCACGCCGATTCGCACGCCGCCGAGAATTTCCGGCAAGGCGGCCCAGACGTACACTTTGGAAAACGCCGCCCAGGGTGTTGCGCCAAAACTTTTTGCCATCTCGACCAGTGATCGATTGATCTGCATGACGCCGGCGCGCGCATTGAGAATGATGATCCAGATTGCGAACAGGGTGGTAGTGATGATGATCGATTTCATGCCGAATCCGAATAACACCATCAGCACCGGCACCAGTGCTGTGAGTGGTGCGCTTAGAAAAATGTTCACCCATGGCAGCAACAATTCGTCGAGCAGGCGATTCTTGCCCATTAAAATGCCTGTCGGGATACCGATGCAGACCGCGAACATCACGCCAGCGCCAAATGCATAGGCGGTTTCCCACAGCGCTTTTTGAAACGCGCTGGTGCCGATGATTTCAAACAGTGTAGTAAACACGGCTGATAGTGGCGGAACGAAAAATGATATTTCCAGTCGCCCGACCAGTTCCCACAACAGGCCCCAGATAATCAGCGATGACATGCCCGGTAGCCGAATGCCAAAGACTTTCACCGCACTACTCCACGTAGCTGCGCAGCGAGGCCCAGATCTGATCGACGATGTCGAGATACTCCGGGTCGCGACGAATGGTAGAGATGTCTTTTTCGCGCAGGCCGGTCGGGCGGATGATGTCCGACACGCGGCTCGGGCGCGGCAACAGGATGGCGATCTGGTCTGACACGTATACCGCCTCCTCAATCGAGTGGGTGACAAATAAAAATGTTTTGTTTTCGTTTGCCACGAGTGCCAGAAGGTCTTCCTGAAATTTGCGCCGCGTTTGTTCGTCTACTGCCGAAAACGGTTCGTCCATCAGCAGCACCTGTGCGTCTACTGACAAGGCGCGAGCAAGCCCGACACGCTGGCGCATGCCGCCGGACAGTTCATGCGGAAAGCTGTGTTCGAAGCCTGCAAGTCCGACGTCACCGATGCACTTGGCGGCAATGTCCTCGCGCTCTGATTTCGCGACACCGCGCAATTCCAGACCGAACGCGACATTGCGCAATACGCTGGCCCACGGCAACAGCGCGAAGTCCTGGAAAACGAACGCGCGATCAGGGCCAGGCCCGGTCACCGGGCTGCCGTTGACTTCAATTTCGCCAGCGGTGGGTTCCAGCAGGCCCGCGATGATTTTCAGCAGTGTGGTCTTGCCGCAACCAGACGGGCCAAGCAGTGATGTGAGCTGGCCGCGAGGAAACTCGAGTGTCAGGTCGCGAAGTGCCTCGACTTCGCCGTAGTTTTTGCTGACGTTGCGCGCCGATACGGCGATATCCATGGTTGTATGGTTGTCAGCAGCGACGTTGTTAGTCTGAAGCATAGCCACGCACATTTCCGGCGAAAAGAAGTTTTTCGGTTTTTTCGAGCAGGTTCAAAAACAGCACGGCCAGCGCGATGATCGAGAAAATTGCCGCGTACATACTGGCGTAGTCGGCGATCGAGCGGCTGTAGCTGATGATGTCGCCAACGCCTGTCGGGGTGATTTTCAGTTCCGACAATATCGCGCCAATGAAGCCTGCAGAAATACCCAGTCGCAGGCCGGAAAAAATGACCGGCGATGCGGCGGGCAGTATGATTTTGGTCAGAACTTCGCGTCGGCTGGCGAGAAACGACTTGCCCATCTCTATGAGTGAGTGCGGTGTATTGCGTACCGCGCCGGCAGTGTTCAGTACGATTACCGGCATTGCCATGATGCAAACGACAAACACTTTGGAAGTCAGGCCGATGCCGTACATCATCACTAACAGTGGTATCAGTGCTGCCAGAGGTGCCGCCTGCATGACAATAAATATGGGTGAAAACAGCCAATCGAACCATTCATTCAGGCCGGTCCACAGTCCAATCGCAATGCCGAGCACGGCTGAGATCAAAATGCCAATAGCCAATGGTTTGAGCGTCTCGGCGTAGGCATTCCACAGTGTGCCGTCACCGGCCATACGAAACAGTGCCTGCATCGACTCGATGAAAGTGGGAAATGCGTAGCTCACCGGAATGCGCCCGGCGATCTCCCAGGCGCCAAAAACCAGTGCTGCCGACAGCAGCTTCAATACGGTTGGACGAGTCATTGCCGCGTCAGTCTGATGCTCATTCGGTGGGTGATCCGGCCCGTGACACAGGCCGGATCCAGTGTGTTGACTGCGCTATTTAGCCGCTGCCTTGTCGAGCGGATCCATGTACCAGAAGTCTTCGATGTTAAGCGACGATGGATCGCCATCGAGTTGGCCTGCCTGGCTGTACCATTCCATGTCAGCTGCCGCACCTTTGCGACCACCACCTGCTGCGTCGTAGAGGCCACCAGCGACTGCCTCTGAGTAGAAGGTGTCAAGCTCACCGAGTATCTCTTTGGGCAATTGACCGATCGGACCATCGGGATTGGTTTCGCGGCTGATGATGGTGGGATCTTCGTTCATGTCCTTCCAGGTGCTCAGCAGGGCGTCAACGAAAATCTGTACGTCGTCGGCGTTGGCTTTGATCCAGTCCAGGTTGGCAAACAGCGCTTCATCGCTGGCCTCGACATCGAACATCGGCAGGACATTAAATTTTCCCTCGTGTGCGCGCATGACCTTGTTCTTGTTTGAAAGGTCGATAATTGTCGCGTCGGCCTGACCCGCGACCAGTGCTACCACGCGATTGGCCGAGCCGGGCACGTATGAGCGCTTGCCAAATTTAATGCCGACCTTGTCCTCGATGACGTTGGCGATTGAGTCGGTGCCACCGCCGCGCGAGTGCAGCAGAATCGGTTCACCGTTGAGGTCTTCAAGGGAGCTGTATTTTTTGTTGGTGACGGGGAAGAACTTCAGTTTCGATAGCTGGAAGATGATTCGAAGCGGTGCTTTTGAACGCTGCATGGCGGAGTAGGGAGTGCCAAAGCCAATGTCCATCTGTCCACTCAATACTGCCTGAATAGCCAGTTCCTCATCGGAAAAAGCGGTCCATTCATAGTCGAGCCCGTTGGCTTTCGCTCGTTCCAGCGCGACGAAAAAAGCCGCCAGCTCATCCGATGGGGTCTCTGCCAGTGCGATGCGAATTTTATCGGCGTATGCGGTGGACAAGGTGGCTGCGAACAGCAACGGCAACGCGACCAGTGTCATGGCCAGTTTTCTGGGCAGTATTTGCATGTCTTTCCTCTCCTGGTTGTGGACAACCTTTTGTATACTCGCCTGGTTCGCGAGCTAAAGTGCCAATGCTGTTGCCGGGGCGATTACATCACCTAAACATCCCCAAACAACCGGTTGGATACCGAGCGTAAATGATCGCGCATGGCATCGTGGGCGGCGATCGGATCGCGCGCTTCGATGGCGGCAACAATCTGATCGTGTTCGGTAAAACTGCTATGTGAGGCGGGCGGTTTTTCGGTGTGGCGAATGACTTGTCGCCAGGTCACGGCACGCCGCACCTGATTGAGATGATCGAGTAGTGACAGCAACAGGACATTGCCACTCGCCTGGGCGACAGATCGGTGAAATTCGTCGTCGTCGGTTTCGTAGCTGTCCCAACTCACTGCTGCCATGGCGCGCTGGTGGGCGGCGTGCAGGCGAGCCACAGCCTGGGATGATGCGTTGGCGGCGGCTTCGCGAGCGATTGATGGTTCCAGTGCAATTCGCGCACGCATCATTTGCACAGGGGTGACCTGGTAGCTTAACTCCGCCAGTTGGGTGAACCCGGGGGTGGTGTCATTGGCGGCGACAAAGGTGCCTTTGCCGACGTGACGCCAGATCACGCCCTCGCGCTCCAGTGCCTCCAGACCTTTGCGAAGCGCCGTGCGGCTGATGCCGAGTTGCTCAATCAGTACGCGTTCGGCAGGCAGGCGATCGCCGGGCGCATACTCGCCAGCATCAATCAGCTCTTTGAGCTGCGATTGTGCTTCATTGCGTTCGACCATTGCGGGCTTTGCCTGCACCCTTAGCTCCAAATTGGTTGATCAATTCGCTTGAAAAGCGGATCATAAGTGCAATCATTGCCAATCTTCAAGAAATAAATAAATTGATCCGGATTGGTTGGATCACTCGTTCATTTGCTCAGACCAATTTGCAGAGGGTACTCATGTCAGGTTTCGTTATTCCGCCAGCCGACGTCGTTGGTTTGTCAGTTGCGGGCAGCAACGACAAGTTTCCGGTCCGACGGATCTATTGCATCGGTCGCAACTACGCGGCCCACGCGGTTGAGATGGGCCACGATCCGGATCGGGAGCCGCCGTTTTTCTTTCAAAAGAACGCAAACAACCTCGATGAGTCCGGTCAGTTTCCCTATCCGCCACACACGTCAGATGTGCACCATGAAATCGAAATGGCGGTGATGCTGAAATCCGGTGGAACCAACATTTCAGTCGAGCAGGCGCTGGAGCATGTCTATGGTTATGCGTTGTCTCTGGACATGACGCGACGTGATCTGCAGGGTGAGCAAAAGAAGATGGGCCGTCCGTGGGAGATCGGTAAAGCGTTCGAGCGCTCGGCACCGGTCGGGCCGATTCACACCGTGGCAGACGTGGGTCATCTGGACAAGGGGCAAGTCGAATTGAAGATCAATGGCGAGGTGCGGCAACAGGGGGACCTGGATCAGATGATCTGGAAAGTGCCGGAGATGATCGCCTATTTGTCAGAGTACTTTGAACTTGCCGCCGGTGATGTGATTCTGTCCGGCACGCCGGCCGGTGTCGGGCCTGTGGTGAAAGGGGACAAGATGACGCTTGCTATTGAGGGGCTAGGGTCGATGGATGTTGCGGTGGTTTGAGGGAGGTAACGTTGGTGGCTCGCGGGGTGGGTGAGGTGTGATTCACTGGCTTCGCTGATGTGTTGGGTTGTCTCTTTTTTTAACCTCGTATACGGGAATATCGCTGAGCGGGTGGGGTGGCTTTAGTTGCCTCGCTTACGCGTCGGGTTTCCTTTTGGTTTAACCTTGCGTGCTGGAATTCCGCTGAGTTGGTTGGGTGGGTTTAGTTGCCTTGCTTACGCGTCGGGTTTCCTTATGTTTTGACGTCGTATACAGGAATTCCTCTGAGTGGGTGGGGTGGCTTTGGTTGCCTCGCTTACGCGTCGGGTTTCCCTTTTGGTTTAGCGTCGCACACAGGAATCCTGCTGAGTGGGTGGGGTGGCTTTAGTTGCCTTGCTTACGCGTCGGGTTTCCTTCTTTGGGTGGCTTATTTGCTACCCATCATTGGGTGCTCTATGGCGTCGATATCGACGAGGTCGGCGGGTAGGCCTGCGTTTCTGTAGATGCGTTTGCCGAGGCGCGGGTAGTCGCCGATGTCGTGTGCGAGTCGCTGGCCAGCGACGAGGCAGCGCAGGGTTTCGGTACCGGTGTTGACCATGGTGTGCGGCAGGCCGCCGGCGGGGTAGCCGATAAAGTCACCTGGACCTACCGGGTAGTCCTTTTCGTCAATCGTGATGGTGGCGGTGCCGGACAGTACATAGACGCACTCGTCTTCGTAGTGGTGGACGTGATACTCGGTTGACTCGAAGCCGGGTTCGATTTCGATCAGATGAAAACCGAGGTTCTTAAGGCCTGTCGCATCGCCGAGTGACTTGTTGATGCGTACGGCGTTGTCGTTTAGAAAGTGAGTTTTGGCCAGGCCCTGCATGTTGGCGATGTCTTCACTTTTTAGTATGTATTTCATGCTCTGTTCCGTTTGGCTGAATCAGATTATATCGATATTGACCGTCATCATTGAGTGATCCGAGATCTTGCGCTCTCGCACGTCGTGATGATAGGTCACTTTGCTTATCAATTGATCCAGAGGCGGGCTGCTGAGGGTGTGATCGTAGCGAAATCCGTTACCGGTCCTGGCGCTGATCCAGCTGTATTCCCGCGCTCTGGGGTATCGACTGCGCCAGCTGTCAATCCAGCCACATTGCAGCAAACGCTGAAAAAGATGGGTGGCGTAGAAGGTTTTGGTATCGGAATCCTGTAGCGGAATGCCGCAGTTGAAGTCGCCCAGCAACATCGAATAGTCGGCGAGCCAGTGATCGGGCAGCGTGAGCAGTGCTTCGAAAAACGGTAGCTGCGCGCGCTTTTGTGGAAAGTGCAGGTTGATCAGGCGCAGTGTATCGCCGCCATCGAGGTCGATCGTGGCACTCATTGCATGCAGGGGGTGCGGTTGGTCTTGCGGGAAAACCGTGGCGCTGACGGGCAGGTGGCTCGCGATCAGCAGGCCATTGTCGCGAGCACCTTTCACTGGCGGGGCTGTGATGTTCGACAGGCCCATCTCGCGCAAGCCCGCTTGCAGTATCGACTGGTTTTTTCCCTGTCTAAATTCCTGCAGGACGACGATGTCGGGCTTGTGGTGTTCGATGGCAAGCACGATATCGTCGCAGCGCTTACCGCCCCCGTGCAGGATATTCCAGCTCAGGACGGTTAACACAGCGGCTTTGTCACAAGACGTTCCAGCCGGAGACGAAGTATTTTTCCTGCCAGACTTGCCAGTAGTCCTCGAGTTGTTCCAGCGAGCTGCTGACGCGCACTTCGTGTTTCAGGGGATCCTTGCGATTCGGGCTGTAGTCGGTCAGGTGCAGCACGTAGGCTGGATAATCAGTAGAGTGTGTTTCCTTGTTGGTCTTCCACAGCAGCAGTTTGCGCACCATAGTGGCCTCTTTCATTACCTTGGTGGCGACACTGCGTTTGATGATTTTGCTTGCGGGCAGGCGCAGCTCTTCACTGACCATATCGGCGGATCGTATGTCGACGATATCGGTTAACTGTGAGAAGCGAATATCATCGACGCTGCAGGTTTTATCCTCGCGCAGCCGCAGGAACTGTGGTGAGATTATGCTGCACAGCGGCAACCGCCTGACGCCCTCCCAGGTTTGCTTGTCTGCATTCCACTCCAGCACCATTTTGTCGATTGTATTGCCACGCGATGTGCGGGCGATGATGTCGAGGCAGGATATCTCCAGCACGATTCCGGGGCGAATCATTCGATAGGCCACACGATCCGAATTCACTTCGGCGTAGTCGCTGTCAACGACGTGCTGCTCCAGTTCTTTTAGCAGCGCGCTGCGCTGATCGTCGCTGAATCCTCCGCCGACGCGGCCAATGATGTGATAGGTGCCATCGTGGCGGATGACCGCCAGCATGATGTCGTGCAGCATGCCACTGCGATCGTCCAACCCCTCGGTGAAGCCGACGGCGGCAAGGTCGAGAGTGTGGCGTGGTTTGACCTTGAACACGCCGGCGGTGTCGTTGCGCGCGACAACCCCCTCGGCGTCTTCTCCATCGACCCAGGCCTTGAACTGTTTCAGCACGGCCTTGTGTCCATCGCCGATTACGGTTTCAACCGGATGGACGCGTTCGCCGTCGGCAAACAGTTTTTCTATACGCTCGAAGATATCGGCGTAGCGTGGGCTGCGTGGTTCGTCATCCCACTCATAGATATTGAAAACGCCAAACTGTAGTGTCGCGACGGCCGCGTCGTCGTCGGGGGCTCTGGCCACGCGCACGACATCGTGTACGCGCGGTCGTTTGTCATCGTCGCGCGCTACATAGAGCTCACCGCCGAGGACTGCGAACTGAACGTCGGCACCATCGAGTATTTCCTGCGCCTCGCTATGAAAGGGGGCGCCGGTGCGAATTGTGCCGCCGGGGTTAATGGTGAAAACTTCACCGTGGCTGTAAACCAGACAAGTGAATTCCCCATCGATTTTGCGGCTGATGTAATAGTCGCCAGAGGGAATCTTGCGCTTTGTCGAGTCGCGATCAAGCGCGATCGTCATCTGTCCGAGTTGCCGCTTGCGCATGCGCACACGCTGCAGCAGTGACAGGTCGGTCAGCGCGTCAGCCTTGCCCGTGTGATAGTTGCCGACCCGTTGTTTCAACAGGGCTTTGTCCAGCAATGTCATGGTGTCTCCCCGGTTACCTGGTGGCGTGTGTCAAAGCGTGTCGCATTCACTTTGCGCCTATCGGCTTTTGCTTCGTGTCTTTTTTGTGGCAGGTTTGTCGCGTTGCCCCGTCATTTGATTAACTGCCATCGATACCTCGGCGCGCAGATTGTCGGTGGCGGCAACGGCTGCCAGCAGCCGGCGGCGAGAGCCGACCGGTATGTCGAGCTCTTTCAGGTCATCATCGGTCAGTTCTGGCAGTACGTCGACGTCGATTTCGTGCTCGACAAACAATGCCAGGTATTTTCCCATGCGAATGCTTTTCAGCCAGACGCCAAGATCCTCGCTGCTGATGGGTGAGTCGTCTGGTTTGTTGTCAGCTGATTTGGCGGAAAACCTCTTTTTGGTTCGAGTGGTGCCGGATTTTGATGCCGCCTTTTTCTTTGCGGTTTTTGCGGGTTTGTCGCTGCTGGCAGATCGGGGTTGTTTTTTTGCCTTTGCCTTTGCCTTTGCCTTTGCCTTTGCCTTTGCCTGTTTTTTTGCCGTTGTTTTCTTCGTCTCCGATTGACTGGATGACGTTTTTTCGCTGGCATCCTTTTCTGTCTGCTCGGGCAGTTTTAACTCCATGTTTGACAGATGCAGTAGCAGAATATAGCGATCATCCTGTACGCGGCCCTCGAGAAACCCGCGGTACGGAATACTGCCGCGTCTGAACACCAGCGGTTCGCGGCCCTTGCTGCCGCCGCCCACCATCATCAGCGAGTCTGACTCGGCCAGATCCTTTGCCATGCCGTAGAGAAAATCGTAGGTCAGTCCGTTGATATGTACGATTTGCAGTTTGTTGCTGAATAAAAAGCGTGTCGCGGCTTCTCGCCGTGCGATTTTTCGGCCAGTCCAGGTGAGCGGTATATCGCTGTCGACGTTGGGTTCTGCGCGTTGGCGCGGTCGACGCTCACGCAATTCACCATCCGGGGCGCGAACGTTGTCAAACTGTTCGATGCGATAGACGATGCCGTCTTCTGAATTGACATAGACGCGCGATACGCCCCATAGAAAAAGCCCGCACTTCTCGATGTCGACCTCTGGATTGTCGTCGATCATCTGCAGGGCGAGTTTTTCGTTGTCGCCTTTGTGCTTCGCGATCAGCTCATCGTAGTCCTGTTCGATGGACGCCTGCAGTATCTTGCGCGAGCTCGCGTGGTTGCCTTTTTTGTCGACCAGGCGTATGTCTTCCGGGACTGTTGTCGACTCTGCCTTGACGACTGCATCGCGTTTGCGGCTATCGGTCAGATTGATGTTTGGCATAGGTAAACTCCGCGCTACAGCATGTCGAAATCAAAGTCGTCTTCGTCACTTTCATCTGCATCGGCCTGGGCGGTGGCCGCCGTGCCCTGGTCGAGGCCGGTGAAGTCAATCTTTGCAGGCGTGCCAACCAGCATCCAAACGTTGTCGTCCGCGTCTGCCAGTATGAATGCGGGATCGGGGGATACGCCGGCGCGATACAGGAATTCGAATTGAAAGATGGTTCCCGCGCGCAACTGTTCGATCAGTGCGCGTTCAAAGCCTCTCTCGCAATCGAGTACGTAGCACAGGCGTATGCTGTGATCCAGAAAGGTGGAAAGGTCGGCCTCGGCGGATAATTCGATGGGGGCATCGAAACTCGATGGCAAGGTCGGCAGCGCTTCTCCGTCCAGATCCATGGGTATCAGATCAGCGCGTTCTATCCACTTGCCGTCCGGCGTCACGTAGCCAAATCCGGTGCCGCCGGTGGAAATCAGTGTTTTGCCATCGTTGGCCAGTGTCGCCAGCGAACAGCGATTGCCATCGGCATCGATCGTTTCGATATCGACCGAGCCGTAGAGTTTGGTGCGATCGACTTTATTCAGGCCGCAGCTAAACTGCGTGTCGCCGGCGGTGAAGACTAGTTCTCGTGGCACGACTCAGGCTCCTTTTTGATGACGCATTTCATTAGCTGAGGCGTTCGACCGCCGTGACGGCAGTATCGAAAGCGGCGATGCCCTGTTCGAGCGGCTGGCACGGGACGGCGCGATCATCGATGTAGGCGAGCGCCGGTGGTTTGCCGTAGCCGTCGTGTATGCGGTGATAGACAATGCCATGCTGTTCCAGCCACGTTTCGATCATTTTTAATGTGGCGCGACGGCGTTTATTGTCAGGTTTGTCTTGCGCCAGCCGCGCGGTAAGAATCACCACATCGGCATTTTCTGACAGCCGCTGGCAGAATTCGATGGCACCGTCAACCGGTTCACCGATGGCATCGAGGCCGGGCTGTCGGTGTGCCAGAACCCCATCCAGATCGACGCACACGGTGGGGCGTGCGCTGCGTTTGAATTGACGCTTGCGATCGCTCGCGCGCGGTGGCTTTTTTGTTGCCGTCGCCTTTTTCGAGCGTATGGTTGTTCGCGAGTGATCGGTGGGTGCTGTGATTTCGGGGGGTGGCGGGCCGGGCACGCACTGCAACATTGCATCGATCGCCGCATGGCCAGACAGCCAGGGATCGTCCAGCCACTCGTCACCGCTCCAGACTGTCGCATAGTGATCGCGTGTGTGATGCAGCCCCGGCAATCTGAACCACGGACCTAGACTGTCGGGTTTGAACTTCTTCGGGAAAGTCTCTGGCTCTTCGCTGAGATTGTTCTCCTCCCAGGTGGAGACGATCGACCAGGCAAAGGCGAACACGTTATCGGCGGGTGCCGGTTCGTCGAACAGTACCCACAGGTGGTAACCGCCGTAGCCATTGCTGTCGAACAATAGCGGGTCGTAACCCAGTGACTGCAGTTGCCGCCACCAGTTGATAGCACCGACCAGGTTGCGCCGGGCGTGTTCATCGGCGCCAACTTTGTCGACATCATGCATGTCGATATCGATGCCCATCCACAGACAGGTATCTTCGCGGCTTTTCGCGTGCAGGCCGATAATCTGCGGGCGCTGGCGATGGCGACTGGAAAAGTGCCGGGTCAGTTTGTCAATCGTGACCATATCCGGGCCGCGCTTGCTGGCGACCGGCAGGGTCATGGCCTTGTAGCTGCGGCCGAGTTTCTTCTGCTCACCTGCTGTCAACGCGGCGTACTGGCCCCAGACATCCTTGCGATTGACCAGTCGCTGCATCGCCCAGTCGGCAAGCTCGCGAGCGCGCTCTTTCCATTCGTCGCAGACGATTTCGTGGTGACTGGCCATTTATTATCGGAGCGTTAGTGGCTCGTTTTGTTGTTAGCACAATATCTGGTAGCCGGACGCGATGACGATCAGTGAGGCGTTAAATTGTGTACGGCTGGTGTCGACTCTAGTGCGCCAAGCGCATTGATTTCTATACATTAACGTAAACAAATGAGCGTAAACCCGTTACGGCAGGACGGTGTCTGCACGTTGAAAGGGCTTTGAAGGGACTCTGATATCGTGCTGCGTCGACTTGAACCGGCAGCACAAGCGACGTAAATTCAGGACTGTGTCGACAATGGGGACTACACATGCTTGATCTGGATCGCGATGCCGTCGGTCAACGACAGTCTGTCTATCAGCCGCAACAGGACGGGCTGGTATTTCCGCAGTTGCCTGATTTCACCTCGCCGGCAGAGGAGCGTGCACATCTGAAACGACAACTTGCGGTGGCGTGCCGGGTCTTTGATCGCTATGGCTTTGACTATGGCTTTGCCGGTCATATCTCCATTCGCGATCCAGAGCACTCTGATTTGTACTGGACTAACCCGATGGCGGTGCCGTTCTCTCAGGTATCGGTTGGCAATCTGATTCTGGTCGATCACAAGGGCGTGGTTGTCGAGGGGCGACATGCGGTGAACCAGGCGGGATTCATTTTGCACGCGAATGTGCACGAGGCCAATCCGGATATCGTCGCCATGTGTCACGCACACACGGTATACGGCACGGCCTACGCGGCACTTGGCAAGGAGTTGCCCGCGGTCACGCAGGATGCCTGTGCATTTTTTGAAAACCACGCGGTAGTCAACGACGAGGGTGGCGCGGTTGCTGTAAAGCAGGGGCAGGGCAGTGGTGTGGTGCAGGCCTTTGCCGATAATCGCGCCGTGATCCACCAGAACCACGGGCTGCTGACGGCCAGTCGACACAGTGTCGACGATGCGGCTTTCTGGTTTATCGCGCTGGAGCGTTGCTGTCAGCAACAACTGATGCTCGACGCCAGTGGTGTCGCGCAAACGCAGGTGTCTGCCGAGCGCGCGCGCTATAGCCGCGAACACGTGGGCAGCGACTACATCGGCTGGCTGCACTTTCAGCCGCTGGTAGATGAAATTCTGGCCACACAGCCGGATGTGCTCGATTGAAGCGGTCAAATTCGCCGTTCAGACTAACTGCATGTCACTGATGTCAGCTCGATCAGCTCGAACGGGCATCGCGGCGGTCTGGTGTCTGTTTGGTGGTCTGCTGGTCAATAGCGCAGTAGATGGCGCGAGCGTCACCAAGGTAGTGCCGATCGCGCAGTACCAGTTCAAAATGCAGTTACCCGATGATGCTGATTTTGAATTGCTGGTCGCCGGACTGGAGGCGCCGCGCGTACTGCATTTTTCGCACGATCGACTCTTTGTGGGTTCGCGCTCGGGCAAGGTGTACTGGTTCGATCCCCCCTATCGCAAGGCTAATGTGTTAGTCGAGCTGGACGATTACCCGCATAGCGTCGTGGTATTGGATGACACAATTTTTATTGCTCGCACCAGTGGCATTTACGCAGCCGACTACAGCGGCCGCCCCGACTCGATTGCAGCCGAGCGATTTCAATTGATCGTGCCTTTGCCCGGTGGTAGAGGGCATAACAGCCGGACGCTGAAAATTGGTCCGGACCGTCGCCTGTACGTGAGTCTGGGAATTAGCGGCAACTGCAGCGATGAATATTTGCACCCGGACAGGCCGTTCAACCAACAGCGCGGCGGCGTTTCAATCGTGGACCTGGCGGCGCAGCCACCGGCGCTTGTGCCTTTCGCCTCCGGTTTGCGCAACCCGGTTGGCTTTGACTGGCATCCGCAGACGCAAATGCTATATGCAAGTAACAACGGACCGGATCATTCAGGCTTCGATGAGCCTTCTGAGGTATTTGCGCGGCTCACGCCCAATTCGTTTCACGGCATGCCCTGGTATCAAAGCGATGCCAATGGAGACATTGTGCGCGACACCTGTATTGCATCTGCACCACCGCATAGTGCTGCAGATGTCGTGCGTCCTGCTGCCCGATTTGATGCCCGCATAGCGCCGATGGATGTAGTTTTCGTCACGGGATCAAAATCATTCTCCGATATCGACAACGACGCGCTGGTAGCCCTGCACGGGTCCTGGGCTACCGCCGAAGCAGGGCGCGGAGACGGTGATCCATCAACTCGTCGGCCGCCGAAAATTGTTAGAGTGAAGTTTGATCAGGGCGAGGCAATCGGGGTGGAGGATTACATTACCGGCTTTCAACTGGACAACGGGGCCAGGTGGATGCGCCCGATGGGGCTGGCGTTTGGCCCTGATGGCCATTTGTACATCAGCAGCGATGGTGGCATTGAGGGGCTGTTTCGGTTACGCCGAACGCCGTCTGAAAAATAGCGTCACACGGCGCGCCGACGCGGCGCGCCATGAAGCCAATCAGGTGATGTGAAACATCAGTTTGCCAGAGCCAAAGCCTGGAATGTCAACATTGAAGGGAATGCACTCACACTTGCCGTCGATGCCTGAGGCGAAGCCGAGATCTTCCCCGGGTTTGTGCAATGTGGTGAGCTTCAGGTGGGGAGATTTGGAGTTCATCAATACGCGGGTGAGAATATTCGCCACCTCGTAGTATGCCTCTATCATCACCTCGGTTGGATCCTTATCCTTAATGGCATCTTTCGCCACACCAGGGGGCAGCTGCATCATGCCGGAACCCGAGTTGACCACCAGTGACAGATCGGCCACGCACAGCGCGACAGTGGTATCTTCACAGACATAGTTGGCGACGTAGTTGTCTTCGAGGGTGATTACCTCGCCGTCTTCAACCTCGGTGCCATCGCCAAAGATGCCGATCAGCAGCTTTTTGACATTTCCTTTTGAAGGTATGATGTAGTTAGCCATAATTATGTGATCACCGCGCCGAGTACTTGCTCGAACATTTCAACTGTGAAGGGTTTTGAAATCAGGAATTTTGCGCCACTATTCTTTGCGAGCTCGCGCATCGGGGGAGTGGCCTCAGTAGTGATAAAGCCGAACGTGACGTTATTTCCCTCTTCTCGGAGTGCTTGTAACAATTCAATGCCAGTCATGTTCGGCATGTTCCAGTCCGCCAGAACCAGATCGGGGTTTTCTTCCTTTATTGCGTCCAGGCCCAATTGGCCATCTGCCGCCTGGATGACATCGTTATCGCCGAACCCAGCCTGTCGCAGCGTTTTGATAATCATCAAGCGCATTGCAGTGCTATCATCCACTACCAGTATTTTCACCGTACCAGCTCCTTTGTTGTTGCGGTTCCTTGCACCGAAAATCTAATCCTGACTTCGGTATACTGTTTAATATCTGTTTTTGTTATTATTTACGACGGTAAGTTGTGCTGCCTATACACTCGTAAGCGTCGGTAATGTCGTTGAGACTTTCCGAATGCCCAATGAATAATAGATCGCCTCTCTTTTGGATGTCGGCGAAGTTCGCAAATAACTTGACCTTGGTCTGATAATCAAAATAGATAACCACATTGCGACAGAATATTACGTCGATGGTGTGATCGAACAATAGTGTACGGTCCAGGTTTAAAACGCCAAACTCGATAAAATCCCGAATTGGCTTTTTTATCCTGACCTGGCCTGCCTGTTTCCCAACACCGCGTACACAGCTTTGGGTACGTTGCGATTGACTGAGTGGTTCGATTCGCTCCAGAGGGTATATTCCGTCACGTGCAATCTCTATTACCTTCTCATCAAGATCTGTTGCGATCAACCTGAATCCGGAGTCCAGTAGATCGGGGTATTTCTGTAACAGTGAGATAGCGATTGAATAGGGCTCTTCACCGGTCGAACAGCCGGCTGACCACAGTGTTTTATCTTTTATTTCGTGACTAGAAAAATATTCAAGTAAAATATCAAAGTGGTGCTTTTCACGGAAAAAATGCGTGTGGTTCGTTGTGATCAAACTGGTGAAATCAGCTAATGGCTCGGATCCGTTTTCAATGAGATCGCAGTAGTCTGAAATCGAATTGAGCTCAAGCTCGCGTATTCTTCGCATGATGCGTGCGCGTACAAACTCTTGCTTGGCATCGGAGATAACAATAGATGTATGCTCGCGTATCAGGCTTTGTACGCGCTTGAATTCAGCTGGAGGGGACGCCGTTAATTTGCGGCGGAACTCGGAGGCTTGCATATCATCCTTGAATGCTTAATGTGGTCCTTAGTCGCTTTTGATATCGGAATTGGTTGATTTTTCTTGAGTTATACTTATATGAGCAATCAACCCGTGCAAACTCTTGTCGCGCTTTATAAAGTCGTTGTTCTCGGTGACGTCTTCGGTGTCTGTTCGGGTGCCCTCCACATCAAGATAGCTGCACGATGTGTAGTCGGCGATCTGATTAGCCATCCCTTATTCAGGGAGGTGACCGGATTACTGTGGAGCCGCGCGCCCCGAATACTCCTGGCCCATGTGTAGACGGGGCCCCCGGCCAGGGGCACCCAGGCAGGAACCCTGGCCAGGAGCGCCCTGTCAGCCGCACTGTTCATAGCCACTTAAATGCTTCGCTTAGAGGCGTGAACGCATACCCCTCGTATTGCCGGCCTGTGGTTGGCTTATATGCGAGGCGACAAGCCAGTTTTCAATCGCGACCTAAACCTCCGCTGTCTCGGGTATGTTTTTTGTCTAGAGTGAAAAATAGCCCGCCTGGCTGTCTGGAAGTTCTGGTGGTCTGGCTTCCCTTGACTGCGGATGATGAAAAAACATCGTTTTTTTGCGTAGTTTTAATCCTGTTTCCAGGATCGTCACCATGGTTAAGGAATTTTTCTCACGACCGAAATACTGTGAAGTAGATGCAGTTTTCTCTCCATTCCACAGGAGAGGACATAGCGGGTCAACAGGGATCGTTGGCAGTTGTTTTGACAGGGAAGGTTGTCAATAACCTGACTTTTCTTTTCTCTGTTCTTTTGATCCCCGTTGATTGCGCTATTGCGACTATGCACTGGCAACTCGTTGACGAGTGTCGGTAATTGGACGAATGGCAGGCAATAGAGCCCACCATTGAACGTCTATCAGCAATTGGCTGATAGTTGTTGGTGACAGGGATTAGGGGCTCGACAGGCCGCAGTTGATAGACAAGGAAACCGCCAATGTCAGGTGATCTCGACCTAACCGAAATTTTTGAAGTGTTTTTTGAGGAGAGCGCTGAAGGCCTTGAGGTCATGGAGAGTGGTCTCCTGGGGCTGGATTTCGGGGCGGCCAACCTGGATGTAATCAATGACATCTTTCGTGCGGCGCACTCCATCAAAGGCGGAGCCGGCACGTTCGGTTTCATGGAAATATCGTCTTTTACCCACGGTGTTGAGACCATTCTCGACCAGATGCGCGATGGTACGCGCGAGGTCTCCGAGGACGCCGTACAGTTGTTGCTTGAATCGGTAGACTGCATAGGTGCCATGATTCAGGCACTCAAGGAAGGCCTGCCAGATGATCCATCCAGACGAGAGCCCCTGGAGAAGCGAATCGTGGCGCTGCTGGCAGGAAAAGGCGAGTCTTCGCCGGCGAAATCTGAGAGCGCAGGTGATTCGATCAAAGCTGATCATGTGGATACCTGGCGAATTAGCTATGTACCGGGCAAAGAGGTGCTGCAGGCGGGGAATGACCCCGCTTACATCTTTCGGGAGTTGGCAAAACTCGGGGAATTGGACGCAGAGCCTGCGTTTTCCGATCCACCGGAGTTTGAATTACTGGATCCCGAGGAGCTCTACCTGAGCTGGAAGCTGTGTCTCAAGGCGAACGTTGATCGCTCGACAATCGAGGAGTTGTTCGAGTGGGTGTCTGAGCAATGTGAGCTTTCGATCGAGTGCGATGAAGATACGGTCGCCGACGCTCAGAGTAACCCGCAACAGGCGGCTCAGAGTAACAACGCCTCTGCTGGTGCCAAAGCGCCGTCGACAGACGCGCCCAGAAAAGCCTCGACATCTGAAGCATCCATCCGGGTTGGTATTAATAAGGTCGATTCGCTATTAAACCTGGTGGGCGAGTTGGTCATTACACAATCGATGCTGAAACGATTTGGCAAGGATTACAACCCGGAACACCTCGATGAGTTGCGCGATGGCTTGAACCAGCTTGAGCGGCACACGAGAGAGTTGCAGGAATCTGCGATGCAGATTCGAATGCTGCCGATCAAATCCAGTTTCAGTCGCTTTCCGCGGCTGGTGCGTGATATCAGCAACACGCTCGAAAAGAAGATTAACCTCGTGATGTCCGGTGAACACACTGAAGTTGATAAAACCGTACTGGAAAAGCTCAGTGATCCACTGGTTCATCTGGTGCGAAACTCACTGGATCATGGGATTGAAAAGCCGGACGTGCGGGTGGCTAACGGCAAGTCTGACACCGGAACCTTGCATCTCAGCGCTGCACATGAAGGCGGTAACGTCGTGATTCAGGTCGAGGATGATGGAGCCGGATTGAATCGCGAGCGAATATTGAGCAAGGCGATTGAAAAAAATCTGATCAGTGCTGGCGAGAATCTGTCAGATGACAGAATCGATAACCTCATTTTTCATCCAGGATTTTCAACCGCCGAGGTTGTCAGTGATGTGTCTGGTCGTGGTGTCGGCATGGACGTAGTGCGCAGGAATATTCTCGATCTCGGCGGATCGATTCGAGTGACGTCGCGGCCGGGTAAAGGCACCTCACTGAAAATCAGTCTGCCATTGACGCTGGCTATTCTGGATGGTCAGTTGGTCAGGGTAGGAGATGAGATCTATGTGATCTCATTGTTGTCAATTATAGAGACAGTGCAGCTGACAGCCAGTGACATCAAAACGATCAGCGGTGAGGGTGAAGTGTATCTGATGCGCAATCAATATATCCCTGTGGTTAGAACGGCCGAGGTATTCGGCGTTGAACCTCGCACGGCCAAGGACGCTGATTTACTGGTGATTGTGGAAGCAGAGAATGTCAGATTTGGTATTTTGGTCAATGAGCTGCTGGAGCAGCAACAGATTGTAATTAAGAGCATCGAGAAAAATTACAAGAAGGTCGATGGCTTAACCGGGGCTACCATTCTGGGGAACGGTCGTGTAGCGCTCATTCTCGATGTGCCAGGGATGCTGCAGAATCTGATGAGTGCCGAAACCGCCGTAGCCGAGACGAAACGCGAACCGATGGCAGCTTGATCGCGCCGTAGCAGGGAACTTCTGCTAACAACTTACAGCACAACAGGATTTTACAAATGACAAATGGACCCGATCAGCAGGAGTTGTCGATCAGTAGCGGTGAATTTCTAACGTTCATCCTCGGTGGAGAGGAATATGGCGTGGACATTCTGTCGGTGCGCGGGATACAGGGCTGGGATGGTGTGACCAGGATTCCGGATACGCCGGATTATCTACTGGGTGTGATCAATCTGCGTGGTGCTATCGTGCCTATTATCGATATGCGTATTAAGTTCAATCTGAAACGGGCCGAGTTTGATTCTACCACCGTGGTAATCGTTGTGAGAGCGGAACTGGGTGGTGAGGACCATATTCTGGGTCTGGTGGTTGATGCAGTGTCTGAAGTCTACAAGATCGATCAGGGTACGATTCAGTCGAATCCTGAATTTAACTCCGATCAGGCCAATGACATGGTCAAGGGGCTGATCACCATTGAAGAAAAAATGGTGATTATCCTGGACGTGGATATGCTGATTGAAGACTGGTCGCCAGAGAACCTGAACCAGGAAGAAGCCGCCTGATAGCAGGTTGTTGTACGGTTTAACAAGGTATCAAGGAAGAAAACAATAAAATGAAACTTGTCTACAAAATGTTGTTGGCATTTTTACTGGCTGCCATACTTCCACTATTGGCGATGTCGCTGTTCGTACAAGAGAAAGTTGATAGTGCGCTAAATGCCAGTGTCTCCGAACGCCTGAATACGATCAGGGGGGACAGTGAAAAGTCCATCCAGACGTACTTCAATACCATTGAATCCCAGATTCAGCTTATGGCACAGCAGGATTCGGTCAAAGCAGCGATGCGGGCGTTCAGCGAATCCTATAACAAAATTGCCGAGCCTGCGACAGCGGTCCTTCCCGGCGCTGTGTCGTCACTGGAGGCGGAGATGGTGGGGCATCGGCGTTTGGTAGACGCCTACTACGAGAACGAATTCTCCGGTACGCTTCGCGAGAATGGACAGGCTGCCGTCTCGGTTCGGGAGCTGGTGCCTCAAACTGACGCAGGGCAGTTGTTGCAGAGCTTGTACATTGCGGGTAATCCGCATCCACTCGGCAGCAAGAACAGCCTCGTTGATGCTGGAGACGGTAGCGACTACAGTGCCGATCACGCGCAATATCATCCGTTCTTCGATCGATTCCTGAACGCTTACGGCTTTTACGATATTTTTCTCGTCGAACCGGTCAACGGTACGATCGTCTACAGCGTGTACAAGGAAATTGACTATGCCACGTCGTTGAAGAATGGGCCACACGCGTCCAGTGGAATCGCCGAGGCTTTCGCCAAGGCATTGCCGCAGCGCTCTGCTACCGATTCGACACTGATTGACTATCGACAATATCTGCCGTCCTACAATGCGCCGGCGTCATTTATCTCGACTCCCATTGTGGATGGTGGCGAGTTATTGGGAGTATTGATCTATCAGATGCCGCTGGATCGAGTCAATGCGGTGGTCAATGACACGCTTGGCCTTGGCGAGACCGGGCAGGCATTCCTGGTTGGTGACGAGGATGGACTGCTGCGGTCCCAACTGGCGTCCGTGGAACAGAATACCGTGCTGAGTCTCCAGGCAGACCAGAATCTGCTGAATCGAGTGCTGGATGCCGGTGGCTATCTGAATGCCCAGAATGCCGATGGGGTCGACGTTGCTAGTTCTGTGGCGGCAATCGACGTCTTGGGTTTGAGGTGGCTCATTGTTGTGCAGCAGGACGCAGCCGAAGCGTTCGAGGCGTTGTCGACGATCCAGACTGCGTTGATTCTGGCTTTGATCATCGGCCTGGTGTTCGCACTGGCGATTGCAGTTTTTACCACGCGCAATACGCAACGCACTATCGGTGCCGAGCCAGCGGAACTCAATGCGATCGCGGCTGAAATCGCGCGCGGCGATCTGTCACGCGAATTTGGCGACGCGAGCCGGCTGACCGGGACCATGGGTGTGATGGCATCGATGCAGGAGACGCTGCGTGAGCGCAGTGAAACCGATCAGAAAACCATGAAGCGGATTCAGCGCTTGCGAGACGGGCTGGAAAAGCTGAGCACGCCGGTGATTCTGTCTAATACCGAGCACAATGTATCTTTCGTCAATGCGGCGTTTCGCGATCTGCTATTTCGCCATGCCGATGATCTGAGGACTATTGTGTCCGGGCTCGATCCTGCCAGTGTCATTGGAACCCCGGTCGCCCGATTTAGTGAGGACTCTGGCGCGATGTTGCGTACGCTACAGAATCTGCAGGGCGAAATGACTATTGAGCTTGTGGCTGGTGATCGGGTTTTTAGCTTGCAATTAAACGCCATCACCGGTGAGAGCGGCGAGAGAATTGGCAGCTCTATCGAGTGGAGTGACGTCACTGATCAGCGCCGTATTATGGAGGAAGTTGATCAGGTGGTATCTGCCGCCAATCAGGGTGATCTGTCCACGCGTATCGTGCTGGCAGGCAAAGAGGGTGTCTATCACGGGCTGTGCGCGAGTATCAACGGGTTGCTCGACGTGACACAGGAAATTGTTGGTGATGTCAGTGAATTTCTTGGCGCGATTGCAGATGGCGATCTGACCAGGACAATCGACAAGGACTACGGTGGTACCTTTGCCGACGTCAAGCGCGACGCCAATCGTTCACAGGCGAAGTTGCTAGAGGTCGTCAGCAGTATCCATTCAGTGGCTGGCACAGTCGGTACGGCGGCGCGTGAGATCAACGTTGGCAACCAGGATCTGAGCCAGAGAACCGAACGCGCTGCCGCACATCTGGAGGAGACATCGGCCAGCATGGAGGAGATGACCTCCTCGGTGACGCAGAACGCCGATAACTCACGACAGGCCAAGCAACTCGCGCTGGCCGCCCGTGAACATGCCGAGAAAGGTGGCGAGGTAGTGGGTCATGCGGTTGAGGCGATGGCGGGAATCAACGAATCGAGTCGAATGATTTCAGACATCATCGGTGTGATTGACGATATAGCCTTTCAAACCAATCTGCTCGCTCTCAACGCATCGGTTGAAGCTGCGCGTGCCGGTGAGCAGGGGCGTGGTTTTGCGGTGGTTGCAAGCGAAGTTCGCAACCTTGCCGGTAGAAGTGCCACTGCCGCGAAAGAGATTAAGGATTTGATCGAAGACAGTGTCAATCGTGTGGAAAACGGGGCAAAGCTGGTCAATGAATCCGGCAAGACACTCGAGGGCATTGTGTCGCAGGTAAAGAAAGTTACCGATATCGTGGCGGAGATTTCTGCCTCCAGCCAGGAGCAATCAGATGGCATTGGGCTGGTTAACAGTACGATTTCGCAGCTTGACGAGGCGACGCAGCAAAACGCTGCATTGGTTGAGCAGGCGTCTGCCGCCAGTCAGTCGACCAGTGATCAGGTGGCCAATCTGATCAAACTGATCGGATTTTTCTCAACCTCCAATTCGCTGGATCAGTCTTTGATTCCAATCGATGAGCCGCTGCAAAAACCGGTGGCCCCCGCTGTGATGACCGATCAGAGCACCGTGCCGGCAACGCCCGCAGCGAATGCTCAACACCATCTGCCACCGGGCAGAGTGGCGAATTCGGATAGCGATGACGAATGGAAAGAGTTCTGATTATCAGGCCTCATTGTTGCGCTTGTTGAAGGAGAAGGACCATGCCCGCGAAAAAGAAAGCCGCCAGTAAGGCTGCCGCTGCAAAACCTGCCAATAGCAAGAAGAAAAGAAGTGCTGCTCGCAAAACTCAGCCAAAAGCTGATGCGGTGGTGGCGACTGATGCTAACGATTCGACACAACCTTCAGAGGCTGTAGAGACTTTGGAGACTGCAGAGTCTGCCGAGACATCGGCGGCAAAGGAGGCAGTAGAGGTTGAAGAGACTTCGGAGGCTACAGAGGCGGTAGAGGTTGCAGAGGCTTCGGAGGCTACAGAGGCTACAGAGGTGGAAGAGGTGGCCGCGACTGAAAAGGCGCAGCCTGCAGCAGCTGACGAGGGTGCGTTTGTCGTCATGCTCGAGGATGAGAAGCAAGCGTCGGATGATAACGAACAGGCTGCTGATGATGGCTCCTTCGTCGTCATGCTCGACGACGAGAAGGATACCTCAGCCAGCCAGGGGCAGCCGGCCGCGGACGGTTCTTTTGTCGTATTGCTTGACGAAGAGGAAGACGATCTGGAATTGGTTGTGGAGCTGTCTGACGGTGTGTTTGGTGTACAACTGCCCGCTGATATCAGAATACAGAAAATCGTGTCGTTGAAGCCTGATCTGGTGGTGACGCTTGGGGCCAGCAAAGTGAAGTACGATGCATCGCGTGTGGCATTGGCCGACACGGCTTCAATTCAGGTGGTGGCAGCACACCTCGCGGCGCTCGATGCAGGTGACACGGACGTAGAGTGGATCGGTGCTTCGGAAGACTTTCTGGATACGGCAAAGATTCTCGGCTTCGACTTCTGTCCCTCAGAGCCCGCTGAGAATGTAGACGAGGCGGTCGCGGCCTGATCCGGCAAAACAGCGCTGATGTCGGTGCACAGAAAACCGAATGCCACCGTGTCGAAGGTGATCCGTGTGCTGGTGGTGGATGACTCAGCGGTGGTTCGGCAGGTGCTGAGCCGAGTTATCAATCGGCATCCTCAACTTAGTGTGGTTGGCACGGCGGCAGATCCGTATATCGCGCGAGACAAGATCAAGCAACTGTCACCCGATGTGCTGACGCTTGATATCGAAATGCCACGTATGGACGGGCATCAGTTTTTACGCAATCTGATGCGACTGCATCCGATGCCGGTGGTGATGGTCTCGTCGCTGACTGGCAAGGGCGCAGACGCCACGCTACTTGCGCTTGAGCTGGGCGCTGTGGATTTCATGTGCAAGCCGGCGATTGGCGTGGCAGATAATCTGGAACTTTTCGGCAATGAGGTGTGCGAAAAGTTGCTGCTGGCCGCCAAAGTTGATCCTGAACGTCTGCGACGCGTTGCGTTGTATCACGCCCCGGCCAGCCGCAAATCGCTGCTCACGTCGTTTCGAAAGACCAATCAATTGCTTGCCATTGGCGCGTCGACGGGCGGGACTCAAGCGCTGGATGTGGTGTTGAGTAAATTACCGCCCGACACACCGGGTACGGTGGTGGTGCAGCATATTCCGGGCTCGTTTAGTGGCCCGCTGGCCAGACGATTAAACGACAACAGTGCCATGGAAGTGAAAGAAGCCGCCGATAACGAACAGATTCTGCAGGGCCACGTGTACCTTGCCCCGGGTTCGAAACATCTAAGTGTGGTTCGCGACGGTGCCTTCTACCGCTGTAGATTAAGCGATGACGAGCCGGTCAATCGCCATCGTCCCTCGGTTGATGTGCTGTTCGATACGGTTGCCGAATGTGCCCCCAATAATGCATTGGCCGTTATATTGACTGGGATGGGCAGCGATGGCGCGAAGGGCATGCTCAATGTCAAACAATCAGGCTCTCCGACGATTGCACAGGATAAGCCCAGCAGTGTGGTGTGGGGAATGCCGGGCTCGGCGGTCAAACTGGGGGCTGCCGACAGGGTGTTGCCGCTGTCGGCCATCGCCGGTCAGATATGCGAGTATTTCGCGGTGGGCAAAGCGGCGTAGTACCGATCAATTGTTTTGTACTTTTTTACGGTACATGCCCTGTGCGATTCGATCGATTACCATGGCGCAGAACAGTATCGCCAGGCCGCCGAGCAACCCCTGTCCCTTGGCCGCGTATTGCAGTGCCTCCAGTATCAACGCCCCCAATCCCTCTGCGCCAATGAGTGACGCGATCACCACCATCGACAGCGACATCAGAATTGTCTGATTAATGCCGGTCATGATCGAAGGCATCGCAAGCGGGATTTCGACGTTGCGCAGCAACTGCCACTTTGAGCAGCCAAACGCCACAGCAGCCTCTTTTGTTGCCTCTGGCACGCCACGCATGCCCAGTGCGGTCAGGCGGATCACCGGCGGCATCGCAAAAATAATGGTCGCCAGCACCCCCGGTGGTTTGCCGGTACCAAAAAACGCGATAATGGGTATCAGATAGACAAACGCGGGCATGGTCTGCATGAAGTCAAGTACCGGCTCGGCAATGGCGTAGGCGCGTTTCGATTTGCCGAACCAGATGCCTAACGGTATGCCAAACAGTACGCACAGAAAGGCACCGGCGCCAATCAGTGCGACAGTGATCATCGAGATCTCCCACAGGCCCATGAAGGCCAGGTAGAGCAGGGCGGCAGCGGTGAATATCGCGACTCGCAATCCGGCGAGCCGAAACGCCATCACGACGATCACGATCATCACTACCGGCCACGGGGTGTCGATCAGAATGATCTCCAGTCCGTCGAGCACCGAGCGGATAGCGGCAGTGATACCGTTGAATACATCGCTGAAGTTGGCGGCCAGCCAGTCGAATCCGGCGTCGCCTTTTTTGGCCAGCGCGGCGAAATATTCTTTGTTGATCGGAAAGCGCGTGATGGGTAGTGAGTCACCCAGCACGCCGTTGGTCATGGCGCTGAGTTTGCTGTCAGGGTCTGCGACTGTGAATCGAAACAGCGTTAATGGCCAGATGGCTATCAACAACAGAGCGCCGAAAAATGCACTGCCGCGGTTGATGCCGGACTGAATCGCGCTATTGGCACGCCAGCGCAAATATTGTTTTTCATAGGCAATGTTGGCGTAGAAGCCTTCCAGCAGTTTTACAACCAACAACAGGCCCAGGCCGGTCAGCAGTATGGTGGTCGCCTCGGTGGCTGCGAGATCTGCCTTTTCCTTTGCGCCGGCCGCGACGCGTTTTAGGTTGTCGGCGATGCGCAGTTTGGCCTCGGCATCCTCCGGCTGGCCGGCTGCAATCAGGTCTTTTGCCTGCTGTTCGCGTTTGGCGATATTGCCCAGCAGTTTTTCATAGCGGGCCAGTTGATCAGCGCCGAGTTCACCCCACAGTCCCCGACCGATCTGCACCAGTGCAAACAGTTCCAGGACCAGAAAGGTCCAGAAAAAGCCCCAGAGTCCGCGCAGCGCACCCCATAGCGGGCCGAAAACCGCGGCCATCAGATTCCAGCTGAACACCCATCCGTTGGTGCTTTGAATTTTTGCGAACGCGGCAGTGTAGTAATCGATGTTGTGTTTAACGAATTCGCCCACCGATGCCTGCAGTGAGCGGCGCTCTGGCACCATTCCGGTCTCGCTCATGCCTTGCCTCCCTGAATGCCCCGAAGCAGTGTGGTTTTATCGATAACGCCGATATCGGTGCCATCGTCGCCCTGAATGACGATCGGCAGCTCGGTGGTGGTGGCAATATCGATCAAGGCGTCCAGATCGGTGCCGTGGTGGGCGCGCGGACTCTGGCCAATTTGATCGAGCAGGTTGAGCGGGTAGCGGTTGAGGTCTTCCATGATCGAATGGGCAAAAACCAGTTTGAGCTTGGATATGCCCTCGACAAAATCGCGTACGTAGTCGTCGGCAGGTTCGGTGACGATCTGCTCCGGTGTACCGATCTGGACGATGCGACCGTCCTTCATGATCGCGATGCGGTTGCCAATGCGGATCGCCTCATCGAGATCGTGGGTGATAAACACGGTGGTTTTGTTCAGCTCTGCAGACAGCGCCATGAATTGCTCTTGCAGCTGTCGCCGAATCAGTGGGTCGAGCGCGGAAAAGGGTTCATCCATCAGCAGGACTTCAGGGTCAGATGCCAGTGCGCGGGCCAGCCCGACGCGCTGCTGCATGCCGCCTGACAGTTCGCGCGGAAAGCGATCTTCGTAGCCGTCGAGATTCACCATGCTGAGACAGCGCTGTGAGATCTCCCAGCGGCGCGATTTCGGTTCACCGCGCACCTGCAGCGGAAATGCGACGTTGTCTCGCACCGTGCGGTGTGGCAACAGTGCCATGTGCTGAAACACCATGCCGATGTGGCGGGCCCGCATCTCTCGCAAGGCGTCGCCGCGCAGCGAGAGCATGTCCTTTCCGAGCACGGATATTCTGCCAGCAGTTGGTTCGATCAACCGGTTGAGGTGGCGCACCATGGTTGATTTGCCAGAGCCCGACAGGCCCATCACGCAAAAAATCTCGCCACGCTGGACATCGAACGAGCAATCTGCAATGCCGACGACACAGCCATATTCTTCGAGCACCTGCGGTTTGGTCAGGCCTCGTGCCTCGATCGCCTGCATGGCTTCGATATCGCGATGACCAAAGATCTTCCAGACATTCTGCAATTCAATGACAGGATCACTCACGCAGGATCTCCGGCGGTGCAGGTTGGCAAAAAGGGGAGGGAAATGGCAGCGGGAGGCGAGGCCCTCCCGCTGCGGGCACAAAAGTTACTTCAGCCAGCCGTCGACGACATCGCCGTTTTCGGCAACCCACTTGGCGGCAAAGTCAGCCGGATCCTGTTTTTCAACGACCAGCGCATAGGTCATGGCAGATACCGTGTTGGTATCCAGCGCTACCTGCGAGAGCATTTTGGCTGCTTCGGGCTGGTCAGTTTCCAGCGCTGCTGCGTAGTGGATGTGCAGCTTTGCAGTATTCCATGCGACGCCGGCGTCAGATTTCTCCAGCCACTCGGGATCGTCGGTGGGTTGAATAACATTCCATTTGGCTTCGTCGTAAGCCGGTTCCTTCAAAATCACCAGCTCGTGCAATGCGAACATGTGGTGCGGGGTGTAGCAAAAGAACACAATGTCTTTGTCTTGCGCCACGGCGTTGTCAACTTCGGCCAGCGCCAGTGACTCATCCATCTCTTTGAGATTCATGGTCTCGGCATAGCCATAGGATTTGGCGCGAATTTTCTCAACGTTGGTCGATGCCCAGCCAGCGGCGCCGATCCAGATTTCGCCCTTGCCATCGCCATCGGTGTCGAAGTTTTTCGCCATGTCCGGGTTGCTGAGTTCTGCCAGTTCACTGATACCGGTGCGCTCTGCAGTGCCTTTAGTCACGCACATGGCCTGATCGCCGGAGACGCCATTCGGGTTCTGGCGGACAGTGCCCTTGTCGCTGACGTATTTCTGGTTGAGGTTTGACTGATTGGGCAGCCAGACTTCCGGATGTACGTGCATGGCGCCGGTATCCATCGCTTCGAACACGACCGGATTGGTGCCGTTTTGCAGCTCGACCTCGAGGCCGAGGTTTTCTTCCATCGCCACTTTCAGGACGTGGGCGGTTGCCAGAACCGACGGCCAGTTCGGTACGCCAATGACGACATCGGCCGCTTTGGCTAGCGTGCCGAAGGCCAGTGTCGAGCCGATGCCGGCGGTGACAATCAGTTTGCGAAGTTTCATAAATGGCTAATCCTGCTTTGATGTGCATGAATGCAGCAGAGCGGTTCTGCTGCGACGGGACGGTCCTGTGTCTGAAAGTTCAGTGTACCGGGGTTGGTCAGGCACTGAAAGCGACAGGCTAGCCCCCGGCGGCGTCCACTTGTCAACTATTGCTGCCGCGGGTTGCGTAACGCATCCCGCTTGGCCGGTGACCATTTTCGGCTGTGTGAGGCAAGTCGCGCAGATTGAACAAGGTGGCGCAGCAGGGAGGTTGCGGTTGTTCGCGTTCAGGGCGCGCCAGCCTGAAGTGCGCACAGGTTTACGTCAGTGCGACATGCAATGTTCTGTGCGATAGTGGGGGAATCGTTAAGTTGCTGGCTAGGTAATTGAAAAACATAGAAAATATCTGATTATGTCGGCTTGCAAGTGGAACCGGGAGACAGATTCCGGTTATATTAGAAATCGAGGCGTGCCTGCTCACGAGCCGTTTCCAAAGCGATCGTGGGTGTTGGCAGGCTGCAAAAAATGACTGGTGCAAGCAGGCACCGGCAAGCACATGCTGAACTGGAGATACTGAATGTCAAAAAGAGTTGACCCGAAATTCAACCCTGCGTTGACTAGCTTCAACGACTTGTCGCAGAAGGACAAGGAGTTGGTTGAGGAGGCAATCCGTACTGGATACTCACGCCGCTCGGTTTTGAAGCTAATGGCGGCCACGGGCATCACGCTCGCCACAGCGCAAAACCTGTTGAGCACCGGCGGTGCAGCGATGGCGGCCACGCCGAAAAAAGGTGGCAGCCTGATCATGTCATCCAACCTGCATGGTCCGGATGATCAGCTCGATCCTGCGCTGTTTACTTCTACCATTGACTACACACGCGGGCGCGCGACCTACAACAGCCTGACTCAGTTGGGTAACGACCTGGCGCCGCAGCCGGAACTCGCGACAGAATTTCTGCCCAACGATAACGCCAGCGAATGGACTTTCAAAATCCGTAAAGGGGTCAAGTTCCACGATGGCTCTACGCTGACTGCCGACGACGTCGTCTACAGCATGCGTCGCCATCAGGGCGAAGATTCAAAGTCGGTGATCAAATCGATCATGGCCACCGTCAAGGAGTGGAAGAAGACCGGCGAATACGAAGTCAAAGCGATTCTCGAATCGCCCAACGCGGATCTGCCGGTGCTGCTCGGCCTGTTCCAGAGCAAGATTATCAAGGTGGATACCGATGGCGCCGGCAACGGCACCGGACCGTTCAAGCTCGATTCATTCGAACCCGGTGTCAAGTCGGTGCACAGCCGCAACACGGACTACTGGCGTGATGGCGCCAACCTCGATGCCATTGAAATCACGGCGATTACCGATCCGGTGGCGCGTGTTAATGCGCTGTTGTCGGGTGACGTGCAGCTCGCTACACAGATCGATCCGAAGGCGATTCGCCAGGTCGAGTCAACCGATGGCGTCAGCCTGTCGTCGATTCCCGCCGGCCTCTACATGGGTATCTGTGCGCTTAAAAACGCCTCTCCCGGTGAGAACGACGATTTCGTTAAAGGGCTGCAATACATCCAGGATCGCGAGCGCATCGTCTCAAAGATTCTGAAAGGCCACGGCACGGTCGGTAACGATCAGCCGATCATGAGCGCACACGGTGCGGATTTCTGCAGCGAGCTGCCGCAGCGTGAGTACGATCCGGACAAGGCCAAGTTCCACTTCAAAAAAGCGGGTATCAGCAGCGCTGAACTCTATGCTGCTCCGGTGGTTGCCGGTGTGGTGGATGCCTGTCTGCTGGCTCAGGCCAACTGCGCGAAAATTGGTTTTGATCTGCAGGTCAAGCGCGTGCCGACCGATGGTTACTGGGGCGCGGTCTGGATGAAGGAGCCGCTCAATGTGGTGACCTGGAACATGCGTCCGACGGCCAATTCACAACTGGCTATTCAATTTGCACCGGGCGCTGCGTGGAACGACACTTTCTGGAACAACGATCGTATGGGCGAGCTGCTGAAGTCGTCTCTGTCTGAACTCGATCCCGACAAGCGTCACGCGATGTACTGTGAAATGCAGACGCTGGTTCATGAGAACAGCGGCATGGTGATTCCGGCGCACGTGAATATCCTCGATGGCATCAACGACAAGGTCAAGGGCATGCCCACGGTCCCGCTGGGACAGCTCGGCGGTTGCGAGTGGCCTGAATTTGCCTGGATGGATGCGTAACGGGCTGTCGGCTTGACCATTAGCCGAACCGTCAAGGGCCTGCGTGCTGCTGCACGCAGGCCTTTTTTGTGTCCCAACCTCAATCGTCGTGTAAGCATGCAAAACAGAGATCATCAGCCATGATGCTGAAAATGGTGTTGCGTCGTATCCTGATCGGGATCGGCACGCTTTGGGTCGTCTCGGTGCTGGTGTTTATCGGCACCAGTATTTTGCCCGGCGATGTGGCGCAGATTATATTGGGCCAGAGTGCCACGCCAGAGACGCTTGCGGCATTGCGCGCTGAGCTGGGTATGGATCGGCCGTGGTATGTGCGTTATTTCGACTGGCTGGGGAATCTTGCCACTGGTGATTTGGGTACATCCAAGGCGGGGGGCGCGAGTATTTCCAGTCTGATTGGTGGCCGTCTTGGCAACACCATGTTGCTGGCGGGAATTGTCGCCGCGATTTCAATTCCGATTTCAGTCGTGCTGGGGTTGCTCGCAGCGATGTATCCGGGTACCTGGCTCGATCGTATCGTCACCTTCGCAACGCTGAGTCTGATCTCGGTGCCCGAATTTTTCATCGCCACGTTTATGGTGCTGATTCTCGCTGTTCAATTGCACTGGCTGCCGGCGATTGCCTACATGAGCGGCAATGAAACCGGCTGGCAGTTGGCGCGCGCGCTGGCGATGCCAATCATTACGCTTGTGATCGTGGTGTCGGCGCAGATGATTCGTATGACGCGTGCCGGCATTCTGAATGTAATGAATTCACCCTACATCGAAATGGCGATTTTGAAGGGCGTGCCGAGACGGCGGATCATTCTGCGCCACGCGCTGTTTAATGCGATTGGACCGATCGTCAACGTGATTGCGCTGAACCTGGCCTACCTCGTCAGTGGGGTGGTGGTGGTTGAGACCATCTTTGCCTATCCGGGCCTTGCCAAGCTGATGATCGATGGCGTACAGACGCGCGATCTGCCGCTGGTTCAGGCCTGCGCGATTATCTTCTGTGCCACTTACGTGGTGCTGATTCTGATTGCTGACATTGCGTCGATCCTGTCCAACCCACGCTTGCGCCAGCCCAAGTAGCCGGCCTTAGAGAACTAAAGGCGAATTCTTTCATGACTGATAGCAACGTGACTGGCGAAGATATTGTCGAGCGCGTCGATCGATTTGACGAGCTGCCCGATGCGCCGCCGCGCAAGCGAATAAGGCTGTCCTGGGTCGGCAAGCTGGCGGCACTGGTCGTGGCGGCCTGGCTTGTCATTGTGGTGATTGGGCCGTCGGTGGCCCCTTTTCATCAAATGGACTTTGCCGGTGATGACAGTTTCCTGCCCGGTGACAGCGAGTTTCTGCTCGGCACTGACTACCTTGGGCGCGATACTTTTTCCAGAATTCTGTGGGGTGCCAGAACGACGATCGGCATCTCGCTGTTGTCGACGCTGGGTGCCTACTTTATCGGTATCACGCTCGGCATTGCAGCTGCGGTCCGGGGCGGCTGGACCGATATGATTATCAGCCGCATCAACGATGCGATTTTATCTTTGCCGACGATTATGCTTGGGCTAATCGCGATCGCTGCCTTTGGATCGTCGATACCGATTCTGATTGCCATCGCCGCACTGATTTACGCAACCAGTGTATTTCGCATCGCGCGAGCGCTGGCGCTGGACATTATGGTGCAGGATTTTGTCGAGTCGGCCAAGGCGCGCGGCGAGGGTATCTGGTGGATCATCACGCGTGAAATTCTGCCTAATGCGGCAATGCCGCTGGCGACAGATTTTGGCCTGCGACTGGTGTTCGTGGTGCTGTTTATTTCCAGCCTGAGTTTCCTGGGTCTTGGCGTGCAACCGCCGACCGCCGACTGGGGCAGTATGGTGCGCGAAAATCTGCAGGGTTTGCCCTACGGCTCCTACGCGGCGATCTGGCCGGCGATTGCGATTGGCTCGTTTACCATTGCCGTCAATCTCATCGTCGATGATGTATCGGCAGAATCCGGTGGCAGTCTCGCCCGCAAGATGGTCTAGCACGATGAACGAAAAACTACTGGAGATCAAAGACCTCAAGATCGAGGCAAAGCGCGAAGACGGCACACCGATTCCGATCGTGAAAGGGGTCAGTTTCGACGTCAATAAAGGGCAGGTGGTTGCGCTGATTGGCGAGTCGGGCTCGGGCAAGACCACAATCTCGTTATCGGCACTGGCCTACACCAAGCCGGGGCTCGAGTTTGCCGGTGGTCAGGTGATATTGAACGGTGAAGATTTGCTGACTGCAGATCCGTTGCGACACCGCGATCTGCGCGGCCGCAAGGTGGCGTATCTGGCGCAGAGTGCGGCGGCAACGTTTAACCCTGCTATCACGATTGGTGAACAGGTCACGGAGTCTGCCGTGCTGCACGGCATCCTGACTCAGGAAGAAGCCGATCAGCGCGCCGAGCGGCTCTATCGCGCGCTCGAATTGCCCGATCCGGATCGCATCGGTCGGCGCTATCCACACCAGGTGTCGGGTGGTCAGTTACAGCGCCTGATGGCGGCAATGGCACTGTGCGGCAAACCTGATTTGATGGTGTTGGACGAACCGACGACAGCGCTGGACGTCACCACTCAGATCGAGGTGCTAAAGGCGTTCAAGAAAGTTATCCACGAGGAAAACGCTGCAGCGATCTACGTCACCCACGATCTCGCAGTGGTGGCGCAGATTGCCGATCATATCGTCGTGCTCTACGGTGGCGAGATCATGGAGCAGGGGCCGGCCGAGCAGATTATCAACAATCCCGGCCACGCCTATACGCGAAAGCTGATGGAGGCGGTGCGGCCCAAACCGGCGGCGGGTCAGGGTTCGGTGGTGACGGGTGAACACGATCGCGATATTGCAGCGCTCAGTGTAAAAGGCATGTCGGCGGGCTACGGTCGCAAACAAAACGGCGAGCCCGCAGTGACGGTGTTACGCGACATCAACGTGAAAATTGAAAACGGTCACGTGGTGGGTGTGATTGGTGAGTCCGGCTGCGGTAAATCGACGCTTGCACGGGTGATGGCAGGCTTGCTGCCGCAGTCTAAAGGCGACCTGGTGCTCGACGGTGAGCCACTGGAGGCCGATCTGCATGATCGCTCGCGCGATGAATTGCGCAAGGTGCAGTTCGTCTATCAGATGGCCGATACCGCGTTAAACCCGCGGCAGCGCATTGCAGATATTATCGGTCGGCCGCTGGAATTTTATCATGGCGTGACCGGTAAGGAGCGTCGGCAGCGGGTTAACGATATTCTCGATATGGTCGAGCTGCCCGCCGAGTTTGGTGATCGTTATCCGGCCGAGCTCTCCGGCGGACAGAAGCAGCGCATCAATCTGGCGCGATCACTGGCTGCATCACCTGAAGTGCTCCTGTGCGATGAGGTGACCTCGGCACTGGATAGTATCGTCGGTGCTAACGTGATCAAACTGCTGAATAATCTGAAAGATAAAACCGGGGTGAGTTTCGTTTTTATCAGTCACGATCTATCGACTGTCGCATCGTTTGCCGATGAAATTGTCGTGCTCTATGCAGGCCGCGTGGTGGAGCAGGGGCCGACCGATCAAGTGCTGACGCCACCCTATCATCCATACACCCGGCTGCTGATCAGCTCGGTGCCGGAATTGCGCATCGGTTGGCTGGAAGACACAGTCAAGTTGCGCGAGATGGCAGTCGGTATTGCCAAAGGGGTGGAGATTACCGACGTCGGCTGCCCGTTCTACAACCGTTGTCCATCAGCGATCGATGGCACCTGCGACAAGATCGATGCGCCGGTCAGGCAGCTGACCAACGGCCATGAGATCGCCTGCCACCTGGACATAGATGATCTGCAGTTGAAGATCAGTCGCGAGGCGAGTTAAGGGCGGTGAGATAGGTGTGGTGAAAATCGACGATGCCCCATTCCATTGTCGATAAGGGGCCGGGTTGGTAGTGGTCGGAGTTGACGCCTGCCTGATTGTGGCGAATGATGCGTTCGTCATCGAGTGTGGTGACATGCCACAGCCAGGTCAGCGCGTCCAGATTGTAGTCGCGAACGGGTTCGGCATCGCCACGAACCATCCAGACGGTCTGAATGTCGGTCTGTTGCAGGCCGCGCGGAATAAAGCGGTAGCCGACGACGTGATCGGAGTAGGCAAGGAATGAGTTCAACACACCAATTTGTATGTCCGTGGCGCCGCCATCGAATCCGCTGAGGTTGCCCAGCAGGGGTGCCAGCGGCTCGCCACTTTCGCTACCGGTTAGGTAGCCGGGATACAGCGGATAGCGACGATAGTAGACCTCGCAGCCCGGCGTGCTAACATCGCTGCCGCAGAGCGATAACTCGTCTATCGGCAGACCGGCGGCCAGAGATTTTTCCTGCATTGACGAGACCAATTCCTGCGTCATCGAATCCGGGTCTTTGAGGCTGTGGGATTTCGAGTATTCACGGTGAGCGGGCGCGCAGTGATAACACTCCAGATAGTTTTCCAGCGCGAGCTTCCAGTTCGCCTCGACCGGATAACTCGCCTGGTGCACGATCCTGAGATCGTCGAGCGCAAACGGTTGAGTCAGTGGTGTCAGCTTTTCAAGGTTGGCGTGTATTGGCGGTGGCTCTGATGCAAGGCTTACGAACAGCAGCCCCTGAAAATCGAGCAGGTGTACTGGCAAGAGACCAAATTGCGTGGCGTCAAAATCATCCGGCATCTGGCGGCCGCCGCGCAGGGTGCCGTCGGTGTTGTAGGTCCATGCGTGATAGGGGCAACTGAAAGAACGGGCGTTGCCGGATGATTGCAGGCACACTCGCGAGCCGCGATGACGGCAGACGTTGAGATGCGCGCGAATCTGTTCTTTATCGCGTACCAGGATGACCGATTCGTCGCCAAACTCAAACAGAAAATAATCGCCGTTGTTCGGGATCTGGCTGCGGTGGCCGACCCAGATCCATTGCTGTCCCCAGAATCTCTGCAGGTCGAGTCGGTAGATCTCTGCCGATGTGTAGAACGGCTGTTGCAGTGAATAGCCGGGTTGCCGGGAGTCGGTCAACATCGCCAGCCGGGGCTCGATTGAAACCTTGTGTGCCGTCGTGGTGCTCATGGCGCAAGTGTACGATTTTAGTGGACGCGGGGGTCGGAAAATTTCGCTATTCAAACCGGCGGGCAGTCGTTAGTCTCACGACTGATTATCACCAAGTGGAACAGCCTTATGCATCTGGTTATCGGCTACAAGAACTATTCATCCTGGTCGCTGCGACCCTGGATTCTGATGAAGGTGGCGAAGATAGAATTCACGGAGACGGTGATGCCGTTTATGCACGGCGAGATGCTGCGCGACTATGCGTCGAAGCATCGCATCCCTGCCCAGGTGCCCGTGCTTGAGCACGATGGTTTGATTTTGCCCGACAGTCTCGCCATCGCTGAGTATCTGGCAGAACGCTATCCCGAGGCTTGCTTGTGGCCACAGGAACAGCAACTGCGCGCGCTGGCACGGGCGGCATCGGCAGAGATGCACAGTGGGTTTCAGGCGCTGCGCAGTGCATGCCCGATGAACTGTCGGGCGACGAAAACACTTGCGTCCACCGACGAGATTCGTGCCGACCTGCAACGTCTGGCCGTGATCTGGGATCAGTTCGAACAGCGTATACCAGCGAATGTTGCGAAGGAGGGGGATTTCCTGTGTGGTCGATTCGGGATTGTCGATGCGATGTATGCACCGGTGATGTGGCGGGTGCGGGGTTACGGTTTTCACGTCAGCGATGCTTTCGCGCGCTGGAGTGATGCAATGTTCGCGCTACCGGAAATGCAGCAATGGCTCGATGCGGCGATAAATGAGGAGTGGACGATCGCCCACTATGATGCGGTAGGCAAGAGTCAGTGAGAGGTAACGCCGGATCACCTTAAGGGTAATCCGGCGTTCACTGATTGATCAGATACCGTAGATCAATCGCAGTGTGGTGCTGCTGTCGGTGTTTTTACCACGAACACCGACGATGTCGCTGTTGTCACGCGTCAGCACACCGAACGCGATGGTGAAGCGATCAGATACTGACAGGTTCAAACTGTTATCCCAGATCGACAGCGTGTTGAGGTCACTGAATTCGACCGACAATACAGAGTTAAACGACACGTTCTCGCGCAGACGGTTGCGATAGTTCAGGCCAAGGTAGTAGACCGTATCGTCGTTTGAAAGCGAGTCGAGCTCGTTTGCGCCGTCGCCGTCTGCATCCAGTGAAATCAAATCAGTCGACTGAGTACCAACCCCGAGGCTGGCGCTAAAGGTGCGCTTGTCGGTATCGAAGAAGGTTCGACCGACGCCGAGCAGAATCGACGTGCGCTCGTCGATATTGGCGAAATCATCCGTGTCGTAGCCGACGCGTGCGAAGCCGAAAGTGGAGTCGCTGATGTAGCGATCGATGCGATAGGCAAGCTCGGTTCGCTCGGCCGTCTCGACGTCGTTTTCCTCAGCCGTGTAAACAGAGCCTGTCAGGTTGTGGGTCCAGTTGTCACTGCGTTTGGCAAGCGTGATCGCGCCGGTGGTGCTGGAATTTTCTGTGTTGCCCGAGGTGACAAAGCCACCCAGGCTTGCGCTACCACTCCAGGTGCGAGTCAGGCTCTCTTCAGCAGAAGCGGTATGACCGATAAACAATGCGGCGGTGATGGCGGTAAGTAGTGTAATTTTCATTTGAGTTACCTTTCGATTGGGGACGATCTGACTGCGGACTCTAAATGCCGTAGATCAGATTGAGCGAGGTGATGGTGTCAACGGTCTCGCCGAGTTCACCCTCGACATCGCCGTTATCACGCCGCAGGTATCCAAGTGACACCGAGAAGCTGTCCGATACGCTGTAGCGCAGGCTGCTATCCCAGATCGTCAAGGTGTTGGTCGAAAGTTCTGTGGTCAAACTGGAGTGAAAGCTCAGCGACTCACCAAGTTTTGCCTGATACTCCAGACCGGCAAAGACTACCGTGCCGTCAACGCTCTCGCTGTTATCGACAAATTCAGTCTCACCGAAGCCAATACCGCCGCGTCCAGTCAGTGTGTGCATGTCGTTGTGAATAAACGTTGAACCCATGCCGATCACAACAGATGAGCGCGAGTCGATGTTTGAAAAGGTATCCGTGTCGTAGCGCAGACGGGCAAACCAGAACAGCGGATCGTCGAAGTAGCGATCGAAGCTGTAGCCGATTTCGCTGCGATCGGCGCTTTCTACACCGTCTTCTTCAGCGCGAAAGATACTGCCGAAAAAGCTGTGGCTGTTGTCACCGCTGCGTCGACTAACGCCGATGGATCCGGTAATGCTCTGATTGTCCGTGTTGCCACTGGTCACGATGCCGCCAAGGCTGGCGCTGCCCGACCACTTGCCATCCTCGACTTCAGTCTCGGCAGCTACAGTTGTCACCAGTGACAGCGAGCCTGCCAACACCATGGATAGTCTTGTAAGTTTCATATGCTTTTCGGTCCTGTCTCACTCAGTTATTTCGTTGGAATCTCGCCACCTTCGGCAAGCTCCGGTCATTGCGGCTCCATACGGCGGAGGACGGTCGCCACGGGCCCCTAAAATCTGCGGGCATCCTAACTGTGACGGATCGACTGTGCTGACGAGTGTTTCAAAAAACTAACACTCAAATGGCACATGATGGAGGTCTGTATAGTCGATTTGGCGGGTTTATGTGGTAGGAGTCACAAAAAACTCTCTGATCTCAGTCATTTGTAACAAATTTGATACAACTCGATCGGCAACCTGCCAATCGCTGGATGCATAGAGTCGGACGGGGCATTCGGTCTATACTGCTGCCCATTTGCGGAGGAAGACATGTCTGTCCTGAACGGCTATCGAGTGCTGGATTTTGGACGTTTCATCGCGGGCCCCTATTGCGCCACGCTGCTGGCTGATTTCGGTGCCGAAGTGATAAGGATCGAAAAGGTCGACGGTTCAGAAGACCGCTACATGAATCCGGTGGCGGAGGACGACAGCGGTGCCCTGTTTCTGCAGGTCAATCGCAACAAGCGCGGCATGACACTCAATCCAACCAGACCGGCCGGCCGGGAAATCGTTGAAAAGCTGGTCCGCACCGCCGATGTCGTGGTCGCGAATCTGCCCCCACGCGGCCTGAAAGCGATTGGTCTGGACTACGACACGCTCAAGGAGATCAAGCCAGATATCATCCTGACTACGGTGTCCGCTTTTGGGCGGGGTGGGCCCTACAGCGAGCGGGTCGGTTTTGACGGACTGGGGCAAGGTATGTCAGGTGGGCCCTATCTTGCAGGTGTGCCGGGCGCGCCCGCTCGCGACGTGCTGCCGGTAGTGGATTTTGGCACCGCGATGAGTACTGCTTACGGGACGCTGGCGGCACTGCTGCATCGCGAGAAAACGGGACAGGGCCAGATGGTTGAAGGTGCGCTGCTGCGCACGGCACTGACCTATTCCAATTCCTACCTGATCGAACAATCGGTCAAAAAGCGCGATCGCGTTGGCACCGGCAATCGCAGTCAGTTGTCCGGCCCGTCCGATATTCTGAAAGTGCGTGACGGCTGGATTATGGTACAGGTAGTCGGACAGCCCCTGTACGAGCGATGGGTGAAGATGATCGGACGGCCAGAGTTGCTGGATGATCCGCGTTTTCGCACCGACCTTGATCGCGGTGACAACGGCGAAGAGTTGTCCCGAATTGCCGGTGAACACGTGCGCGACATGACCGTCGTGGAAGCGCTGGCTGCCTACGAGCAGGCGATGGTGCCGGCAGGCCCATTGCTAAGCCCGCAGCAGACGCTGGAAGATCCGCATGTCAATGAGATCGGTTATCTGCAGCCCCATGACTATCCGGGGCTTGCCAGTCCCGCGCCGCTGGCAGTCACGCCGGTGCACCTGACCGATAGTGATGCCGAGATACGACATCGCGCCCCGACGCTGGGCGAACACACCGATGAGATCATGGCAGAGCTGGGGTACGACGAGGCAATGATCGCTCAATTGCGTGGCGAGCGGGTGATCTAACGTCCAAGCCGGACTGCCGCAATAAAAACGTTGAACGCGCCAGCGGTGATGGTGGCGAATTCAGCTACTCAACCGTCCAGATGCTCGCATCGCGAATCCACCACTGATCGCGAAATGGTGGATTGTCAGCGCGCAACAGCACGCGTTGCGTGCCAACCGGAATGTACTCGCCGCCATCGGCACCGGTGTAGTAGGAGCGAAAGCGGTCGAATCTGTTTTGCGGCTCCGGCTGGCGCGATGGGCGTTGCCAGCTCGCGCCTTCGTCGAACGACATTTCAATACTGGTCACAGCGTCTGCGTCGCTGCCGATCGCACCGCTCAGCGCCGTGAATCGGAGTTTGCTTTGCGGTGGTGCGGGCTGTGGGAAATTCAGTGTGATCAATTCGCCATTGGTGCCGTTCGCGCTTGCGGTGCGAGAATCGGCCCTGATTACACTGAATGGTGCTCCGGGTGAGAGGTAGAAGTTGTCCCAGTGATAGGTGTTGGGATGGCAGGTGGTCTGATACAGGGTGCCGGAGTCGGTTGTGTCGTGCGGTTGCTCACCGCCTGCCTCACAGGACTTGGTCGTGTTATAAGCGTAGTGGGTGAACTGCACCAGTAACTGGTCCGGTAGCTCTGGCACGATGTACTCGCCGACACAGCCGTTGCCGTACTGTGGCATGCACAGCGAGACCTGGTCCCACAGTTGCGGGCTCGCTGCCCAGGCAGCGGGCTCCGGGGTCTTTTTTATCGTCAGGCGAAACTGCGCTCGTGTTCGATTGTCGGTGACGCTGTGAAGTGTGGCAGTTGTGTCTCCCTGCGCCTGCAGGTAGTCGAGCATGACCTGATTGTAGCTGGTATGGGTGATGACCCAGTTTTGATCCGGCGCATTGGCATACAGTGCCAGGCGATCGGGGTTGCCGGGGTTTGCGATTTGAGCGCGCGCGAATGTGGCGTCGGCGGTATCGGGTGAAAGATAACTGCCGTTGCGCAAAAATTCACCGTTGGCTACCATCATCGAGCGAAATACATTGATGCCACCAAGCACACCCGCCGGACCAATCATCGTCTCATCGAGCGCGGTATTGATGTTGAAGCCATTAAAAGCCTTGCCGTTAGCGTCCGCTACTACATCGCCCTCGGGCAGTTGCAAATGGGTGTCGAGCGGGGTCAGATCCAGTTGCCAGTAATCGCGTCCGGCGGTGCGATAGGTGGAGACGGAAAATTCTATGACGCCATCGCTTTGGCTGGTATCGAGCAGTTGATTGGGGGTCAACGTCAGTTTGGAAGCGCCGGCGGCGTAAGCTGCCGTCATCAGGTGATCGGCGCAGACGTAGATCATATCCTCATAGCGCAGGATATGATGTATGCCTGCGCTGTCCTGCAGTGCGCGCTCGTTGGCTGCATTCCTGTGGTTGGCGAGCGCTCGTTCATCGCCATCGTAGTCAGCGGGCAGCGTGAAGAATCGTTCCATGAAAGTGTAGGCGCGCTCACCGTCTGCGCTGGCATAGGGCAGTGTTGCAAGATCAGGTGGCGGTGCGCATCGCGAACCGTGCTCTCCCATGAAGGCACTTTCATTCCACCAGAACAAATCGTTAAAGCCGGGACCGCTGCCAGGTTCGATGTAGCCGTCGCGCGAGTGCGCGGTGATATCCCACTTGGCGGCGACGTCTCTGGTTGCCTGTGCATAGCGGCTGAAATCGTTGCCATCAACCAGGTCGCTGTGCAAATTCAATACATTCCGGTTTTGTGTGTCGACGCTGGCATCAGGTAAATTGAACACCTCGCCGCGCGTGTATTCGCGAAACGTCTGATCGCGAAACGACATTGGCGCGATGGTGCCAGCCAGGCTGACTGGGCTGGTGCCGGTGAAATCTTCGCAGAAGTAGAGTGTGTCGCGATCGATAAACTGCGCGCAGTAGGCTGCCGAGGCCGTGCCGTCAGGTGAGGAGGGGCTGCTGGAATCGCCAGTGTCGCCCGAGCTGTCTGTGGTGTCGGTCTCGGGTGAGTTGCCGTTGCAGCCGGCGAGCAGCGTGATCAGGAAAAGGGAGCAGAGTCTTGGGTCGTGCATCGGCTTTATCCTTGAGTTCGAGCGCAGGCTCGATCTGGATACGCTAGCATATCCATCTCGTCAGCGCTGGCGCGCGGCGATGACAGGATTTTCAGGTGTGCGTTAACTCTGCAAGTGTTTCGTCGACGCTTCGAATCTCGCCCAGTCGGCTCAGCGCCTCCAGTGCATTGTGATGTTGCTGCTGCGTAGCTGTCGCACAGGCGTCACTGACAACGGTCACCTCGTAGCCGATATCGGTGGCGTGGCGCGCGCTTCCCTCGACCGCATAGGCGGTGGATACACCGGCAAGATAAAGTCTGCCGGCGTTCATGGCGATCAGTGCGTCGTGTAGGCTGCAACCGTGAAAAACACTGTTGCGGGTATGGGTGATGACGAGCTCGCCGTCTGCCGGTTCAAGCCCTGCGACAAACTCGGTGCCCCAGGTGTTTTCCTGCCAGGCTTGCAGTGCAACCCACTCTTTGATCAGCGGCGTGTTGACGACGACGTCGCGGTACTGCGGGTCGACCGCCAGACGGATATGGACGATGTCGATATCGAGATTGCGTAGCCCCTCAAACAGACGCTTCGCGTTGTTCAGGCGCTCCTCGCGCCACGGCGCATTCGCTGCGATGCCGACCTTGATCTTGCCATCCGGGTGGCAATTTTCGTTTTGATAATGGATCGCGAGCAGGACGGGGGAGGCTGATGTCATTGCGGACACTCTCGACTGTTTTGGCGGGCGGCCAACGCAAGGCAGTTTTGCACCGTCTCTATAGAGCCGACCGTGGTGTGTGATCGAAGACTGGTTGCCGCTGCGGCGTGTGCCAGTGTCAGCGCCTTGTCCAGCGACCAGTTTTCATGCAGGCCGTACAGCATGCCGGCTGCGAATGCGTCGCCTGCACCGACTGAACTGCCGATCGCGTCGGGATCGACGCTCAGCGCATCGGCGTGGTGTGCCTGTCCATCGCGGGTGATGCAATCGGCACCGTGCGGGTAGTGGACGACGACCAGCCGCATTGTGCCGGCTGCCAGTATTTGTCGCGCCGCCTCGCGGCAGCGCTCAGGCACAGTGACGCCATCGACGATGGTCTCGATGTCGGCCAGTGCGCCGATTTCGTGGTCGTTGACAATCAACGTGTCCAGCCATGGCAGGCAGGGCAGGCACAGCTTGCGATTGCGCGCAGGATCGATTGAGACCAGCTCGATGTTGGTTTGCAAACCGGCTGCTCGGGCTTTTTTTAACACGGTAACCCAGCCGTTGGGATCGTCATTCCAGGGTTCATCGAGCAATCGATGCACACCGAGCAGGCCCAGATGCAGCGTCTTTGCCTGGGTGTTGTCAAAGCAAAAGTGATCGGGTGACAGATGATCGTTGGCACCGGCGTGATGAAAGAAAGTGCGCCTGCCGGAGCGGCTGACAGTCATCACGTCGGTGTAGGATGTCTGTGCCAGGTCAGTGCGATGCAGTTGTGTTGTATCGATGCCAGCGTCGCGAGCGGTCTGACAAAGAAAATCACCATCGGCGTCACGCCCGATCAAGCCGATCGCCGCGACCGGCATGTTGCCATCGAGCTTTCGCAGATCGATGCCCACATTATGAGCGGAGCCGCCGCCCTGACGATCGGTTGCGGTAATGCGGGCGAGCTCTTCTTCGGCGGGCCAGGCTTCGATGATCTTGATGCGATCGAGCGTCCAGCATCCGGCACAGATAAACCCGTGGCGCGCCGTCATGTCTAGTGCTGCAGTACCGGATCGGTGATGGCGATATCGTCGGCCAGCGTCCGCACCGGTGTTATGTCCTGTGCGCCGAGATAATCGTGATACTGTCTGACCGCGTCCTGCGGGGTGACCTGTCGCTCGATCGTCGCGCGCATCAGTCTCACAAGCTCAAGTGGTGCTTCGGCAAGATTGATCTTGCGCCCGAACAGCGCCACTCTGGCGCCGGCGTCCTCGGCCTGTAGCGCGAGTTCGAAAGTGTCGCGGGTGGTACCCTTGGCGCCGCCCAGAATGCCGACGATCAATCGTTGTGGATCGTAGCTCGCGAGCTCGCGCATCGCTTTGGCACCATTGAACTGAATTTTCAGAAACAGCGGGGCATCGACGCGGGTGATGCCGGCGACCGCCTTGATGATCATATCGTTGATATAGTCACCCAGATCGGATTGCGCGATGCCGATGTCAAACGCCGGATTAAACACTTCGAGGAAGTGGTTGAAATCCTGCGCCCGGATCTCGTGCCGAAAATCTCGGTAGGCCAGCAGGCTCGTGCGATCCGACTCGGTGTGGTTAGAGAACGTCATCGAATACAGGCCGAGTTTGCAAAAAGGGGACACAGCATCGATGTCAGCAGTGGCGAACGGTATGCTGCGCGATGCTCGGTAACACGATCCTCTCGCGCTCCAGATGTCGGTGGTGTCGTTCATGCGAACCGCTGGCGTTACCCCACTGCCGTCGAACAATCCATCATTTGCCAGAATCTCACCGCTCGATGCCGACATCAGCATGACGTCTACAAGCCCCGAGCGCGTCATGTCGCGAATGTCTTTGAGATAAATGTCTCGCGGGCGCGGGCTGCCATCGCGCGCCGGTGCCGGCGACATCAGCCCGAATGCCATGTCACCGTCTTTTGCGTCGGCGATGATAAAGTCACTGTGACTGTACTGGCCTGTTGTGATTCGCGCGAGTTTGCTGTCGAGTGTTTTCGGGCTGTCTGGCATCAGTTTAAGCGGGTGTCGTGGGTGGTGGACAGTTATCGCGCAAGCGGTGTGATCAGCTTAATTTCAGTTGCTCACAGGCGATTTCTCGCAATTTGAATTTTTGAATTTTTCCAGTTACGGTCATCGGAAATTCATTGGTAAAAAGTACGTAGGCCGGCACCTTGAAGTGGGCAATGCGCTCGCGGCAGAATGCCCTGATCGTCTCTTCGGTGGGTGATGTGTCGGCCGCCGCACGCACAAAGGCGCAGACCTGTTCACCGTACTTTTGATCCGGCACGCCCACCACTTGCACGTCTTCCACGTCGCTGCAGGTAAACAGATATTCCTCAATCTCGCGCGGAGATATATTTTCGCCACCGCGGATGATTAGATCCTTGATCCTGCCGGTGATGTCAACGTAGCCTTCGTCATCCATCACCGCGACGTCGCCGGTGTGCATCCAGCCATCGGCGTCGATCGCGGCAGCCGTTTTGTCCGGCTCCTGCCAGTAGCCTTGCATCACCGAGTAGCCGCGGGTCTGAAATTCACCGGGCTGCCCGCGTTCAACTGTTTGATTGGTGTCCGGGTCGGCGATGCGGATCTCCACGTGCGGATGTACGCGGCCGACGCTGCTGGTGCGTTGTTCGAGCGTATCGTTGGCGCCGGTCTGGGTGGAAACCGGCGAGGTCTCGGTCATGCCGTAGCAGATCGTCACATCATCCATATGCATGTGCTCGATCACCTGTTTCATCACCTCGACTGGGCAGGTCGATCCGGCCATGATGCCGGTGCGCAGCGAAGACAGATCGAATGATTTGAAATCCGGGTGATTGAGTTCGGCGATAAACATGGTCGGCACACCGTAGAGACTGGTACAGCGCTCCTCTGCCACTGTCGCCAGCACCGATCCCGGTTCAAAGGCCTCGTCCGGAAACACCATGCAGGCGCCGTGGCTGGTGCTGCCTAGATTGCCCATCACCATGCCAAAGCAGTGATAGAGCGGGACGGGTATACACACGCGATCTTCATGCGTGTAGCCACAGCCTTCTGCGACGAAAAACCCATTGTTTAGAATGTTGCGGTGGGTCAGGGTGGCACCTTTAGGCAGGCCGGTGGTGCCGGACGTATACTGGATATTGATCGGATCATTGTTATCGAGGCTTGCGGCACGCGCATTGACAGTCTCTGTGGTGACGGATTCGCCACCTGCCAGAAGCTCGTCCCAGCTCGATTCACCAAAGAAGACGGCCTGCTGCAAGGCCGGTAAATCGTCTCTAACCTGCGCGACCTGTGATTTGTAGTCGCTGGTTTTGAACGATGGCGCGGCGCAGATCATTCGCGCGCCGGATTGTTTTAGTACATAGGCCAGTTCCACCGGCCGGTACGCCGGGTTGACGCAAACCATGATTGCGCCAATGCGTGCGGTGGCGTACTGAATCAACACCCATTCGATCCGATTGGGCGACCACAGTGCCACTCGATCGCCGCGCTCAATGCCGGCTGCGATCAGGCCGCGGGCGACGAGATCGATCTGGCGGTCCAGTTCGAGGTAGGTCCAGCGAATATTCTGATGGCGCACCACAATGGCATCGCGGTCGGGCCAGCGTTCGAGTGTGGCTTTGAAGTTCTCGTCGATCGTCTGTTCGATCAGGGCAACGTCGGTTGCGCCGCTGGCGTGCGATAGTTGCGCCATGGTGTCAGGTCTGTGCGGTGGAGAATCAAATGATACTGCCACAGCCACGCGCGCGAGGCCAGAACGAGCGCTCGCGCCGTGGATGAGGCCCGCGCAGATCGAGCCGCCGCGCTGCGTCTGCTCGAAGTTGATGCCTCGGACGGTTACAATTGGCCGGCTATGAATTTGTATATTGCCGAGAAGCCGAGTCTTGGGCGTGCGATCGCCGACGTACTGCCGCGCCCGCATCAGCGCGGTGACGGGTTCATTCGGGTGGGCAACGGGGACTGCGTGAGCTGGTGTATCGGCCATCTGCTGGAACAGGCTGAGCCGCACGCCTACGATCCGGCGTTCAAGTCGTGGCGCTTCGAGCACCTGCCGATCGTGCCCGAAAAATGGCAGCTCACACCCAAGAGCGACACCAAAAAACAGCTATCCGTGTTGCGCAAACTGGTCTCGGAGGCGACCACCCTGGTGCACGCTGGCGATCCGGATCGCGAGGGGCAATTGTTGGTCGATCAGGTGATCGCCTATCTGCGCGTCAGCGCCGAGCGTCGCCGCGCAATTAAACGGCTGCTGATCAACGATCTGAATCCGTCGGCGGTGGAGCGCGCGCTGAGCCGGCTGGAGTCCAATCAGGATTTTCGGGCGCTGTCGACATCGGCGCTGGCGCGCTCGCGCGCCGACTGGCTGTATGGCATCAACATGACGCGTGCCTACACTATCGCCGGGCGCAAGGTTGGCTACGATGGCGTGCTGTCGGTCGGACGGGTACAGACCCCGGTGCTGGGTCTGGTGGTGCGGCGCTGCGATGAGATCGAAAATTTTGTCTCGCAACCATTCTTCGAGGTGCTGGCGCATCTGCTCACCGACCAAGGCGAGTCGTTCGTCGCCAACTGGCAGCCCAGTGAAGCCTGCCAGCCCTATATGGATGAGTCGAATCGAGTGCTGGTTAAAGCGCTGGCCGAATCCGTCGTCAAGCGAATCACCGACAAGCCGGCGCTGGTTGAGAAGTACGAGCAGAAGACCAAGAAGCAGAATCAGCCGCTGCCGTACAGTTTGTCGGCGCTGCAGATCGACGCCGGCAAGCGCTTTGGCATGAGTGCGCAACAGACCCTGTCGGCCTGTCAGTCGCTGTACGAGAAGCATCGCCTGATCACCTATCCACGATCCGATTGTCGCTATCTGCCGCGCGAACATCATGCACAGGCCAGCGGTGTGATCAATGCGATTGCACAAAATGAAAAAACGCTCGCAAGCGCTGCCCAAAAGGCTGATGCCAGTATTTGCACCGCGGCCTGGAACGATGCCAGAGTCGAGGCTCATCACGCGATTATTCCAACGCTGCGCAAACAAAGTACCGATACGCTCACATCGCATGAGAGGCAGGTCTATCAGCTGGTCTCGCGACAGTATCTGGCGCAGTTTTATCCGGTGCATCAGTATCTGGATACGCGCGCGGAGATCGTCATTGAGGGTGGGCGCTTTGTCGCGAGCGCCAAAAAGGTCACGCAGCCGGGCTGGAAAGTGCTGTTTGGGGCTGACAAGCAAAAACAGCCCGAGCCGTTGCCGGCGCTTGCAAAGGGGCAGTCGCTGCACTGCGAGCGCGGAGAGCTGGTAGAGAAAAACACCACGCCACCGCCGTACTTTACCGATGCCACCCTGCTCGCAGCGATGACCGGCATCTCGCGCTACGTGACCTCAGCCGAACTGCGCAAGGTGCTTAAGGAGACCGACGGGCTGGGCACCGAGGCGACGCGGGCCGGGATTATCGAGCTGTTGTTTCGGCGCGGTTTTTTGCAGCGCAAGGGCAAGGCGATTCACGCAACCGATGCCGGTCGCGGGCTGGTGCGGTCACTACCGCAGGAGGCGACCGCGCCAGACATGACGGCGCACTGGGAGTCGACGCTGAACGCCATCAGCAAAAACGATGCGCGCTACGAGGACTTCATGCGTCCGCTGGAAACGAGCCTGCGCGAGCTGGTGCAGAGCAGTGCGGCCAATCAGCCGGTGGCGCTGAAAGGCGTCGCCGCACCGGCGCGTGCAGCCACTGGCAAGAAAAGGCGGGCGCGTAAAAAAACGGCGGCAAAGAAAACGGCCGCAAAGCGGAAAACTGTCAAGAAGAAGACGGCCGGGCGAGGTCGTGACTAGCCCGGCCGCACGGGTTTAACTCTGCGATTCTGCCGACCAGCGAATCTGAAATTCGATCTCTTCTTCGCCGTCCTCACGTTCGTGCTCGATATTGTACTGCGCACGCACTGGCACATAGATCCGCTCACCGGCGATCTGGATCTCGAATGGCTTGTCCTGTTCGAGGCAGTCGGCCAGGCGTCGCAACTTGCTGACAAAGTCATCGATAGGGTAGGTTTTTTCGATATCGCGGTCGTCTTTCAATGGGTTGCTCCAGTTGTGTCAGCCACTGGATGTGGGGGCGCACAATCGGGATGCAACAGATCACCCCGTCCGCACCTCGCGGCTGATCGTACAAATTGACGTATCGCCACCCGTTACAGTAATCTCAGGGCGCGTGTCGGTGCAGCAGATGCGCCAATTTTCCCCGGTCAATTCCCGGCCGGGTCATTCCGGAGGGCACTGCGCGTGTGGTTTGCAATCGTCGTATTCACTCTGGTGGTTCTGGCGGTGGCGATCGCACTGTTGAACCGCTTCTATCGCAAGGCGACGCGCGAGCAGGCGCTGATTCGTACCGGTGCCGGTGGTAAGCAGGTGGTTTTGGATGGCGGCTTTCTCGCGCTGCCGTTTCTGCACCGGGTCGAGGGCATCAACATGCGCACCATGCGTCTGGAGGTCGAGCGCAGCGGTGAGCGCTCACTGATGACCGAAGATCGCCTGCGCGTCGATGTGGCGATGGAGTTTTATCTGCGCGTCCAGCCCGACGATGACGGCGTGGCAACTGCCGCCCAGGCGATTGGCGCGCGCGCGCTCAACCCGGACGATCTGCAGCAGTTGTTCGAGGGTCGGTTTGTCGATGCGATGCAGAACGTCGTCGCTCGCACCGGCATGGATGCGCTGCATGAAAACCGGGCTGTGTTTGTCGATGAGGTCAGCCGGGTGCTGTCCGAGCGCTTGAGCCTGAATGGCCTGATGCTCGAATCGGCCTCGCTGACGCGTATGGATCAGGCATCGTTCAAGAGTCTGGATGAAAACAACGCCTTTAATGCGGTTGGTATGCGGCGCCTGGCCGAGGTGATCGCGAGCAACCGCAAACAGCGCGCCGAAATCGAGGCCGATGCCGATGTCTCGGTGCGCCAGACGGAACTGACCGGCCTGAAGCGAAAACTGGATATCGAACGCGAGCAACAGGAGGCGCAGATTGGTCAGGCGCTGCGCGTCGAGCAGTTGAAGGCCGAGTCCGACTCACAGCAGCAGCAGGCGCGGCAGCAGGCAGAGCAAGTAGCCGAACAGTCCCGTATCGAACGCGAACGCGAAACGCGCGCCAGTGAAATCCTGCGCGACCGGACGTTGCGCGAAATGGAGGTACACGCACTGCTCGCCGCAGAGACGGCCAAGATCGACAGTCAGATCGAGCTCTCGCGCAAGCGCGCCGAAGAGGTCAAGGCCACTGCCGAAGAAGAACTGGCGCGGCGATCCGTAGTCGAGGCGCAGGAGGTGGTGCAACTCGAACGCGAAAAGCTCGCCGCTGAACGCGAGCTTGAGATATCGGCGGTACGCGTGCGCAGCGAGAATCAGAGTAGCGAGGAGCGCGCCGCCAGCGAGGTGCGCAACATGCTCGAACGCGTGCAGGCCGAGAGCCGCGCCGCCGAATTGCGCGCTATCGCGATCCGCAGCGAAATGCAGGCCGAGGCCGACGGCAAGGCCGCCATCATCTCGGCCGAGAACGAAATCAGTGATCGGGTGCTGCAGATGAAAGTCGACATGCACAAGATCGACAAGCTGCCCAAACTCGCGCGCCAGATGGTCAAGCCGGCCGAGAAAATCGACTCGATCCGTATCAATCAAATATCCGGGCTCGGCGCCACGGGCGGGGATGGCGGTGGCGGTTCGAATGGCTCGCCAATGAACAATGCCGTAGACGGCGTGTTGAATATGGCACTGCAACTACCGGCGATGCAAAAGCTAGGGCAATCGATCGGATTGAATCTGGAGCTGGGTGATCAGCCCGGCAAGCCGGATGGCGAACCGCGACAATCGGATTGATGCTGCACTACGACTGACCCGGTCGCAACAGGCGCACCGGCCACTACAAAACCGCACTCGGAGACAATATGAATCTCAACAGACGCACACTTCTAAAAGGCGCTGCCGCCTCGGCAGCCACGCTTGCGATTCCGCCTGTGGCGCTGGGTGCAGATAGCATCAAGGTCGGCAGTATCATCGATACCTCTGGTATCTTCGATCTATACGGCAAGCCGATGGACAAGGCGGTGACGCTGGCGATCGAAGAGATCAACGCAGCCGGTGGCCTGCTTGGACGGCAACTGGAGAAGATCGACTACGACACCCAGTCAGACATGGCGCTCTACACCCAATACGCGCAAAAGCTCACGCGTCGCGACAAGGTGGACGTGGTGCACGGCGGGATTCTGTCGGCCTCGCGCGAGGCGATTCGTCCGACCTTACGAAAATCAAAGACGCTGTACTTCTATAACGTGCAGTATGAGGGCGGCGTTTGCGATCGCAACATTTTCTGCACCGGTATCACACCGGCACAACAGGCCGAAGTATTGGTGCCAGAGACGATGGAGCGCTGGGGTAAGAAGATCTACACCCTCGCTGCCGATTACAACTACGGACACATCACCGCCAAGTGGATTCAGCACTACGCCCGGGAAAATGGCGGCGAAGTGATCCAGACCGATTTCTTCCCGCTGGATGTAGCCGATTTTGGTGCCACTATCGCAAAGATTCAGGAGGCCGCGCCCGACATGATCATGTCGGTGCTGGTCGGCGGCGCGCACCTGTCGTTCTATCGCCAGTGGGCGGCAGCCGGTATGAACAAGAAAATACCCATGGCCTCGACTACCATGGGCGCCGGCAACGAGCAAGTCGTGTTAACCAAGGAAGAGGGCGACGGTATCATGCTGGTGTACAGCTTCTCGAAAGAGCTCGACACGCCTGAGAACAAAGCCTTTTTGCAGAAATGGGAAGAGCGCTTTGGTTCAATCGACGATCTGCATGAACTCGCGGTGGCGACCTATCAGGGTATGCATTTGTGGGCAGAGGGCGTGCGCAAGGCCGATTCGATTGAACGCGACAAGGTGATCGAAGCGCTGGAGAGCGGTGTCAGTTTCGACGCCCCGACCGGCAAGATTTCGCTCGATGCCAAAACCCACCACGCGATCACTTCGGTGCACCTGGTCGAAGTGCGCGATCAGAAAATGAATGTGGTCAAGAGCTTCGGCGAGCGGCAGCCGGTCGACACGCAGGGGGTCTGCGATCTGCAAGCTAATCCCGACGACAATCAGCAGTACGAAATATCAATCTAGGTTTTTCTTCGATGCGGTGCGTGCCGGCGCGGGTTCCGGCACCGCCGCAGTTCGCCTCGCCGATTCATCTTGCCTTGGGTAATACGAGTGGACTACGCAGCAGTCGTCGGCGTTGAAATTCTCTATGCGGTAGCGGTGCTGGTGTTGATCAGCGCTGGCCTTGCCGTGATTTTTGGCATGATGCGCGTGATCAATCTCGCGCACGGAGAGTTTCTGACACTGGGCGGCTATGCCGCTATCGTATCCCACCAGGCGGGAGTCAATATCTATCTGGCGATGCTGGTGGTCGCGCCACTGGTGGTAGCCGTTTTTGGAGTCATTGTCGAGCGATTGATCATCCGCTGGCTATACGGGCGGCTGATCAACACCATGCTAGCAACCTGGGGCTTGAGCCTTGCGATGATGGGCGCGATGACGATGATCTTTGGCAATACCACCACCGGTATCGCCACGCCGATCGCCGGTTTCACGTTTGGCCGCTATCAACTCTCGGGCTACAACCTGTTTGTGATCCTGATGGCGATTGTTGTCGCCATCGGTTTGTATATGGCGCTGAAAACCACGCGGGCAGGCTTAATCGCGCGCGGTGCGATGCAAAACCCCGAGATGACATCGGCATTTGGCTACAGTCCCTCGCGGGTTTATCTCTTTACTTTTGCGGCCGGGTCAGGCCTTGCCGGTTTGGCAGGCGGTGTTATGGCGCCGCTGGTCGGGCTCAATCCGGCGTCCGGCGCCAACTATATCGCCAAGTCTTTTATCACGGTGATTTCCGGTGGTGCGTCGGTGGTGTCAGGCGCGCTGGCAAGTGCCGGGCTGTTTGGCGTGATATCGCAGACGTTTACCTTGTTGTCCACGCCGGCGGTTGGTGAAATCGCCTTGCTGGTGGTGGCGATCATCCTGCTGCGGCTGCTGCCAACCGGCATCACCGGGCGCTTTTTCAAGGGGCGCGTGTAGATGTTCGCGCGCGATATTCTGCCGCCGCTGATCATCGGCGCAATCTTCATGTTTGTGCTGCCGACCCTGTTTGATGCCTATACGCTCACAGTGCTGACTGCCTATGCTCTGCTGGCACTGAGTCTAGGCTTTATCTGGGGCTTTGCCGGAATTTTGTGTTTTGGGCAAGCGGCATTTTTTGGCCTTGGCGCCTACACGTTTGCGATCGCAGCGATCAATATGGGCTCGGCCTGGGG
>CAZNIS010000018.1:0-84453 GCA_964573105.1 uncultured Granulosicoccaceae bacterium
GTATTTACGAAAAGACCAATCCCAATACCGTATGGGAAGATCACTGCCCGTGGGAGGTTGAGAACGAACTGTTCGATGCAGACTACGATCGCGTGATGCCGTGGCTTGAAAATGCACTACACCGGGTGCCGGTGCTGGCCAACTACGGCATCAAGCGCGTCGTGCACGGCGCGATATCACACCCACCTGACGGCAATCCGCTGATCGGTCCGGCGCCCGGTGTGCGCAACTATTGGGCCTGTTGCGGCTGCCAGATCGGTATTGGCTGGGGGCCTGGGCTCACGCGGGAACTGGCGCGCTGGATGGTGCATGGTGCTGCCGATATTTCGATGCGTGAATTTGATCCCCGACGATTCGGCAGCTACGCGCAAAAGCCGTGGCAGATCATCAAGGCGCGTGAAGATTATTGCCTGAGACACGAGATTCCGTACCCGCATTTTAACCGTACCGAGGGCAGGCCGATCAAGCCCGGGCCGCTGTACGAGACCTTGATGAAAAAGGGGGCAGTGTACGAGGAGGTCTACGGCCACGAGCGACCACGCTGGTTTGCCGGTGATGATATTGCCCAACACGATCACTACTCATTCAGACGAAATGTTGTGCATGAACGTGTCGCACTGGAAGTCGATGCGGTACAGAACCGTGTGGGCATTATGGACGTCACCGCTTTTACAAAAGTGGAAGTCAATGGTGCACACGCAACCCCGTGGCTGGATTCATTAGTTGCCAATCGGCTGCCCGTGAAAACCGGCGGTGCAGTGCTGACGCACATGCTGAACGAGCGCGGCAGAATTGAGCTTGAACTTACGCTGATCAAACTGGCAGAAGATCGTTGTTACCTGGTTTGCGCTGCGTTCTTCGAGCAGCGGCTGCTCGATCACCTGGCGCGCTACCGGGCCGGCCATAACGTGAATATTGTCAATCGATCACTCGACTGGGCGGCATTGGCACTGCAGGGTCCGCGCGCGCGCGAGGTGCTGGCGCAATGCACACCGGCAGCGCTGGACAACGAGCGCTTTCGCTGGCTGTCTGCACAGTCTATTGAGATCGCGGGTCGTCCGATGTGGGCGTTGCGTATGTCTTATGCCGGTGAACTGGGCTGGGAAATTCACGGGCCGGCGCAAGACATGTCGGCGGTTTACGACGCGCTTTGGCAGGCCGGGCAGGAGCATGGCATCGGCAATTACGGTTCGTTTGCGATGAACTCGCTGCGTATGGAAAAGGGGTTTAAGGGAGCTGGCGAGTTGACTAACGAAGTCACACTGGCGGAGGCCGATGTGCTGCGTTTTGCAAAGCCTGACAAGGGTGAATTTGTCGGCCGTGCGGCGACGCTACAGAGTATGGACAATCCACTGCCGTGGATTTGCGCCTATCTGCAGGTGGACGCAGACGGAGACACTGATGGGCACGGCGGTGAAGCGGTTTTGCACAATGGCCAAGTCGTGGGCTCGATCAGTTCGATCGCCTTTGGTCATCGCGTGAGGCAAATACTCGCGTTTGCCTACATTAAACCAGAGGCGGCAAAACCCGGCACATCGTTGCAGGTGGTCATCATGGGGCAGGCGCGATCAGCCGTGGTGTTGTCAGAGCCTGCCTACGATGCGCAAAGCCGATTGCCGCGCGCCTGATCATCGCAACCGCTGTTACTGACGCGTGAAGATAAGCAAAATATCGGTCTGGCAGATTGACCTGCCGTTAAATGAGCCCTACTGGCTCAGTGGCGGGCGGCTGCGTTTCGATCAGCTTGACAGCACGTTCGTGCGAATCGACACCGACGAGGGCATCGTGGGTTGGGGTGAGGGATGTCCCTGGGGACATACTTATTTACCGGCCCACGGTCGCGGCATTCGCGCCGGTATGGAATTGCTGGCGCCGCTGTTGATCGGCTGTGATCCCTGTGCGCTCGATCAGCTCAATCGCTATATGGATGTTCAGTTGCCTGGCCACCCCTACGTAAAGTCTGCCATCGACATTGCCTGTTGGGACATTCTTGGCCAGCGTGCCGGTTTGCCGCTCTGGCGTCTGCTGGGTGGTGAGTCGGGGCAGCGCGTGTTATTGAATTCTTCTATTTCTACCGGCACACCAGAGCAAATGATCGAGCAGATCAACCGCGCTCGTGAAAAAGGTTACACAGTGCATTCGGCAAAGATCGGCGGCACAGACGCTGCGGCCGATATCGATCGGATCGATGCGATCAGCAACGATTGTAGCCAGGCCGGCAGACAGGGCGGCAGCGAGGGCAGCGAATCGGACAGTGTCACCTTTGATGTCAATCGTGCCTGGGCGCCCGCCACCGCAGTACAGGTGCTCAATACCGTGTCATCGAGGGACTGGATAGAGCAGCCGTGTGAGACGCTTGACCAGTGTTTGCAGCTTGCGACAAGGGTTCCGCAGCCGATTATGCTCGATGAATGCCTGCTCAATTTCAATGATCATTTGCGGGCCTGGCGACACAATGGTTGTGAGGGTGTTAAAGTGAAGCCCAATCGACTCGGCGGATTGACGCGGGCGCGACAGGTGCGCGACTTTGGTGTTTCGGTCGGTTGGCGGATGCACATAGAGGATGTCGGCGGCTCAGCACTGGCCGATACTGCAGCTATTCATCTTGCGGCATCAACCCCTGTCGAGCATCGCCTCGCCAGCTGGTTGTCGCACTACCATCTGGCAGTGGACCCAGTGCCGGGTCAGGGATCGAGAAACCAGCACGGTGTAACCACGCCACCAGACTTGCCGGGGCTCGGCGTTGTACCGAACATCGACACGCTTGGCGAACCAGTCGCCGTCTATCAATAGCGGAATCACAACAATGAGTACACAACAGGAATGGATTGAACGTGCAGCGAAAGTGCTGCCGGCCGGTGGTTTTGGCAACTTTGACAAAGACATCGTGATTCGCGAGGGGCGCGCCGCGCATGTCTGGGATGAAGATGGCAATGAATACATCGATTACCTGATCGGCTCGGGGCCGATGTTGTTGGGCCACGGGCACCCCGAGGTGCTCGATGCCGTGCAGCAACAGTTGGCCCGGGGGATGACCTTCTTCGCCAACAATGCCGCTGGTATCGAACTGGCCGAAGAGATTTGTAAGGCGGTGCCCTGTGCGCAGCAGTTGCGCTACGTCAGTACTGGTGGAGAGGCTGACATGTACGCGATGCGCCTGGCGCGTGCCTTCACCGGTCGCGACAAAATTTTTAAATTCGAGGGCGGTTACCATGGAATGTCGGCCGAGGCACTGATGAGTCTGGCGCCGACTACGCCGGTGAATTTTCCTACCGCCGTGCCCGATTCGGCAGGCATACCGGAAGCCGTTCGCGAGCACATGATCATCGCTCCGTTTAACGATATCGATGCGGTGCGTGCGCTACTTGATCAACATGGTGATCAGGTCGCAGCGATGATTGTCGAGCCGCTGCAGCGGTTGATTCCACCAGCGCCGGGCTTTCTTCAGGCGCTACGTGAGGAAACCAAAAAACGCGGTATCGTTTTAATCTTTGATGAAGTCGTGACAGGCTTTCGCTTCTCTTACGGTGGTGCGCAACAGTACTATGGTGTAACGCCCGATCTGTGCACGCTGGGTAAGATTATCGGCGGTGGTTTTCCGATGGCAGCGATTGTCGGCGATTCAGACATCATGGCTCACTTTGACAAATCCCTTGTCGGTGACGCAGGTTTTACCTTTCAGGTCGGTACGCTGAGCGGCAACCCGGTCGCGGCGGTAGCCGGGTTAAAATCACTTGAGATACTGCGGCGCGAAGGTACTTACGAAAAACTCACTGAAGTCGGCCAGGTGCTGATGCAGGCGACAACTGAACAGTTAAACCGGGTGGGGGTTGCGCATCGAGTCGTGGGCGAGCCGATGCTGTTCGACGTCGTGTTTACAGGTACTGATGTTAATAATTACCGCGACGTATTGCGTGCCGATACCGATCTCAATGCGCGTTATAACCACACACTGCGGGCTAATGGTATTTTTAAATCAGCCGGCAAAGTCTACCCGTCACTGGCGCTGACTGACGCCGATATCGATCAAACCATCCAGGCCATTGGCAAAGCGGCAGACAGCCTCGTCGCCTGAATTGAAGTGAATTGGAGGGTGTAGCGAGCCCGCGTGGTGCGGGCTCGGCCTGGTGCATTACTGCACCGCGATGCTGCAGTTGTCAAACAGCCCCGGGTCTTCGCTATACGCAACGACGGTACCGTAGCGACTGGATGCCGGTGCGGTCAGTGTCGCAGTGTGGTTCTGCCAGTTTGCCGATACGACCGGAATCTCCTGGCGCTGCAATGACTGATAATTTGTATCCATCAACGCGAGCGTGATACTGGCGTACAACGAGCCTGTGTTGCGGCCGCGGCAGGACATGATGTAAGTGCTGCCCTCGACGATGCTAAATTGCTGATAGCGACAACCGCCCTGACTGATTGCCAGCGCCGAGGTACCGCTGTCAGCGTCGTCGCTGATCGTCGTCAGACTGCCGTCGCCACAGCTGGCCCAGTTATCCAGACCCGATTCGAAATCCCCATTTACCAGTAGATTGTCGGTGCTGGGTGGCTCGGGTTCTGGCTCGGGACTGGGTGGTGCGTCGCCGGTGCTCAGTACGCAACTGTCGATGCGGGTGTCGTCCTCACTGTAGAACAGCGCCAGCGCATAGCGGGTGTTGGCCGGCGCGGCAGACGACAGACTCAATGCCCGGTAGCCATTGGATGAATTGATTTGACGGAAATCGGAACTGAGTTTGTTGTAGTTGGCATCGAGGTAGCCCAGTTCCATGATGGTCCAATTGGTGCCAGAGCGACTGGCCTGACACTGCAGCGTGTATTGCGTATCAGCCTGAGCCTCGATCTCCTGGTACAGGCAGCCACCGTTACTGATGCGCAGCGCAGAGCTGCCCTCGAGCGTGTTGTCACTGACGATCGCAACATTGTCGCCCGACGCGCAGTTGTTCCAGCCGGCCAGGGTGGTCTCGAATCCGCCGTTGACCAACAGGTTGGTCAGTTGAGGGGGCTCAGGTTCTGGCTCGGGTTCCGGTTCCGGTTCCGGTTCCGGTTCCGGCTCGGGTTCTGGCTCCATCATTTCAACGATCTGCAATCGCGGGCCCGAGGCGTGCCAGATACTGTCGCCTTCACTTGCGCTGTGCGGCAGGTGGGAGACGTACCAGATCACGATATCCTCGTTGTCGATGCTCTCGTTGTTCAGGAACAGATCGCCAATTTCGCCACGCGCACCGTTGCGCCAGCGCCCGGTTTCGCCCGTGTTGAACTGGCGTGCTGCAAGATCCCATTGGGCAAAGTTGCCGGCGATACCATCGTCGACAGACGGAATCAGTCGCACCTGGTTACCGGTGACCGTATCTTCGATGGTCCAGAAGTCGGTGTTGGATTTCAGGTCGTTGAACTCGACTGGTTGCGGATCGTCGTCGTTTTTCAATACCCGATCATTTGCCGCGCCATCGATATCAAAATCGAACATCCAGTGCCCGTGATGGCTATGATCAATCACGCATTGCAGGCCACGGCTGTAAACGCGGCTGTCGATGGTGCCATTTTCACTGAAATAGTAGGTCTGGTAGATCTGGTATTCAGCGATTTGCCAGTTTGACCCGACCTCCAGCATCTTGACTCCATTTTGGGTATAAGTGCGCTGACAGACAGACTGGCCGTTGCAGGCATCGTTCGGTGCACCTGAATTGGCAGGCTCAAGCGCTCCGGGGCTGAGGATGTCAGCATAGGGGCCACAGACATCGTTTTGGTATTTCACTCGCATCACCGGCATGCTGGCGCGCGCCAGGATTCTATTGCCGTTGAAGTCGACATTGGTCAGCACCAGTCCGGAGTTGCTGTCGCGAGTGCTAAAGTCAAAGCTCCAGCCTTCCCACTCGACGTCGGCTGCGTGCGTGGTGATCGCAAAAAACGTAACGAGAACGGTTGTCAGAAATCTCATTGGTCCGCGCTCCTTATTTAACCAGACCGGCGTCGCTGACAACGCCTGTGCTCAGATTGACCATCGCGCTGTAGACCGGTAGTGCACCGTTGCCCGAGCCAAAGGTGATATAGAGCAATCGCTGGGCGTGAAACTGCTCAGCCGGATTGGCGATATCCTGTGATTTGGGAAATGCGAGCAGGGCAGTGCCCAGCAGGCCGTCTGTCGCAAACCCCAGGTCTTCGAGTGCTGATTGCGCAAGGCCGATAGCCTCGGCCGACTCATCGGGGTGTTCCTGTGGCTGGTATACGCTGGCCGCCTGAGCCAGGCTGTCGATGCGTCCGTCCGGTTGCATGTCGACCGTGATGGTCTGGTCGGTGTCATAGTTGTAGAACAGGAAAGTGGCGATCACGCCGTCTTTCTGATTGCCGAGGCTGCCGTCGAACGCCTGAAAGTTGTCGCCAAGGCTCGCCAGCACACCGGGGTTGGTCAGTACCGTTCGCCGCGCTGCGTCCAGTACCAGTGATTGCGCGCCACCCAGTGCGCTGGCTGGCAGTGGCTCGACGCTGGTCGCATTGAGCGGCTGCGGGGGCCAGTAGCCGTGGGCAACGCCACTGGTGTGTGCGGCGCCTGCTCCTGTGGCTGCGTTATCGTCGCCGCCCGACCCACTGCAGGCCGACAGGACGAACGGTAGGGCGAGTAGAGCCCGGGATGCTATATTGCGCATGCAAGATCTCACCGTGCTGAGAGTTGAATTTACAACCCGGTAGACGGCAACTTGCATGCCTCAAAACCTGCGAATCTGTCAATTTCTAGCCAAATGTGAGGAAATTGTGCATATTTGCGGGTCATTTTTTGACCACACAATTGGATGGTGTCGATGGCTCTAGAAGCAGGTAAGGCTGCGCCAGGATTCACGCTGGCGGATAGTGACGGCAACAAGGTTTCACTAAAGGCGCTGAAGGGGCAGGATGTCGTGGTGTATTTTTATCCGCGTGACGACACACCTGGCTGTACTAAACAAGCCTGCGCATTTCGCGACCTGCACAGCGAGTTCGATGCATTCGGTGTCATGGTGCTGGGGGTGTCGCCGGACGATGCCGACTCACATCTTCAGTTTGCCGGCAAGTATCAGCTGCCGTTCACGTTGCTGAGTGATCCGGGCCACAAGGTGATGGAGAAATACGGTGCCTGGGGTGAGAAGAACATGTATGGCAAGAAAGTCCAGGGCGTGATTCGCTCGGCGGTCTGGATTGGTGCAGATGGCAAAGTGCGCAAGCACTGGCCGCGCATTGCCCGTGCAGCTGATCATCCCGCCAAAGTCCTGCAGGAGATTCAGGCCAGCCGCTGAATGCGCCAGCCGCGAAGGCACAATTCGGCATTCCCTTTGCGCCACCAGCGCTCCATACTCCACGCTAAAGCTAACCCAACACGAGACCCGCGCAGATGAATACCGGCGCCACGCCCGATCCAGTGGCCGAGCTCAAAGAAATGGCGGCCACTCCATTCGACCAGGCGCGCTCGATGCCAGTCAGCGTCTACACCTCCGAGGCGTTCCTGCAACGAGAGCACGCGGATATTTTCGGTCGCGAGTGGGTTTGCGTGGGGCGTGCCAGCACGCTGGCAGAGGCGGGTGACTATCTGACCTACGAACTGGCCGGGCAGCCGATCATGGTGTTGCGCGAAACCGATGGCAGCCTGCGTGCGCAGTCGAATGTCTGTCTGCACCGGATGTCCACTCTGCTCGAAGGGCGCGGCAAAACATCAAGCATAGTCTGCCCGTATCACGGCTGGACCTACAATCTCGATGGCAGTCTGCGCGGTGCTGCCGCGATGAGTGCCAACAAGGGCTTTTGCAAACAGCAATACCAGTTGCCCGCGGTTCGCTGCGACGAGTGGCTCGGCTGGATCATGGTGACCTTGAATCCCGATGCCGAACCGGTAGCCAAGCGGCTGGCCAGTGTCGAGTCACTGATCGCTGACTATGAGATGGAAAACTACACCGAAGTGTTCCATGAAACCTTCGAGTGGGATACCAACTGGAAGGTGCTGGCTGAGAATTTCATGGAAAGCTACCATCTGCCGGTGTGTCACCGCGGCACCATTGGTGGTTTATCCAAACTTGAAGAAATGGATTGTCCGCCTGGTGAGCCAGCATTTAACTATCACACAATTCTGAAGGATGATTCGCTGAAAATTGCCCTGGCGCATCCGAACAACACCCGGCTTCAGGGTGACTGGCGACGCACTACGGTGTTGCTGGCCATCTATCCATCATTTCTGATTACACTCACGCCGGGTTACTTTTGGTATCTGTCTCTGCATCCGCGTGGTGTCGGGCGGGTACACGTAGAATTCGGTGGCGGCATGTCGCCCGATTTTGTCAATGACCCGGAGTCGCGCCAGCACTTTGAAGCCACCAAGACCTTACTCGATGAGGTAAACGTGGAAGACAAAAAATGTACTGAACGCGTTTACAAGGGGCTGTGCGCAAAAATGGCAACGCCCGGGCATCTGTCACACCTTGAGCGCCCGAACTACGACTTCGCCAACTACCTCGCTGCCTGCATGCAATAGCGCAACTGTGCGACCTTACGCCAAAGGACAGCTTTGCGCCAGATAGAACCTGTCGCCACACCGCCGACCACGCTGCGTCGGTTGTGGTCCGATTTTGATATCAATGCGCTGGCCAATGCGATCATTGGCTTTTCCTTCGCCGCCAGTGGCCCGGTCGCCGTCATTCTCGCGGTGGGCAGCAAGGGCGGTCTGGACGAAAGTCAGTTGTCTTCCTGGATCTTCGGCGCGTTTTTTGTCAACGCGATTCTTACCATTGTGGCGTGCTGGAAGTATCGTACACCAATGGTATTTTTCTGGACCATTCCCGGTACCGTACTGGTGGGACCGGCTCTGGCCCATTTATCCTTCCCCGAGGTCGTTGGTGCCTTCTACGCCACCGGCTTGCTGATGCTTTTACTCGGTCTGTCGGGCTGGGTCAGGCGGGCGATGGAGCTAATCCCTATGCCAATCGTGATGGGCATGGTGGCCGGTGTTTTTCTGCAGTTCGGTCTCGATTGGATCGCCTCGGTGCACAGCGATTTTCTCATTGCGGGATCCATGACGCTGGTGTTCATTGTGTTGTCTGCCGTGCCGGTGTTGGGGCGCTACTGTCCACCCGTTATCGGTGCGCTGCTGACCGGGATAGCGATGATCTGGTTCGGTGATCGTCTGGAGCTTGCTGCCACTAGTGCAAGCGGGTTGGCGCTGCCTGTCATTGTTCAACCCGCGTTTTCATGGCAGGCGATGGCAGAGCTGGTTGTGCCATTGGCCATTACAGTGATTGCCGCACAGAACGGGCAGGGTATCGCGGTGTTGCACAACAGCGGCCATCAGGCGCCGATTAATTTCATCACCTCTGCCTGTGGTGTTTTCTCTATGCTGACCGCGGTATTCGGCTCTTCGTCTACGTGTTTGACCGGACCGACCAATGCGCTCATCTCCAGTTCCGGACCACGCAACAGTCACTATACGGCGGGTATCGTGATCGGTGTCTTTGCGCTTGCGTTCGGTATTTTTGCACCGGTATTAACACGATGGATGCTCGCCACACCTTTCGAGTTTCTAGCGGCGCTTGCCGGGCTTGCGATGTTCAGGGTATTGCTGGCGGCGTTCCAGGGGGCGTTCTGCGGCCGCTTTTCGCTCAGCGCACTGCTGTGCTTTCTGATTACCGTATCGGACATTTCTATCGCCCGGGTTGGCGCGCCGTTCTGGGGGCTGGTGCTCGGCTTTGCGCTAGCATGGCTGCTGGAGCGCGACGATTTTCGCGCGCTCTCAAGCGATGGCACAACTGATAATCGCTAGCGTTTGCGGGCGCTGCCCAGGGTCTCGTTAAAGCGACTGTTCAGGCTGTCGCGCAGTGCCGGATCGGCCGGGAAGGCGCACAGCCACTGATTCGACAGATCTTCCAGTAGCGCCTGTTTGGAGACGGTGGCGCTAGAGGTCAGGCCATCCTGCAGTTTCTCCAGTTGGTGTTGCCTTCGCAGGTTGCGATCCTCGGCTGGCGTCTCGCGATCGAGCAGAATTTCAAGTTCGATGCAAAGCATGCGTCTGTCGGCAGTGTTTTTTTCGTAGTCCGGCAGGGTGCCGTTTTGCAAGTGCAACACGATGCTGTCGCGGCGCAGATTCATCGCTTTGCGCCACTCGGCCTGATCGGTCTTGTCGCCCTCTTGCCATTCATCGAGAATGGTGGTGATGTCGGATTCCAGATCGGCGGGAGTACCGCCAGCCATGGCTTCGAGTTGTTCGCATAGTTGTGCCTTGTGGCGCAGCCGATCCTGCTCTGCACGTCGCGAATTGTCACTGGCGTTCTCGCGCCCCTTATCGACGTCATTCAGTGCGCGGCTGTAATCGCGCTTCAAATAGCGCGCATCGCGTTCGGGAAACTCCGGCAGCTGCTGAAATTCATCCTGTAATTTCTGCAGGTGCTTTTCGTCGAAGGTGCTGCCTTTGGCGATGGTTTTAAGTTCATCAATAATAGCGCGCGCTCGGGTGACGTGCTCTACGCTCGATTTGTACTGTTCGCGCTGGTGGGCGCGATGGGTGTTGAAGATCTCGCCGCAGGCGGCATTAAATTCTTTCCACAACGCCTGATCGGTCTTCCGGCGCATGATGCCGCCAGTTTTCCAGACGCTTTGCAAGCGTTTGACCTGATTGATGCAGTGCTGGTTAATCTCACCTTCACCCAGTTGTTTGACCTTGGCGATCAGTTCGGATTTTTCCGTGGCGTTGGCCTCGTAGACGGGATCGAGCTTGTCATTGAGTGATTTGATCAGCGCGTCAAAGCGCTCGTCCAGCGGTTTGCTCGCCTTGCGATCAAACACGCGACGGTTGCGCCACTCGGTGCGTGCGGTGCGCACGGTTTTTTCAACCAGGCGCCAGTCGGGGTTGTCCCAGTCGCAGCTTTCGATGTACTGCTCCAGCATGTCGCAGATTTCTGCGCGCTGATCAAGCTTGGACTGTTTTTCCTCGCGCCTGGCGGCAAAGTATTTTTTGCACGGTTCGTAGGCGGTATCCGCCGCCTGTTTGAAACGGGGCCACAGTGCTTGCTGGGCCGGGCTTGCCCCCATGCTCTTCCACTGCGTTTGCAGATCTTTTATGCGATCTGCCTGATCGCGTGGTGAAAGGCCGGCCGCCGGTAGTGCCTCCATCTGCTCACACAGGGCTTCGAGTTTTGGCTGCGAGGCAAAGACTTTCCAGTCACCGAGTTCTTTTAGCTCGGTGCCAAGGCGTTCCAGCTTTTCCAGTTGTGATGGTTTATCCCGGCCTTCGAGTCGCGCAATCTTGCGCTCCAGTCGCTCGTAGATAGACTTGGCAGGCCCCCAGCGCTTGGCGCGAATCGCACCCTGAAGCGCGCCGAACTGTTTGGCGATAGATTGTCGCAGCTCGTTGTTGCCCTGTCTCTGTTTCTCCAGCGCCTGCCGGGCGGTCGAGATCATTGCAGGCAAATTGCCGGCAAACGCCGGTGTTGTCGTATTGGCAAGTTGTTGCTGTACGGCTTCCAGTGCCTTCAATTGTTTTGACCAGTCGGTGTCTGCGTCGGCAGAGGGATTGCTGGTTCGATTGATCGTCTTTGCCAGTTCCTGCAACTTCGACAAGGCACGGTGTCGCTGTTGAAATCGTTGCGTGTCCGTGTCTGCCGGCGCTGCCGTGCTGGCCAGCTGTCGCCACTGTTCGTCGGTTTGTGAAAGGCAGGTTTGCGTCGACTCGATAGCGGCAGGCAATTGTTCGGTCTCACAGGCTGTGAGCGAATCGTGGGCCTGTTCGAGCGTTGTCAGCAGACGCTCACGAGCGTCGTGCAAATGCTGTTGCGCGGCGTTTTCTTCCACCTTCGCGCGCGCAATCTGCTCGGCTTCGGTGAAGCGTCGTTGCGACTGTTCATCGGGTGTGAAATCGAGTGCACTCCAGCGCTGATGTAACTGCGCATGCGTGTTGGCATAGTGGGGCGACCAGACACTGCCTGACAACGCCTGCATACTCTCCACCAGCTTTTCACAAGCCTCTGTGCGATCCTGTGCCTGTTTGGCTTCTGCGTGGTGTGCGTCGAGGCGAGTCTTCAGGTCGCGCGCGGCAATTTTGTCTTTGCTCTTGATTTGCCGCCAGCAGCGATCCATTTCGGCGATTGAATCGATGCGGGCAATCGCCTCGCTGCGGGTATCGTGAAAGCGCGTATTGATCGCGATATCGGCCAGGTCTGCCTGTGCACTGAAAAGTGTCGCACCGTGTTCTCGCACTCGATTGTGCGGGCTGTAGCCGGTGATGGTTTTGGCCAGTTCACGGGTACCGGCGTCGCTGCTGTAGCGGTTCAGCAGATCCAGTGTGTCTTGTTCGTCCGGTAAAAAACGCGTGTACTGGCGCGCCGCTGCCAGCCTCACCTTTTCGCTTGAGTCGTCGGTGCAGAGCGGCAGCAGCCGAGTTAGATCCTCCAGCTGCAGCACTGCTTGCAGACGAATTTTTTCCGCCGGGTTTGCCAGCGCCTTTTCCAGTGCCGCCTGATCGGTGGCGTCGCCTTGCGACGCAGTGGCAGGCGCTGCGGATTCCGCAGTTTTGTCCGCCGTTGCTGGCGGTTTGGAGCCCGCCCATTTCATACCGCGAAATTTCTCAAGCATGACTTAACTCCAGGATCGGTCGGCGGGCGATGCTCAGGATGACTTCAGACGATCCAGTTCGGCGATGATGGCGCTGCCCATGACTGAGGTGCTGGCGGGCGTGATTCCGTCGGGCGCGATATCTACCGTGCGCACGTTGTTTGCCAGCACGTTGTCGATGGCGGCTTCAAGCCTGTCGGCCTCTGTGTTCATGGCAAATGAAAATCGCAAACACATGGCGAACGATAGAATCGTCGCCAGCGGGTTGGCGATGCCCTGGCCTGCGATATCCGGCGCCGAGCCGTGGACGGGTTCGTAGAGGGCGGCGCGCTTGCCGTTTACCTGTGGGCCCAGTGACGCCGATGGCAACATACCGAGTGAGCCGGTCAACATGGCGGCACAATCGGAGAGAATGTCGCCAAAAAGGTTGTCGGTGGCGATCACGTCGAATTGTTTCGGTGCGCGCACCAGTTGCATGGCGCAGTTGTCGGCGTACATGTGCTCGAGTGCAATATCCGGATATTCTTTGCCCACCCGGGTCGCGATCTCGCGCCAGAACACACCGGTCTCCATCACGTTGGCCTTTTCCACCGAATGTACCTTGGCATTGCGCTTGGCGGCGAGTTCAAACGCGACGTGCATCAGTCGTTCGATTTCGCTCTCAAAATACACTTGCGTGTCGAGGGCGCGCCGGCGTCCATCGGGCAAGGTTTCGATGCCACGCGGCTCGCCAAAATAGACACCGGCGGTCAGCTCTCGCAGGATCAGTATGTCAAGACCCGAGACCAGATCTTCGTGCAGGCTCGAGGCTGAGGCCAGCGCTGGTCGACAGGTGGCCGGCCGCAGGTTGGCAAACAGGTCAAGTTCCTTACGCAGCTTCAGCAGGCCTGCCTCGGGGCGCAGGTGGCGCTCGACACCGTCCCACTTAGGGCCGCCGACTGAACCCATCACAATGGCATCGCTCGCCAGTGCCTGTTCCAGTGTTTGATCGGCCAGTGGTGCGCCGTAGCGATCGTAGGCGGCACCACCGATATCATCTTCGGTGACTGAAAACTGCGCGCCGCTGTTGTTGTTCATCCAGTCGATGACGCGACGCAGTTCGGCCACGACTTCGTAGCCAATACCATCGCCCGGCAACAGCAAAATAGAGTGAGTCGTCATGTGGTTTTTTTCGGGTTATTCAGGCGGCAGGTGTCAGCCAGGCGTGCGCCTGCTGCTGGCGGTTTTCAAAGCCCTCGATATCGTCGTTTTTGTCGAGTGTCAACGCGATTTCATCCAGCCCGTTCAGCAGGCAGTGCTTGCGGTGTGGATCGATGTCGAACGACAGCGTCTGGCCGTCGGGCGTGTTGATCGTCTGGGCTTCCAGATCAATGGAAAACTGGGCGTTCGAGCCGTACTCGGCCTGGCGCATCAGATCCTCGACCTGATCTTCGGGCAGGCGGATCAACAGCATGCCGTTTTTAAACGCGTTGTTGTAGAAGATATCCGAGAAGCTCGGCGCGATGACGCATTTGATGCCAAAGTCATCCAGCGCCCAGGCGGCGTGCTCGCGCGATGATCCGCAACCGAAGTTGTCACCGCCAATCAGGATTTTGCTGTTTTTGTAGGCATCCTGGTTGAGCACGAAGTCCGGACGATCGTTGCCATCGTCATCGTAACGCAGGGAGTGGAAAAGCCCTTTGCCCAGGCCACTGCGGACGATGGTCTTCAGGTACTGCTTGGGAATGATCATATCGGTATCGATATTGATCATGCGCAGCGCCGCGGCGACGCCGGTCAGTTCTTTCATCGCTTTCATTGGCTTATCCCAGTGTACGCACGTCGGTGAGGCGGCCGGTCACCGCGGCGGCGGCGGCCATGGCAGGCGAGACCAGGTGGGTTCTGCCACCGTGGCCCTGACGACCTTCAAAGTTGCGGTTCGAGGTGGATGCGCAGCGCTCACCTGGTTCCAGGCGATCCGGGTTCATGCCGAGGCACATCGAACAGCCCGGCTCGCGCCATTCAAAACCCGCAGCGATCAGCTGCTCGGCAATGCCTTCCTCTTCGGCCTGTTTCTTGACCAGTCCAGAACCGGGCACGACCATCGCGTGTACGCCGTCTGCGACCTTTTTACCACCGGCGATACGCGCGACTTCACGCAGATCTTCTATCCGGCCGTTGGTGCACGAGCCAATGAAAACCTTATCGATCGGGATGTCGGTCAGTGCCGTGCCCGGGGTCAGATCCATGTATTCCAGTGCGCGTTTGGCCGAGGCCTGTTTTTGCTCGCTGTCGAAGGACATCGGGTCGGGAACCGAGGCGGTAATCGGCAGTACGTCTTCGGGTGAGGTGCCCCAGGTGACGACCGGCTGAATCGTTGAGGCATCCAGCGTGATGACTTTATCGAAGTGCGCGCCTTCGTCGGATTTCAGGGTTTTCCAATACTCGACCGCGGCGTCCCAGTCGGCACCAGTCGGTGCCTTCGGACGGCCCTTCAGGTACGCGAAGGTGGTTTCATCAGGCGCCACCAGGCCGGCGCGTGCGCCGCCTTCGATCGCCATATTGCACAGGGTCATGCGACCTTCCATCGACAGTGATCTAATCGCTTCGCCACTGTATTCAATGACGTGTCCGGTGCCACCGGCGGTGCCGGTTTGGCCAATGATGGCCAGCGTGATGTCCTTGGCTGTCACGCCGGGCGCGAGTTTGCCATTCACCTGCACCAGCATGTTCTTCGATTTGTTTTGCACCAGCGTTTGACTGGCCAGAACGTGTTCGACTTCCGAGGTACCGATGCCATGTGCCAGTGCGCCAAAAGCGCCGTGGGTTGCGGTGTGAGAATCCCCGCACACCACTGTAGTGCCCGGTAGCGTAAAGCCCTGTTCTGGCCCGATGATGTGCACGATGCCCTGGCGCTCGTCGAGCTCGTTGTAGTACTCGACGCCAAACTCCTGCGTGTTGTCGCGCAGCGTCGTGACCTGCAGCTCACTCTCGGGGTCGTCTATGCCTTTTGAGCGATCGGTGGTGGGTATGTTGTGGTCGACCACAGCGAGTGTCAGCTCCGGGCGACGCACTTTGCGATTCGCATTGCGCAGGCCTTCAAATGCCTGTGCGCTGGTCACTTCGTGTACCAGATGGCGATCGATATAGATCAGGCAGGTGCCGTCGGGCTCAGTGCTGACGACGTGAGCGTTCCATATCTTGTCGTAGAGTGTGGTGGCTGCCAAAGCGTTATTTCCGTTGGTAGTGAACAGGAAAGCGTTGGCAGTAGTTTAACGCATTGGCGGGAGTGTGCAGCGGTGCGCGGGGCAGATGATGGAGGATTTAGCTGGGGATATCGGCCGCGAAACCAGGTTTCGCGGCCGCGGCACGAAGAGAAATCAGGATCCTGACTGTCGACTGAGCTCCTGGCCGGCGCCGTGGGCGCTGTTGGCGTTGCCATTCTGGGCACGTTCGTGGGTAGTCCAGATCGCCATCACGGTCAGCGACAGGGTGGCGATAATGCCTACCAGCGCCAGCGTAGACAGATGGCTCGACGCAGTGCGCCTGACATTGTTTGTTCTGGTCTCGTTCACAGTGATTCTTCCTGCCAAGCGAGTGCGCAAAGCACTCACTATGTAGTGAATGAACGAAACAGTGTTTCACAAACGATGCGTTGGATACTGTGGTGCAGTTTGCAATCGGTGTAAGAGCGTCGTCAGTGCAGACGAAGGTGTGGTCCCGGTTGGGTTTAGGGTCGCCGTTTGGTCCGCAACAGGGGGGCAGATGCGCGCCATTGCAAGTGTTCAATTTGTGAAACGCTGCGGTGACAGATTTTGGGGTGACGGGTAAGGTGGACTTATTGGCACGGACCCAACGACTGAGGCCCTGATTATGTCACTACTCGCTTGTGCTGCGATTTGCTTTATGTGTCTGGCAATGATTTCGCGTCGCTCAGAACCCTGATGACGCTGCTTCATCATTGAAACAGCTATTCTGCTCCCGCAACTTTGCCGCCGCGGGATGGTAGATCAGTTGAGACGTTAGTCCGCGCTTACTGTGAGATCGGCAGCGCTTCAATGACGAAGAAACCCGCCACCAGAAAAACTGTGACAAACAGCAGTGCGGTAATCACCTTGGTATCTTTAGCCATCGCGCTGGCCTCCACGTTATATTGATCGTTCGCAGGTTTAACGGCCTCTTTCGGAATTCTTGAAATGGTATTGTTCCGGTTTTTGAATCGACCAACGGAACCTTGCCATGACACCCGACGAATTTCGCCAGGCTGGCCACGAGCTGATCGAGTTGATTGCTCGCTATCGCGAGGAAGTTGGGAGCTATTCGGTGCGAACGCCGGCCCGTCCGGGCGATCTGCTGGCCGAGCTGCCTGAGTCACCACCGCAACAGAGCCAGGACAGCGAGGCGATCATTGCCGATATCGAGCAAATGATCATGCCGCGCATGACGCACTGGCAGCACCCTTCGTTTTTTGCCTACTTTCCGGCCAATGCCGATCTTTCCAGTGTATTGGGCGATCTCGCGAGCTCCGGTCTTGGTCAACTCGGGTTGAACTGGCAGGCCAGTCCACCGCTGACCGAGCTCGAAGACCGCATGTGTGACTGGCTGCGGCAGATGATCGGCTTGTCCAGTAGCTGGTCCGGCGTGATACAGGACACCGCCTCGGGCGCAACGCTGGTGGCGCTATTGTGTGCTCGCGAACGCGCGAGCGATCACGGCCAGACGCGCGATGGTCTGCGCGATCAGTCCGAATTGATGGTCTATTCGTCGGTGCAGGCCCACAGCTCGGTCGACAAGGCCGCACTGCTGGCGGGCTTTGGCCGCAATCAGGTTCACGCCTGCCGGGTCCTGCCAGACTACTCTGTCGACGTCGCCGACATGCGTCGCCAAATCGAGGCCGACATCGCGGCTGGCAAAAAGCCCTGTGCCATTGTCGGCTGTACCGGCACCACCGCGACCACCGCCATGGACGATATCGCCGGGCTTGCCGAATTGGCGGTCGAGTTTGACTGCTGGCTGCATGTCGATGGCGCCATGGCGGGTAGCGCGATGATCCTGCCCGAGATGCGCCATTTGTGGGATGGCATTGAGCGCGCCGATTCCGTGGTGTTCAACCCGCACAAATGGCTGGGCGCGGTGTTTGACTGCTCGGTCTATCTGATTCGCGATCCGCAGCACCTGGTGCGCGTGATGAGCACCAATCCCAGCTACCTGCAAACCGCCGCGGACGGCGAGGTGAAAAACTATCGAGACTGGGGGATTCCGCTGGGCCGGCGATTCCGCGCTATGAAGCTCTGGTGGCTGATTCGCAGCGAGGGTATTGCGGGTTTACAGGCGCGGCTGCGACGCGATCTCGACAATGCGCGCTGGCTGGCAGAACAGGTGGAGGCCGAGTCCGGCTGGCAACTGCTGGCGCCGGTTGCGCTGCAGACTCTTTGCGTGTTGCACACACCGGCCGGCCTGCCGGCGGAGGCGCTGAATGAGCACACGCAGCGCTGGTGTGAGTCAATCAACGCCTCGGGCGATGCCATGCTCACGCCGGCGATGCTGAATGATCGCTGGATGGTGCGGGTCTCGATCGGCGCGCTCGGCACCACGCGAGCTGATGTCGAGGCCTTGTGGCAGCGAATGCGGGCCGCAGTTAACGAATAAGCTGGATAATCTGCCCGGATTCGGGCAGAAAAATGGTAAATTGTGCGATTTGATGGTGTCCTGTCGTCATGGATTCGCGGCAATACCCGGATGAGTTGATCGCACACCTGACAGCGCTGACTGCACTGTCAGCGGCTGATGCCGAGCGTGTCATCGACGAGATCTTTGCTTACTACCGCGAGCCCGTCGACGCGTTTGTGGCTCGCCGCCACCTGCAACTGCAGGCCGAGGGTTTGCAAAATGCGCAGATTTTTCGGCGCATTCAGGGTGAACTCTCCGGGCTGCGGTTTCCGGCCCCGGCACTTAGCGAGCGTCAGATCAGACGCATAATTTATGGCTAGGTGACAGGAATATGTGCGGAATTGTGGGGTATACCGGCGGGCGAGCAGCGGCGCCGGTTTTGTTGTCAGGGCTCAGGCGGCTCGAATATCGTGGCTATGACTCATCCGGCATCGCGCTGATCTCGCGCAAGCGGCTGCGTTGCTGGAAAGCGGCGGGCAAGCTGCAGGAGCTGGAAAGCCAGTTGCCGGAAAATCTGCCCGGTCGCTACGGCATCGGGCACACTCGCTGGGCCACCCACGGCAAACCCTCCAACGAGAACGCCCATCCGCATCTCGATGCCGATGTCAGCACCGCGATTGTGCACAACGGCATTATCGAAAACGCCGTCATGCTGCGCGAGATGCTGCAGGGCGAGGGTGTGGAGATGGTTTCCGAAACGGACAGCGAGGTGCTGGCGCACCTGATTGCCCGCGCGGATGGCGAATCACTGCAGCAGCGGGTCTTGCACTGCCTTGCGCAGGTTCGAGGCGCCTGGGGGGTGGTGGTTGCCAGCACCGCCGAGCCCGATACGCTGATCGCTGCGCGCAACGGCAGCCCGGTGATTCTTGGCATCGGCGAGGGCGAGATGTTTGTCGCGTCTGATGCGTCGGCGCTCGCGCGCTACACGCGTCAGGTCGTGCATCTGGATGATGGTGAGGTCGCGATCGTTCGCCCCGATGGTTTCGAGGTGATCGCCCTCGATGCGCAGCCCATGACCAAAACCGCCATCACCATTGAGGCCAGCACCGAAGACTATGAGCGCGGTGGCTTCGAGCATTTCATGCGCAAGGAAATTCAGGAGCAGCCCGAGGCTGTTGCGCGCACCCTGAGTGGCCGGCTCGATGAACGGTTTAACACCGCGCATCTCGGCGGGCTCAACCTGACTGCGCGCGAGCTACTCGATATTCGTCGCATCAAGATACTCGGCTGTGGCTCGGCCTACTATGCGGGTATCAGCGGTGCGGGCATGATAGAGACTCTGGCCCGTATTCCAGCAAGCGCCGAACCCGCCGCCGAGTTTCGCTATCGCAACCCGGTGATCGAGAGCGACACGCTCTATATCGTTGTCAGTCAGTCCGGTGAGACTTTCGATACCCTGGCGGCGCTGCGTGAGGTTCAGCGAAAAGGGGGGCGAGTGCTCGGTATCGTCAATGCGGTTGGCAGCACCATTGCACGCGAAGTGGACGGCGGTGTGTACATGCACGCGGGGCCTGAGATCTCTGTTGCATCGACCAAAGTCTACACCTGCATGAATGTGGTTTTTGCGCTGCTGGCGCTACATCTGGGGCGGGTGCGGGATATGTCGCCGCAACAGGGGTGCAAGATGATTGAAGGCCTGCAAGTGCTGCCGCAGCAGATCGAGCAGGCGCTGACTGATGAGGCGCACATCGCCGCTGTCGCCGGTCACTACGCGAACTGCAACTCGGCCTTTTTCATAGGCCGTGCCGCGGCCTGGCCGGCGGCACTTGAGGGGGCCCAGAAACTCAAAGAGATATCCTATCTGCACGCTGAGGCCTATCCCTCATCAGAACTCAAACACGGGCCGCTGGCGCTGGTAGATGCCGACATGCCCACTATCGCGATCGTGCCCGATGACGACCTGCTGGAAAAATCACTCGCCTCAATAGAGGAGGTCGCGGCGCGCTCCGGGCCTGTGATCGCCGTGACCAACAGCGAGGATCAGCGCGTGACGGCGCTTGCTGATCACGTACTGCGGGCGCCGGTGGCCAGTGCGCTGCTGAGCCCGATACTGCTGGGCATTCCATTGCAGTTGTTCGCCTATCACTGTGCAATCGCACGTGGGCTCGATGTCGATCAGCCGCGCAATCTTGCCAAGAGTGTTACCGTGGAATAGCGGTTGTCGCGTCGTTGCTTGCTGACTATGATGGCCTGAAAACGGGGAGGCGGTCATGGGCGAAAAACTTGATATCGATACACTCAAGAAACTGCAGTGGAAGATCATGGAGAACGTTGCCGCCTCGGCATTGATTCCACTGATGAGAATAGGCGATGAGCTGGGGCTATTTGCCACGCTGCAATCAATTGGTCCTGCCAGTGCAGAGGCGTTGGCGAACGCGGCATCAATCGATGCGCGCTATGCGCGCGAGTGGCTGCTGGCGTTGTCGGCAGCTGGCTATGTGACCTACACAGATGCCGACGACACGTTCCACCTCAGTGCTGAACAGGCGGCCGTGTTTGCCGATGAAAACAGTCCCGCGCTAATGATTGGCGCCTACGATCTGCTGGCTGGTATGGTGGCCAACGAAGATGTCGTCAAAGCGGCTTTTCCAACCGGGGAAGGTGTCGCCTACGAGCGTGCGCACCCGTGTATATTTCAAGGCACGGCGCGTTTTTTTAAACCTTCCTACGCCACCAATCTGATCGCCAAGTGGTTGCCCAAAGTGGATGGCGTGGTCGATAAGCTGCAAAACGGTGGCCGCTTCGCCGACATCGGCTGTGGCTTTGGCGTCTCCACCATGATGATTGCCGAAGCCTTTCCACAAGCCGAGATTACCGGATTCGATATTCACGCCGACTCGATCGCATCGGCGAAAAAGCTCGCGGCCGACGCCGGTCTGTCGGAACGCATTCAGTATCACGAGGCCAGTGCCAAGAGCTACCCGGGTGAATACGACGTGCTGGCATTTTTCGATTGTCTGCACGATATGGGTGATCCGCTGGGAGCGGCGCATTATGCCTGCGAGCACATGCGAGAGGGTGGCGTGATCATGTTGATCGAGCCGTCGGCCAAAGACAATCCGGTCGATAACATGAACACGATTGGCCAGATGTACTACAGCTTTTCTACCATGGGTTGTGTGCCGACATCCAAGTCGCAGGAAGTGGGGCTCGCACTGGGCGCGCAAGCGGGGCCGGCGCGGCTGTGCAGCATTTTGCAAGAGGCTGGTTTTCGCGACGCCACTGTGGCACATAAAACGGCAACCAATATGGTGATCGCGGCCAGAAAGTAGACGTCGTCAGTAACCGTTACTTCCAGCGATCAGATCAGAATTAAAAGATGATAAAACCACTCAAAGTCGCTCTCGTCGGCTGCGGCATGGCGGCCGGCCCGCATGCAAGATCGCTTCAGGATTTATCTGCTGAGATCACCGTCGCCGGTGTCTATTCGCGCACCGCCAAACGCCGCGCCGAATTTGCCCGCCAGTACGGGTTTGATGAGATTTCAGATCTTGTGCAGATCACCGATGATGACACTATCGATGCGGTCATCGTAATCACACCGCCGGATCAGCGTATGGCGCTGGTGGATTCACTCGCTGCGGCTGGCAAGCATCTGCTGATGGAAAAGCCGTTGGAGCGAGGCAGTGCCGCAGCACAGCAAATTGTAGACGTCTGCCAGCGGCATGAAGTCAAACTGGGCGTCGTGTTGCAGCATCGTTTTCGCAACGCTTCGATGCAACTGAAAGCGCTGATCGACAGTGGTGATCTGGGGCAGATTGGTCTGGTGCAGGCAATGGTGCCATGGTGGCGCGAGCAGAGTTACTATGATGAACCGGGCCGCGGCAGTTATCAGCGCGATGGCGGCGGGGTGCTGATCAGCCAGGCGATTCACACACTCGATTTGATGATGCATCTGTGCGGGCCGGTGGCACAGGTGCAGTCGATGGCGGCGACAACTTCACTGCATCAGATGGAGTCAGAAGATTTTGTCGCTGCAGGACTAATGTTTGACAATGCCGCACCGGGCTCGCTGATGGCAACCACTGCTGCCTTCCCGGGTAGCGCTGAGTCGTTGACCATAGTGGCGCAAAACGCCACCGCTCACCTGGCCGCTGGCACACTCAATCTACGCTGGCGCGACGGTCGCACCGATACGATTGGCGAAGGCAGCGGCACCGGTGGCGGGGCCGACCCGATGGCGTTTCCGCACGACTGGCATCGCGATCTGATCGCTGATTTCGCCGCCGCCATTCGTGAATCACGTCATCCTGGTGTCAGCGGTGCCGATGGCTTGCGTGTACACCGATTGATCGATGCATTGATTCAATCATCGCGCGACCAACGGCTGGTGGCGTTGTGACTTTCTCATTGATAACTATCTGACAGGCTAATCGCTAATGGGTGATTTAAAAGTGGCGGTGCTGGGCATCGATCATCGTCATTGTTACGGTATGCTGGCTGGCATGCAGGATGTCGGCTGCACCTGTGTGGGATGGTGGACAGAAGGGCAGCCCGGCACGCTCGACGGCTTTGTCAAACGCTTTCCCGACATTCCGCGTGTAGCCGATCGTGCACAGCTATTAGCTGATCCGCAAGTTGATCTGGTGTTGATTGCCGATATTCCCGCCCGCCGGGCCGATCTTGCGATTGAGGCGATGCAGGCCGGCAAGGATGTGATGACCGACAAGCCTGGCTGCACCACCATGGAACAGTTGCAAAGATTGCAAGAGACTGTCGCGCACACCGGTCGCATCTGGTCAATCGATTTCTCCGAGCGTTTTGAAGTGCCCTGTGTCGCGCGTGCGGCCAAGCTTGTGGCCGACGGCGCCATCGGGCGAGTGGTGCAAACCATGGGTGTTGGCCCGCACCGGCTTAACCTGCCCACGCGCCCCGACTGGTTCTTTGAGCGCGATCAGTTTGGCGGCATACTGTGCGATATCGCCTCGCATCAGATCGATCAGTTCCTTTATTTTACCGATTCCACCGATGCTGAAATCGTTGCAAGCAGCGTCGGCAACTTTGCCAATCCATCGCACCCGGAACTCGAGGATTTTGGCGAGATCCTGCTGCGCAGTGAGTCGGCGCAAGGCTACATCCGCGTCGACTGGTACACCCCGGATGCGTTGCCAAACTGGGGTGACGGGCGGCTGCTGCTGTTGGGCACGGAGGGTACGATAGAGATGCGAAAATACGTCGATGTCGCCAGTCGCGACGGCACTGATCATCTCTATCTCGTCAACGGCGATCGCTGTGAATACGTCGATGCGTCCGACGAACCGCTGAATTACTTTGCGGATCTGAAAAACGACGTGCTCCATCGCACTGCATCGGCGATGTCACAGACGCACTGTTTTAAAGTGATGGAGCTTGCGCTTCAGGCGCAAGCGCATGCGCAGCGACGCGGCAATCTGACGGGGGCGGTGTGAGTTTTCGCGTCGCCATCCTGGGTGCCGGCATCGGTGCCCAGCACCTCGATGCATTCATGCAGTTGCCGCATGCGTTTCAGGTGGTGGTGATTTGTGATCGCGATGAATCGCGCGCTGCAGAACTTGTGCCGGCTGGCGCATCGATTGAGATTCAGTCAAGCATTGATGACGTACTGGCCAGAACCGACATCGACATTGTCGACATCTGTCTGCCGCCGGCGCTGCACGGACCGGTTGCGTTGCAGGCAATGGCTTGTGGCAAGCATGTGATTTGCGAAAAGCCGCTGGCCACCAGTGTGCAACAAGGCAGGCGTATGGCCGATGCCGCAGTGGAATTTAATCGCGTACTCAATCCGGTATTTCAATATCGCTACGGCCACAGTATCTTTCAACTGCAGGCGTTAGTCGATGCCGATCTGGCGGGCAAGCCGCTGGCCGGCACGCTCGAGACACACTGGAATCGTGATGCGGTCTATTACGCCAATCCCTGGCGCGGCAGCTGGGCGGGAGAGTATGGCGGTGCGGTAGTCACCCATGCGATTCACAGTCACGATCTGATTAGTCGGTTCTTTGGTGCGATCACGCAGGTCAGTGCCATGCTCGATACCCGGGTAAACGCAATAGAGACAGACGACTGCGCGGCACTGTCGTTCGCCACCAGGTCGGGCGCGCTGGTGACGTCATCCGTGACACTGGGTGCTGCTCGTGACACCTCCAGAATTCGACTGGTGTTTGATCAGTTGACCGTTGAAAGCGCACGCGAGCCCTATGCGCCCGGGCAGCGTGCGTGGCAGTTTCAGGCGCGTGATACGAGTCGACAACAACAAGTAGATGATTGTATTGCCGCACTTGGCACTGCTGATCCGCAATGGCAGGGATACGCTGGCCAATTCAGTGCATTGGCGGCGCATCTGGCCGGCAGACCGGGTGACATCGTTACCGCTGAGGACGGTGTGCAATCGCTGGAACTGGTGGCGGCAATTTATGAATCGGCGCGCAGCGGTAGGCGAATGCAATTGCCACTGGACCCTGAGTCAGACCTCTATCGAGACTGGTCGGCCGGGCGAGTTGTCACAGACGCGTAACGGCGGAGGCGTGCGGCAAGACTCGAACGTTGTCGCTACATTCAGCTTGCATGAGTGCCAGTCTGGCGCACACTACGCAGGCAATTTTAACGCAAAAACTGGCTGTGGCTGCGCCACACCCTTCATGTCATGCCTGCCCAGATCAATCGTATCGACGCCGGATAATTGTGCCACCTCGGCAGAGAGCAGCAATGGGTGATTCAGTGATTTGGTCAGGCTCTCCAGTCGTGCGGTGCGATTGACCGCAGGGCCCATCACGGTGAAGTCGAGCCGATCCGTCGAGCCCACGTTGCCATAGATCACCTCGCCAAAATGTAGTCCAACACCAAATTTAATCGGTGGCAGAGCGTCGTCTGTTCGCTGTTGATTGATAGTGTCGATCTGTTCGAAAGCATTTTTCGCTGCGTTGACAGCCGACTGACAAACCTGTTGCCGGGTGAGTCCGTGTTCCTGCGGAAAAACAATCAGCATCGCATCGCCGATAAAACGCAGTATTTCGCCGCCGCAGGCGACAACGCAATCGGCGATGGTTTCAAAGTAGGAATTGAGCATTGCCAACAGCGCGTCTGGTGCCAGCGATTCTGTCAGTGGGGTGAAGTCGCGCAGATCGCTGAACCACATTGCGGCCTGAATCGTTTCGCCATCGCCGCGCTTGATCGCGCCGCGCATAATGCGTTCACCGGTGCGCGGTCCCACGTAGGTGTTCAATAGCGTTGTGGCGACCTGGCGTGTGGCGTGAACTTCGATAATCGGTGAGATGGTTTTTGTGATCTCGACCAGGGCGTCGATTTCATCATCATTGAAGCCGCCCGGCGCGTCACAAGTAAAGTTCGCTATGTTCAGTGCACCGTCGCTAAAGTGTGTGGGAATCGCGACATAGTCGGTACCACCCAGGCTCGCCTGTTCGTGCAGCAGGCGATGATCGCGGGTGTTGTCCAGATCAGTCAGCTGGCGTCGATACCAGGTGCCAGTTTCCAGTACCTTCTGGATTGGGCTGTTGTGGTATTCGCCCGTCGATTCAATCCCGTGATGGCCGATCCAGATCACCGCGTTGCCCTCGCTGCGACTCCAGGCGTATGCCCAAACGGAAATCTGTGGATGGATGGTACGAAAGCCGATCCTGAAGCGAATGATGTTCAGTCCCTGCGCGTTGAACGTATCGCTAAAAGCGGCGACAAAAGCCAGCGGGTCGCCGATCAGGCGTCCGGTCTCTGTCAGCCAGTGCTGAATGTTACCGACGGCATCTTGCTTCATCGCATCATCTGCCAGATTGCTCAAGCGTCCATTGTAACGCTTTGTTCAGGATCGACCAGCGGCGGCGATCGCCGATTCAAGCTGGCCAAAGGTTCTGGGGATTTGCAGTGATTCGATATTGCCAAGCCCCAGCACCAGTGCCTGGCAATGTGTTTGTCGTTTGCGGTTCCAGTGAAGGTTTTCCAGCGCGATCGCGCCCACCTCGTGGTCATTCAGGGCCGCTTCCAGTGCCGTGCGATCAACCGGCGAGTGCAGCTTTAACACGAGATTCAGACTGCCGATCTGTTGCCCGTCTGTGTGCAGTATTCGACTGTTGTCGATCTGTTCCAGCAGAGCCTGACGACGCTGAGCATAGATTTGTCGCGCGCGCTGCAGATGGCGGCTGATGGTGCCGTTGTCTAGCAGTTCGGCAACCGCGGCCTGGGCGACGATATTGTGACCGCCGCCAATTGAGCGCAGGCAATTGTGTGCAGTGTCCGTAAGGGCTGACGGCACCACCAGCCAGGCAACTCTGACGGCCGGAAACATCAGTTTGGAAAAGGTGCCGGCATGAAGCACGCGCGCTCGACCCGCATTGGCCGCCAGCGCCGGGCGTGGTTGGGAGTCGTCGCGAAACTCGCTGTCGTAGTCATCCTCGAAGATAACCGCACCGGATGCCGCTGACAGTGCCAGCAATTGCTCGCGGCGGCTGGCGCTCAGTGGCACACCGGTCGGATATTGAAAGCACGGCGTGGTGTAGATCAGCGCAGGTGGTTGGGATTTATTGGCCGGCACCATGCCCTGTTCATCCACCCGGCACGCGCGCAGCTTCAATCCCATTTGCGCAAAAGCATCCACCGCACCCGCATAACCCGGTGCTTCAATCCATGCCGTGTCGCCGTGATCGGCAAAAAGTGCCGCAGCGAGCAACAGGCTCTGACGGGTGGAAGAGGTGACGACAATCTGCTCGGGAGTGACCACCAGCGAGCGGTAACTGGCCAGATACCGCGCGATGGCCTGCTGCAGTGCCGGTAGCGACGCGTCCTGGTAGGCGAGCAAGCTGGCCGGCAGTCTGGCCGCTACTTGCAGGGCTCGACGCCAGGCATCCCGCGGAAACAATTGCGTGTCCGGCTGGCCGGGTGCCAATGCGGTGTGCCGGTTGCGGCTGCCGCTGTAGTGCCGTGCGCGGTCGGCGATCGACCAGCCCGACGCGGTGTTTGCAACGGGTGTCTGCACCTGGTGCACGACTACAGTACCGCGCCGGCCATCACTGCTAAGTATCCCCTCATCGCAAAGCTGGTTGTAAACGGATACCACCAGGTTTCTGCCAACGCCCAGTTGCCGTGCCAGTTCGCGGCTGGCGGGCAGGCGCTGTCGATAGGGCGGTTCACCCTCTGTCACACAGGCATACAACGACAGATACAGTTGCCGTACTTTCGGCAGATCAGACTGCGGACTCGGGCGCAGCTTTTCGGTCAGTTCGGGTGTGAGCATAATTACTGGTCAGATTATGGTTCTATAAAACCATAGCATTTGTCGCTATCCGCAGGGCCAAATAAAATGCCAGTATGCTAACAGTGATGTATCACTCTACACAGGCGCAAGCGGATTCAACGAGACATGGCGATAGATAAAAACGAGCTTGGACAACCGATTGGTTTTGCGGTGCCGCAATGGCAAGGGTGTCAGGCGCCATCGCGTGAGCCGATGCAGGGGCGCTTCTGTCGACTGGTACCGGTTGATGTCGAGCATCACGGGCAGGATCTGTATCAGGCGTTTGCCAGTGATACCAGCCATCACAACTGGACCTATCTGCCCTATGGTCCGTTTGACAATCAGTCGCAGTTTAACGACTGGCTGGCCAGTAGCTGTCTGGGTGACGACCCCCTGTTCCACACCATTGTCGATCTGGATTCGTCAAAGGCGGTTGGCATGGCCAGCTATCTGCGCATTGAGCCCGCCGTTGGCGTGATAGAAACGGGCCACATTCATTATTCGCCACTGATGCAGCGCACGCCGATCGCAACAGAAACCATGTACCTGATGATGCGCCGGGTTTTTGAAGAGCTGGGCTATCGGCGCTACGAGTGGAAGTGCGATTCGCTGAATGCGCCATCGCGCAATGCCGCGGCCCGACTGGGTTTTCAGTATGAAGGGCTTTTCCGGCAGGCGACCATGTACAAGGGCAGAAATCGCGATACCGCCTGGTTCTCTATCCTGGATACTGAATGGCCGGCCCTGAAAGCTGCTTTCGAGGCGTGGCTGCAGCCGGACAACTTCGATGCCGATGGCAAACAGAAAAAGTCGCTGGCCGATCTGCATCGCACCTGAATGAGGTAGCAGGTCCAGCCCACTCGCAAACAACGAACACGCAGGAATACAACCGTGACGACCACCCAAGCCGACATCCGTCCATCGGTCTGTCCGCTCGATTGCCCGGACTGCTGCAGTCTGAATGTCGAGGTGAAAGACAACAGCGTAATCGCTGTGCGCGGCTCGAAAGCGAATCCCTACACGGGCGGTGCAATCTGCAGCAAAGTGATGCGTAGCTATCCTGAGTTCGTCCATGGCGAGACGCGGCTGACAACACCGCTAAAACGCACTGGCCCGCGCGGCAGCGGAGACTATGCCTCCATATCCTGGGACGAGGCGATCGATCTTGTCTACGACGGATTCAGTCAGGCGATCACTAAACACGGTCCGCAAACGATATTGCCGTTTAACTATGCCGGGCCACACGGCGAACTCGCTGGCGGTTCGATGGATTATCGCTTCTTTCACCAGTTGGGTGCGACCCGGTTGAACCGCGGCCCGTTGTGCGGTGCGGTGCGCGGTTCGGCGTATACCAGCCTCTATGGCGCGGCGCCTGGCATGCCACCCGAACAGGCAGTGTACGCCGATCTAATGGTGGTCTGGGGTAACAATGTCACCGTGTCGAATTTGCATTTGGCCTCGGTGATCAAGCAGATCAAAAAGCGCGGTGGCAAGCTGATCGTGATCGATCCCAAATGCATCAAAATTGCCGAGCAAAGCAATCTGTTTTTGCAAATCACACCAGGGACCGATGTCGTGCTCGCGATGGCCGCAGCGGCCGAGCTGGAGCGCCGCGACGCGCTAGATCGTGACTTTGTCTCACGCTGGGTTCGTGGTTTTGACGTGTACATGGAGCAGGCGCGGCGATACACCGTGGCAGACGTGGAAAGCATCTGTGGCTTGAGTGCAGAGGCGTTCCATCAGTTCATTGGTTTGTACACCAGCGCGCAAACTGTCGCCGCATCATTTGGCAACGGCATCGAGCGCGGGCGCAGCGGTGGGTCGGGTTTGCGGGCCGGTATGGCCCTGCAGGCGCTGACCGGCAATCATGGCAGGCTCGGCGCAGGCGTGATCGCCAAGGCGGGGCTTGCCACACCGAAAACCAGCGACCGACTGCAGCGGCCAGACCTCGCACCCGACGACACACGGGTGTTTAATATTGTCGATGTCGGAAGAAAACTGCTGGATCGTGAAATGAAAATCCCGATTACAGCAACCATGATTTACAACCACAATCCCGTCTGCACTCATCCGGATCAGCAGCAGATGATCCGTGCACTGAGCAGGGAGGACTTGTTTATCGTCGGCTGCGATGTGGTGATGACTGACAGCATGCAGTACGCCGATGTCATCCTGCCTGCCGCCAGTCATTTTGAATACGCCGATATCTATGGGTCTTACGGCCAGAATTACCTGCAACGCGCCGCACCCGTAATTCCCTGTGTGGGTCAAAGCTTGCCGAACACTGAGATCTTTCGTCGCCTGGCCGCGCGTTTTGGTTTTACCGATCCGGCTTTCAGCGCCACGGACGAGCAGCTGATGAACGAGGCGATTGATGGCAACGATGTGCGACTACAGGGTGTGCCACCGAGTCAGATACCACTGGATCAGGCGTTGGAGATGCAATCCGTTAATGGTGAGCCCGCGATTCTTTGCGACACGATCCTGCCGGCCACCCAATCGGGAAAGATCGAATTACACAGTGAAGACCTGCAGCAGCGTTTCGGCTACGGCCTGCCGCGCTACGAACCCGTTGCCAGAGACTTGCCGTTCACCTTGATCACGCCCTCATCCGACAAACGCACCAATGCCACGTTTGGCGGATGCGCTGATTCGAATGGCACTCAAATGCTGGAGATGAACCCGGCAAATGCAGCAGAACGGGGTCTGGTCGCGGGGCAGCAGGTACTCGTTTCTAATCGGCTGGGTTGTACTGAGTTAAAACTGCACCTGACCAGCGCGGTGCGTCCTGGCGTTCTATACAGCCCAAAAGGTGCCTGGCTGGCTGCCAGTGACTCCTGCCAGACGGTCAACGCGTTAATCGATGCAACGCTGCGCACGGATATTGAGTCCGGCGCTTGTTACAACGAAACGTTTGTCGATGTCCGTGCCTCGACGCGATAGCAACAACTTGCGATCTATTGCTCCATCGCTCTTATCTGCCGTTGCAAGTCGTTTAGTGGTCTGATCCAAGGCTGGAATGTCTTCAGCGATTCTGGCAGCGAAGCCAGTTGTTGCTCGGCGGCATCGAATGAATCGTACAGTCCACTGGACAACCCAAACACCGGGCGGCCACTTGGTGTGCGCTTGAATGGATAGACGGCTGGATCTTGATCGCCCCGCAGTGTCAGCGCCTGCTCAAGCAGCAAATCCCGATTTGGCGATGTGCCGAACTGAATGGTGTAACGACGTGGATCCTGTTCGAGAATCCATTTCTGGTCGGCCAGTGTTATCGGGCTGGTGGCAGCTGGGCGGTCGACGATTGGCGTAGTCTGACTGCCTGTTTCGGGATTTAGTGGTGTCGTGGTTGCGCCGGGTTGTTCCGTTGCGACAGTCTCGACGGGGGCAGGGGCGGGTGTTTGCCGGGCGAGGCTTAGTGTCTCATTGGATGAACGCGTGTCAACCTGACTGGCATCGGGTTGTACTGGTTCGGCGTTGGCGTCGGCATTGAGTGCGAGTACGGTATCGTCATCGGTGTTGGCCAGCTCAGTCGTGGTGCTGTCAATCTGACTGCTTGCCAATGATGTCGCCTCTTCTGCCACGAGTGCTGTCGTGCTTTCGTCACCGGCGAAAAAGCGCTTGGCCACAACCTGATAAAGCAAAAACAGGCAGGCCAGAATAAAAAGGTTTTTGAGCAGCCAGAACGCCGTATCCAGAAATAGGAACAGTGTCAGGTATTCGCTTCTATTGTTGCGGCGGAAACTGCGATAGCCTCGCTGGATAGAACGGGGTGAAATCATTAGGTAAAACTCTGCTTATTGCTGGACACCGGCGATCTCCTTTCGCACAGGGTAATGGAGGTCTTGAGTTGAGGCTGCCGCCTCCGGTTTCTGTACGCAGCCCACTACCTGCACGCTGCTGTGTGCAGCAAACCGAAAAAGAGAACCTCTCTGGTGAGCCCGCCGGATTCAGGGGCGCCGCGCGCACTTGATTCATGCTCGCCGGGATGTCACCGTTTGGCAATCGTCCGTTAAATCGTGAAACAGGTTTGTGAAATAGATTGTGAATTAATGACCTAATCGGACTTATCACGCGAAAGCGCCAAGCGCGTCACAATACGCCCGGAGTGCCGGTGTTTGGTAAGTACTATTTCATATGAGAGCAAAAATCTGATTGTGATAGGCTGGCGTCGCGTCAACAGATTGAGATAACAACGTGGGGGTCAAAGCAAAGCGTGCGGTTTCAGCCCGCCATTCCAGCCCTGCTGCAAAAATAGCGTCGAGCGGTCAAAACGATATCAGCGGACCGCCTGGTCAAGGCCGTCCTGATGCTGTGCCATTGCCATCACAAAGTGCCAACGCGGTGGGAACACAACAGCAGAGGTCAGCGCTTGAGACGCACGATCGTGCGGCGCTTGCCAGTCGACAATGGAGCGAGTCCGGCGGGCCGATCGAGCCTGGCGCCGAACCGGCCGTTGCAGCAGCTGGATCAAACGGCTCTACATCCGAATCCACCGCCACCCAATCCGTGCCTGTCGATTGGGGGCAGACCGCTGTTGCTGACCATAGTGCCGCGGCAGGTGTGGGTACAACGACGTATCAAACGGCAGCACGCACCAGCACAACTCAGGCGCCTGCCGCCACGATGAATTCCTGGGTAAGACTGCCTTATCCGGTGCAATCCTGGGTTCCAACTCCGACCTGGTCGGCGCCTGCAGCCCCATCGACTGAACCCCGGCATAGCAATGGTCCCGATGACGACACATCAGTCAATTCCGATGACAAGCCGGCTGAGAAACGATATAGCACCTTCGGTTTACCCTGGAGCTACGGTTTCGCTACCCAAATGCGGCAAGATACGGTTGATGTGCTCAATGAAGCTGCCGACTCGATCATTAAGAGAGATCGGCGCAAAGAAGTACCGGATAGCGAGAGAGCTATTCTCGAAGCCGGACACGCGCACACTGATTCGGATGACTAATCTCGGGCGTTGATGCTTCAGGGGACGGGATTTTTTGGTTGATCACGTTCCAGCGAGTGCCGCCTGGTAAACGCTGTGGCTTCCAGCCAGCTCAGGAAGCGCCCCACAGTGCTTGCCTGTCAGCGCGCTAGCGCGAACGATAGAACGCACCATACTCACTCGCAAGTGGGTCAGGGCTCGACGGGCGTATCGGCGGAGCTGCCGTTGCCATTGGTGTTCGTGGCGGGATGTTTGTCAATCAGGTTGATTTGCTCGGGAGACACGCCCAGCAGGTAGTCGTGTTCCCGGTAGCGAATCACCAGCAGCTTGCTGCGGGTGCTGACTGGCTGAGAGGACTGAATACTGATCCCGGTCCCTGAGTGGATCCTGTTGCCGAGTCCGGCGAGAAACCGGACGATCAGCCAGGCCAGTGTCAAAACCAAGGCCAGCGCGACGATGGTGAAGATCAGGGTCGTTGGAAAGCTGTCGTTCATCTTTTAGTAGTTCTGCGGTGTGCGCTATTGAAGTCAATGCGGTGACCGATGGGTCAGTGATACCGTGTCAGGTCCTCCCCCGGGGCCGTGACAGCAATCGGGGTGGCGTTGTTTTCGATATCCATGCTGGCGCGCGTGGCCTGTGCCCAGATGATCACTTCAGCAACGATATCAAATAGTTCTCGTGGTACCAGGTTCTCCGGTGTCTGATCAGCCAGCAGTGCCCGCGCCAGCGTTTCGTTGCGCAAAATCGGCACACCGGCCTCGGCCGCAACGCGACGCATCTCACGTGCGATAGTTTCTTCGCCCTTACCGGTGACAACGGGTACCGGGGCAGTTTCCTTGTCGTAGTTGATGGCTATGGCTACATGGATTGGATTAACCACCAGTACACTGGCATCCTGTGCTGCCCGAACGGGAGTCTGCTGAGCCCATTCACGGCCAAGTTCCTGTCTCTCGCCCCGCAGCAGAGGATTGCCCTCGGTCTCCTTTAGTTCATCGCGTATATCTCGCAGGCTCATTTTCATCCGCTTGGTAAACGAGTGGTTCTGGTAGATCACATCGACCACGGTGATCAGTATGTAGGCCGCTGCGGTTAGTCCCACCACGCGAACCACCATGTGCCATATCGCGACAACAATATGCTCGGGATCGCTGCCGGGTAATAGCGCTATATCCCCCAGCACCGTTTTAACAGTGACAAAGGCTATCCCAAACAGGATTGCCGTCCGAAAAATGGACTTCAGCAATTCCACCAGATTGTCAGCCCCGAACATTCGCTTTACACCTTCCGCCGGGTTTAGATGCGACATCTGCGGTTTGATTTTTTCGATCGTCAGCACTGGTCCGGTTTGCAAAAAATCCACTGCCAGACTGAACAATACAAGCGGGACCAGTACCAGTGCCGAGATTGTCAGCAGTACGTCGATTGCCTGACTCCCCAGTTTCATTAGTGCGGTATGAAAACTTTGCCCTGGCGACTGCAACGATAGTGACATCAGATTGATCAGATCCCTGGCGATCGTTTCCACCAGTAACCACATGAGCAGCAATGCGAACAGGAATCCGACGGTAATAACCAGATCCTGACTCTTTGGTACGTCGCCCTTTTTGCGTGCATCGCGCAGCTTTTTGGGTGTGGGTAGTTCGGTTTTTGATCCCGAATCTTCTTGTTTAGACATAAGCGTTCTGCTTTCGGGGTGAATTTAGTGAATTGATTTCACGTTCTCGGGTTTTGTTGTGATGAAGTTCAAAGAAGTGACGGCAATGGTTGTTCCCTGCAAAGTATGAAATTGCTGCTAATGCCGGCTGAATTGAGCCATTATACGATACCGGAAATTAGTCCGTTTAATAATAAAAACGGAAAATATTCCGTTTCTATGAATGCTTGCAGGTTTTCCGAAAATTGGACTCTGTATAGTGCCTCACCTGAGTGCAGATCCGCATCGACATGGCTTGTCAGATACACGTGCGATGGGATTTCAGAGTAGTAGTGTCTGCTACTTATAGTAGAAACGACTATATACATTCCTCGGTCGATCCGGTCCAATTTCCAGTTAGTGTGGGAGCCGGAATAAGGCGGAGGGTTAACCAACAACTGGTAAGCAAAAAACTTGGACGCCTCGTCAACCAATTCGACCCTTAGTGCAGCCAGCTTTGCTCGAAGCAGTGATTTGGTTTTGGCATTTTTCATCGTCGCTATTATTGGTTTGATGATTTTGCCACTGCCTACGGTGCTCATAGATACTCTGGTTGCCGCCAACATAACGCTTGGGGTGATGTTGCTGTTGATGGCGATTTACGTCAGTTCAGCGCTTCAGTTTTCTTCATTCCCCAGCGTTTTGCTGATATCTACGTTGTTTCGGTTAGCGTTGTCTGTGGCGACAACGCGAATGATTCTGCTGGACGGTGATGCCGGAAATATTATTGATACCTTCGGCGAAATGGTCGCTGGTGGAAACATCGTTGTCGGGTTGGTTGTGTTTCTGATAATCACGCTGGTGCAATTTATCGTTATCGCGAAAGGGTCGGAGCGGGTGGCCGAAGTTGGCGCGCGTTTCACCCTGGATGCAATGCCCGGAAAACAGTTGTCTATTGATTCGGACCTTCGCTCGGGTTTGATCGATAAGGCCGAGGCACGAAAAAAGAGAGCCGATCTCGAGCAAGAGAGTCAGCTGCACGGAAGCCTTGATGGCGCGATGAAGTTTGTTAAGGGTGACGCGATTGCCGGCATTGTCGTCATCATTGTCAACCTGTTGGGTGGGCTGGCCATAGGGATTTTCCAGCATGGTATGCCAGCCGCCGCGGCCATCGAGAAGTATTCAATCCTCACCATCGGCGATGGTCTGGTCGCGCAAATACCCGCCCTGTTTGGTGCGATGTCGGCCGGTCTGATTGTGACCCGGGTCAGCGAGACCGACTCCAAAGATCACCTCGGTGATGCCATTCAAAGACAGTTTGCCTCGATTCCCCGGGTCAGCCTTGTCGCCGGAGTGATGGCCCTGTTGTTCGCTTTCGTTCCCGGGTTTCCCACCAGCATCTTTATCACGCTGGGCCTGGTGCTGACGCTGACGGGTGCGATGCTGTTTCCGGCTTTTCGCTATCTGATGAAATCCTATTCTGAACCGGCGCTCGAAAGCCTGTCGCCGCGTGGCAAGCGCTCCATCCGCAGTGACGTCGAGAGCACAGAGGTTGTGATGCCTAAATCAGCACAGCCTCTGATGCTGAAGCTACCGGTTGAGATGGCTTCAGCAGGCGGTGACGGACGTATTCGTGAACGTATGCAGCACTTGATAGAAAACCATTGTGAGCGATCCGGCATCGAGCTGCCGAGCATGCATTTCGTCTGGGATCGATCAGGTGAGTCTGTTTGGTCACTCGCGATTTTCGATGTGCCAGTGGCAGGTGGTCCCGCCGTGGCCGGAGACATTGATTCGATCGTGGACAACTGTCTGTTGTCGATACGCCGCAACGTCAAGCTGTTCGTCGGCATACAGGAAACCAGTCGTCTCATGGCCCAGGTCAGTATGACGGCGCCTGAGGTAGTCAATGAAGTACAACGTGCACTACCACTGCAAGGCATTTCGGTGATTTTCAGAAATCTGGTAGAGGAGGAAGTACCCGTACATCACTCCGTTGCCATTTTCGAGGGGCTGGTGCAGGCGAGTCAGAACGAGAAGGATCTGTCCAATCTGACCGAGTACGCACGCATGGCGATTGGAAGGCAAATATGTCATCGCTATGCGCTGGACGGAAAGGTGCCCGCAGTCGGGTTAACTTTTGAGTCCGAGGAAGCACTGCTCAATCAAGTGAGGTCGGCTAATGGCGTCACTGAGCTGGCAGCCAATCCTGAGCAATTAATGAAATGCAGGGATATGTTGGGTGAGGCGATTGTGAGCGAAAAACCGCAGGCAGTAGTCGTGCCGGTGATGCTTCGGCGTCACATCCGCCAATTGCTGGTAGGTGAGCACTTTGATACGCCGGTTCTTTCTTATCCGGAGATAGTGCACCCGTTTGAATTGATATCGTTGAAGCGTGTCGATGTGCGCGTCAGTCAACCGTAATCTGTGTGAAATAACTATGATAATCAATAACAAATGTTTCAAGTGGAAGTGGTTGTGTTCACTGGCTTGTGTCGCGTTAGTCAGCGTTGATGTGTCCGCTGCCGAGGTCCCCAATTTCAACAAGCGTATCGACATCAATGTACGTGAACAGAATGTCGGTGAATTCATTGATGTGCTGTTTCGCGAGATCGGCGTGCCAGTTGTGGTATCCAGTGACATTGAAGGGACAGTCAACGGACGTTTTAGCGGTGCCGCACGCGGAATCTTCGAAGATGTAGCCAACGCATTCAATGTAGTCGTCTATTTCGACGGAGCGGTCGCCCATACCTATCCTGCTAACAGCCTGACGCAGCGTGTACTGCCGATGGAGCAGAGCAAGGCTCGCAAGCTTCAGAGTCTTGTCAAGCGGATGGTGTTGCCAGACGAGCAGAATAACCTTGAATCGATAGAAGTGGGGTTAATCGCCACTGGAACACCGCGGTTTCTCGAGCAGGTATCCGAGCTCGAGGCAGTGGTGGCCCGCCAGAAAAGCAAATCCTCATCGCGCAAGGCGGTAAAGCGCGTGGCTGAGAGCGTCCCGCCATCGCAGGTCACCTTTCCGTTGACTTACCGCGTATTCCAGTTGCGCCACGCCTGGGCGGACGATACGACTTTTTCGATTGGTGGGCAGAGTGTGACGGTACCGGGTGTTGCAACCATATTGCGCAACCTGATCTCCGGTGATCCGATGCTCTACAGTTCGGCCGGCCGGACTCGTGACAATGACGGCCGTTCCCTGCAGGGGCTGCGGGGTCGCGGGCTGCAGTCTGCCAATGCCGGCAGCCGTCTGGATGACGAATACGATCGCGTGCCCTATGTCACAGGGCAGGGCAACCCGGACGATATGAGGATTGTCGCGGACACCCGACTCAACGCAGTGATTATCAAGGACACGGCAGACCGAATGCCAGCCTATGCCGAGTTAATCCGCGGGCTTGACGTCGAATCTCCGATGGTAGAGATCGAAGCCACAATCATCGATATCAATACCGATAAGAGCAGGGAACTGGGTATCAACTGGCGTTTTCAGGATCAGGATGGCAACAGCGAATTGCTGTTTGGATCGGGGGGTGATAGCGATACTAACCTCAACACCAATAGCCTTTCGGCAGCACAGGGCCGTGGCGGTGTGCTTTCATTCCTGCTGGGTGAGCCGGAGAACTTTATTGCGCGTATCAGGGCACTCGAGGAGAGTGGTGCCGCCAGAGTAGTGTCGAAGCCCCATGTAATCACGCTGTCGGATGTAGAGGCGGTACTGGGCGCTACAACCGAGTTCTTCGTTCGTGTTGCCGGGGAAGAAGAGGTGGATCTGTTCAATGTGCCCGTGGGCACGTTGCTTAGAGTGACGCCGCACGTGTTTAGTGAACGCGGCAAGAACCAGATAAAACTGCTGGTCAATATCGAGGATGGCGCCCAGTCGACCGGTGAGACCGTCGATGCCATCCCGGTGGTAGAGCGATCCAATATCAGTACCCAGGCGATCGTGCGCGAGGGAGACAGTCTGCTGGTGGGGGGGTTGGTCCGTGAGTCGTTTCGCAAGTCAACTTATCGTGTCCCGGTGCTTGGCAGTATACCGTTGCTTGGCCGGTTGTTTCGCTCCGATCGGAACACCTCAACAAAAATGGAGCGACTGTTCATGATTACGCCTCGGCTGGCAGATGGAAACGGTTTTGGTCCGCGCCGCAATTTGCCACGGCTGCAAGGGGCCATCAGCGATATTGTCGCCGATAGCGACCGCCGCACCAGTGAGATTGTTTGGCCTCGGCAGCAGGAGCGCCAGTATTGGCCCAGCGAGACTGCACCGCGCCGGGATAGAGCGCGCGTTGTGAACCCGAAGTCTCCGTCCAGAGCGCCAAAGGTTGCACCAGCGACCACGCAGGTACGGGAGCAATCTGATAACTCAGCTGCAGAGACAACAGGTTTTACGGTAGAGGCCTGGCCCATTACGCCTGTTTTCAAGCAGCCGCTTTGATGCCTTCCATGCGAGTACGACGCCTGCAGGTGTTGTCAAGGTGCCATTCATCGGAACGGGTTCAATGCTAACCAGAAAATTAAAAAAAACCGGCAATCGCAAGCTAGAGGTTTGTGTTGTAGATGGGCCCAATCGTGGTGCGCGCTCTACGGTTGTGCTTGACCGGGCGGTGACAATCGGTAACGGCTTTGATAACGACCTTGTTCTCAACACCGTCAGTGCAGAAGACTGGCGTATTGAGTTGAGTGGAGAGACGGGTGATATCGAGTTATCGGTTGTCGCGGGCGAGATTGAAGTCGGGCGCGAATCGCTTGAGTCCGGCCAGACGCTCAGGGTAGTCGACAGTGCCACAGTCAGAAAAGACCAGACGCATTTTACTGTCACTGCGGTGGCGGTAAACGAAAGCGTTGTGGCTGACACCCACTTGCGGACAGAAAAGGCCTCCGCGCGACCTCGACAGGGCCTGTTCATGCGACGCGTTGGTGTGCTGTTACTCGCCTGCCTGGCGGCGGGCTTCTGTGTTGCCGGTGCGATATTGCTGACCGGCTCAGGGAATCTAAAAAGTGCCGTCGCGACAGAGGCGCTGGGTTGGTCGATGAAGGACAGCCTCAAATTGCACGGGTTGGACAATCTTCAGTATCGACCGGCGTCGAAAGACGAGGCTGCAAGACTGACGGGCTATGTCCGCACCCGGGCAGAGAAGAATAAAGTGCTTGAGCTTGCCCAGGACGCGGATCCACTGGTCATTGTCAATGTTCAGGACAATGAATCCTTTGCGGACAGCATTGAGGACATCTACCGGGTTAACGGGGTATCTGCGAGCGTTGAGGTAATGGGCATAGGTGAGGCCCGGGTTACAACCAATACCGCCGATACGGACACATTGCGAAGAATAGAGACCATTTTAAAAAGTGACTTGCGGCAACTCAAAACACTGCACGCTGAGAATACGGTCCCGCCGGTACAGCAGAATCCGGTATTGGTCAACGACCCTGACAAAGAAGTGTCATTAATAGTCGGTGGCGAAGCCGGCTATATCGTGACGCGCGATCTGTCGCGATACTTTGTCGGCTCGATAATGCCTAACGGCTACGAGATTGTAGAAATCAATGAAGGCAGTGTCGTCATCTCTCGCGACGGCCAGGAAATGAAATTACAGTTTTAGTTGGTGCCACACCGCCGGTCAGCCAATGGCAGAGCGGCTATTAACAATCACAATTGGAGAATACACCATGAGTACAGAGTTTAACGCAGCACAAGCCACCGCAATGCTCAACGCCGGTAGTTCCGGTCCTCGCGGACGTGGCAACAACAGCTGGTTTGAGGCGATGGCCGATGCCTGGGGCACGGCCCTGAATTCCCAGGCGACCCGAATCGTTGAGCAGGCTGAAGAGGTCGCCGCGGGCATGGACACGCCGGCCGAGATCACTCAACTGACCGCAGAGTCATTGAGAATGAACTTTATATCCAACAGCTCGCATACCTCTTTAACCAGTGTGGGCAGTGCGCTGGAAACGCTGGCGCGTAAACAATAATTCGCTATCGGGTATTGCGGTCTTTGGTTGTACTAATTTGAGGGTTTGCGAATGACAGAATCAGCAATTGGTGCCGTTCACGGCGCTACTCTATCCCCCGCGGCGATGACCACGGTTCAGGTGCCTTATGGCGCCTCCCTGAGTTCCGATGCCAGTGCGTTTGAGGCCAGTCTCGGTGCAGCTCAGGATCGAGCCGGTGGCGGTATGGAAGAAATCGCCAAAGCGGCATTTGAACCGCTGGATTTGCTCAACAAAGAAGCGCGAATGCTTGGTGATTATGCGCGCACAGCGGTAGAGTCGGGCAATGAGTTGACGCCTGCAGAGATTGTCTCGCTGACAGTGCAGAGCCAGAAGTTTCTGTTTCACAGTCAACTCACCGCGAACGTTGCGAATCGTACTTCTGACGGTATCCAGCAACTCTTTCGTCAGCAGGGTTGATGTGATGATTTTTCGAGCGGTTTTTCTCACTCTATGCGCGTTCTTCCTGGCGGCCTGTGAAGAGCAGGTGCTGTATTCGGAGTTGTCCGAACACGAGGCCAATGAAATCGTCTCGGTGTTGTACGCTGCGAAGCTGCCGGCATCAAAGGTTGCGACCAAGAATGGCGCTTTTCGTGTCGACACCGATCAAGCGTCGTTCTCGCAGGCAGTCGCCCTTTTGCAGACACACGGTTTGCCACGGGAGCGATTTGACAGTCTGGGAGAGGTCTTCGCGAAAGACGGATTCGTCTCTTCTCCACTCGAGGAGCGGGCCCGGTTGAACTACGCGTTGTCACAGGAGATATCGCGAACGATTGCCAGTATCGACGGTGTGATCATGGCGAGGGTTCATCTTGCGGTACCAAAAAAGGAGCATCTGGTGGATGAAGTTCAAGCTGCCAGCGCATCGGTGTTCGTCAAGCATCGTGCGGATGTGGACTTGAGCGATAGTGTCGGCAAGATCAAGTCGATGGTGGTAACCGGCTTTGAGAACCTGCCCTATGAGAATGTCACAGTCGGTCTTTTCGCCGCCCAGGCCAACCCCATGCTCGTGGGCTCGCGCAAGCTTGCCGTCGTTGCGGCGGCTGCTACACCACAAGCCTCAAACCAGAACCTGCTGTTTCTGGGTGCAGGTTCGATACTGTTGCTTGTCGGCCTGGCGCTTGCGGTTTGGCTGATAGCAGGCATTCGTAAAGTGCGAGCGACGCGGCGATGAGTGGTGTTCAGTCAGTTGCAGACCAGCAGTCGATTGTGCAGCGCCGGGGATACATTATTGCCTGCGCCAACCGATTGGCCAGTATCTGCGAGGGCGATAACCGCGAGATGCGCTCTGCGCTGGACGAGGTCTCCTGGGATGAGCTCGCGCAAGTTCCGCACTGGTGTTTGTTTGAGCGAGGCGACATTACCCGCTTCCAGGCCATAGCGGGCGTTTTGTATATCTATCCCGGGGTTCGCAACGTGATCGAGCGCGACGTACTGCAGCAATTCAGGCAGGTCTGTGGCGAAGAGGCGTTTGACGCTATTCGGCGCCAGAACATCTCGGCCGAAAGCTCGTACAAGCTGGACGACGCATTTGCAGTTAAGGAGCAGGTGATGATGTGTGGGGCCGGGGTGCTTTTGGCCACTCTGCCTAATAAAAGTCTGGTTGCCGTTTTTCGCGGCCTTATCGGTGAGCCGATAGCGGAAATAAGTGCCGAGAGTGCGCAACAGATCTATCTGCTGACTTCATCGATTTACCAATCGTTGCCAGCCGCGGCCCACTCGCACTAACGTTTTATTTCCAGGTAAATACTATGTCCTTTGTCACATTGCTCAAAACGGAAAGGCTGATCGCGGGCACGGACCGTTTGGTATACGGACCAGACGAGATCGGACATCTCGGTACTGTGGTTGAACAGTGTGATGCGCTCGATGAGCTCTTGCAGGTGGAGCAGGTCAAGATCGACCAGATGGCTCAACAGGGCTATCAAGCGGGTTTTGACGAAGGTCGCCAGGAAGGTTATAGCGACGGCCAGGCACAGGTTGCCCGCGAGCTTGTTGCACTGTCGCAGACAATGAACGATCAGCGCAATCAGTTGCAGCGACAAACCGGTGAACTGGCGCTTGAAATTGTCCGCCGTATCGCATCAGAGCTTGGCCCCGCCAATGTACTTGCTGCGCTGGCGGCCAGTGCTGCAGAGGAGCTGGTGCCTAAAACGCCAATGGTCCTCAAGGTTCATCAGGATCAGTGTCATTCGGTGTCGGCGCGGCTGGAAACCATCGCTTCTGCGGCGCTGGATATCAGCGTCGTCGGTGACAATACGCTGGAGCTGGATGCTTGTCTGCTTGAGACTGAGTTTGGCCAGGTAAAAGCCGATCTCAATACCCAGCTAAGCGCGATAAGAGACAAGTTCCATGCAGCTTGATGCCAGTCAAAACGCCGCTCGGCCGTCTGGCACAGCGGTGTTGGACGACCAGTTTCTCGTGTCAGCTGACATGGACACGGCTCAGTCGCCCGACAAGCTTGATTTCAAGGACATACTGCGCCAGTCCGGCACTCATGCGGAACAGGTCGGCAGGGTAGTCCGCGCACACGGCAATACCGTGCATGTCAGTGGTGTCGACGCAAGTATCGGCAACCGCTGTGTGATCGAAACGCCGGGCGGCAGAGAGCAAAGTTTCGGTGATGTCGTCGGTATTGTTGACTCTCATTTAATTTTGTATTTGCTGGGTTCAGTAGAGGGCATCTCTAACCGTTCCCGAGTGAAAGTGCTGTCGGGTGGGCGTCGCGTGGGTTTTTCATCCAGACTGGTTGGATGTGTTCTCGATGGCATGGGCAACCTGCTTTACAACCCGCACGGGAAGTTCGATCACGAGCGCTGGCTGGATATTGATCGGCCGGCGCCGGATGCACTGCGCAGACGTCCCATCGAGAGAATTTTCGAAACGGGTGTCAAGACGATCGATACGTTGCTCACCACTGGTGTCGGTCAGCGTATGGGGATATTTGCCGCAGCGGGTGGGGGTAAGTCGACGGTGCTGTCAATGCTCGCCCGAAACTCCGAAGCCGACGTCATTGTTATCGGCATGATCGGCGAGCGTGGCAGGGAGGTTAGAGAATTTATCAACGACAATCTGGGTAGTGCTGGCATGGCCAGGGCGGTCGTGGTCGTATCGACAAGTGACCGTCCCGCGATGGAGCGAGTGACGGCCGCGCAGTCGGCAACTGCTATCGCCGAAGGCTTCCGGGCGCAGGGTCTCAAGGTGCTGTTGTTGATCGACTCGGTTACCCGCTACGCGCGAGCATTGCGAGAGATTGGATTGTCTGTAGGCGAGCCCCCGGTGCGCAGAGGATTTCCACCATCGGTGTTCGCCGAACTGCCGCGCTTGCTTGAGCGTGCCGGTAATGATGAAAACGGGTCTATTACCGCGTTCTACACGATATTGATTGAGGATGAGGATGCCAGTGATCCTATTGCCGAAGAAGTGCGTTCCATTCTCGACGGTCACATCGTGTTGTCCCGAACACTGGGCGAGAGCGGTCACTATCCACCTGTAGATGTTCTCGCCAGTACCAGCCGGCTGTTTAATTCACTGGTCAGCAGCTTTCAAAAGGATAAAGCCAACCGCGTTCGCGAGTTGATGGCTCGCTATCGCGAAATAGAGCTGCTGATCCAGATGGGGGAATACGTCGCTGGCAACGACCAGACATCGGATGATGCGGTGCAGTTTAAGACTGCGATCGAGCGTCTGCTGCGCCAGGATGCCGCACAAAAAGTTGAATTCGATCAGGCGATAGAGCAGCTGATGGCGATCGGCCAGTGACAGGGCAACGCGTGCCAGAAGGCATTGGCCAGATGTTGCGGGTATATCGATTGAGACGCCAGTCCCAGCGGCTGCGAATCGCCGAGCAACAAAGGCAGGTTGCGGAGTCGCAGAGAGAATTACAGGAACGCGCTGCAACGGTGAGCTCAATGCGCAGAGACATTGCAGACAGCATCGCCCAGATGGCAACGGATTCAAGCAGTGTCGATGCGAGTGTGATTGTTGCCGCAGAGCGCTATCGCCGATGGGTGAAGCACGATCTGGAGCGCGAAGAACACTATTTGGAAATGACGCGGGGCGAACTGGCTGAGAAACAGCAAGAGCTTGAACGTATCAACCATGAATTGAGAAAGCTCGAGACGAAAATGGACGAGTTAACCAGGCGACAGAAACAGGCGATCATCAGGCAGGACGTGCTGGCTGAATCACGCCTTGAGGAAGCCACTGAAGCGCTTTCATTTGTTACCGCCGGCAAGTTAAACGGGCGCTAGTGTGCGAGTGCAAACAACATGAAACAAAATACAACCCCGGTAAAAATTCAGCAAAAGTCTACCAGTCGTGTCGCGCCATCCTTGACCGTTCAGGATCGACAGCAGCGTGCGTCCGAGTTTAGTCAGATGCTTAAAGCGCGTCAAAATGAGCAGGCGCCCGTTGGCGGACACATGCCCGATGCAGATCATGCCAACACGGACCAGCTCCAGGCCGACGACCGCATGGTAGATCTGTCGATACGCAGAACGGCGCCCGATCCGACCCTCGCTGTCGGTCTGCCGCCTGAACGAAATGCCAGCGAATTCGCCCCTGGCGTGGCAGTAGTGGCTGGTACGGAGGCAGCGACAGCCTTCGCATCCATCGAATCCATCAGCGAGACAATCTGGAAACAATGGATCGCTCAGAGCCGGGAGTTTAAAACCCGCAAGTGGCTGATCACGCTTCACGCGGGCGATCAATCGGTCTCGACCATTCAGGTTGAAGTACTTGAATCCGGTGAGTGGCTGGTCGGTTTTTCTGAAGATGAAGATCAGGCCTGGTCGGACAGTGCCGGTCGATTTAACTCAATCAGTTCTCTCGATGCGGAACAGTTCTGCCATCAGCTTGAAGAGAGAATGCGGCGTCGATCGCCAGGCATCGATCTGTCAGTCAAGTCACCGTTGAGTTGACCCTGGATCGATGAAAAGCAATTCCAGACAAATGGTCGACAGGTCTCAGGCCCGCAGGCAAGGCGCTCTACCCGCGGCCTCGGAGTTGACGTCAATGCTGGATACGTTGGATGTGAACGCGCTCATGGTCGACCGCGCTGACGCCACTATTCTTTGGGCCACAGCCAGTTGTGCCGCTGTACACCCGGCGTTGGCCGCTGCCAGTAATCTAGCGAGCGCGATGGATTTGTCTGAGCACATAGACTGGGCGGCAATTCCGGCGGAGCCCGGTGACTGGGGCAAAGTAGGAGAATGGCAGGCCTCCAGCGGGGCCAGCTCAGGCCGCATGTTTCATATCGTGGCGATGACGCCTGGCGAACCTTCACCGACCTTGTGGCTGCGGTTGGTGGAGTCTGTTAATCGGGAAGATTATTTCAAGCAATACCTTGCCGATCTGGATCAGCTTTTCAATACATCGCGTTCGGTTTCGGTTGGAGAGATGGCGACTACTATCGCGCACGAACTCAACCAGCCGATTGGTACGCTCGTCAACATCGTGCGTGGTGTCAAGCGGCGATTGAATAGCGATGGTGAAGCGCAAGACGATATCTTCAGCGCGTTGGAACTGGCTGAGCGTCAGGCGCAGTTTGCAGCCGACATACTCAACAGAATACGTGACTTCACGCAATCGCGCAGGCCCACCATCGTCGAGTGCATGGTGCCGCGGTTGCTCGAGGATACGGTCGAGTTGCTCGACTGGATTTTCGACTCTGAAGGTATTGAGGTAGAACTGAGGATCAAAGATACCCGGCTGGTGATGCACGGCGATGTGACTTTACTGCAGCAAGTGCTGGTGAATATTTTCCGCAACGCTGTCGAGTCGATGTGCAGTAACGTGGCAGGGGACAAGCTTATTGTGGTCAATGCATGGGCCGAGGACGACGACATTGCAATCGATATTGTCGATCGTGGACACGGACTGACGAATAGTCGCGAGGCAGTGTTGTTCAGCCCGTTTGTGTCAAACAAGCCCAACGGCATGGGCGTCGGTCTCAACATCTGCCGATCCATTATCGAATTGCACCACGGCCGGTTCTGGCTGTCCGGCAATGATGATACCGGTTGTACGGCCCATCTCAGGTTCCGAGCCCGGGTAGCTGGCGACGATGAGAAAGATCTATGAATAGAAAAACCGTATTTATCGTTGATGACAACGATGATTTTCGACATTCCATCGCGTGGATGCTCCGCGGCGAGGGGCATCAGACGGTTGAGTTTGGCTGTGCCGGAAAAGCGATCAACGCCCTGCGCGCCGCCCCGGCAAGCGAACTTGCCTGCGCCTGCCTGCTGCTGGATGTGAGGATGCCCGGCATGACCGGACCTGAATTCCATGACGTCATTAATCGCGAAAAGATCGAGGTGCCGATCGTCTATATGACGGGGCATGCCGATGTTGCAATGGCCGTCGAGGCGATGCGAAAAGGAGCGGTGTCGCTGCTTGAAAAACCGCTTCAGAATGATCAGCTCAGCCGCGCGCTCGAGTCTGCCTTCACCGCAGATCGACAGGCGACAATTGGTACACGAGCATTGCACGACAGAAATGGAAACACCGGCAATGACGTTTTTGCTGAACGAGTTGAAAAGTTGACGCCGAGAGAGCTTGAGGTAATGGACTGCATAGTCGATGGCAAGGCGAACAAGCTGATTGCTTACGAATTTGGCATTAGCGTCAGAACCGTCGAAGTGCATCGTGCGCGGCTGATGAAAAAGCTCGGCACGCGCAACGCTTCTGAACTGGTTAAAATGGTGTTGACATGTCGTCAGTCCTGAGTTCAACGGCGTCGCTACAGTGGCCCTCGGTTTCAACAGGCAGCGACACGTCTGGTGATCAGGTGCGTCAGCCACGCGGTCGGCGCGAGCCCTTAAAGGTCACAAGTAAAGCACGCTACCATGTCTACTCCAGGTATGGCCAATGGGGTTTGTCGATCGCCATTCGCGATGTCAGTGCAGGCGATCTGTCACCACTAGAACACGCGATATACCTGGGCGCTGTACCCACTCAGATCGAATGGCTGGAAAGCTGGCTCGGCGAACGTCTGCGGATAGAGCCAGCGAACACTGTTGACAACCTGCCTGTCGTGGCAACCATCCACACTGACGATGCGAACACAGAAGTTAGCCTGACCTGCTCGCCATCGATGTTGCCGGGACTGCCTGTACAGGACCGGGCACTGTGCGCAACGCCAGGTATCTCGGTGAGCTGGAAAAGTCTGGCCGTTGAAATCGAGCTGGCGCGATATCGTCTGTCGACCCCAGAGGCACTGCAACTGGATAACGGGGCGCTGCTGGTGCTGCCCACTACGGATTCAACGGCACGCCTGTTGTTCGCGGGCGAGCCCTTTGAAGTCATGGGGCGGTTTGACGTTGAGCGTCTGGCGTGGACGGCAGAGGATTCGACCAGTTCGGCTGACCGCTCTATTTGCTCCAGTGATTTGCAGGAGCAGGATTTCTATATCGAGGCGTGCCTGAAGACAGATCATCAGCTCTCCCTCGATGCGTTACCGGGGTTGAGTGAGGGCGACGGTTCACTCGCGCTGAGCCATTGTGGTGGTGACACAATCAGATGTCGACTGGAAATCGACACCGGACAGGTCTACAGCGGTAGCTTGCTGGCTGTAGGTGCAGGCGCGGTTTTTATCATTGATACAGATTTGAACGCATCTGATAGCGCTGCTGTATACAGGCGGGATTTCTAATGGATATGACTACCTTCACGCCCTCGTCGGCGTTGCTTACGGTTGTACTGGTAGCGCTGGCACCGTTTGTAGCGATCATGGTGACGTCATTTACCAAGATTATTGTGGTGCTGAGCCTGTTGCGCAACGCGCTCGGTGTACAGCAAGTGCCACCCAATCTGGTGCTAAACGGCCTCGCGATGGTGTTGACTATCTATGTGATGTATCCGGTTGGCAGCCAGGTGGTGGAGCGTGTCAGGGGAGAGAATATCTCGGTGCAAACCGCCGAAGACATACTGCGAATCAGTGATGTGGCCAAGGAGCCGGTACGAGACTTTTTGCTCAAGCACTCCGACGATCTGGAGCGATCATTTTTCCAGTCAACGATCGCAAAGATGAACCATTCGCAGGGAAAGGATGCTGAATCAGTCGGTGCCGATCATTTTATCGTGTTAATACCGGCCTTCACGATCAGCGAGTTGACCGAGGCCTTTCAAATCGGGTTTTTGATATTTCTGCCTTTCATCATCATTGATCTGGTGGTGTCAAACATACTGATGGCCCTTGGCATGATGATGCTGTCGCCCACGCTGGTTTCGCTGCCTTTCAAGTTGTTGTTGTTTGTCCTGGTAGAAGGGTGGGCGAAGCTCGCTCACGGCCTCGTCCTATCGTACTTCTAATATGCTAACCGCAGACATAATTCAATTGACACAGCAGGCGCTATGGCTTGTGCTTATTCTTGCGGCGCCTCCAGTGCTGGCAGCCGCGACGATTGGTCTTTTGGTGGCTTTCGTTCAGGCGGCAACGCAACTGCAGGAGCAGACCTTCCAGTTTGCGGTTAAATTTTTTGCCATCGTACTGACGATCTTTGTCACGGCGTCGCTGATGGGGGCGACGCTGTTCCAGTATACCGATAGAATATTCAGTGATTTCCCATCGATGGTCGCAGGCTGAAAAATGTTGCAAGACTATTCGTTTTTAAGCAATGCAGCTTCCAATGTAACCGTCGCAATGGTTGCAGTCTATAGCTCAATAGCTGTGTGACGTCAGATGGAAAACGCAGATCTGCTCGATGCGTTTGCCACGCAAATTATTGGACTGGCTGTTGCCACATCGCGGGTGGCTGTTGCATTTCTGGTACTGCCGCTGTTTTCTGATGAGATCATTCCGGCACTGATTAGAAATTCGATCTTCGTCGCTATCGCGCTGATTGTTGTGGCTGTGCAGCCAGCGCTTGACACCGTGGCATATACCGCGATGGACTGGTTGATGCTATTTGCCAAGGAATTGTTCATTGGATTGGTGATCGGCTTTTTCTTTGGCATATTCCTTTGGGCCTTTGAGGCGGCCGGTGTCATCATCGATACGCAGATCGGTGCATCCATGGCGATGATATACGATCCGATTTCAGGTCATGATGTCACTTTGCTTGGTGACTTTATTGGTCGTTGGGTCAATTATCTCTTTCTCGCCGCCGGTGGCTTGTTGTTTTTGACCACCGCTGTACTGGAGAGTTATGTATTATGGCCGGTCGCGAAAACGCTGCCGAATTTGGAGCAGGCTGCAGTCATTTTGTTTGAACGAGAGTTCAGTCGATTTGTGACGCTGGTGTTTATGCTGGCGTCACCGGTTATCGTCGTGATTTTTATCGTAGATCTGTCAATGGGAATCGTGAATCGATTTTCTCGTCGCCTGGACATACTCTTTATATCGTTGGCATTGAAGGGTCTGGTCGCGCTGTTGATGGTGGCCCTATTGATACCGACCTTGGCAGATCTGCTGATTACTCAAATCGACTCTCATCGGACGGGGCTGGATGCATTGCTAAAAGCGGTATTGGGTGGCAGTTAAAACAGCAATGACAGTATGAAACGACTATCAAATCGATAACTGTCGATAAGGCTACAGGCGCCTAGCTGAATGGATTGCTGGTAATCGATCGGAGGGTAGATACGCTTTGTGTCTGTACAATAAATTCGCCGATGAGTTTTTCCGGTTCTTCAGAGCTTGCCCAGCGATGGGCAAGATCAGATAACGCTTGTCGAGTATTGGCAGACAAGGTTCCGCTGATGGTGTCGTTGGAATCGGCAATAATTTTTTGGCAATACAGTGAATGGGTATTATCGTTGATCGAAAACAGTCTAATCAGGCTGCTGGCAATCGTTTTGAAGCTATCGGCCTGTAATGGTGGGAGTCCGCCCGGTTGTGCATACCAGGCACAGGTGAACTCGACGGGCCCAAGCCTGCGCACATGGCCGTAACTGCTATCGCCGATTGTTTCCCCTGCACCCCAGGCCGGGACCTTTCCTGCCGGCAACCGACCCGAGGTAATGGCAAAGTAAAAAGTATCTGAAACCAGTTTTTTGCAATAGTCGTCAGCCGATTGTTCAATGACATAGAGGATATGTAAAAAGGCGGGATAAAGTCCTCCGTCCAGACGGCTGCAGAGTTTGTCCAGTATCCGTACTCGATCGTCAATACTGTCCAGGCTGACAAAACTCGACAGCAGAAGCCTGGCAGTTTTATGCCAATCTGTTTTGTTGGAAAGGCCTGCTGAAGATGCGGTTGTCACGATGGCGAATCAGACAAATTGCCGACGATCAAATCTACCCATTGATCTACCGACAGGTTGCGAGATTCGAGTTGAGATGAGCTGATTTTGCCAGAGTTTGAAAAGTCGTCCTGGGCAAACCACTCGAATTGTTGTCCAGCGCTTTCTAACGACGCATAGAGGTTTTTGCCCGCATACTTGTTTTCACGCTCAGGACGATGGGTGCTGGTATGTGATAAACGTTCCAGTACCATCGACGTCAGCCTCTTTTCACCTGGGCGGTGTAAAAGCCGCTGGATTGAATTTTTTGAGGCGCATGCACAGTAACAAGATTCCAAAAAAAGGCTATATGTGCCAGCTGCGAAACAGTGTTTGAGAGATTTAGTCGCTAGCTGAACAGTAGTGCAAAATCTGTACGAAATTATGCCATATTTTGTGTTGCATGTGTACAAATATCATTCATATAAGCAGTAAAATTGCCTACAACAATAGTGTCTCCTGTATGGTCTAAAAATGAATAACTCGGTATGTGAAAGTACGTTTGGAAATGTAAAAAGAGGGCGACTAATCAGCGCCCTTATCATGGTGTCATCTATCGGGCTCAGCGCTGGCTGTACCACTCAGCCGCTCAAGGATCTTCGTTTTTCTAACGATGCGGTCGAACAACAGCTTGTAACCCCGGCAAAAGTTAATCAGTCCGCGGATCGTTTATTGGCATCCGGTCAAAACAGGGCAATTGGTCGATCTGTCTCGCAGCCGGATAAGCTCGTAGCACGAGATCTGGTGGATGCGCTAATGCAAATAGAACAATTCCACCCGAGTCGTGTGAATATTCGGTTGCCGGGTGATCGGTCAGCGTTTGACAAGACGCTGCGCGAGTCGCTGGTCGCGTTTGGCTACACCATAGAGCGGGTCAACACCAATAGTGGTCGTGGCGTACTATTGAATACGGTGCTTAAAGAGGGGACGACAGAGCAGGGAAACCGCTATACGTTTATCCTCGCTATCGACCGAATCGCAATGAAACGTAGTTACGTAATGCGGGGTAATTTTGTCGCACCTGTGTCTTCACTGTATGTTAGAGGTATTGATCCTGCCAGTATTAAACTGCGGGATGAGAAATTCTACGAGACTAAGCGCACAGCTGTCCGCCGAGGTTAGACTGTTTCGACCCAGGCGAAAGTATCAATCTTCTGAAGTTCGCCGGCCTGGTTGTCGGCGTTTCCTGGTGTGTAGTTAGTAGTGGTGTCCCATTTGTCGGTTCGTTACCTTGTCATCTGTCCTGCGTATACTCTGGACTGGACGATAATCGTTTTAAAGTAACCAATTTATTAAACTCTCACCCTGGATATCATGGCCAACGTGAATAGCGCCAGAATTCAATGCGTTAGCGTTGTCCCTGTGGTTTTTTGGGGTGGGCTGTATTTTTGGTACGCGGATCGTACCGTTACGGCAAGATGGTTGTATGCGCGCTAGTGGCGGTGAAAGAGGTTACGGCGCAGTTAATCAGGAAAAAGATACGACGTTGCGGTGTTTGCATTGTGCCGACAGTGTGACCCTGTCGGCACAACGTTTGTGACCGCTACTGCTTACGAGCGACCGAAGACATTCCCTCGCCGATGCTCTTGATCATGGTGCCTATAGCTTCCTGGAACATCTTGAAGATTTGCGCTTCAGCCTGGAAGTCAGCCTGGATTTGAGCGAACTCTTCCGGGTTTTCCTTGCTGTCGAGTCCACCCATTTTCTCGCCGAGCTCTACCATCTTCTTCAGATGCTCTCCAGCAGTTGACCCCAGTGCTCGTGCCAGTACCGCGAGCCAGTTTCCACCGCCCTTGCTGGCACGGCCACCACTACCTGAGCTGCTTGCAGATTCGGTTTCTTCTCGCATCGCCTCCTGAACCATTTTCATGATCCCGGACATAATGTCGTCACCGGACTGTTCGCTGCCACCTTTGATGGCTTGATTAGTGTCCTGTTGGAGTGATGCAGGCACCATTGAATTCTTCCCATTCAGGGCTTGATCAATCGCACCTTTGGCGTCTTCTTTCATGAACGCTGGCATGTCCATGTTTTCAACCAGTTCATTCAGCGCGTTTTTGAGGTATTCGGCGGCAGCGTTGGTTACTGCTTGCAATACGTTGTTGACGCCGTACTGACTAAACAGTTCTTTGGCGTTTGCTTCCATCGTGCTGGCGGACTGGTTTTGAGCGCCGCCGGTATTTTGTGAGATGTTGTTTTGAATAAAGTAAATTTGAGAAGGAAGGTTATTTCCCATTGCTGCTTCGGACATCTATAAATCCTCGTGTGTGAATAAAACAGGGTTGTAAAAATCGAAAAGCTATTCGTACCAGCGGCTCTTGCGCTGCGTGTATTGCACCTCAGTTCAGTGCTCTCGTATATACCCAATGACACTATAAGTATTGCTACTTACAATTCGCTGGATTGTTTGATTGAGTCAATTAAAAGTCGGTCGTAGTTGTGTTTGAGAGGTGCTTTCAATAGCCCGGAAAAATCTCCTACAAAACACCTGCCTTCAACGGCGAAACTTTCGGCGCGGATACGCGTTGACGTCCAAATTTCCGATTGCGTTATCATCAGGATTTCGGCTTAACCAAAAAGATTTGCTTGTACTTTGGTGAACGACACGATTGGTGAGGCATAGGAATCAGAAAACTGCCTGTTTGATCATTATATAAGGTGTAACACATCGGTTGAACGGATCTGTCGTAAGCATCTCTACTTATAGTGTGATTCGGTATTTAACGCGTTTAGTTGATCTGGTCTAATCCTCGTGCCAGTTGTGCAATTGTCTGGAAATGCTGGATGAGAACGGCTGTTTGTACGATTCGATTTATCTGCAGACGAAAAAAGACTTTTTTTTCGTTTTGGTTTTTATGTATGGCTCACTGGTCGCAGGGTTTTTCGAAGACACAGAGCACTCGAATCAGTTTCGAACAGTATCGCCTCCTGGTGGAAAAATGGTTGTCGGTTTTAACCGTTTTTCCGGGTTGCATAGCAAACGGTTTGGTACCGCACGCGTCGGCTTGTTATGTCTTTGTGTTGGTGCCAAGTGAGCTCGGTTGGTTAATCATCCGGGAAACTATTTTCTTAAACACGATTAGGAGTGTTGAAATTGTCTAGAGTAGGTGCATACGGCAGCCAGAATTCGGCAAATGCAGTTCGGCAAGCTCAAAAGGCGCAAGATTCGCAAGCGGCGACTGTTGGTCCGCAGGGTCCAGCTGGAGAGCAGGGTCCGCGCGGTTACACAGGCCCGCAGGGTCCTGCAGGTGAACAAGGTCCTCAGGGGCTGGCGGGTCAACAAGGACCTCGCGGCTACGCGGGTCCGCAAGGTCCAGCTGGAGAGCAGGGACCTCAAGGACCTGCTGGTGCGCAGGGCCCTCGTGGTTATACGGGTGCGCAAGGCCCACAAGGTGAAAAGGGTGCCACGGGCGCGCAGGGTCCGGCTGGTGAGCAAGGTCCTCGCGGCTATACTGGTGCGCAGGGTCCGCAAGGCGAGACCGGTGCTCAAGGTCCGCAAGGCGAGAAAGGTACTACTGGTGCAACTGGTGCCCAGGGTCCACAGGGCGAGAAAGGTGCTACTGGTGCAACTGGTGCCCAGGGTCCGCAGGGTGAAAAAGGTGCCACTGGCGCTCAGGGCCCTCAAGGTGAGAAGGGCGCAACAGGTGCGCAGGGACCAGCTGGTAAAGATGGTGCTGACGGTAAAGATGGCAAAGATGGCGCAAGCTTTGATGATGTTTTTGCCAGAGAGGGTTTTGATTCCAACGGCAACGGCAAGGCAGATCGCGCCGAGCTGAAGGCGGCATTCCAGGGCCCTGCAGGCGCCGACGGTAAGGATGGTGCTGATGGTGCGCAGGGACCTGCTGGCCCAGCAGGTCCTCAGGGTCCTGCAGGTCCGCAAGGCCCGGCTGGTAAGGACGGAGCAGACGGTGCACAAGGTCCTGCAGGTCCTCAAGGCCCTGCTGGACCCGCTGGTCCGCAAGGTCCGGCTGGTATGGATGGTGCCGATGGTGCGCAAGGTCCTGCTGGTCCGCAGGGTCCGGCTGGTATGGATGGTGCCGATGGCGCGCAGGGTCCAGCTGGTCCGCAAGGCCCTGCCGGTATGGATGGTGCTGATGGTGCGCAAGGTCCGGCTGGTCCGCAGGGGCCCGCTGGCGCTGACGGCAAAGATGGCACCAACGCTGGCTCTACCGTAACCACGGTTTCTCAGAGTGATGGCCAGGCCGCTAACGCAGCCACTGCGGGCAACAATCAGGCTATCGCCAGCAAGATTGCCAGCCTGGGCAGTGCCTTCGGCAATATCGCGGCCAGTGGTATGTCGGGTTCAGCGGGTGCTTCGATCAGCCAGGCAGCGTCCGCTGCAGCCAACGCTACCGTCAACATCCAGAACATCGCCACCGGCGGGTCTGCGACGGCGGATGGCGGTAGCTCAACTGCGTCTAACAATGCGAGCGCGAACGGCGCCTCAAGCTCCAGTACTGGTGCGGGCTCTGCAGCATCGATGGGTGATCTGCGATCCATACGTTCTGACGTTCAGAAGCTGATCAACAGCCTTAGTGGTCTGGCGGGCGCACAAGGTGCTGCGTCTGGTGGTGCTCAAGGTGCTCAAGGTGCTGGTGGTGCTCAAGGTGCTGGTGGTGCTCAAGGCGCCGGTGGCGCTCAAGGCGCCGGTGGTGCTCAGGGCGCTGGTGGTGCTCAAGGTGCTGGCGGTGCACAGGGCGCCGGTGGTGCTGAAGGTGCCGGTGGCTCACAGGGCATGGGTGGCATTGAGAAGATGCTCCAGCAGATAATCCAGTTGCTTGAACAGCTGCTGCAGCTTCTGCAAAAGCTGCTGAGCCAATTGCAGCAGGGTCAGGGCGGCGGTGATGCAGGCAAGGCTGATAAGGCCGGTGGTATGAGCGACTCCAGCTCTGGCGGTTCTGATATGGCTGAAGGCGCTGGCAAAGGCAGCTACGGTGGCGATGAACACGTCAAGTCTGCCGAGAGCGCCTCTGGCGATATGGACTAGTATTGTCGGTCTGTATCGACAGCTTGAATGTGTAAGTTGTAGCTATTGCCCGGCCAGGTTGTCGCCGGGCAATAGTCTGCCTTCTCTAACAAGCTGAGGTTAAGTGGTACGGTCATCCACCTGGTCAGGGTGGATGGCTTCTGTTTTGTTTCCTCTCATGGTTCTGCCCCAATCACCTGGTTTGCGCTAGCGCGATGTTAAGGGCCAGCGTACATCGCCTGGTTGTTCAGCGATTTTGTGAAAAGTCGGTCTTCGCTGCTGGCTGTGAACACGCCTTGTTTGTGCGGAGTGGATACGCCCCGACGCGCATATCAGGTTCTCATACCATTGGACATACCGTTAGATAGGCCAGTGTCGATATTGCGATCACTGAAATGGCCGGCGGGTGCGGGTGTAATTCTCTTCGCTACGCGGTTGGCTTTAAGCGTTGGCGTGAAAGGCAAAACCTTTGCCAAGTGGTTTGATCGAGCCGTGAATACATTCGCCATTGTCGAGGCTCAACCTGGCCTCATTGAGAGCAGAGTCGTTCAGAATGTCGTAGGCCTGTCCCGCCGAGAATCCGATTAGCGCTTGCATTGGGATATGCACGACAGTAGTCAGGGTACCGTTGATCGTGCCGGCCAGCGGGTTGGCTCTACGTGGTTTGATTTGATGGTGGCCGTCGTTGGCGTACTCATTGACGATCCACATCAAAGGTGCTTTGATGATGCTTCCCTTAAGTTGCGTGGTCGATCCGGCAGAGCGCAAATGGGTGTTCCAGCCCATTGAAAATGACAATGGCAGCAGTATGATCGCCTGATTGTTTAATTTGGCGAAATCGCGTTTGCTAAACTCGAAGTGTTGTAGCGTGAGACAAAGGCTTTGCAGTGCCCAGGTGATCTGTACAGCTGAATCTTCAAGATCTGTCTCGAAAAAAATCGGTAACGCCTGCAGGCTGGAAAGTGGCAGATAGAGTGTCAAATCGCTTTGATAATCGTCTCGCCGAGACAGTGTGAACACTTCGGGGTGTGCGCAATTGTTCTCGCAAGGTGATAGATCCAGAGGGCAGCCAAGCCAATCCTCAAGGATAGTCAATTGTTCCTGCGCCAGGCCGAGAAACAGTGCATGCGTGGCGTCATTCATTCGTAGTTGGCTGAACCTGGCTGTCTTCACCGAGATAAACAGCTCGCCTGTTGGGGTGGTTGCGCGAAACCACGCTACACCCGGTTCAGCTGCCGTTGCGGAACCGCTTTGGAGCTGGTGCAGCTGATGAAAAGCATCTGCTGAGAATTCGTTTGGTGCAGGTGACTGGGTTGATTTGGACGATGGCATATTGATCAGACCGGCCGGGCATTAGTGATAGTCTGATAGTAATGCTTTTCCCGTTTTTACTTTGTGAAACTGCATCGATTATGTCGCTTGCGGTGCTGCTTTGGCATCGCGGACATCAGCCAGATCAGTGGCGTGTGCAATACGCGTTAGTGGAGTTCAGTGAGCGGTGTTGTCACTGCAGCGCTATAGTCTGTCGTGCAGTATCACCACAATGGCGTAAATTGCACTATTGTCACTGATGCTCGACACCTGTGTACTGGCACTGACTTGTGTTGCATCGGAATCCGTTGACAGTGCGTTCGCGGCTGAACTGGTGGTCAGGGTAATGCCGGAGAGTGTGATCCATTCGTTTTCAATTATTCGAAAGGCATCCAGGCTTTCGCCAGTCGAGGTGAATCCCTCGGTTTCCGAGTCGATTGCTATCCTGACGCCGTCCACCACGATGCTGTTGTCGGCGATCTGCGTGGCAAGCCCTGAAATCTGAATGGATTCACCGCTGCCGAAATTGATCGTGTTGACCGTTCTGAGGCCCCGGACGCTAAACGCTGATGTACTGGTCGAGTACAGGGCGGGGTCGATAAGTGCTCTGATCGTACGCCCGATAGTAAGGTAGCTGTCAGTCAGTCTCCGTGGCGTCAGAATGGGAGACTGCATCAGATTCGATAAATCCAGCACGACACCTGACAGCGTCGCCTGGCCCATATCGAGATCGACATCCTCTACTTTGCCAACGGTAAAGTAGGGTGGCTGCTCGGTCGCAGCCATGGATTTCAACCCGATGTAGCGTGCAGCAATTGCGTTGCTGGATGTTCTCTTGCCACTGATTTCAAGCACAGTGCCGGCGGAGATATCATCGGGAGTGAGATTGTCAAATGATGTTTCAGTCGAATAGGTAATCTGGTTGCCGAGTATGGTGATGGTGTTTGTCTCGGAATCGAACCACTGAACCGGACCTGTGACCATTGGTTGATAGACCACTGACGTGGCTACGAATGCCTCATGATCGACTCTGGCACTGACGAACATGCCGCTTTTTAGTGCCAGTGAGTCCGAGTTTGCACCATCCATTGTCACTCGTGCATTGGTGAAATCGTAGGTGCGGCCGTTGATTTCCCCTCCCGGCTCAATCGCGCCGACGATCAGCCCCTCACCGTACAGCACGTCGTTTTTGCCGGTGCCGCCGATCCCGCCACCACCCGGCGGCTCGCTGCATCCCATACTCAGCGAAAAGACGTAACACAACAGCAGCCACCGACAGGCTGATTGTATGCGGGCGCGGTTGCAGTCTGCCGACAGCCTGGCTCGAATCCATTCGCGACACCAGTGCATGCTTCGATCAACCATCACTGGTTTCGTCCTTGCCGGAATCCTGAACGCTGCTCGGTTTTTCGAAGTGATAGATGCCAAGTCCGATTCTTGAGCCTCTGGATGAATCCGACGAGTCTTTTTTATCGTGCCTGGCGAGCCATTTGTCCAGTTTCTCCAGCAGCTTCTGACTCTCCTGCGCTGCGTACTGTCTGAAGGGTTCTGTGTAGCGATGCGGGAGATTTACATAGCTGACTTTGCGCTGAAATCGGCGCTCCTCTTTTGCGCCATTCACGTTGTGATTGATAGTGTCGATTAAATCAGAGGTATCCGTGCCGAGAATCTGCAGCGCATCGATATTCGTGGTGGTCAGGTAGCCGGATGTGTCCAGCCTGATCAATCCTTTCTTGGTGGTGGATACGACGCCGAGACGCTCCAGCTCCTGTTGCATCGCAATAGGTGCCATGTCACCACTGTAGCGCCGAACCAGTTCACTAAAGCTTGCCGGTCCCTGGAATGGCAGTGCTGCCGGCTTTCCTGCCTTGGTGTGAAACTCTGGATCGCGTATCCAGCCTGTGACAACGCGTGCGGTGCGGTTGTAGCGTTCATCAAGCGATGGTGAGGTCAGCGGCGGCAGGTTGCGAAGCCGGATGATCTCTTTTCTATACAGCCCCGTCATCGCGCAGAGTTTGGTGGTGTGAACCTTACCACCCTCCGCCCTGGCCAGCTCCTCAGCCGCCTCAACGTGTGCACGTCGCACCAGCTCATTCATTTCGCCGGCCGACATGCCGAGCTGCATGGTGAATTTTGCGAGCGCTTTCTGTATGCGGAATACTGCTGTCAGCAGCGCGCCGCGAGTATCTCGGTCGACAGCTCTAGGCATGACGCAGCTCGTCTATGCCATGGAGTGGCTGCGCGGTAGTCGATTGTCGCAGGCCGCTCGCGCGTTTGCCGTGCCAACCGGCCATCAGTCGGACGGTCGGCTGCGACAGTGTATTTGCAGCGCACTGAACCATTGGTGTTGTCGGTGCGCCGTCATCGGATAATTGCAGTTCTGCGGTCACGGCAGTCGATCCGGCAACTCGATGGACAACACCTGGATGCTCCTGGCGACTTCGCCATCGGATCCAGAGTCAGTTGCAGCTGGTTCTTCGCTAACCAGCCCAGTGACCACAACGCGTTCGTTAACATTTAGCGTCAGATCGTCGATGCTGGCGCCGTTGGCTGACACGACATTGGTCAATTCGCTGAGTGTTGCGCGCTTTGCGTCGATAACGAAAATATCGGGCGCTACGAGCTCCTCAACCGTGCCGACGAGTTCGATCATCTCGCCGGCCTTAGGCTCCAGCTGCTCAACGATCGTGAGCGAGCTGATGGTGATGCCATTCTGTCCATTCGCGCCGTTGGCACCGGTCGATGTGGCGACTGCCACCCCATTGCCAGACGTCGAGATCTCCACATTACCGCTGGCCTCGCCATCGGCCCCGTTGTTTGCCTGGACCACCGAATAGGTGCCAGGCTGGACTGTACTTTTGAACAGCGCGTCGGGTGTTAGCAACAGCGTCAGGAAGTCGAACATCGGCAACAGCAGTGCTTGCAGGAAATCTCTGAAATCGATCACCGTGCCAGACAGCACCGCGGTTCCCGGTTCACTTCCCAGCTTCTGAAACTTGCCGATGGTGTAGTAGTCTATACTGGTCGCCGCCGCACTGATGTAAGTGGCGATAATCTGATCGTCGCTGTTTCGAATACCGCTGACTTCGACGATCATGGTCGGCATCATTTGATCTACAGACAGCCCGTCAAAGCGCGTGCTGTCATCGATCAACACCGTTTGTTCCAGGACGATAATCGTTCCGTCCTGTAGAGATATCTGCGCAACCGGCCCGCTGACCAGCGGCTGGTACTGAATCGTTTGTGCTCGTTGCGTATCGTGATCAACTCGTGCCCGCACGTGCATCCCAACTTGCAAGGCATTGACGCTGGCGGGCTGACTGTCCACCACGGCATCGGCGAGGTCAGTTTTGTAGGAGCGACCGTTTACATTCACGGTGTCGCTGTCGGCAGTGGTAATGACGCCTGTTATCAGACCTTCCCCGATCAGTAGATCAGCCTTTCCGGTGCCGCCAATACCGCCGCCGCCAGGTTCGCTGCTGCAGCCAGCAGTTGCGCAGAGCAGCACGGCGAACAGGCGCGAGAGAATTTTTCTCCGGTGCGAAGCACAAAGCGACAGGCCGTAGCGCTTGCCATGGGCACGCCTGTCACTTTGGTCGGTATGGATGCTTTCTCGCACGCTGATGTTGTGTCTGTTTCTGTCTATTGGGGTCAGCCTGCTGTTCGCGCAGCAGTCCGTTCGTAATCGGCAGATTTTCCGTTTTGTACAATCGGATGCTGATGAAACGCCGCCAGTCAGCGGATTGTGCGATGGTGCACAAACACGGCGCTGGAACGTTTGTCGGTTGCGGCTGTTAAGCGGCGGTGCGTTGGAATTGGCATTTTTACGTTTAACGGCCAGCCGATTACTGCCGGGGCCGGCGCGATTGTGCGCGATGTAATGAACGGTAAAATCGAATCGTGGTAGCCGATTGCGGGTGCAGTGACAGAGCCGCAATCTGGCTAAATTGGCTACCCGTTGATCAGGTGGTCGGCGCTAAGATAGCCGCCCCGACAGCCACGGAACCCTCGCACCACGTGTTGGATCAGTATCAATTCGACGATGTATTGGACGCGCCTCAAAAGACCCGAATCGCGCCATCTGCGACATCCGGGGCCAGCTCTGGCAGCGTTCTGCTGGCAGCCGCTGTGGGGTTTGATCCTCTGTTCGATTTGCAGTACCAGGACTGGCTGGCGGCAGATTACTCGGCCCTGTTGGAAAAACACCTCAATTTCTCCGATGTAGCGCAAACCGGGCCGTCTCGGGCTGACTGGCAGGCGCTGGCAGCCGGTTTGCAATTGGCACTGTTGTGCGGCGACACCGAGCCCTCTCGACTGGCCGAGAAGGACGCCTGGCTTGCGCACAGCGACTGCCCGGAAGCACTGGCTGCGCGCAGTGCCGTCGCACTCTTTACTCATCACCCGCAGCAGTCCATCGATCTTTTTAGTGCGGCCCGTGGCGCAAGCGACGGGTCGCTATCGTCCACGCAGCACCTGCCACGTGGATTGGTGTCGGCGGTCCACGCGCTGGCGCTGATTCAGCGGACCACGCAGCAGCTGGGTGGCCGGGTCGCAGATGGCTACAGCGCCGACGACAGGCGTGCGCTGGACAAGCTGATCAGTCAGCTGGGCAATCTGTCTGACGAGTATCAGGCGCAATATCGCGGTGATTGCTTCATGCCGGTGCTGCGTGTGCTCGCCGACTACGTGCGCGTGTTGGCAGGCCAGCGCAAAATTGAGCAGACATTCTGGCTTGGCGGCCTGCACGTCGATGCCAGCGCCTGGCTTGATCTGTTTTTGAATTTGTGTCGGCACTGGCTCGGCGAGCCACCGGACGAGCACCTGGTGGCGCGACTGGCAAGCCATGTCGAACGCGCCTCTGATCTGGGCCTGCACTGGTATGTCGACGAGGGGCTGACGCTGCTCTCGGCCCAGGGTCTGCACCGCGCCAGCGAAGAATTTTTGCCGCAACTGCGCTCCAGTGGCTGGTTGCTGAATATCTGCCAACAGGCAGATGACTGGCAGGCGGACCTTGAGGCACTTAGCCTGACCGTCCATCGCCACACGCGAATGCGCGACGATGCCCAGCCCGCCGCTGGCGCCAGGCGTGTGTCCTGGTGGCTGTCGGCACGCGGTGACCGGATCCGTCTGGAACCCCGCGAGCAGCGTCTGCGTCGCGACAAACATTGGGGTGCGAGTCGATTATTTCCGCTGAAGCTCTTGCTGGACGAGTGCGGGACACTGGATTTTCTGTGCGGCGATGATTTAAAAATCTGCGCGCACCTGCGCAATTGTCTGCAAGACAACCATGCCCTCTATTATGAAAAGTTTTTCGAGATTACGACGGTCGAGTCGCTCGAGCTGATTCTGCGCCACCCGCGATTGTTTCGCGAAGATCCTGACCTGGAGGATGCACCGAGCCTGGCGGTGACAGTGCGCAAGGTTGTGCCGACACTACAGGTGGTGCGCGATGACAGTCTGCAGGAAATTACACTGTCTATGGCACCATTTCCTGATGCGGCTGTTAAGTCAAGCAGTGATTTTCACTGTTACTGGACAGAATCCGGCACCTTGTCTATCGAACACTTTAGTGAGGGGCAGCTCGACATTGCACAGGCGCTTGGTTTTCGCGGGTTGAACGTACCGTTGGATGCGGCAGATTCTGTCCTCGAATCGTTGCGTTCGATGGCGAGCCTTCTGGAAGTGCACTCCGATGTCAGTGCCGTGGATACCAGCACCGTGGTAGCTGACACCAAAGTATCGTTCCAGTTGCGTCCGCTGGAGCAGGGCCTGGATGTGACCTGTTGTATCTATCCACTGGGTGCAAACGGCCCCTGTGTCGTACCGGGGCAGGGCAAGCCGGCGCTCTATACCACCATCGCCGGTCGCGCGCGCAACACGGTGCGTGATCTGCCACTCGAGCAAGGCCAGGCGCAAGCGATCATTCAACAATTGCCTCTGCCTGTCCAGTCCGATCAGTGGCAGTGGACGATTGCAGATGCCGAGAGTGCGCTGGAGCTGCTGGCTGCCTTGCAGGACAGGGAAGACGAGATTGATTTGCTCTGGCCGGCCAGCGAGCGTATCGCGATGAGCACGATCATCGATACCGATCAAATGCACATTCAGTTCAGCTCACAGCGTAACGGTATCGATGTGGCGGGTGAGTTGAAGCTCGAATCTGATCAATACGGTGGTTCGCATGTGACGTCGCTGCTCACATCGGCAGATGATGCGTTTGATGCGACGCGGGTTAATTTAAAGAAATTGCTGGCCTCGCTGGATCAGGCGAAGGGTCGGTTCATTCAGCTCGACGACGGCAAGATTCTGCAGCTCAGCCGACGCCTGAAACAACAATTGGAGATGCTGCGGGCAGCCAGTGCCGATGGCCCGGCGCATGAGCATTCGGTGCCGGTGCTGGTCGAGGCCTCGCGCGGCATGGTGCTGCGCGACGATGATAGCTGGAATGAACAACTGGAACGACTGCGCGAGGCAGAGTCGTTGATGCCAGAGCCACCCGCTGCATTGCAGGCGCAACTGCGCGACTATCAATTGCAGGGCTATCGGTGGATGACCCGGTTGGCGCACTGGGGCGCGGGGGCCTGTCTTGCGGATGATATGGGGCTTGGCAAAACCATGCAGAGCCTGTCGCTGATCCTGCAGCGAGCAGATGGAGGGCCAACGCTGGTGGTCGCGCCGACATCGGTCTGTGGCAACTGGCTGGCCGAGGCGGCTAAATTCGCCCCGTCGCTCCGCTTGATCTGGCTCGGCGATGGCAACCGGGCACGCAAACTGCGCAACGCCAAACCCCATGATCTGTTCGTCTGTAGTTATGGCGTGTTGCAAAACGAAATAGAGATGCTGCGCGAGATGCAATGGCAAACCATCATTGCCGACGAGGCGCAGTCGTTCAAGAATCCGGGCACCCGTCGCTCACAGGCGATGATGGCCCTGCAGGGGCGGTTTCGAATGATTGCCACCGGCACGCCGATTGAAAATCATCTGGGTGAACTGTGGAACCTTTTCCGATTCATCAATCCCGGATTACTCGGTTCCAGCCAGACATTCAAAGAACGCTACGCTCACCCGATCGAACTGCGTGAAGATGAATGCGCTCGTGATCGATTGAAGTCACTGATTCGCCCTTTCATCCTGCGTCGCCTGAAACGCGAGGTGCTGACCGAGCTGCCGCCGCGCACAGAGATCACGCACCTGGTCGAATTCGACGAGCAACAGCGCGCTTTCTACGAGGGCTTGCGCAAACAGGCACTATCCAGAATCAGCGAGTTGTCGGGGCTGGATTCAGAGCAGCGTTTTCGCGTGTTGGCTGAAATTACCACCCTGCGTCAAGCCAGTTGCCATCCGAAGCTCGTCACCGACACCCCGCCGTGTGACAGCGCCAAGTTAAACGCGTTTGCAAAAATTGTTGAAGAGTTGCGCCACAACGGCCATCGCTGTCTGGTGTTTAGTCAGTTTGTCGGGCACCTGGCTTTGATACGCGAATACCTGGATGCCAGGCGGATCAGCTATCAGTATCTGGATGGTGCCACCAGCGTCAAACATCGCAAAAAGGCGGTCGATGATTTTCAGGCAGGCGAGGGTGAGCTCTTTCTGATTAGTCTTAAGGCCGGTGGCAGTGGTCTTAACTTGACCGCGGCCGACTACGTGATTCATATGGATCCATGGTGGAATCCGGCAGTCGAAGACCAGGCGTCAGATCGCGCCTATCGCATGGGGCAAAAACGCCCGGTGACGATCTATCGACTGGTGGTGAGAGACACCATCGAGGAAAAAATCGTCGATCTGCACGCACAGAAACGCGATCTTGCCAATGCGTTGCTGGAAGGGACCGACAGTGGTTCCAGGCTATCGGTGGAGCAGTTGGTTGAGTTGATCGATGATGAGAGTCAAGCGCGACAGGATGTCGACTAATACTTGCGATTGAACAAGCGATTGCTTAATCAGTACAGGGCCGCGTTGGCCCTGTACCGCTAAACCTAAGGGTGTCGCTACAATGAATGTAGCGACAAGTGCATTGTCTCGACAGCCTCGGTAACAGTTTACTGTGCGACCGAAGGATCGGACGCGAGGCTGTTGGCAAATACTACAGCCTTTGAGCCTTCACCTGTCGCCCGTGACGCTATGCGCATTGAAAACAAGTCATCGCCAATGGAAATCGGGCCCTCGACATTGTGAAAGTGCACTTCATCGTCGATCGAGAAGACAATGCGTTGGTTCGCATCATCCATCCAAGTGGCGATGGTGTAGTTCTGGTCCAGAACCGGTGTCAAAGCAAAGGTGTTGCACCCGGATTCATTGTCTGGGTTGATCAGCGAAATACTTTCAGAAAAAGTATCGTCAAGCGACTGAAAGGCACAATATCGGGCTTCGGTAGCGCCGCTTTCCAGCAAACGAATTTCCGTTGTGGCAAAGACCTGGTTAAGAGAGCTGTCATCGCCCGGTGTTTCGCTGGCGTAGTACATAGAGCCTGCCACTCTGGCGCGCGCTTCGCCACCGCCAGACGCCATGCTCTCTGATGACAGCCGCATCTGCGCACTGGCATAGCGCGTAGTCAGGCCGGTGACTGCCAGTCGGTTTTGTCCTCGGCTGTTGCTGTCGGCAGCCGATTCGAGCCTGATTTCGCCATCGGGATAGGTGATGCTGGTGCCCGGATCCCCGGCGTCCCAGAAGCTAAAGCGTTCGAGCCGATCCAGATCGTTCAGATCTGCGCGCTGGCCATCTACGGTTACGTCATCAAAGCGCACGATAGCTGTACCGGGTCCGCGTTCGATGCGTGCCTCGAAGGTGGAAAACTGGATGCCAGCCTCGAATACATCGGTGGTCAGGTTGTAGGTTAAATCTTCGTCGTCGATACTCAAAGTAAGAATTTTGTTGGCGCGATCAATTGCCATGCCGAGTTGATAGCTCACACCCACTTCTGCTTGCCGGTCGAGCCGAACAAAACTCTCGCCATCGAAGATGGGGGGCTCTTCAGCCAGGCCGCACTCTGATTGCGTTTCGCGAAAAGCATTCAAAATGAAGGACAGCTCACCATCTGCATTTTGCTCCAGAATCAACTGCGTGCCGACATCCCCGGCAAAGCAATCGCCGTCACCCGGCTCCGGAGTGGCGGTGGTGTCGTTGTACAGGTAGGCGAAGATCAGCGCCCTGACCCTACCTTCGCCGCTGGCAACACTGCCTGGCTGAATGGACGCCACAGTCGAGTATGAATCGAATCTGCCACGTGGTGTGATTCGGCCGCGTTCTCGGCTATCGCCAGTGCTGTCGACAGTGATGGTGACGCCGTCATTGGCCAGGTCGAAATTGGCTGTTGCGACGTCGGATGTGCGATCCTGCAACTCAATTTGTGTCAGTGGCTGTCTGAAATCTTCAAAGAATGGACTGTCGGGCGCGGCTTCCTGATCCTGTCCGATGGTTTCAGAATCGCTACCGGAAGAACAAGCGGTAACCAGGAAAATGCCCAGTAAGGGAATCGCCCACTGTCTGATCAGTTGGCTGTTGAGAGGGGTGGATTGCTTCATATCGTTTGTTCGCTGAGCAGCGCGTCAGCGCTCGCCTCCTGTCTGCGGTTAAATGCGGATAATGAGCTCATCGCCTACGTCGCATGACGGAGCTCGGGTCAAGGCTAACGTAACTGCAAAAGGGGGTAATCCCCCGGTCGGGGGAGGTCGATCGTTTTGTGAGGGGGTGAGTCGTGCTCGTGCTGCGGCAAGTTAGCACGCACCGGCGCCCTGCAATCAGGCGTCAGTTGATCCTGGTTTGTGTGTCAGCCTCCCGGTCGGAAGTCCGGGATAGCATGACATCATCAGTAGCCGCGCGGCGGTGAGGCTCAATGCAGCCAAACGGGTTAGTGTCAGGCTGATGCTTGATCATGATACGTTTTTCTATCCCTTCGTCGCGCCCAGCGTCAGTCCGGCAATAAAGTGTTTCTGCATAGCGAAAAACATCAGTACCGGTGGCACGGCGGCCAACAGCGAGGCGGCTGACACCAGATGCCACTGCTGCACGAACTCTCCATTGAGCGTGCGCACGCCAACGGTGATGGGCAGGCTTGCTGAATCCTGAATCAGCACGGTGGCCCAGAAGAAGTCGTTCCAGATAAACGTGAAGATTAACACGCACAGCGCGGCGATGGCTGGTTTCACCAGTGGCAGCACCAGATGCCAGAAGATTCTAAATTCATCGACGCCTTCGAGTCGTGCCGATTCGATTAACTCGAACGGCAACGCTTTGATGAAGTTGCGCATAAACAGGGTGCAAAAGCCGGTCTGAAAGGCAGCGTGAAACATCACCAGGCCCGGCACCGTGTTGATGATTTCCAGTCGGCTCGACATATCGACCACTGGCAGCATTAGAATCTGGAATGGTACAAAGTTACCGGCGACGAACAGGAAAAATAACGGCAGCGCCCACCTGAATTTGTAGATCGCCAGCGCGTAGCCGGTCAGGCAGGCCAGTGCCACCGAGATTATCATCGTGGGCAATGCGATCAATAGTGTATTGATCAAATATTTCAGCGCATCGGTTTTGGCGAACACTTCACCGTAGTTCTGGAATAGTTGAAAGGAGCTGGGGATGCCGAACACGTTGCCCGTGACGATGTCGGATGCCGGCCGGATCGATGTCATGAAAATCGCGAGTAGCGGCAGCAGCCACAGGAATAAAGCGATGGGCAGCGATAGTTTATAGGCTAGACGAAAGCCTGCAGAGCGTTCCTTGACGGGTTTTGGAAACATCAGCCGGCCTCCCTCTCATCCAGATACATGCGCCACAGGAAATAGCTGATGTAGACCAGCATGATCAGAAACAGCACCGTGGCAATGGCCGAACCATAGCCATAGCGGCCGACCCCTTCGCCGACGGCCTGATCGTACATGTAGTAGGCCAGTACATTGGTCGAGCCAAACGGGCCACCTTGCGTCATGGTGGCGATCATGTCGAAGGAGCGCAGTGCACCGATGACGGTGACGACGATGGCGATGAAAGTGGCTGGTTTGAGTTGCGGCAAAACCACATACCAGAGCATTTTCCAGCCCTTGGCGCCATCCAGTCGTCCGGCTTCGATTTGATCCGATGAAACATTGTTAAGGCCGGTGAGATACAAAATCATACAGTAGGCGATCTGCGGCCAGAGACCGGCGGCGATAATGCCGTAGGTGGCCATGGTTTCATCGCCGAGAATCGATGGCGGATCAACCGAGCAGACGCGCGTGAGATTGCCGACGATATTGACTTTTGTCTCGCAGAAGAACCAGCCCCAGATCTTGCTGAGCAAGCCGAATTCGGGGTTATAGGCCCAGGCGAAGATTAACCCCACCACTACTTGTGAGATCACAAACGGAAAGAAAAAAAGCGATTTGTAAATTCGAATCCCGCGTACGGTCTGGTTTAGAAACAGCGCGATGAATAGCCCGATCGGCACGGCCAGCATAAACAGCAGCAGCCACAATAAATTGTTTTTCAGCGAGGTATAAAAGTTCGGATCGTCGAGCAGTATCCGATAGTTGTGCAGGCCGACCCATTCACCGGTCCAGACACCGTTGATGTCGTACAGTCCATCCCATTTCGTAAACGAATACGAGATTGACTGAAAGATTGGCACGATCACATAGAGCAGAAAAAATACCAGTCCAATGGCCAGAAAAAGCCAGGGTGCTACGGCTACCTTGTTGCGTTTGTAGAAAGACAGCCCGGTGATCAGATAGAACGCCGCGACGATGGCAGTAAGCAACAGCGCCATGCGAATAAGGAAAGTGGGCACGCGCGCCTCGATCTGCCGGGTAAAGCCGAACAGATCCTGTATCAGCGAGGTGCTGATGATATAGAGCAGGGCAATGGTGCAGGCTGCCACTACAATGCTTGAGATACCGACGCGCCGGGTGGAGGTGGCAAATCTCTCGGCGTTGTGGGCACTGCTCGTCATTCAACTCTCCCTGGGCAGTGGGCGGCGGCGCGTAGCGGGGTGAAAACTAAAGGGCACCGACCAGCGAATACTGGCCGGCGCCGCAGGCACTATTTGTAGACTTCGGCCTGAACCTTATCCAGGTTTTCCAGCACTTCGTCCAGTGAGGAAGGATCGAGCATGAATTTCTGAAAGCCTTCCATGCCGGCTTTGGCCATGGCGGCAGGGGCGTCACGATCGTAGAACTGTGCAATGCCGACAGCAGTCGATAGTGTAGCCATGCCCTCAACGATGAACTTGTCGGCAGTGTTGATTTCGGCGTCGGAATTTGGTGGCAACGTGCCAATTGCCTTCGTCCATTGGCTTTGAATCTCAGGTGTAGCGATGAATGAAAGAAACTTCTTTGCATTTTCCACGTTCTTTGCCTTGACTGGAATAAAGAATGCATCAGCAGGTGCCTCTTCAGCGCGCGGCAGGCCGGCGGTGATTTCCGGGAACTGGAAGAAATCGATTTGCTCGTCGGTCAGGCCGGCGGTCCTGTACTGGCCAACCGAAAAATTGCCCATTACGTACATCGCTGCGTCGCCGTTTGCAAACGGTGCAACAGCATCCTGATACGACATAGTCGCATGCGTTTTGACGAACGAGCAACGATCGAGCATTTCTTTCCAGTTGTCAAAAGTGGCGCGAATTCGATCGTCGGAGTACTTGATTTTACCGGCAGTCAAGTCGTTGTGAACATCGTAACCGTTCGTCCGGAGATTCAGGTAGTCAAATACACCGGCTGCAGTCCAGGGATTCTTGGTGCCGATGGTGAACGGAGTAACGCCGGCTTCGGTCAGGGCGTCGCAATTGCCCAGCAGTTCGTCCCATGTTTTGGGTTCGGACAGGCTTAGCTTGTCGTAGATATCCTTGCGGTAGTAGACGCCCCACTGATAGTACGAATAGGGTACACCCCATTGCTTGCCATCACGTGACATAGTCGGTTTGATGGCGTTGAATTTTGCCGACAGGTTGGGATCGGATGACCATAGATCAGAGATATCCATGAACAGGCCAGCGTCAACGAACGGCCCCATGCGATTGCCCGGGTACCAGGTGATAACGTCGGGCGCATCGTTTTGCAGCGCATTGCGAATAGTGCTTTTGTGAGCCTCGCGATCGCCGTTGTTCGACGTGACAGTTATATCCGGGTTGGCCGCCTTGAATGCTTCAATTACTGCCTCGTAGGCTGTTTTTTCATTCGGATTAAGATCGTCAAAGGTGACAACCAACTCGCTGGCTACAGCCGCGGCTGACATCATGCCACCCAGTGCTGTCGCCAGCGCCAGTTTTACGAAGGTTTGTTTCATCTGTTGCGTTCTCCAGTGAGTGCGTGGGTAATCGTGTGAGAGCGATCTCTCGGTAATGGCAGGTGTTTACCTGCCAGGTTCCTGATCAGCGACCTGCAGCATAAGGCAAACATCACGACTGCGCTTGTCTGCAGGTTGCGGATTGTGTGCTGCAGGCGCGCATTGCGGCGGCAGCGGCCTCGGGCGCGACCGGATTGACAATATTGCCACTCCCCGATTCGAATCCGGCCAGATATTTAAGTTTGTCAGCGTCGCGAAGGGGTGGCTGCATGGCGATGTGAAAGCACCAGTCGGCATTCGCCTCGTCGTTATCGCAGGGCGCATTGTGCAGCAGCGTGACATTCGGGCTCGGCCTTCTGAACAGTTGGTCGTAGCGTTGCGCCTGGCGCTGATGCATCGCTGCCAGTTCGTCAAGCTCGGCAGAGGTCAACTCGGCGATACTTGGTACATGGCGCAGCGGCACAATCCAGCTTTCGTACGCAAAGCGCGCGGCAAAAGGCACGAAGGTGATGAAGTGTTCGCCTTTCTCCAGCAGCAGATCGCGCTGATATTCAGGGCGCCGAATCATCTGTTGCAACAGCGGTGCGTTGTGCTGCAATCGGTACTGGTGTTGTGCGCGGCGCAGCCGCAAAGCGGTATCGGTAACGAACACCGTGGCATAGATCTGGCCGTGCGGGTGCAGGTTTGACACGCCGGTCTCGATACCCTTGTTTTCAAAGATCAGCACGTTTTGAATCTCGGGTCGCGCCGCGAGTGTTTGATATTCGTGCTGCCACAACCGGGTGACCTGTTGCATCTGGTCGGCTGGCAATTCGGCCAGGGTGGTGTTATGCGTGGCAGACCAGCACAACACTCTGCACACGCCACCGCCAGGTGCCCGGGTAGCCAGTGGCTCCTGCTGGTCTATCGCGTGGTTTTCGTTGCCGCCGAGTGACGGAAAGTCGTTGTCGAACGCCCACGGGGCGGTGTAGTCGGGATTGGTCGCACCACTGGCGCGCTCGACACCGGGGCACAAATAGCATTCGGGATCGTGGGCCGGTTGATCGGAACCGGTAAATGCCGTTACCGCGCCGGACCACGGACGGTTGGATGAGGCTGGTGAGATCAACACCCATTGCTCGAGCAGCGGCTGCCAGCGTCGGTGCGCGACTTGGGGTGGCAGTTGTTCAGACACGACAGATGGCCGACTGCGTCATGTGTGCAACTCGCGCACGCCCTGCGACGGTGTGATCTGATAAAAATCGGCGCTCAGACCGGTGCGCTGCTGATAGGTACCGCCGATAGATTGTTCAAAGTGTTGCAGATGCTGTGCGTGAACCAGATTTACCGTACAACCACCGAAGCCTGCACCGGTCAGCCTGGCGCCCAGCACGCCCTGCGTCCCGGCGGCGAGTTCCACCAGCGTATTCAGTGCATCACTCGAGACTTCGTAATCATCGTGCAGTGATGCGTGGGATTCGAACATCAGTTCGCCAAAGCGTGCAAGGTCATTGGTGCGCAGAGCTTCTACTGCGAGGCGCACCCGCTGTTGTTCGCTGACAACGTGTGTGGCACGTTTTAATAAATCAGGTTGCTGGTCGAACAGTTGCCGGTGTTCGCTGAGCAGTTCGGGAGTGACGTGCGCCAACTGGCTTGCGCCGCTCACCGGGGCGAGCATTTCGAGCGCCTGCTGCGTTTCAGTTACTCGATCGTTGAACTTCGATTCGCTGAGCTCACGGCGTTGGTTGGTATTGATCAGCACGATTCTATAGTCGCCCAGCGTCAGTGGAATCTGCTCGCAATCGAGGGTTTGGCAATCGAGCTGCATGGCGTGATCGCGCTCGGCGAACGCCACCGCGTATTGATCCATGATGCCACACTGCACGCCGACGAAATCGTTCTCGGCGCGTTGGCTCATCTTCACAAGCTTGAGCAAATCGAGTTTGCGATCAAACAGGCTGTTGATGGCAAACGCGGTGACCACCTCGATCGCCGCCGAAGACGAAAGCCCCGCACCGTTGGGCACATTGCCGCTGTAGAGGCACTCGAAACCACCCTCGAGCGGCGCCCTGGCGACAAACTGCTGCAGCACACCCAGTGGATAGTTGATCCAGTGATCGCCGTATTTTCGGTTGGTCTGATCGGCAGACAACACGGCGAGCAGATCGAAGTTGGTGGAGGCCAGCTGGTAGCTGAGCGATTCGGTGGGCCGGATCAACAAGGTGGTGCCGTATTCGATGGCACACGGAAACACCAGACCGCCGTTGTAGTCGGTGTGATCTCCGATCAGGTTGACTCGCCCCGGCGCAAAGAACGTTCGCACCGGTTGGTTCGATGCGCCATAACGCTCGATAAACTGATCGTACAGAGACTGCTTCATCGGCTTCCGGTGATTCGCCTGACAGCGGGTTGGTGATTTATTGAATTCACTCCCGAGCCATTGTTTGCTCTGGTTGTGTTTGGTGGCAGGAAATGGAACAATGTTCCAAAAAAGTATAAGAGCGCTGGTTTCGGGCTGTCAATCTAAATGAGTCGGGTGAGTTCGGATTTCTAATGACCAGTCGTATGTCTTCCAGTGATAGCGTGCAGGGCAGTGCCTCTGCATCGACCGGCAAGGCCGGTGATGCGCGCGACCGGTCTCCTGCTGCCGAATCAGGGAAATCCACTGCCAGTGGCGGCTTTGCCCGCAGCATTCGCCTGCTCGATGAAATTGTCAGTCACGGGCCGCTTCGCTTCGCTGAGTTGCAGGAGCGCCTGTCGGTGCCGAAAGCCTCACTGCACCGGGCGCTGCACGATCTGCAGGCCGAGAGGCTGGTGCAGTTCGATGACCGCAGCCTTACCTACAGCGCGGGTTACCGGGTGCTCGAACTGGCCAATCGGGTCTGGGCGCGTTCGGATCTACGCACGCTTGCGAGCGATCAACTGGAAAAACTGGCACGCCTGAGCGATGAGACGGTCCAGCTATCAGTACTCGCCGACAACCATGCGGTTTACATCGATAGTGTCGAAAGCACCAACAACGTGCGCATGTCGATGAGCATTGGCAACAAGGTGCCGGTCTATTGCACTGGTGCCGGCAAGGTGTTGCTGGCAGGTTGCACGGAATCGGAGCAACGCGACATCATCAGCCGTATTCAGTTTGCCGTGTTCACTCCAAATACGATTACCCGTAAAGAACAACTGATGGCAGAGCTCGCAGCAATCAAGGCGCGCGGCTATGCCGATGACAACGAAGAACACTTCGCCGGCATTCGCTGTGTTGCCGCGGCTATTGTCGACAGTGCCAATTCACCGGTTGCCGCGATCAGCATCACTGCGCCCACTTTTCGCACCGAAAACGAACGCATTGAACAATGGCGGCAGTGGCTGATGACGGCAACGTCCGAAATTTCGATGCGGCTGTCACCGATGACACGCCGCTAACCATCGCTCAATTAATACTGCTGGCTGAACAGGCAAACATGGCAACGGTCGAACTCAAACAAGCGGTCAAGCGCTTTGACGATACTCAGGTCATTCACGGTGTCGATCTGCAGCTTGAGCATGGCGAATTTGTGGTTTTTGTCGGGCCATCGGGGTGCGGCAAGTCAACTTTGTTGCGGCTGATCGCAGGGCTAGAGACCCTCTCCGAGGGCAGTATCCATATTGGCGGCAACGATGTTACCGACATGGCCGCTGTCGATCGCGGCATCGCCATGGTGTTTCAATCCTATGCGCTTTACCCGCACATGACGGTGGAGCAGAACATGGGCTTCGGTCTGCGCATGAACGGGGTCGATAAAGCCATTGTTCGCGAAAAGGTCGAGGCGGCCGCGCAAACACTGCAACTCACCGAGCTGCTCGAACGCAAACCCCGCAACCTGTCGGGCGGGCAGCGGCAGCGCGTCGCGATTGGTCGGGCCATCGTGCGTGATCCGCGAGTATTTCTATTCGATGAACCGCTATCCAATCTGGATGCCGAGCTTCGAGTGGAAATGCGTCTGCAGATTGCACGTCTGCACAGCCAGCTCGACAGCACCATGATCTATGTGACTCACGATCAGGTCGAGGCCATGACCATGGCCGATAAAATCGTCGTGCTCAGAGCCGGCAAGGTGGAGCAGGTGGGCAGTCCGCTCGGACTCTATCACCACCCGGCCAATTTGTTTGTAGCCGGTTTTATCGGTTCGCCGCGAATGAATTTTCTGTCGGCGAAACTGCATGCGCCGTCCAGTGCTAACTCCACGATCGTCTTTGCCGACGGTACGGAACTTTCATTACCGTTTGACACCAGCGACAGTAAAGCGGGTAGCGACGTCACGCTTGGTGTTCGGCCGGAAGATCTCAAGCACGCCGATGCGGGACCTAAATTTGAAATGAAGATCGAAGTGCTGGAACAGCTTGGCGGAATTACCTACGTCTATGGCCAGTGTGGTGGCGTCGACAACTTCGTGGTCGAGCGCTCCGGCACCGAAACACTGGCTGTTGGCGAGCGCATCAATATATCCATGCCGGCACAACGCTGTTATTTGTTTTCGCCCCAAGGCGTGGCTTATCAGCGCTAGGAGAACTCCCTCCGGTGCCCGGAGCGCTGTCGCGCAGCTAACAATGGGCGGGCTGCCCCTAAAGTGGTACAAGTAAGATGCGTGGGTGCTGAGACCTTTCAGACAATGATGTGTCCGCACTCGTCTAGGAGAGTGGTCCGGTGCGGTATCGGCGTAGAGTCAATGAAGGCATACCTGTCGGTATGACCTCGTATGAAAGAGTGAATGACTCGCCACCGCACCTTCCCGCGCGACTTACCGGCACAACGATAAAGGGGACTAAAGTGGCAGGCAAGCGCAAAAAGCAGCGGTTGAAGGTGGTCAATACCAACTGTGCTGCAGTGGATGTTGGATCAAAGGAGCATTGGGTCGCGGTAGACCCAACTCAATCGGCTCAAGCGATCCGTAGCTTCAGTACGTTTACCGATGATCTGCAAGCCCTATCGTCGTGGTTAAAATCTCTGGATGTCCAGATAGTGGCGATGGAAGCAACAGGGGTCTACTGGATCCCCTTGTTTGAACGACTTGACGCGGATGGTTTCGATGTACGTTTGGTCAATTCCCGAGCAACTCGACAAGTCTCTGGCCGCAAATCGGATGTACTGGATTGTCAGTGGATATGGCAATTGATTAGCTATGGGTTGCTCAGCAGCGCATTTCGGCCGGCGGATAAAGTTTGTGTGCTTCGTTCAATCGTGCGCCAGCGGGCGACGAAAGTACAGGAGCGGTCACGCTGTATTGCGCATATTCAAAAAGCACTGACTCAGATGAATATTCAACTGGATAATGTAATCAGTGATGTAATGGGCAAGACGGGTCAGCGAATTTTGCGCTGTATCGTTGCAGGTGAGCGCGATCCACAGAAACTGGCCACTCTGCGTGACAACCGGGTGCGCGCCAGCGAAGAGACAGTCGCCCGTTCACTTCACGGCAACTGGAGGCAAGAGCATTTGTTTGCACTGGCCCAAGCCATCAATCATTACGATTTTCTGGCCGCTCAGATCAAGGACTGTGATCAACAGATTAGGCAGGCGTTAGAGGAATTGCCTTGTTTGAGCGAACAGCCCTCGCCGGCTCCGACCAAGCGAATAAGTAATCCCGACCGGACTGAGCAGGAGCAACGCTCGCTACATAGCGCCTTGTACGCTGTCATGGGTGTGGACTTGTGTGCGATCCCAGCCATTAGCATAGAGACCGTATTGGTGCTGGCCTCCGAGGTGGGAGCTGATTTATCCCGTTTTGCGAGCGAAAAGCACTTTTGTTCATGGCTGAACTTATCGCCACCAACCCTAATATCGGGCGGTAAGCGCCTGTCTGGACGGGTGCACAAAGTCAACAATCGAGCAGGTCAGGCACTACGACAAGCGGCAAGTACCGCGCGTAACAGTCAATCGTATATTGGCGCAAGCCATCGAGCCAGGCTAACGCGAATGGACAAGGCCAAAGCGATAAAAGCCACCGCCCATCAGCTGGCTCGATTAATCTATGCCATGCTGACAAAAGGACAGGAATACGTTGAAAAAGGGATAGAGACATTTGAGCAGCAATCTCAAGACAGACAATTGCGTTCACTGCAGAGAAAGGCTAGTCAATTCGGACTGACACTCGTAGAATAAATTGAGCCGATCTTCATGAAAAAAAATAGTTAGAAATTTGAAATTTGTTAGATGAAAGTCTGCGCGGCAGAGTCCTCTGCTACAGCGAACGCGCCATGACGGTGCGTTTTTATCGATCATTGTCGTTACGTACGAACCACTATGCGCCTCAAAAGATCGTAAAAACGCCTTCGTCATGACTCGCTCTCGCTACGCAGAGTTCTACCGCGCAGACTCCTGGCTGTCGTCAATCATTACTTCGGGAGATCTCCATCTCTGTACATTCACAATGTGTCATCGCTTGCTGCCAGCCTGGTTTTTACGACCGTTGACAAAATTGGCGTGGTCTTTGTGTGGTCGCCTGGATCACCCGTGCCTGGGATAAATTGACGATTTCTCGCTTCAGAGATGAGGTACGGTGAATTTTCCTCCCATGCAACCTTGCAATTATCAGTAGGTATTCGACACGGTCGGGAATCGACAGCGGAGACAACTGTCTCCACGATATTCTCGCCCCTTCATAAATAATCGCGGATTGATGCTCGTGCCGAGTGTTAACTCGTTCACATTATCAGTCTCAGATTCATGATTTCAGTTCAGGTTCAGTTTTTGCTTTTTAATCTTCCTAGTGCAAAACAGGTCGGCTAATTGATGGCTCTGATCTAGTGCGAGAGAGGTGCCGATATTTTGAAGCATCCAGATACTGGTTACAGCAGTGTTGTTTGCAAAACATATTAGGAGAGTACTGGAAGTGCATAAGGTATTTGTTATATTACTAGTGCTGGTGTACAACATCGGGCATTCTGAAGAAGTTGTTGTCTACGCCGGTTCATCGAGTGTTTCATATGTTGAATATCCGCCTTGCGTAGATGGATACTGGGCGCCGTTAAAACTCAGAGTGGTGTACTTTCACAACAACGCAATTGGCAGTGCCAAATCTGTACTCGGAACGATACACCACTCTGTGATGAACAGAATGACGTATTGGCCCTCTCAGAATTACCGTTGTTCCGTGCGCAGAAATATGGTTCATGGCAATGCAGAAATCTATATTCGGGACCAATATATAGGATCTCTAGGATATTCAGTTGGGAACATTCGCAGTGATGCGAAAATTACTGCAAACAATCTTGGGGTTGCTGAAGGTGAGGATGTAGGTATTTGGAAAATTTTGGCTGACCAATACAGAAGCAAAACGTTGGATTTTGAAACGTATGTGAAAGCACTTGAGGGTGCTGTGATCTCATCAGATGAACTCACGGCAGAACAATTATACCATATCGGTATGGCTTACCGAAAATTTGGCGAAGACCATTATGGCGACTACAGAGATATTGCCAAAGGTTACTTCGAACGATCAGCGAATCTTGGATTTGCTCCAGCAATGGCCGTGTATATTGATACTTTAGGCGCCCGGTCACCTTTTCCGACGGAGCTTAGGGCCAACTTGCGTAATTTAAACAATGGTAAGACAACAAGTCTAACGTACAAATCACGACTGCCACACTATGAAAAGTTCAATATGGCGCTTAATCAGCGTGTTGGGGTTGTTTATGATCATATAAAAACATTCGAGACATTCGGTATTGAATACGATGGAGGGAGATTCGTTCAGCAGAGTAACGCGCTGCCAAATATATTCAATATTGAAAAAGGATTGATGGTCTCGTTGTCCGCATCCACAAAGATCTTGAACAGTTTGATAGAGACCTCCATCCAAAAAGCATTAAACACCGAGACCAAGGCTTTTAATTATCAGTGTGATGAGGATTGGTGCTATGGCTTTAACAAGCTCTTCAAATTTCGGTTTACGCCAACCCGTAGTCCAAGCTGTTCTGATCAGATAGGGAAACGAACCGTGTGTGAATTTGAGTTCAAAATGGTATCGATAGTGGACGTGGGAACGTCGAATCATCCGGGGAATGTCATATCTAGTGCGCTAACTACCATGGCCGTTATGGCTGGATCAGCAGGTTTTATATTGGAGAATGGAGTATGGAATATGGACATCTCTACGTTGGAACTTGATAGATAGTTCGAATACAGAGATTCGAAGCGACGGGGCCCCGCTGGATTTCATTGCAAGATTAGATACGCTGATCCCGAAGCCGAGAGTGATTCTGTTGCGCTACAATGGAATGTTCGCGCCCAACAGTGGCTGATATAAAATGGACGCCCAACGCAATGAACTCCAGTTAGCAGCAGCTAATTCCGTTGTTCGGCCGAAAGGTCTCAAGCACGCCGATCTGGGTCCCGGGTTGGAAATGAGGATCGAAGTACTGGAATAGCTTGGCAGAATTACCTACGTTTATGGCCAGTGTGGTGGCGTCGCCACAAAGTGTGGCGTACCAGCGCTAGCTGAAATCAACATCGAGCCAACGGAACCTGTATTACGGTCGCCAGGCGGGCCCTGTTTAGCGCAGTTATTTTCAAACATCATCGGGAGATCTTTATTACAGTACTCAACAATGTGTCATCACTTGCTGCCAGCCTGAGTTTTACAACCGTTGACATATTCGCCGTGGTCTTTTTTCTTATCGCGTGGATGATTCACACTTGGATCATCAACAGCTCACCGCTGACCAAACACACCATCAGCCACAAGATGCGTGTTTTTCGCCATCAGTGGATGCGCAATATGGTCAGTCGTGAGACCAAGATGGTTGATGCATTAATTCAGAACTCGCTGCAGTACGGCGTGCTGTTTTTTGCCTCGACATCCATCCTGGTTATCGGCGCGCTAATGGCCGGGCTTGGTGCTTCTGATCAGGCCGTCGAACTGTTGCGAGAGTTGCCGTTTGCAGCACAGACCTCGCGTGCGGCCTGGGAAATCAAGGTGTTGCTGGTGGTGTTCATTTTCACGTTTGCATTTTTCAAGTTTGCCTGGAGTTATCGGTTGTTCAACTATGTGATGATCATGCTCGGTGCCGCACCCGATCGGCTGGCGCTGGCTGATGCGCACGAGGACACTGAAAAACTTGCAAAATACGCTGATAAAGTCGCGCGTTTGCACACGCTGGGCGCGCGGCATTTCACCACCGGTCTGAACGCCTACTTCTTTGCCATGGCGGCGATTGCCTGGTTTTTGAACCCGTGGTTTTTCATCACGGCGACGGTACTGATCTCGATGGTGCTGTATCGACGGGCGTTTCGCTCGAACTTCATGAAGATTCTCGACGACCTGATCGCCGAGCAATAGGCGCGGCGGTTTTCCGGGTTGCTGCGCGGAGGCAGGCTGCAAACATGCGCCACCGGCCATCCTTGAAGGCTTACCTCGTTGGTCACTGGCGAGGCCGTCACGATCTATTGGTTACGCTATTGGTGTCAGTCCTTGGGCTGCGCGTGCTGATTGGTCTGATCCAGCCCGTCATTCCTGCTGTTGTCACAGGGCCGTGGCTGTGTGCCAGTGTGGTGATTTTGATCTGGCAGCTGGTGGGCAGTTGGCGCGCAGCTGATGTGCATTTGCGCGATGGCGGCGGTATGGTGCTGCTGTGGTGTAGTTATGGGGCCATGGTGATCGCGCTGGCACTTGCCGTGCTGCAATGGCTGGATGCTGTCGCCGCTCGCGCGCCACCGGCGGTCGCGCCGCTTATTGCGCCAATGCAACTGCCACTGGATAGCCGTGGCCGCATCGTCACTTTAAGTGGGCCGCTGAGCTGGCCAATGCACAGTGCGCTGGAGGGTTTGCTGCAAGAGCCCAACCACATCCGCACCGTCAATCTGGACAGCACCGGCGGGCTGGTATTTGCCGCGCGGGCGCTGGCCAATCTGATCGAAGGCGAGAACCTTGATACGCATGTGGATGGACGCTGCCTGTCTGCCTGTACACTGGTTTTCATGGCCGGCCAGCAGCGCAGCGTCGGGATCAGCAGCGAACTTGGTTTTCATCAATATGCGATCGATGAACCCAATCGTGTGCAAACGATCAGTGTGACAGAGGAGCTTGCCAAAGATCGCGCCTACTTTCAGCGTCGTGGAGCGAGTGCGGCCTTTGTTGAGTCGGTATTTCAGGCGAGCCCGGAGCAAATGTGGATACCCACTCACGCGCAATTGCAAGAGGCTGGCGTACTGCGCACATGCCCTGGAAGTTGTCAGTGATCGTTGTTAATCAAGGTTTGCAGTTGGGCGATTGCCTGTTCGATCACATCGACAATGGGCTGGTCGATATCTACTGTTACAACATTGGGCTCAGGTTCAGGAGATTGCAGTGTCGCGAACTGGCTGTCGATGAGTGATGCGGGCATGAAATGCCCTTCGCGCTGTGATTGACGCCTGCCGATTAGTTCGCGCGATCCTTTAAGGTACACAAAGCAGGTGGGCGCGGCGCCGGCGGCCAGTCGCACGCGGTAGCTGGCCTTCAGCGCAGAGCAGGCGATGACGATCGATTGCTGTTTGTCGGTATGTGTCTGTGCGAATTGCACAATGGTGTCCAGCCACGGCCATCGATCCTCGTCCGTCAGCGCAATGCCGGCCGACATGCGCTCAATATTGGTCTGCGGATGCAGTTCATCGCCGTCCTTGAAAGCAGCTGACAGACCGGCCGCGACACCTTCACCGATGGTGGATTTGCCGCAGCCACTAACGCCCATCACGACGATAAATACCGGCTGGCTCAACATGCGCGGCTATCCACTGTGACTGGCGCACCATTCGGGTGCCGATTCATCGCTGTCGGCAAAGTCATAAAACTTCGCCATGAACTCGGTGCGAATGGATTCAACTTCTATCAACAGTTCGTGACTTGCACCTTCGGTTTCAAGCCGGCAGCAATAGGATGCTGCGGCATCGCAAAACGCCTGTTGGGAATCGTTACTGACCACATCATCTGCACCGCCACCGATGATCAACAGCGGAGTCTGGAGCTTGCCGGCTTGAGCGAACAGTTTTTTAATTGCCGCAAACGCCTGCGTCATCCAGCCGGCAGTCGGTTTGCCCAGGCCGAGGTTGGCGATGTTTGGTTCACCGAGTCGCTCGGCTTCAACGATGCAGATTTGCTCACGCAGTTTGTCGAGGTCGTGTGAATAAATGGTTGCGCGCCGCATGCTTTTGAACATGGTTGGCGTTGCGGGTTTCGAAAAATCGCAGGGGTCAAACGTGGTTTTGAAATTCGACTTCCAAGGGCAATCGCCAATCACCGTAGTGGCGCAACTGTCGGCCGATTTGGCCGAGAAGATTGATCGTACCAGCGCATTGTTCACGCCCAGTCCGTGCATGGGGGCAGAGAATACCGCGCGATCGAACTGGCCCGGGTAAGCTTGTAAATACAATGTGCCGATGGCACCGCCCATCGAATGGGCCATCAGAATTTTTGGCATACCGTCGTAACGATCGAGCTGAACAATCTCATCGATGAACTGAGCGGCGTCGGCGACAAAGGTATCGAAGGTGTCGATGTGGCCGCGATCCGGGTGCTCCGGAATCGCTCGATCAGATAAGCCCTGACCGCGCCAGTCGAGCGTCCAGAGCTCGTAGTTTTGCTGCTGCAGGTCGCGGAAAGTGTAGATGTTTTTCTCGATGTACTCGGTGCGGCCACTGAAAAACACCACCACGCCAGAGCGACTTTGTGGATCGGCTGGCTGCCAGTGTGCATAGCGAATGCTGGCGCCGTCTCCTGCCTTGAAGGTGTCAATCGTGTCTGGCGCTGGCCAGTCCAGACCGGTGGTGTCTGCAAAGTCTGCAAAGCCATCGCGCGTACCGTCGTAGCGGATGTCGGTCGGGGCCTGCGACTTGGCGTGTGTGAGGCCGGTTGCCGCCATAAAAAACAACAGGGCGAATGACAGGTGCTTCATCGAGGTGTCGGTTCCGTGGCGCGCTTGAACAAATCCGCCATTCTGGCAGAAATGCAGAGGAGTGGGAAATGCGAGGCCCAATGCGCGGCCCAGTGCACGGTTACGTTGCGCAGGGCTTGCGCTATCCATCTCGGTGATACAATGCGCGCCTGCGATTCGCAATACGACCACTAATGAATCGAACCACAGCGGAGGAGAGATAACTTGCAAGACAGCATTGTGGCTCTAAGGCGCGGCCCTGGCGCACAGTACGACTGGCGACGGGGTGACTGTTGCCGATGATCCAGCTTTTCGACAGCGTGGTTCGCGCCGCGAGCCTGTGGTCCGACCGATCGGCGCTTAGTTGTGGTGAACACACTTTTACCTGGCAGCAGCACAAGTCGCGCATCGAGTCGCTGGCTGCCGCGTTGCAAAAACACGGGATTGAGCCCGGCGATCGCGTCGCCTGGCTTGGGCTTAATTCGCATCAGCTGGTCGAGTGTTACTTTGCGCCGTCGATGCTTGGTGCGATTCTGGTGCCAGTCAATTATCGATTGTCCGAGCCGGAGCTGATCGCCTGCCTGCAGGATTGCAGCCCGCGATTGTTGATCACCGACGACACTCACATTCATGCCGCGCTGAGAGCCGCACCGCACTGCGAGTCGATTGAGAAGGTGATTCATGCAAGCCAAAGCGCACCGGCCGACGGTGCTGCCAGCTACGAAGCGCTGTTGGCCGAATCACAGGGTGTGGCGTTACGGTCGCAACACACGCCTAATGGCGATGACACAGTCATTATCTTCTACACCGGTGGCACGACCGGCTCGCCCAAAGGGGCGATGATGTCGCACCAGAATCTGTGGACCAATGGTCTCGGGGTGATCGGTACTTACGGGTTTCGCAGCGGCGAGACGCACCTGCTGGCGGGCCCGATGTTTCACGCCGCGGCTGGCGCGCGCGTTTTCAGCGGCGCGATGCTCGGTGCACACACGATCCTGATGCCGGCATTCGAGCCACTGTTGTGGCTGCAACTGGTTGAGCGACACTGCGCCCACACCTCGCAGTTTGTGCCGACGATGTTCTCGATGCTGCTCGATCATCCGGATTTTGGTCGCTTTGATTTATCCTCCATTCGGCTGCTGTCCTATGGCGCGGCACCGATGCCGCTGGCGTTGTTGCAGCGCGCCATGCAGGCGTTTCCCGAGGTGGATTTTTGTCAGGGGTTTGGCATGTCCGAATGCGGGCCGGTGGTCTGCACGCTGGATGGGCCCAGTCACCGCAACCCGCCGCGCGAGGCAGTGTTGTCGTCGGCCGGGCGGCCGCAGCCTTATGTCGAGATTCGTATCGTGGATGAAAATGGGCACGATCTGGCCACCGGCGAGGCCGGTGAAGTGCTGGTGCGCGGTCCCAACGTGATGAAAGGCTACTGGAATCGGCCCGAGCAATCGGCCGATGCGCTGCAGGGTGGCTGGTATCACAGTGGCGACGGCGGCTATATGGACGAAGACGGCTTTTTGTTCCTGGCCGGTCGCATCAAGGACATGATCATCTCCGGCGGTGAGAACGTCTATCCGCTGGAGATCGAGAATCTCTTGTCACTGCACCCGGCAGTGCGCGAGTGTGCGATCATCGGCATACCGGATGACAAATGGGGTGAATCGGTCCATGCTGTGATTCGCCCGCAGCCTGATGCCACCGTCACCGAGGCCGACATCATCGCCTACTGTCGCGATGCACTCGCGCACTACAAGTGTCCGCGCAGCGTTAGTTTTCGCGATGAGCCGATGCCGCTCACGAGCATCAACAAAGTACGCAAATCCGCATTGCGCGAGCCGTTCTGGCGCGATGCTGCAACCGAGGCACAGCAATGACAACAGGGATACTGGCAACCGGTGCATACCTGCCGGTGCGACGGCTGCAGCGCAGCGAAGTCGTCAAGGCACACCAATGGTTTAACCCGGGCCTGAAAGGGCTTGGCAAGGGCGAGCGTGCGATCGCCAACTGGGACGAGGACAGCGTCACCATGGCGCTTGAAGCCAGTCGAGACTGCCTGCAGCAAACCGCGCGCGACACCATCGCCGGTGTCTGCATGGCGTCGACCAGTTTTCCGTTCGTCGACAGGCAGAATGCCGGCATCGTCGCTGATGCGTTGAATCTGCCATCGTCGCTGCTCACCCTCGATATGGCGTCATCCCAGCGCGCCGGCACCAGCGCACTGACCACGGCATTGCAACTGGCCAGTGCGCACAGCGGCCCCATTTTGGTGGCTGCCGCCGAACGCCGCCGCGCCGCGGCCGCAAGCCCGTATGAATTGACCCTGGGTGATGGCGCAGCCGCACTGTTGGTGGGCAGTGGTGATCAGGTCATTGCTAAATTGCTGGCAACGCACACTGAATCAGTCGATTTCGTTGATCACTATCGCGGTCAGGACGAAGCGTTTGACTATGGCTGGGAAGAGCGCTGGGTTCGCGACGAAGGTTATATGAAAATTGTACCAGCGGCTGTGGCGGCCACGCTTGCCAAGGCTGGTCTCGACGGCGACGCGATCGATCATTTCTGTTTTCCATCGGCCACCGCGCGCGTCGCGTCCGGAGTTGCCAGGGCGTGCAAGCTCAATCCCGACAGCGTCGCTGACAACCTGCGCGACAACTGTGGCGAGACAGGTACCGCACATCCGCTGTTGATGCTGGTGCAGGTGCTGGAGCAGGCGAGTGCGGGTGAAAGAATTCTCGTTACAGGCTTTGGACAGGGTTGTGATGCACTGCTGTTTGAAGTCACCGATGCGATTGGTTCCATTAAGGAGCCACAGCGAAAGGGTGTAGCCGGTCACCTGCAGCGCCGCCGCGCT
>CAZNIS010000019.1:0-13807 GCA_964573105.1 uncultured Granulosicoccaceae bacterium
GTGGCAGCAACGTTCTGCTGACTAGACAACTTGCATAGAGCACCAACAGTGACCGATCGGTGCGGGCACGCTGGTACCATTGAAGCAATGAGAAATCGGCTGGCAAGCCGGTATTTGTCTGGCTGACAAGTCTTGTCCATGCAGATGGCTGAAAGAACATCACAGGCAAGAGCTTAACTGTGATCCAAAGCCACGAACGGTAGTTGTATGGCAACCCAGAGCCTTGCATGGATGAGCGGTTCACCATTGAAATAGCGAGATGGCTTGTCCAGCTGTGTGGCGGCCAATACCTTGCGATTGGGCTACAGCAACAATCATGACGCGCTAGACGCGTTCGAATTCAGGCAAATGGATTGCTTTGGCAAGCGCCGACTCACGCCAGTTCTGTGAATCGATATCCGTTGCAAGAATCGTTGACAGCTCCCAGCAAAATAGTTGTAACAATCGTGGATACAAGCCACTGTTCTCGATTATCCAGCGACTGTCGTCCGCACTGAATTCGGTTTCCGATGTTCGAAACATTGCCCACGCATCATCGGACTCTAACCGCTGCAATTGTGTGGTGTAACCAAATATATTGAAAAACGGCGATGATAAATCGAACCGGCTGACATAGCTGAACGGCGTCTGCTTGCAGCCAAGTAGAAACGAGATATTGTCCGGATACAACGTAGAAAGGTATCGCATACCTTCCCAAAAACGATTGTTCAACGCATTCGGTTTGTCTGGTACCAGGCGCGCTAGTGCCACGTCAGTCTCATCAAAAATAATAACGGTTTTGCGCCGGGTGTCGATCGACTCCATGCGCTCGAAAAACTCCATTGGACTGATTTCACTGGGCTCGTCTTCACCAGGCTTAAAATGACTGAGCATTGCCCGGTAAATGTCGGAGGCCTTGTCGAGCCTGGGATTGGAAAGATCGAGATACAGCCAGTCTACGTCTGGAACAGTTTTTCGATTGTCGATATCGGTAGCCGACTCCAGTCGGTAGACAAGATCGGTGATCTGCATCAGATAGCGAAACAGTGAGGTTTTGCCCATTCCGGAGTGGCCGATGATCGCAGCATTTTGCATTGGCATTGAACGCCACAGTTTCGCGAGCTTGCCAATGATTTCCTTGCGTCCGTGGAAATAGTGCGGGTGAGGAATAGCAGCCCCGATCGAAAACGGAGACGAGTACCGATAATCCTGTACCATCTGTTGACTAAACGAACATTCACCAAACAACTGCTGCGTCGACAGACCTACCGCTTCGCAAATTCTCTGGATGGTTGCCGGATGTGGCCGGCGCGTCCTGCCGGACAGGATTCTCTCCAGCGTTCTTCGATCTACACCAGAAGTAGATTTAAACTCATCCATGGAGATACACAGTTCCCGCAGTCTATCTCGCAAAACATCCCGGCGAATTGTAAAAGCCTGTTCAAGCTGACCCGTCATCCAACCACTACCCAGTCTATAACCTGCGACAGCGTTGGCAGTGTCAGACGTTACGTACCGATCGAGCACCTCCAGATCCCATCGTTAAATTTCTTGTCTGAGTCAAAACGCGGCTTGATCTGCTTCGGTCAAGCCATGCGGCGTACCATCGACTAATTCCGCCTGCCAACTGATCTGCAACATTGCATACACCAGTGCAACCTCGTGCAATACAGAGTGCTTGACCATACTACACACTTTCAGTCCGGGCTTGTACCTGACATGTTTTGGCCATCAGGTTTTAATTTGGTTTGGCAGACGTATTGGCTGCCTATATAACGACAGAGCAACCCGAATTGACTATTGAACTTCCTGGCAACCAGTACAAAGGTCTAGGTATATTCGGGTTAGATCCACTATGACCCGTATCACAAAGTGCCAATCCCGTGTCATTCGCCTTGATCGTGGAGATAATTCAGTGTGCCGGGATACATTCTCGAATTACGGCATGAAGTTGGTGCGGCAATTTAGTTGCATCTGCGGTCGCTCGTGTGGTGACTGCTTATTGCACTAGACCGTAGGACTCCAGAATCTCGACTGCGCGCGGCGAAACCAGAAACTCCAGGAAGTTTTCCACATCCGCTTGTCTGTCGCCAACCGCTATTGCCTGCAACAACACCGGTCGATGCAAGCCCGCGGGCAACACCACGTATTCACCTGTATTCGCCAGTGCGGGCGACAGTGCAAGTGACAGGGAGACGATCCCAATCTGCGCGGCGCCGCTTCGAATCATCATCGCTGCCTGCGAGACCTTCTCGCCATAGACCATCCGCGACTCGAGCAGTTGATCCAGTTGCATCGTCTTCAGAGCATCAAGCGCCGCGAGCCCGTAAGGCGCGTGCCTGGGGTTGGCAATTGCGAATCGAAACACTTGCCCATCACGCACTGCCGTTACAATTCCGGCTGCCTGGTCGTCGATTACAATCGGACTATTAGCATTCCTGTAGAAGGCAATTCTGCCCTGGCCAAACAAAATCGGATTACCGCGTGCACGCCCCGCACGCTGCAGTTTCTCCGGCAGTGCCGCATCGGCAGACAGAAACAACTGATAGGGTGCGCCTTGCATGATTTGGCGGAACAGGTTGCCAGAGGCACCGTACACGGGTGTGTCGAATCGATCACCGGCAGGATCGAACTCAGCTAGCAGATCCTTAAGTGCAAACTGCAGCGACGAGGCGGCGGCTATCCTGGGTTTGGCGATGGTGTTTGTCGGCAGTAAGGCCACCAGCACCAGCGCGGCACACAGCCAACGGAACAGCTGATCAGATTTGCTCAAGAGATTCCGGTGTATCAAAGTCCTGCAATACGGCCGCGTCATCGGTATCGACCTCAATCAGTCGCTCCGGGTATTGTCGCATCAGATAACGGGCACCGCTGTCCCCCTCGTTCTGCAACAGGGTGTCGAAAAACGATTTGCCAACCAGTACCGGGTTGCCGCGTTTACCCCGGTGAACGGGTACAACGATGACATCGGCTGCGCGTCTGCCTGCCGCCTCAATCAGTTGATCTATCAAATTGCTGTTAACCGCTGGCATGTCCCCGAGACAAACAACCACCGCATCGGCGTCATCAAGCTGCGAAATTCCTCGCGCTAGCGAGTGGCCCATACCCTGCTCGTAAGCCGGGTTGTAACAGACGCTGACCGCTTCAGCATGCAGAAGGTTTTCGATTCGCTGGTGCTCGTGTCCGGTTACCACTACGGTACTCGTCACTGTACTGTCTCGCAGCGCGCGCACTACCGCTTCAAGCATCGTGGCCCCTTTCCATGGCAACAACAACTTGTTTCGATCACCCATGCGCCGAGACAAGCCGGCGGCGAGCACCAGGCCCTGCATCTTCGGCGCGCGATTGGCACTGACTCGCGGCTGAGGACGATCCAGCACCTCGTCCAGCAACCCGCCAACGCTCAAGCTGTTCAACCACTGATCGTCAATCGCGATATTGCAAGCCAACCGGTCAAGCAATTGATCGAGACCATTATATTTGGGCGATCGTGCGCAACCGGGCAAGCCCAGTACGACTTTCTCCTCGATTCGTCCAAGCAGCAGCAGGTTGCCGGGGTCCACCGGCAGTCCGTAGCGAATAACCTCACCACCAGCGGCCTCGATTGCAGCCGGAATCACGTCGCGTCGGTCGCTGATCGCAGATGCACCAACGATCAACAACCAGTCCACAGCGGTTTTTGCAGCTTCGGTAAGCTCGCTCGTCAACGCCGATTCGCGGTGCGAACAACGCCTTTCATCGACCAGCATCGCACCACGTGCTTCCAAACGACGTTCTGTCACCAGACGTGTCTTGTCGTGCACTGACGGCTTCAGCGCCGACAGCGTTGTCTGCAGCAGCAAGGCTTGTTTAGGCTGCGGTGCGACGACGCGCAGTTTTCGCCCACCGAATGCCTGAATAGCGAGTTCAACTGTGTTGCGCGCCACGGCATAGGGAATAATTTTGATTGTCGCGACCATGCGGCCGGCCGGCACCCAGGTGTTTTCAGCCAGTGTCGCGAACGTGATCTCGGTATCGACTGCGTTCAGCGCGAGTACCGCATCACGATCAAAAAGGAACAGGCCATCGTTCGCGGCGTGCAGATTGACGCGCCCGGTGCTGGCCGTGCTGGTGTTAATTCCCTCACCGGCTACTGCATCTGCAAGGCAACTCGCCGCATCATCCTCATGCAGATCATCACCGTCGAGCCGGGCGACGGTTACCGTGTCCACCCCCGCGCGCTGCAGCAAAGACTGCAGTTCACCGGTGATGATGGTGCCTTTGGATATTCGCCTGCCGTCCACTCGAACGCTGTGTGCCAGCAGGCAATTGAGCGCAAGCGCTGTGGGCAGCTCGCCAAACCACATGGTTATTCAACTCGGGCCAACGTGATGCCGGATGATAACCCAGCCTGATCGTTGCGGGGTCGGCGCAGGCGCTCGCCGATAAGCCTGACAACGCGGTGGTGGCGCGCCAAGGCGGCACCGACTGACGCTAGCTGACCTGGCGATCCTGACGATTGAGCGCCAGACGCTCATCGACCAGCCGTACGGTGCGATCCAGTAAATCCAGCTTCAGATCGCGCTGCGCTGCGATGTGCTGCACCACCAAATCGACTCGCTCGATATGCGTGGCACCGGAAAACAGCGCTCGCGCTGCCGACGAGGGCTTGCTCAAACCCTGGGCCGCAGCGGCGTATTTTTCAAACGGCACCATGTCCGCCGGATCGGCCCCCATGCCAACACAGACGTCAGCCACCCATTGATAGATCGCTCTCGACTCATCCAGATCGCTGTGCACTGCATCGGCGATGGCACGCATATCCCGCTCGCCAACGCAGCGATAGTTGCCGGTGATCAGCATGCTCCATTTGGCCAGCGGCACAAACAGCGAATCGAACAAACGCAACTTGACCGGCAATTCCGTGTCAATGCCATCTGGCAATCGGTGCCGAACAGCGAGAATGTCGTCCTGCAGTTGCCGCAACATTTCTGTGTGTTGCGGCGCCTCGAAACGCGCTACCTTGAAGTTCGTCGGCAAGCTGACGTGCAACACATTTTTTGCCTCATCCGGCGGTCTGAAAGCCTGAGGGTCAGGCGATGCCAGCGTCACGAGCCCCGGCTCGAAACTGTCCCAGATCGCGGGTTCCGTGTAGCAGGCGCGAAGTTTGTCCGGATCGATACCGGGCAGTCGGGCCAAATAGGGCAATGGCGGCATATTCATGATCGCCATGCACGGAACGCGAGCGCGCGCCACGGCCTCAAGCAATTCGCGCACACCCGGCGAGCTGTATTGCGGCTCCTGCATCGCCAGAACGACGAGATCATAGCCCGCCGGCTCGACCTGATCCGGCGTGGCGGCGAGCAGCGATGCTGACAGCGCTCTTGAGTCGATGCTGACCGGTGTGTCCATACCGCGCACCGGCAATCGCACCAGCGTGCCGTTGCGGTTGATCAAATCTGCCGTGCCCGGTGTGCAAACCAGCGTGACGGAGTGACCTGCGAGCAACAGCTTGGTGCCCAACAGCGAACCATATGAGGCTCCGAGGATCAAAACGTTTTGTGCAGAAGATTGCATTTTTTAGCTCGCTCTGCGCGTCGATGTGCGCGTGGTCGAATGCGAGCACTGCGCCGCCCGCGACTATCTGGCTATAACGGCATGCCGAGAGGCCTATTGAATCGCGTGCAAGGCATAAATATTCATGATGACGGGTCGCTGAATTCGCTGATCGACTGCACTGCCGCGATGGTCTGACCCGATCATGATTGAACCTTCAAGGACAAACCTGACACCCGATGCCCAAGTTGCTCCCCAACAGGCGAACTGGCTCGCGCCTGCTGTTGCTGTTCTGTCTGATCTACCTGCTGCCCTTAGGCTACAGTGTCGCCGCACACTACCAGTCGTCTGACAAGCCATGGTGGGACTTGCGCCGCGACAGCAGCCAGCAGGCACCCGACCCCGCCAACACTGACGAGGCGGTGATACAGCTCTATTCGGCGCGTGCAGCCCGCTGGCGTGGCGCGCTGGGCGTACACAGCTGGATTGCGGTCAAACCCTCTGGTGCCCAGCGCTACCAGCGAATTGAGGTAATGGGCTACGCACTGAGCTGGAGCGAGCAATCAGTGCGGATCAGCTACGGTGTCCCGGACAACTACTGGTTCGGCAGCCGTCCGACACTGCTACGCGATGTGCGCGGTGGTGAAGCGGTCGATCAATTGATCGACAAGCTGATTACAGCGGCGCAAAACTATCCGAACGACTCGACCTACAGCGTCTGGCCCGGCCCCAACAGCAATACATTCATCGCCTGGCTTGGACGACAGATACCCGAGCTGCAAATGGAGCTTCCGGTCACGGCGATCGGCAAGGACTTCGTCACCAGCGGACCGAGTCTTCGCGCCACACCGAGTGCGACCGGCTATCAGTTTTCTGTCGGTGGATGGTTTGGCGCGACGATCGGCATGGAAGAGGGGCTGGAATTGAATCTGGCCGGATTCTCCGCCGGAATAGACCTCAACCCGCCGGCTTTGAAACTGCCTGGCATCGGGCGAATCGGCTATCGCGACTACCGCGCGCGTAGAATCAACAGCGGGTAACGCACTCTTAACCAGGCTGCCCTATCGATCAAAATAGCGCCGGCACAGGCAATATTTTTTGATCCTCGGCACCCCGCCCCGGCTATGTCACCAATTTAGGGGATTGTGATCCCGGCACGTATCGACAATCATTTTTAAGTCGATCCACAGCTGGAGGTGCGATCATGAGAGCACTTGCATGCGGCCTCGCCATGGTGTCGATATGCAATACCGCCTATTCAGAGCCAACGATTACGCGCGCCGAATCAAATGGAAGTCTGGCCACGTTGGCAGGGGAAAATTTCGGCACTCGTTGCGCCGATTGCGAAGTGGTCGCAGACTTTGGCGGTTTCAGGTATTCGCTGCCTATCCACGGTTGGCTGGCAGACCAGATCACAGTGCAACTGGTCGACATCGGCAAGGGCAATGAGGCTAGCCTGTCGGTACACAGCGCAGACGGAACCAGCAATGCGGTGCAACTCGCACTACCCGAAAAGCTTGTACCTTCGGAGCGTCTGACAAAAACCGTCTCACCGGATGAAAAAGGTGAGCTTCAGGTATTCACCCGATCCTATGATCTGAGCGTCGGTGGCAAGGGCACAGATTCGTTTGATGTCAGTCAGCCACCGGCAACGTGCGGCACCACTGCCAGAGTGTTCGATTCCGCCGAAATCGTACTGGGTCGGCGCACGCGCTTTGGCGACGCGCGCAAGATCGAATCGCCACCGCGCGGCTGTGCAAGCTGTTCGCCAGTGAAGGTGCGCTATTACTTCGAACCAACTGGCAAACTGGAGTATCAATTGCACGTCTACCGGCGCGAGGTCGAAGGCATCTGCAGCGAGCGCGTGCGCCCTTAGAATTTACTGTCTGCTGCCACACACTATTGGCAGTCTGTCGTTTAGCGACAGCCAACCCGTGCGATTCATTCTGGTCTGCGATCAGATATGTCGCTATGATATCCGCTCGGCATCATTGCTGCTCACAGTACTGCAATCGCAGAGACAACGCCGGGTACAGGGATTACTAGCATGTCGGCATCGCACAGAATACTGATCGTTGAGGATCAGGAACACACACGCAATCGATTGGCAGACGCAATCCGCCAACATCCTGATCTGGATCTCGTGGCAGAGGCGGAAACAGTTGCACAAGGCCTCGGCTATCTCAACAGCCTACAGCCGGATGTACTGCTCACCGATCTGAACCTGCCCGATGGCAACGGCATTGAGCTGATCCGCAGCGCTGCGGCGGGCGACACGACCGAGAGCATGGTGATCACCGTATTCGGTGATGAAAAGCATGTGGTCAGTGCCCTGCAGGCCGGCGCTACCGGCTATTTATTGAAAGACTGTGACGCGGTCGATGTCAGCAAGGCGATACTGCAAATGCGTGGAGGCGGATCCCCTATCAGCCCGTCGATTGCACGGCACCTGCTCAAGCACTTCCACCCGCCTCAGGCCAACCTGCCGGCGGAGCAACCCGCCACCCCTGACAGCGAAAAAAGCGGGCCTGCACTGACCCGGCGCGAGCACGAAGTGCTGCGACTGATCGCCAAAGGATTTTCCTATCAGGAAATTGCAGAGACATTGAGCTTGTCGGTACACACGGTGACCTCCCATATCAAACACATCTATCGCAAGCTCGCAGTAGGTTCACGTGGCGAGGCCGTGTACGAAGCCTCGCAGATCGGCCTGCTCTGACACCAGGCAACATGCTGCAACGAGCTGTCTTTCGATCTCGCGGTCAATCGACATGACTGAATCAAGCCCAGGTATTGTGCCGCGAAACTGGCGTGACAAACGCATTCTGCCGGCGATCATCCTGTGCCTGCTGGCATGGCTGACGACGGTTGCGGTCAAATACGACTACGAGATCGCGCTGCCCGAATCCCGAATTGATGTGTCGCAACTGTTGTTCAACAAAAGCACAGACCGACACAATGCGCCCGCGTCGAATTTTGGCACTCAGGTAGAACTGCCATACGTCTGGCGCGAAGTGGGTCACGCCACCGACAAAAACGAAGCGACCGGCTGGTACACCGCGGTGATTAAGCTGAATGTGCCACCGAATCGCCTTTGGGTAGTTTACTTCCCGAACATCACCGCCAATTCAACCATCTATCTGAATGGCGAGATCCTGGGCCGGGGCGTCAAGCTCAACAACTTGCTTGGGCAAATGCGTCAGCGCCCTCTGTACCTGAATATTCCAAACGGTATTCTTCGCGCCGACGAAAACATACTGCAGCTCTACATGGAATCCGGTGACGAGTTCTTTGGATCGATAGAACCGTTTCATTTAGGACCTGAAGAATCTTTTAAGGACGTCTACACGCAACAGTATTTTTTCAAGGTAATGGTCGTCAAGCTGATCGGTGGCTTACTGTTCTTTGCCGCACTGGCCACAGGTGCAATCTGGCTGTTGCGGCAGACTGAATCACTCTACGGCTGGTTTGCACTCACCTGCCTGTTGTGGAGCATTAACATCCTGACTGAATTTCTCGTCGATCTAACTTATCCAATGGGGTTGTTCAAACTGCTGTTTCGCTACTCCAGTATTGCGTTCTTTTGTGCGATGCTGGTGATTGTCGTGAATCGCTACCGCAATACGCGCGCTGCTAGAATCGAGTGGCTGTTAGTATGCATCGCCGCCGCGCTGAGTATTGCGACAGTGTTATTGCCCGAACAATACAAGCAGGCCATGTCCAACTACGGTATTGGTGCATTCGCCCTGCTGCTGATCAGCTACAGCTTCTTCGCACTGCTAAAAAACTATCTGCAAACCCGCACGACGACAGATTGCCTGGTCGCCTACTCGGTAGCGGTGATCTTTTTTTTCTCGATTGGCGATCTGCAAGCAGCGATCAGCACAACTGCAGAAAAATACTCCGGCATGACAGCACATTTTGGCGCGCCCTTTTTCGTCATGGTACTGGGCTGGAAGCTGATCAAGGATTTCGTCACCGCCCGCAGTCATGCAGAAGAACTAAATCTCAATCTCGAGCGTCGCGTGGCAGAAAAAACCCGAGAACTGGAAGAGAGCTTTGCAAGGATGCAGGCGCTTGAGAAACGGCAAATACTGGCGCAGGAACGCGATCGACTGATCATGGATATGCACGATGGATTGGGGGGCCAGCTGGTGTCAGCCATGTCGATGCTCGAATATGACAATATTGATCGCGATACGGTCAGTTCTGCGATCAAGGATGCACTGGAAGATATGCGCCTGATGATCGATGCGCTCGATCCGGTCAGCGACGATTTGGCGATGGTACTGGGCAGCTTCCGGCAACGCCTGCAAAAAACGCTGCAGGGCACCACGATCAAACTGAACTGGCAGGTTCAGGACGTACCGCTGATGGAAGATCTGGGCCCGCACAAAACGTTGCAAATTCTCCGCATCCTGCAGGAGGCCGTTACCAACGCAATAAAATATTCTGGTGCCAGTATGATCACCATTGCCACCGGCACCGAAGACGATCGAGCCTACCTGATGGTCAGCGACGACGGGCAGGGCATGCAGGACAGTTGCGGCAAAGGTCGTGGGCTGGACAATATGCAGCGACGCGCCGATGCGCTAAACGCACGGTTGAGTATCGACAATTCCAGCAGTGGTGTTAGTTTGAAGCTCGTGCTGTGAATGTTCGCGCGAGCGCAGACTACATCTGAACCCAATTGGCCGGCGGCTCTTTTCCCGGGTGCAGCGCGCCACATTGGCTGCAGGTCCTGCTCGATTCCGATTCATAAAACGCATTGAAAAGCGGTGGCAAATCGGCAACGATGTCCCGGATCACCAGCTCCACTCGATGCACAAGCTCGCCGCATTCAAAGCAAAACCACTCAAAACCGTCTTGCTGTCCTGCATGCCGATTACCCTCCACCACCAGCCCGACTGAACCCGTCTGTGGTCGCTGCGGTGAATGCCGAATGTGTGGCGGCAGCAAAAATACATCGCCCTCTTTGATCAGCACATCCTCGATTTTCCCGCGATCCGCGATTTTCAGAATCATGTCACCAGTAATCTGGTAGAAAAATTCCTCGACCGGATCATCGTGAAAATCCACCCGCTGATTGGGCCCACCGACAATCATGACGACCATGTCGTCACCCGATTCAAACAATTGCCGATTCGCCACTGGGGGTGTCAGCAAATGCTGATGCTCCCGTATCCATGCAGAAAAATTGAACGGACGCTGGAAAGATGAGCTCATGCTGACCCTTGTCGAACGCGCCGATCCGGGATGAATCGACTGCGGCTTGCCAGGCCGGTTTCAGATGAATTAAGCGCGATCAAGATACCACCCTATCGCGCACCGCACCAAAAGGGCAGACCCGCATTCCCGGCAGAAATACAAAGTGAAATTTACAATGTGAAATTTCTTTTGTGAAATTTACACGCAACCTCACTATGATACGCGCTTCCCAGTCCGCCTGCCGCCTGTTGCAGCAAGGCGCAGGCTGGCATTGCACAACTCAACTGATCGTTGACCCCTGCATCACCCGGCAGTGTTAAAGACCATGACAAAAAAAATCAACACCCTGATCCTTGGTGCCTCCTACGGCTCCCTGCTCGGCACCAAACTGGCCCTGGCAGGCCATCGTGCGACGCTGGTATGCACCGCCCCGACTGCCAGCCTGATCAACGCTGAAGGCACAGTGGTCCGCTTTCCGGTTCGCGGCCTGGATGAACCTGTGATCGTGCACTCTAAAGAACTGCCAGGGACAGTGAGCGCCCTGACCCCGGAACAGGTCGATGTCAGTCAATACGACCTCGTGGTACTCGGTATGCAGGAGCCGCAGTACGGCAACCCGTCGGTACGCAAGCTGATGGATAAGATTGCCGCTGCCGCCCTGCCCTGTATGGCCATTATGAATATGCCACCGCTGCCCTACATGAAGCGGCTGCCCGGCGTCGACAGCAACGCCATCCTCGACTGCTACGCCGACCCGAGTGTCTGGGACAACTTCGACCCTGAACTGATGACACTGGCAAGCCCGGACCCACAAGCTTTTCGCCCGGCCGATGCCGGCAAGAATGTGCTGCAGGTCAGTTTGCCAACCAATTTCAAAGTCGCGCGATTTGGCTCTGATGATCACACACAAATGCTGCGCACCATCGAGGCCGACATTCTCGCTGTGCGCTTCCCTCACGGCGACGGCGAAACCGAATTGCCGGTCAAGGTCAAAGTGCATGATTCGCTCTACGTGCCACTGGCCAAGTGGAGCATGCTGATGACCGGTAACTACCGCTGCGTGCAGCGCGATTCGATGATTCCAATCAAGGAAGCGGTCCACTCGAATATTGAGAACTCTCGCGAGATCTATCAGTGGACTGCTACCGTCTGCGAGGAACTGGGCGCCAATCCGGCGGACCTCGTGCCATTCGATAAATACGCCAATGCAGCAAAGGGCCTGTCACAACCATCATCAGCCGCCAAGGCACTGGCCAACGGTAGTGCGGCGATCGAGAGAGTCGACAAACTGGTCCAGTTGCTGGCTGCACAAAAGCGCATGAGTCGTCCGGATGTCGACACTATCGTTGGCAACGTTGAGTGGTATCTGGAAAAAAACGCCAGCTAACAAAACGGGCATCTAACACCCCGTCGCGGCCCTTGGTCCGATGCATCCAATCATGCGAACTGGCCGAGAGCCCCAGGTGATCGGCGCAGGGCAAATCGTGACTATTCAAAGAGTCGCCTACCCTTGCCAGTGTGCCCGATGGCACAACAGGTCGGATTGATCAGTCTGTACTTATAGCAGCCGCTTCACTTTGTACTTCGGCAAACTTCCAGAACCTGTCGCAGCCCGACAGCAATCGACACGCGCGATCGGCAAATAGTAACGTCGGGCCGGTACCACCCGATTGACCTCGGCCGGGTATACTCGCTGCGCGAGCTGACATCTGAGTGGGAAGCGCTATGCCTAAATCGTTAACCGACTACAACACCCTGACCTTCGACTGCTACGGCACCATGATCGACTGGGAAAGCGGCATCTGGGATGCATTGCAGCCGCTGCTAATGAGCAACGCGCGCGATGACATCTCCCGCGACATCGCACTCGGTGCATTCGCCAGATTCGAGACAGCGCAAGAGCTCGCCACGCCACGGATGCTGTACCCGGAGCTGCTGGCACATGTCCACCAGGCCATCGCCGCCGATTTTGGCATGCAGAGCGACGATGAACTCAATCAGAATTTTGGCACATCGGTACCGCACTGGCCTGCATTTCCCGATTCGGCAGACGCACTGCGACTGCTAAAAAAGCATTTTAAGCTGGTGATTTTGTCTAACGTCAATCGCGATGGTTTTGCCGCATCCAATAAAAAACTCGGCGTCGCGTTCGACGCCATCTATACGGCAGAAGATATCGGCAGCTACAAGCCCAACGATGCAAATTTCGACTATTTAATCAGGCAAATAAAGTCAGATCTGGGTGTCGACGCGAATCAAATTCTACATACCGCCCAAAGCCTGCATCACGACCATGTGCCGGCCACCCGCGCAGGGCTCGACAAAGCCTGGATAGATCGGCAGGGACTCGCCGTCAGTGACAACTGGGGAGCAACCGCCGTGGTTGAAAACCGCCCCGACGTCAACTTCAGATACTCCTCACTGATGGAAATGGCGCAGGCGATTTAGAAACACCCTGTTATCGGGCCGGATCATCCAGCCCGATTGCTTGCAGCGTTAGCGCACTCAAGCGCTAGCCGCGAACGCGAGTCCAGATCACTTTCGCGAGTGGCAGAAACAGCAAAATCAACGCGATGATCGTAATCGGCCCGGCGATGGGTCGGGTGACAAATATCGAGAAGTCACCATCCGACAGTAGCAGCGATTGTCTAAGCGTGGGCTCGGCGATTGGACCGAGGACAATCGCGAGTACCGCCGGCGCCAGCGGATAATCGAGGATACGCAGCAGATAGGCGCCAATACCAAACAACAGCATCAGCCAGACATCAAACATATTGGTGTAAGCGGCATAGGTACCGATCACACTCAACACGAAAATCATCGGTGCCAGAATGGTAAACGGCATGCGCAGCATCCATAGAAATACCGGAATGAAGGCAAGATTAACCAGCACCGCCACCAGATTGGAAATATAGAAACTGCCGATCAGCGGCCAGACAAAATCCGGTTGCTCTGAAAACAACAGCGGTCCCGGCTGCAGCCCCCAAATCACCATACCGGCCAGCAGCACAGCGGTGGTTGGCGAGCCCGGTATCCCCAGTGTCATCATGGGCAGCATGGCACCGGTCGAGGCCGAGTTGTTGGC
>CAZNIS010000019.1:13907-82060 GCA_964573105.1 uncultured Granulosicoccaceae bacterium
GGAAACAAATCCAGTGGATCGCCAAACTGTAACCTTGGTTCACCGGTGATGATGTCAAATCCCACCGTCGCCAACACCAGTCCGAGTGCAATGGATATCAGCGTTTTGGGTATGTCGTCGCCACCCAAGCCAACAAATGTTGAAAACGCCAGCAGCATGAGTGCGAAGATTTCGGGATTGCCAAATTTCAGCGCAACACTGGCAAGCGGCGGCGCGAACGCCGTGAAGAAAATGTTCGCGATAGTAGCGCCAATAAACGATGCAATCGCCGCAGTCACCAGCGCGCGCTCTGCCTGTCCGGCCAGCGCCAGCGGGCGGCCGTCGAATGTCGTTGCCACCGCGGTCGACGCGCCCGGTATACCCAGCGTGATAGACGAGATGGCCCCGCCATACATGGCGCCATAGTAGATCGCGGCGAGGAAGATCATCGGCGAAGAGACAGTGCCCGTCCACTCCTGGATTACAAAGGTGAACGGCAACAGGATCGCCACCCCGTTGACTGACCCGAGCCCGGGCATCGCCCCGACAAACAAACCGACGACGACACCCAGAATGCACAGTCCGAGATTGACCGGCATCAGCGCCTGCACGATGCCGTCCATCAGTGATGGGATAATTTCCATTTTCTCGCCCTACAGAAAAATGTTGTACAAGGGGATAAAGAACGGCTCGGTGATCCCCTTGGGCAGGACGATTCGCATCGCCACATCGAAGAAAAAGAAACAGAACACCGGGGTTAGCGTCGCGATCAACAACGTGCGCAGCCACGAGTGTTTACCCAGAAACTTCAGGTAATAGACCAGGAAGAGAAAGATGCCAGCGTAAAAACCCAGCCATTCAATCAATGCAAGAAAGGCGAATAGTCCACCACCCACCCACAGCAACATGCGCCGCGAGTAGGCATCCATATAGGGTTCATCAGACTGGGAAGGTGGCGAGGTGCGCCGGTACCAGTTCACCATGATCCAAAGAGATGATACAAACATCACCAACGACAGCCAGAACGGCCAGAAGCCGGAACCGGGTGTGCCAGTTTCGTCGAAACCGATGTTGTCGAATCGCGCGATGTCAGGATCCCACGATGGACCTTCACCGCTTTTCCACATCAGATACAGCGACAGACAAGCGAGCACAATGGCCGTAACGAGTTCGGCACGACGCATCGGTTGTTACCTTTAGAGTCGATCAGGAAAAATGCTGGATTAGAACTTGGGATCTGGCCGCCCAGGCGGGCGACCAGACCAGGTTACGACGATTTTACTGCGTGGGATAACGCTACTTGATCGCGCCGGAGGCCTTGAGGATTGTCTCGTGGCGAGTGCGCTGGGTGTCCCAGTAGCTTGAGAGGTCAGAACCTGCCATGAAATCGCCCATCAGCGATTTGTCGCTTTTGTATTTCTGCCAGTCAGCCGAGTTGTAGACCTTGGTGAAAAGGTCTGTGAAGTAGGCCTGCGCATCATCGGACATACCGGGTGCGCCGACGACAGAGCGTTGCATAAAGTAGGAGAACTCAGAGCCGGTTTCTTTCAGGGTGGGTACATCCGGGAACATCGGCAAACGCTCATCGGTGAATGCCACCAGCGGGATAACATCACCGCTTTCGTAAAAACCGAGTGCTTCGGACGGATTGTTGACCGAGCTGTGGATCTGCTGACCCGCGAGGTCTTTTGCAACCGCACCACCGCCTTTGTAAGGGATGTACTTGATCGACAGCCCATAGGCGTCGTTCAGGTGATCGGTGATGATATTGTCTTCAGAGTTTTTGCCCGTGCCACCCATAACCCAGCCGGATCCGCGCTTTTTGGCTTCAGCGAGGAACTCGTCAAAGTTGTTGATACCTTCGTTCTTGTGCACCCACAGCAGGAAGGTGTCTTCCGCCATGCGACCGACCGGTGCGAACTTCATGATGTCGACGTCTAGGCCAGGCTGACGCAATGGGGTTGTGAAGAATGAATTCAGGGTCACCATGATGGTGTGATCCGGGTCAGAGGCCCCTTTCATGTGGACTAGTGCCTCGGCACCCGACCCGCCTGACTTATTGGTAGGCACCAGTGGCTTGGACGCGAGGTTTTCCTTTTCGACGATCGACTGCATCAGTCGCGCCATTTTGTCAGCACCACCACCCTTGCCGGCCATGATGACAAAATCGACGGGCTTGTTGGGCTCCCAAGCCTGCGCCTGACCAGAAACGCCAAGCGCAACCAGCCCGGCCACCGCGACACTCATGATTTTTTTAATGAACATTAACATTCCTCTCTTGAGTTGGTTTACACAGTTTTAATACGCCTGACACAGGTTACACGCCTGTGAAACAGTGTGTTGCCAAATGTGCGGCATTAATTGTCTTCACAACCGAAAACGATGCCACAATAAGCCTTCCGGAGTACCAGAACGACCCTACGCACCCCCAACGAAATAGCTCAACTAGCCACCCGGACAAAAGCTGCGCATTTTCCGCTTGCACACCAGTATTTCGGACTCGCAACCGATGTCTGGTATACCAGATACTTAGTACCATACACGGGCTGAGCACAAGGTCAATACCTGATTCCCCGTCGTCCTGCCGATTCGGCTGAACGCACAGGAAACGCTGACTGAGCGTATTCATCAATCATCGCCAGGCCGCGGTACTGACACGCGCAATGATCAACTGATCTAGAGATCGTCACGCAACTCCCACAGCTCTGGAAAGAACCGGTGCCGGGTCACGCGCTCAAGCCAGCCAACACCGGCCGACCCACCGGTGCCCGGTTTGAACCCAATGATTTTTTGCACCGTCACGAAATGCCGCCAGCGATAAACTGAAATCGCCTCATCCAGCGCGACCAATGTCTCCGCCAATTGATATTCGTGATTGTCGGCCAGCGGATTGTGATAAACCCTGCGCCACGCCTCACGCACCGACGTGTGGGATTCGTAAGCCTGCGTCCAGTCTCGCTCCAACATTGATGAATGGATTGTACGATATCGAAGTGATTGCGCTGTGCCGCTTCAAACTCTATCACCTCAACCGCAGCCCGGGATAATTTGTCCGCCATCTGGCGGCTTTGTCGCTTGAATTCCGCCGTCTCGAATTGCCCCCAGCAGATGATCGCAGGGGTACGAGATTCCACTGGCAAAAGCAGCGGCGAGTTTCGGCGTGCCTCCGCTACATCCAACCCCAAAGCGTCATTCACAGGGGTGCCGATCAGAGGTTCGATGTCGTAGATACCCGATAACAACACCACCCCGGCAACAGGCGGTGATTGATTTCGCCAGCTACACATGGCACACAAATGAGCACCGGCGGAGCTGCCGGCCAGAAAAATGCGGTTGGCATCAATGCCGTGCGAGTCGGCGTGAGCAATCAGATAATCAATCGCCTTGCGACACTCGTCGACAATCTGCGACACGCTGGCCGCTGGTGCGAGGGTATAGTCAATCGCCGCATAGGCTATACCACGCGCAGCAAACTGATCGGCCGCAAAAAACGATTCGCGTTTCGACAACTCCTGCCAGTATCCACCGTGAACAAACACCAACAGCGGACACGCTGATTGATCAGGCAGAGCCAGATCGATGCTGTTGCCCGGCAATTCACCGTACCGCAAGGTTGTGATTCGCGTGCAGCGCGCACGCGCGCGAGCACTGGCCTCGATGTAAGTATCAATAAACGGTTGATAATCACCACCAATCGCCGAGCTGGGTGAATACTCAAGCGTGCGCTCGCATACATCCATGCTGCGCCACTGCAACTCGGCCGATGACGACGCACGTTTGACGATCAGGGCATCCTCAACTGAAGGTAATCTGATCGCGCTTGTGCTCGCGAAGGGTCGAGCGTCCGGCGAGAATATCCCGCGCAGTCTGATGGCCAGACAATACTGCGGCCTGAATGATGCCCGGCACCAGGCAATCACCGGCGCGATACACGGGTTGATCGAATGACTGCTGCCCGATCTGCGATGGCTCCAGCCCCTCGACACAGTGCGGTGAGCGCGCACCTACCATCACTAGCGCATCCATATCAAAACGCTGTTGCCGGCCGCTCAACTGATCGACAAATAGATTGCCATCCGCCAGCTTGAAATTGGGCCAAAGCTCGACATCAAGCGATACCAGCCGTTCAACAATTCGGGATTGATCAAGCGTGAAATCCGTCCAGGTGGCGATGGTTGGCAACGGTGTGACATAGCGCACTCGGTGCCCGTCCATCGCCAGCCGTTCGGCTATAGCACTGGCGATATAAAAATGATCATCGTCATAGACCACAAGGCGTTCAGGCTGACCGGCCGCAAACAGCGTTTTCTGATCGAGATCGCGCAGGATGTCATCGGGTGTCAACACGCGCAGCGTTCCGGTATCAATCGCACGCGCGCAACTGGAGCCAACACCGTCGCTGCGCCAACGTGCACCCGTAGCGAATGTGATGGTATCGGCACCGAATTCGCACGCCTCGGCAAGGGTTAAACGGCTCGAGAGAAAGAGCTCTGCCTTCGCTGCCTGGCGAATCTGATGCAATCGATAGTCACGCACGCGCAACCAGCTCGCAAGCCCCGGCAGGCGCGATTCACGCAACACTCGCCCGCCGACTTCCGCCTCTGCCTCGGCAATGGTCACGCGCTGTCCGGCTTTTAGCAACGTCACCGCACACTCTAGCCCTGCCGGCCCTGCACCTACGATCAGATGCGAGCGCTCAGCACTGACCTCGACCGCTTCCGGGTGCCAGCCGCGTCGCCACTCTTCACTGATGGTCGGGTTCTGGGTGCAGCGCAGTGGCAAGCCGTAGCCGTCCATACTGACGCAGATATTGCAGCCAATACACTCGCGAATGCTCTCCACATTCGCGTGTTTGATCTTGTTCGGCAGATAAGGATCAGCGATCGATGGCCGCGCAGCACCGATCAAATCCAGACGACCGTTTTTCACGAGTGACAGCATCGTATCCGGCGAGGTAAATCGACCCACGCCCACCACCGGCTTGGAAGTCAGCGACTTGACGAAATCGGTATAGGGCAATTGAAAGCCTTCATCGGAAAAGCGGGCGGTCTGACTATCGTTAGGCCAACCGGAAAGATTAACATCCCACAGGTCTGGCAGCTCGGCCAGCGCTTCCACCACGTCGCGTCCCTCACCATCGTGCCGCAAGCCGTTGGGTTTACCTGGCTCAGCAACACTAAAGCGCAATGCGACCGCGCGTGCGCCAGCGGCAATTTCCAGGGTATCCTCAATCACCTCACGCAGCAGGCGCAGCCGATTCTCGAACGAACCTCCGTATTGATCACTGCGCTGATTGTTATCGATTGACAGGAAGTTGCTGAGCAGAGAGATATCGTGTGCGGCATAGACGTAGATGATGTCGTAGCCGGCCTCGACCGCACGCCGCGCCGCCGCTTTGTGATCCTCACGAAACGCTTTGATGTCGCGCAGCGACATCTCCATTGCCTGCACCGGCACTTCGGGCCGCAATACCGGCAATGCAGTCGGGCCAATCACCGGTGCGCCACTGGTGATGTTGCGCGCGCGCATGCCGCCGTGACCAAGCTCGATCGCAGCGAGACTGCCGTGTTTTTTTATCGCCTCTACCTGTGCCGCATGACGGGGCACATCACTGTGGTCCCAGATGCGTTCCATCGGATGATTGGCCATATCGGTGTCGGCAGAGATCTCACTGATCTGCACCGACACCGTCCCCCAGCCACCCTCGGCCTTCATGCCGCGCAACGCGATGGCCCCACTGGGCTGATTCCAGCCATGGCCGGTGGCGTGTGGCACTGCGTAGAATCGATTGGGCGCAGTCACCGGGCCAATGGGAACTGGTTCGAACAGCACGTCGTATCTGGACATGAAGGCATGCCGACCCGCTATGGACAATCTGTTGTGTAACATCGTCCGGGCAACGGCGTCAACAATCGAGCTATCCTCGCGTGCAAGTTCAGCTCAACGCAGATCCAGCCACACCTGTGCGGCAATTCTTTCCTGTTCTTCCGGCAACGGATAAATACCGGGCGGCAGTGATTGCTCGAGCAGCATTGGCACCAGCATCAATAGTTCGGAAAACAGAAACTCGACAATCTCATCCGGCACACTGCTGCCGGTAAAGTTGACAGGAAATCCACGATTGACCAAAAACAAGGTCCGGCCATCCTGCATAACGTACGCTTCGACGTGAAGATGAATCCGCTCAATCTGACGCACGCCGGCCCGCAGGTGCGGCAGATCAATTTCATGATCCTTTGATGCACCGCTGACCAGAAAGCAGCGATCGGGCAACGCGTCCAGCAACTCTGCGCACACAGATTGATGCCCACTGGCACCGACGACCACCGCAGGCACTAAGCCGCGCTCAGGTTTAGGGGGCACAGTGAATCCATCGACGGTCGCCTCCACCCGCGTCAGTATGTCACTGTCATGGACTGATACCTGCATGCCGCGTCGCTGCAAACTGACCGCGGCGCCGCGGCCAACCCAGCCATAGCCCAGCACCAGCGCCTGCCTGCCCACTACCGAATAGCCAAGCTCACGCAGAATCACATCGAGCGCGGTGACTACCGACTCTCCCACCATCTTGCCTTCGATTTGCTTGAGCCGCGTCTGTGCGCAATTGAGTTGCGGAATCAGCAGTTGTGGAAGTTGTTCGGCAACCCATACGCCCTGCTTGGTCACCTCGATTGCACCGGCGACCACGGCAACCCTGTCGCGGTATTGCCGGTGCAGACAATCAATCGCGTAGCCGCCGACTTCATGCAGCACCAGGCGTTGGCCGTGTTGTTCGCAGTGCGAAAGACACGCATCAAGCGCTCGGTTAACGGTACCGGCCAGATCTGCATAATCTGGTGTTTCAACATGAATACCGGCCGCGCGCAACTGCTTAACGACCGCACCGTCGCCCGAGTAACCAATGCCAATCACACAACGAATTGGCACAAAGCGGTGCATGATCAGCAGCAAGCGCATGGTATCCGGGTACAGATGCTGAACGACGAGCTGCACCGTATCCGGATAGGGCACAAGCCCGATCCGGCGTGCCGTTTCGGCCAGGTATTCGGGGTGAAACTGACTCACCGAGGCAAACTACTTTTCATCGAAACCAGTTTTAGGCGTCGCGACGATCAGGATATCGTTGGTAAAGGTATTTAACCACGGGACACGTCCAACGATACGAGACAGCCAGAGATCAACGGGCTTGAATGGCGGCCACTCAAAAAAGGTACCACGCAGATAGTTGAACAGTCGTCCGAGGCGATTACCGGGTCGATAGCGCTTGCTCGCCATGGGAAGATAAGGCACCACCGACAACACGCCAAACCCTCGAACGCCCTCGATATCAAATTGGGTGGACACCAGTTCGCACCATTCGCGCTGGGTGAGCCGGATTTTGTGTTCGGGATAGTGAAGATGAGACAACTTGAATCGGTCCAGCCGATACATCTGCGGCAATGTTAATATCAGACGCGCCTTTGGCGGACACAGCGCCCGCAATCTGGCGAGAATTTGTTCAAGCTGCCGGGGGTCTTCATGCAAATGCTCAAGCACGTCGAGCATAATCAACACATCGGGCTGCCACGGAAGTGCCGGCATTTGCTGATCAAGCGATAACAAATCGACTACGGCATCGGGTTCAAAGCTGGATTCGTAATCGACACCGAAATAGTCAAACTGCAGTCCAATCGAGCGCAGATAACGCCGCGCCACCTGCAATCCGCAGCCAATATCAAGCACCCGCAGAGCGTCACATTGAAGACGCTCTATTTCATTTTTGACACAATGAAATTTGACATAATTGAAAAGGTTTTGATCACTGGTTTCCGTCAGGCGTTTCACCAGGTAGGGTGAGCGGTCATGCGCATGCATATCAGTATCACGCGCAGTTCCTGACGAGCTGTCGAGCCCGAGTTCACTGTAGAGTTGTGCCGCCTCCTCGGGCGACAACGGCGTCAATTCACCAGCTCGCTTTGGCGTTGTATTCGAGGTATTTCCGTCTGTATCAGACGGTGAGGTCGGCGGCATTGGAACACTCCTTGAAACTTCTGGGTTAGCGGAAACGCAGCTTGGCGGATACTCTTTCGCCAGCATCTACTCAGGCAATTCCTGTTACCCGACGCCGCCATCCTCGCAGATGTGACAACGCTAAACTACCTCCCATAAATGACCGATTCTTATCCGGCTATTTCAAATCAATCTCTGATATAAGCACCCCGTACAGCTTTCAAAATTGTATTTTCAACTACCACAACAACGAGAGCACTGCTGCCTTTTTTCACAGCAGGGTTCTGGCATACGACCTGGTGAAAGAAAGATAACCACTCGACGTTTGCTGCAGATGCTGCTTAACCAGCTTATGCAAATTCGGCAACTGATGAAACGGCACGCCTGGAAGCAGGTGATGTTCGATGTGGTACGGCATATTCCAGGTGAAGAACAACACCAGTCGCTGCGTACGCACTGTGCGCGTATTGATAAACTTGTTTTCCACCATCGGGCACAACCCGTGCTCCGCCAGGTGATACAACTTCAAAAAGGGAAAGCCCAACAACAGCGGCACAAACCAAACCCAAAACAGGATCGGAATGGACATCACGGCCAACGCCACGACGATGACGTACAGCGCCAACATTACCCGCGCCTCGGTACGCAGACGCATTCGCGCCGATTCAGGCACGTAGTCGTCCGTTATATCGGCAAACGCATTGCGGCTCAGCAGCCTGAGCTTGTCGATCGAGTAACGGATGGCAACAACAAAGGCAACATACTCGGCCCTGGTTTTGGGCTTTGAAACACCAACCAGCTCAGGGTCCCGCTGTGGATCGTTGGTGTAGCGATGATGTGCATAGTGAAAGTATCGAAACCACAGAAACGGCTGAACGATTATAAATCCACTTATCCACCCCACCCACTCATTCAACCATTCGGTGCGAAACGGCGTTTTATGCGTACATTCGTGTTGCAGATTGAATAAAAACGCCATCACAATTCCCTGCAGCAACAGCAGCAACGGCCAGCCTGGTACTTTTAGTGCGATCAGCGAGCCCAACAATAATATCACCGCCACATGGCCGAACAATCTCGCCAGTCCAGCGGCATTGCTTCGTTGTTGCAGTTGCTGTCTCTGCGCGGCAGGCATCGTGGCCAGATAAGCCTTATGGTCCAGACGACACCTCCCATCGGCAAGACGCGGCAGTGACCACTGACATCAGCCAGCCACCGATGCCACGCGCGCCAGAGCATCGCGCGCAATCAGGATGTGAAACGGCATGATCAGGCGCAAGTAAAACCGGCCACCGCAATGGTGGGTATGTACCCAGGTGCCCAGATAGATGCGCCCGCCCACAGACATGACTGACACCCTGAAATCCAGATGCTTGTCGTCAAAACCGGCGATTAGCTCTTGTTCGGTTTCCATTTCGACCGGAAACGGCCCTAGTTTGTCGGCCGCATCAGGCCCATCGTTGGATAACCCAAAAGGTGCTGTCACCAGACGCCGAATCTGCAACAACAGGCGCGTCCAGGCGGGGAATGTAGTGATCACTTCGGCAGCGCGGCGCACAGGCATATCTGACACCACGCTGTAGCTGTCTAGGAAATCCGTCGCGGCGCGGCGCTTGTGCAACTGACTCTGCGCCGGGTGTTGAACTGCCGATACGATACCAGCGTGCATGGACCAAAGACCGTTGGCGGGGATACCCCATTTTAACGCGATGACGCTGCACCGGGTGAATGATGTGCGTTACACTTGCCGCTCCCAACCACGGAAAAATCGTCTATGTTTAGTCACGTCATGCTGGGTGTTGCGGACATGCAGGCATCAAAAGAATTCTACGACGCTACCCTCGGCGCGCTCGGTCACGATCCCGGTGTCATGGACGATAAAGGCCGCTGTATCTACCGCACTAAATATGGCGTGTTCCTGCTGACTCACCCGATCGATGGCGAGCCCGCCTGCGGCGCCAATGGCGGAACCGTCGGATTCGCCGCAAAAGATGCTGCCGCAGCAGACGCATGGCACGCCGCCGGCGTGGCCAGTGGCGGCACCGCAATTGAAGATCCGCCGGGTATGCGCGGTGGCCCCAATGGCCTGTACCTGGCCTATCTGCGTGACCCGGCCGGCAACAAAATCTGCGCACTGCACAGACCCGGCTAACGCAACGCGTGGTCCCGGCCGATCAATCGCCGGGACCAACAAGCGGATCACTCACGACATCCACTCCCGACGCAAACACTACTCACGCAAATCAGGTGTTGGTGTCAGCAGTTATCCTACAAGCCTGTTAACTGACTAGGTTTCTCACAGATACATGCATAGCCACCACTATCCTTTTGAGCCATCCGGCGCCGCAAGCACGGCCGTAGATCGGTGAGTACGCGGGTACTGATACCTTCCGGCGTGCTCGGACTGGGCTTCTCTGACCAGGCGCTTGCCAATGGCGTGGCAGCCCAGCCCGACATCATCGCCATCGACGGCGGTTCAACCGACAGTGGCCCATGGTATCTCGGCACTGGCCGTTCAAAATATTCACCCGCAGTGTGCAAGGCCGAGTGGCGCAAGCTGATGCAGGCGCGCGCGACGCTCAACGTGCCGCTGGTGATAGGCTCTTGCGGTACCTGCGGCGTCGATGACATGGTCGACTGGATGGCGCAGGTCACGCGTGAGATCGCCGCCGAAACCGGCCAATCAGTCAAAATTGCCAAGCTCTATTCCAGCCAAACTGCCGAGTTTGTCACCGAGCGCATGAACAGCGGCAACTGGCGCGCTCTGCAACCGGAATTGCCGCTGGACTCAAACACTGTACAGACAGCCAGCAATATTGTGGCACTGGCGGGTATTGAACAAATTCAACTTGCCCTGCAGTCCGGTGCCGACATCATCCTGGCCGGCCGCGCTACCGACACCGCAAGCATCGCGGCACTGCCTGTCGCCAACGGTGAGAACATCGCCGCAGCCTGGCACGGCGCAAAGGTAGCAGAGTGCGGCGCGCTGTGCAGCACGCATCCCACCAGCGGAGTAGTGCTGCTGGATGTCGACCAAACAGGCTTTACCATCACACCGATGGAACCTGGCGCACGCTGCACGCCGCACACGGTCTCCGCGCATATGCTGTACGAAAACGCCGATCCCTTTCTGCTACACGAGCCCGGCGGCACCCTCGATGTCACCGAAGCCACCTACGAGGCGATTGACGACACCTCGGTACGGGTCCAGGGTTCACACTGGATTCAGGCAGAGCAGTACACGGTAAAACTGGAAGCTGCGCGATCGGCTGGATTTCAAACTACCCTGCTGGCACTGCTTCGCGATCGTCACTACGTTGAAAACGTATCGCGCTGGACTGCACGACTTGAAGATTTTCTTATCGAACTTATTCGCGAACGGCTGGCACTGGACACCGCCCGCTATGATCTGGACTTTCGACACATCGGTGTCGATGCGACACTGGGCACACTGGAAAACCGCGATGCCGCACCGGTGGAGGTGGGCGTTCTGCTGACCGTGACTGCCGACACTGCCGAGCAATCGATGGAGATCGCACGCTTGTGCAATCCGCACATGCTTCACTATCCACTGACTGATAACGAAGAACTACCCACATTCGCCTTTCCCTACTCACCAGTAGAGACGGCGCGCGGTGAGCTGTTTGAATTCTTCGTCAATCATGTGATGCAACTGGACGATCCAATGCAGGCGTTCCGACTGGAGACGGAGATTATTGATGCGACTGGTTGACATGGCCGAGCGCGTGCGCTCCAAGAACGCCGGACCGTTCTGGGTCAGCATTGATGTCTTCTGTGGCGATGCCGATCGCTTTGCCACCATTTCAGCTTCACTCGATCGAGGCACTGTCGCGGCACTTTATCGCATCGCAGATGCCGATCTGCTGCGTTTTGAAATACCGTCTTTGAACGTACTGAAATTCAGCTTCCCCCGCCCGGTGGTGCAAGGCGATCGGCGCGATCGCGACATGCACGGTGCTCAGTATTGCGTATTGCTTGGCGAACACGACATTCAATAGCTAGCGGCATAGCGATACGCGCGGCATGCTGCCGCGCGTATCGATTCATTGATATCTATTTTACAGGCAATCTCACCGAGCCCAGATCAGTCCCCACAACCACTTCACCAGCAAAGCCGGAACGGGTCACGGCATCCCGGTAGTCGGCTTCGCCAAGAGGACCATCGGGCAACTTGTACGGCCCCTGCCGAGGCGTGCCCATCGGCGGGATCAGATGCGTGAGCATTAAAAGACTTGCATCAACGCGTTTCGCCATAGAGCCAAGATCAGCTGCGGTGGACTGTCGCCAATACACCGGTGGCGGAAAACCGGTTCCACCATCCGGCCCCATCACAGGATGAATAGTGGAATGCACGATCACATCTACCCCTTTAGCAAGTGTCTCCACCTGCGCCGATGTAGACGTCTCCCGCGGTGGCTTTGGCACATCATTGCCAGCATCACCACCGATCACCACACTCCCAGCCGGTGTGTCAACTCGATATGATGCATGACCTGCAATGTGTCGGGAAGTCACGGCACTGACGGTTACCTCGCCGCTTTCCCAGACGACGGAAGGCTCTACCGACCCCTTGAATGTCATCACGTTGAGTAGATCGGCCGGTCCACCCGGCAGTCGCTTTGGGTTTTCAGCCAATCGTTGTGCCATTTCACCCGATTGAATCAGGGGATCACCGATATGCTCTGCATATTTTTTGCAACTTATCGTATAACCCAGTGCATTAGTATCTTCGCTGCAAACAAGATCGACTTTCGGCCCACCAGAGTTGAAGTGCCAGCGCAACTGCATCATGTCTGCCAGGCCTTCTGTGTGGTCAGAGTGCATGTGGGTGAAAAACACCGCATTCAACTTACCCACTGGCACCTTAATTTTGGATAACTGCTGCGTTGTCCCACGGCCCGCATCGAACTGCAACTGAATGGCGCGACAGTTGTTTTCATCGTCACCGTACTGTACCAGTGTGCCACTACCCGCCTGCCCGTTGAAAACGGGTGGCCCACCCTGCGTGCCTGTAAGGGTAACATTCATACAGGGTGCAGCCATCAGACCCGAGCCACTCAGCATAACTGCGACCACCGCCAGCGCGGGTAGAAAAAATGTCGCTCGATCACCGTACATATTCATTCCCCCTCTCATGCAAGTACGGCAATAGTATCCCCTTTCGAAACAACAATACCAGTCAACATCCTATGCACCGTCAACAGTTGTTACACACATTGCCGGTCACCTGCAAGAGTTGATCAACCTCCTGTTACAACCGGCTCAGGCACTCACATCAAGCTGCGCAATCGCAATACCCTGCTCACCTCGAACTGAATACAACAAATAGATCTGGCCTTGCTCGTGAAAAATGCAGGGATCGCGCACCTCGCGAACCGGCTGCATACTGCCACCGTAAACCGACGCGCGCAGGGGTTCGTGACTCCCTTCCCATGATCGCTCCGGCTGCAGCAATACCTGAGTGGATTCCAGTCGCCATTGTCGCCAAGCATCCTGCCCTGCGGAATCATTCAGCCTGGAAATCAACAGAGATTCCGGGCAATCACCAGCACGCGACCAGATTACGTAAATCGATTCCCCAATCGTCAGGATTGCTCCATGACGGTAGTTGTCAGCGGTCAATCGCTGCCCTACTTCAAAGCTGCGACCGCCATCCGTAGAACGATACAGGACGCTGCCCCAGGCTATCGCATAGTGTTGCTGATGATAAGCAAACACGCGAAAGTATGAATCACCGAGCAGCGGCGGCAGGGCACGGAATGTAACACCGTCTTCAGACTCCGCCAGCCGTGTTTGCTGCGTGCCATCCGCATTGCGCCCATGGTAGTACATCAGAATTTTCTTTCGCTTTTGATCTACATGTACGTCGGGCGACGCGATATGTGGATAATCTCCTTCTATCCCGGCTGCAATCGCCGCCAGCACATCAGGGTGTGTGTCACTGGCAGCCGGTGGGTGTTGGCAAAACAGACTATCCGCCAAATCAAGTGATCCGGCATCGTGGAGTCGCCATGGGCCTGTCAATTGATCTGCAAATGCCAGACGAATGTAAGTCCCCTCATGGTGCGCAAAGTACAAGTAATAGCGCGCCATTGGTTCAGATACCCAATCCGGCACCCGTATAAGTGAAGGACCATTGATATTGCCACCCAGCCCGGGCTGCTGGTCAACGTCCAGTATGGGATGATCCAGCAAGCGTACTAATGAAAACGTGACCAAGGGGCGATACTTACCAGACAGTGGAAGCGTGCAATCCTACACTGTATTCGCATTCGGGTGATATGCTCACCGTCCCCGCGGCAGATTGTGCTTCGCCACAAGCCTTGATGGCTTCCTGGCTGGAACAGCTAACTCAATCCAGAGATACACATGATTTCAAGCGTCTTAATCACCCGTGCAGCGGGACTGATCATCCTGATCATTGGCCTTATCATCGTTGTCAATCCAGAACTTGTGACCAACAAGCCCGTCCCTGAAGACACCTTCGAGGCCATCGAGCGACGCATATGGTGGGGACTTCTGATTGGCGCTGGACTGCTGCTATTGTTCAATCACCAATGGACCCCGTGGCTACCGACCGTTCTCATCACGGTAGTTGCGTTGATAACAGGACTGCTCGCTGCCCGATTAATCGGAATACTGCTGGATGGCTCAGTGATCAAACAGTGGTATCTGGTCATTGTTGAGCTGGTGATTGCCGCGCCGTTTCTCTGGTGGTATCTGCGTATCCGACACTAAGTAGTGTCGCCCCTACGCTTAGCCCTGAACATCCAGCCTGATATGCCGGACAACCTCGTCAATCTCCCGCCAGCTCTCATAACTTGCGATAACGCTGTAGTCGGCTCGGTACTTTCGATACATTCGCTCGAGCAGGTTGGTTGTCTCCTCCCGCCTGACCTGGTCATCGGCAATATTCAGAAACGTGGTGACGAATATTTCCTTCCCACCTGTCTGCAGTCCAAACCAGATGTCGCCATCGAGGTATCGGGGATTCGGATCCAGACAGTCGACCCTGGTGTTATCGCCATCAACAACGAGACAAAAAGATGATCCACGTAAATAATCTAAAGTCGAACCTTTAAATTCCCGAGTCAAATCGTACTTATCGAGATAGTCAAAAACAAACGAGTTGTCTATTCTCGATATCTTGCCAGTAACACAGGCTTCGATTGATGATTGCCCATCGACAAAGATGCCATTGGCCATTTGCTGAAAGTAGTTTCGCTCGATAAATACGGGAATCGAGTTTCTCACGATCGAATTGTAGAGGCCAAAATAGACATATTTGCTGTTGGACGAAGCAAAGTCCACACGTACAACCATTTGCCCGGCCGTTAGAGACAAACACGCATCAACCGACTCGGAATTGCCGAGCCCCTGAACATCTATTTGCTCTCGAAAATCTTTGTGCAGCGCCTCTTTCGCGATTGGCGGACCAGTCATGAAGGGAGCGAACTCGGAGAAAGTACCAGCGATCGACACCAGTCGCTTCTGCTCGGCAAGCACATCGACTTCACGCCAGAATTGACTCACTGAAGGAAGAGCGACGGCCGAGCTGCCAAAGTCTCTGCACAGTTCACCCTCATCCGGCTGCGCCGACATCGCGTTGTTTGCCAAATCCTCCACTGGATGCAAACCGGTAATTTGCTCACAGGTGCGAGCAATTTCATCGACTATGCTCGCCCATATACGGTCACGCCCGCGACTCTCCACTATTGGGACGAGGCTCTCCGGCAACATCTGGTAAGTCTTCAATTGATTGAAAAACTCGGATTTCTGCGAAAAGTTTCGAACGAGAATGGAGATAATTTTGGCCGGCCCGTACACGACGCGATCTCGAGCAAACGAATACTCTTTGTTGCGTACAAAGTCTGAGTTAAAGGCATCGATAGACCACAGGAAGATAAAAAGCTCTGTGTCGTGCAGTTCGTTTTTTATGGTGCGCTCCCAGTCCTCCCCGGCCACAAGCGCTGCGTCGTTCCAGACACTTACCGTACCATCTGCTATCAGCACTTCCAGGTGCTTCATGAGATCGTCGCAAAACCGCTTGTCTTCTCTGGCGTAGCTGATGAACGTTTTTACCAATGCCTATCCCTCTTTAACCTGATTCGGCACAAACAACACCACCATTGCAATGAAACGCACACATCGAGGGCAGCCGATGCCGTGGTGCTCTGACACAATCGGACAAAACCGATTTATTGGTAGAGATCGACTAATTGATCTCTTTTCCATAGACAAAGATTTCGCACAGGTTTATTCAATGACGTATCTTTGATTGAGTAGAGAAAATCATCCGGCAGATTGAAAGGCTCTGCCGTTAGATCGATTTCCCTGAAAAAACCGGTTTCCACATCCTGATTTTTCTGAATCTCGGATTTTCCATAGTTTGTTGTCAGCAAGAATTCAGATTGCGAACGCAGGAAATTATTCAAAAAAAGGTGAATTTGATCGAGGGATAAATGAAACAGGCACTCTCTGCAAATCACCAGGTCTGCTGTGGGTAGATCATCACGGGTTATATCGAGCGACAGAAAATTTACCGTATCACTACCAAACTTTTGTTGATTGGCCTGTATCAGCTCGTCAACCAGATCAACGCCGATATAATTCACACCGGATTTGGCAATGACACCCTGCATCCAGTTAAAATCACCACAGCCGGCATCAAGTACCGAGCTAATGCCAAAAGTCTGAAATAGCACCGGCAAATCTTCTCTGATACCTTCCGTGTGACTCAGCGTAGAGCCAGGCCCGCTGACGGTTTCTGTTATACCGTCCTCCGCGCCCCACATGTTGATTCTGTAGATCCGTGTAAAGCGTTCTTTGGTATCTTCTATCGGCCTGATCTCAGCCTCGAATATCTGTCGGTGGTCCGGTTGTTTTTCTTTATTCATCTGTTGTTCTGGAAAGTCGCAAGACAGGCTCGTACAGGGATGCGTATCGGACAACGGATACATGATATAAAACAGTGACTTAGCCTATCTATCGGGGCCAAAACTGCCTTGCTGTCATGTTACCAGATTGCACCTTTGAGGGAATACCAATGCCGGCTCAACTACTCAAACGGGACACCAAACCACTAGCTGACCATTCGCGTCACGAATTGAATCAGTCAAGGTTTTGCAGACTTCTGGCAGGGTACGCCTAGCGGGCAGGCATGGGGACGACGTCAGTTACTTCCATGCTGTAGCCCATCGGCACCTCGGCCTGACCGTCAACCAGGAAGAGTTCGGTACTCGCCGGTTGCGCACTCAGGCGACCGATGATCCAGACGGGGTCGTAGAGGTCCCGAGGTTGATAGGGCGATTGCAGTCTCGCAAACACGATTTGATTGGGTGGCGGTGGGGGCACGTGAATGCAGGCACCGACGTAGGGCACCAGGAGAAATTCGGTGACACCGCGCCCGTCAAACTCAAGTGGCAAGGCGTATCCAGGCATTTTTACTTGTTCGCCATCCAGCGCGCGATTGACTAACTCAGCGCGTCGTTGAATCTCGCGATCACGCATTGCAACCGCGTCTATCAGTGTGTCGACATCGACCCCGGTGGCACGTTGTCGCTCCAGGACCTGCATTGCATTGCGGAACTCCGGACCGTTGCGATCAATAATCCCGCTTTCAGCATCGGCGATCACCTTGGCGACAAAGCCGAGATCATATCGAATGCTGATCGGTGCATTGGCGAATACATCCACAAGTGGTGGCAGCGGCGGCAGAAGATCAGACCAATCCAGCTCCCTGACTTCGCCGCCGCGCGCCACGCCGATGCATAACATCAGCGCAATCAGCCATTGCCACAAGCTATTGTATCGACGCGGCCGGACGGTTGCTGCACTGCCAAAGCTGACAGTGCAGCGAGTGTGCGCCAAAGGCAACACCAACGTGGCTACCGTGTCGATCGCCTACTCAACCACCTACGCCCGGGCCTTTGGGTTTGATCGCGATGGCGCGGGTCAGGCCTCCAGACATATCGACCACCTTGGCGCTCAGCGATATAAAGTAGGCACCACGCGCGGGCAACTGACCGATGTTTCGACAGAATTCTGTCCACGAACCGCCCTGCTCAAGAAATTTCACGTGAGTCATCTGCGCCATCGGCTTACCCTCCCACATGTGACCGATGGGCCCCATGGATGGTGAATCGATCGCCAGATGCGTCACTCCTTTGGAGGCAAGATATTCGACCGCCTCTGGAGTGGGCGCAGGCCATCCGGGCACATCCCCGCCTACCAATGGATCCCAGGCCAAGCGGTTGCCTTCCGGAAAAGGCTTGTAGTACTCGTCGTCGTAGCCTGAGTAGAACAGCACCACGTTGCCCGCTTCAATCGCGCCATTCTTTTCTTCATCGGCCTTGATGATCTCTGGCGTGATGAGTGGACTCATGCCACCATCGGCTTTGTCCAGCATGTCGCTGACATCAATGACCACTGCTGGCCCCATCATTTTCTCGACCGGATACTTGTCACCGGTCATCCATCCGGCAGCGGACTGAAACTCGATACCCGATCCTTCCGGCGGTACAAAGTGAGCGGGAAAATCCGCTTGTGTGCCGGTGTGCTCGTCGATCACCATTTGCTGGCTGTAGTAGGGAAATACTGATTGCACCAGATGTTCCTGCACGGTATCACCGGCACCGCCGGCACCCTCGCGAGGATTCTTGGTGTAAGGCCCTGCCTGCAACTCGAACCAGTTCATCGTCCAGCGTCGAAAAGGTGGGTGAAAGGGCCAGTGTGCAGGGTAGTTTTCTGAGATAGTAACCGTGAGATCGACAACCTCACCACCACCAACCGCAGCCGCAATATCACTGGCCGGGTCAGCTTTTACAGATCCGCCGGCAAGCAACAGAGCGATGCTCGACGCAGCGACAAAAGCGCGCAATTCAGTCATTGTTTTTCCTCCAAGAACAGACTGAGTTAACGAGGCTACACCCATTGTTTGGCAATGGAAAGGACCGCAACTGCCTTAATTGCACTTTATGCGATACGATATTTTATGGATCGACAAACTGTCATAACAGATCAATATCAATGAAATTCAGTAAATACCATGCGCTCGGCAATGCCTACCTGGTTATTGATCCTGCACACTGTCCACTCAAACTCACAGCGGAAACGATCAAAGGCTTGTGCCATCCCGACTATGGCATCGGTTCTGACGGCGTGCTGTACGGTCCGTTAAATGACGACAGCGAACACTTCAATTTAAGAATTTTTAATCCGGATGGCAGCGAAGCAGAAAAGAGTGGCAATGGATTGAGAATCTTTGCCCGCTATCTTTGGGATACGGGCCAGGTAGACAGTAATTCTTTTTCCATAAAAACTGTCGGCGGAATGGTGGTCGCAAAAGTCCACGATGCCGGCCAGTCCGTCACGGTTGATATGGGCAAAGTCAGATTCACGCACGCGTCAATTGGCTCGCCGCAACCAGCCCCAGAGCAAATCACAGTGGGGGATAAAACGTTTCAGTTTTACCGCGCAAGTGTAGGCAACCCTCACTGTGTCATTCCCGTTGATAAGCTCTCTACCTCATTGGCACGAGACTATGGCCCCGCCATCGAGAACGCCGATTGTTTTCCCAACCGCACGAACGTTCAGTTTGTTAAAACGCTTGCCCGCAATTTAATTCAAATCGAGATCTGGGAACGCGGCGCCGGCTATACACTGGCATCGGGAAGCAGCAGCACAGCGGCAGCTGCAGTGTCACACGCATTGGGACTGTGCGATAGCGTCGTTCGCGTACAGATGGCCGGCGGTGAGATTGACATTACGCTGGACGGAGAATTCAATGCAACGATGACAGGCCCTGTTGCGAAAATCGCAGATGGTGTTCTGTCGGCTGAGATGGTTGAGGGGTTTGCCGGTTAAATTGTAGGTTCGGGTTTGGGGGTTGTTGCCTTGCCTATGCTTCGGGATTTGATGGTGCGTGGGAGGGGTTGTGTTCCATGGATACGCTTTTGTTGCCTCGCTTACGCGTCGGGCTTGCTGGTTTGGCGTTGTTCGATTCGAGGTTACACGATGCGATTGCGTGGTTGGGTTCGTCTGTCCTTACTACGTTTCGGTATACTGTTCGGGCTGCGGTTTTGCGTGGGAGGATTGTGTTCTATGGATACGCTTTCGTTGCCTCGCTTACGCGTCGGGCTTCCTGGTTTGGCTTTGTTTCGATGTAGAGATAACCCGACGCGTTAGCCACGCTAACACGCCGGGTTGTCATCCGCGCCAGGGGTCGTGACTGGGTGTTCGCTAGTCAACCGCGGGCGGTAGTCTCCTGGTCAGGAACTGGTCGATCGCTTCGATAAACTGCGCATGCCTTTGCGCGCGCGGCTGCTGACCGTCAAGACAGACCATCACGTCATCCGGTTCTTCTTCGCGCAGGATGTCCAGTGCCTGATCGGTACACAGGCCGAGAAAATCGAAGTGACCGGTGTTGGGCACGTGCAATTGCTCAAGCTGTGCGGGAGGCAGCATGGCAGCCAGTGCCAGCGATTCTTTTTGCTGATCGATCTGCTCACCACGCGGTGCACCGACTACCAGTACGGGTATGTCGATAGCGGCGAGGCTCTCGGCGGTGAGCGTTTGCGTGCCGCCCAGATCCAGTGATACGACAGCACTGATTCTCTGATCGCGATTGCTGGCCGCCAGTTGTGCATAGTCTTCCGGGTGCCCGATATTCAGCTGCGAAAGCGCCCCGCAACTGATTCCAGCGGCATCCGTTGCACAGTAGTCTCGATGCGCCTGAAAATCGCTGCCAGCACCGGCCAGTCGCATGACGGTCAGGCCGCCCAGTGAATGCCCGACAGCTGCAATGCGATCGACATCGATTCGGTCGGCCCAGGTCGGATCGGCCAGCAGCTTGTCCAACAGTCGCGAAAGATCGGCCGGTCGCTCCCACAGCCGTCGCGATTCTTCCGGTCGACGATCGAACGAGGTGGAGCCAGGGTGGTTGACGGCGGCGACGGTGTAACCCCGTTCTGCCAGCTCGCGACCGAGCCAGGCTTGATTGAAGATATTGCCGTACATGCCATGGGAGACCAGCACCAGGGGCCGCTTGTCGCTGGCGGGTTCGGCATCTTTGATCGCTTCGACTGAGGCCCAGACCGCGTTGCCAAGCACCGGTCCGGGAGCCGCCTCGGAATCGGTGGGATACCAGATCCAGCCGACGGTATCGCGCCGACCCTGCGGGTCCTGCAGTTCAAGTTCTGTCATTGCAGCCTGGGGTGTTGCCTGGGCAACAGAAAACGTCAGACTTGTGGCAAGGCTGGTTACCGCTACCACCGCCAATGCGAGGTGCCGTGAAAGGGATGAATGTCGCACAAGGATCTCCTGTCGTTGAGTGCGATATCAGTGTCGACCGGCCACGGCGATCAGGCGTCCTGAATGCGAATTCGAGACGTCGCAAATGGCGATTATGCTAATCTGCGACTTCGCAACCCCGCCCTTTGAAACCTCGCATGTTATTGATTCCATTTCCATTTTTGACTACCGCAGTATTATTGGTGGCTTGGATAGCACTTCGTGCAGTTGCCCGCCTGCCGTCGCGCGCTTTCAGTTATATCGATGGCTTTTTCGTGCTCGCTGCGGCGCAGTCTGCGCTGCTCGGCCTGCGGCACGGCTATGGCTGGGCACCGGCCGGTGTGCTATTGCCCGTCACCGCCGTGCTGTTGCCGCCACTGGCGCTGGCTTGCTTTCGGCATCCACCCTGGCGCCAGGCGCTAATGTGGCACGCGGTGCCGGCAGCGCTGGTGGCGCTGGTCTCGCTGACTGTTGTGCCCTTGCTGGATGTGCTGGTGCCGCTGATCTATCTGGGCTTTGCCGCGATGCTTGCAGCCCACGGTCTGTCGGGTGAGTCAAACCTGACCTGGGCGCGTCTGGGCGACATGCCGGGCAGTCAACTGGCGCTGTGGATGATGGTGGCTGTGCTGGTGTTCTCGACCATCGCGGACGTGGTCATTGCCATTGATTTCGCGCGCACGCGAGGCGCCAATGTCGGCGCAATTGTGATGGTGGCCCAGAGCGTGACGCTGGTGTCGGTATGCCTGATCATCTGGCGCAGCGTGCCGCGCATCGATCAGCCAGCAGCAGTTGAGCCACCACCCGCTAACGGCGATCTGGCAGCCGATTTCGATACCGTCGAGCGTGAACTGCGATCGCGCGAACTGCATCTGGATGCCGATCTGAATCTGCAGCGTCTGGCACGCAAGACCGGCATCCCCGCCAAGCGGGTATCCGCAGCGGTCAATGCGATAGAGGGCATGAATGTCTCGCAGTGGGTCAATCGACTGCGCATCGAACACGCGCAAACATTGCTGGCCGATCCGGATCGGCTGGTCAGCGACGTGATCTACGACAGCGGTTTCAACACCAAATCGAGTTTCAATCGCGAGTTTCGGCGCGTCGCCGGCACCACGCCGAGTGCGTGGCGTCGGGCACAGTCATGAACCACTCGGCCTGCCCGGCCAGTTGCCGGACAAGCCGCGACAATTACATCGGCCAGAGTGCGGTTTCCGGATAGAACTGTGACCAGGCAAACCAGAATGCCTGATGACCACCCAGATCGGCACCGTCCTTGTCCACCGCCCTCACACCACCGCCATCCAGCACCAGGCGAATGTTCTCAAACTCGATGGTCTCGCCTTTTTTCAATGCTGCCTCGGCCTTGTTGCGATGAAAGGCGATGGGTTTGCCAGAAGCTGCAATCAAGCCGACCACATCCTCCTGCACTGGCAATCGCGGATCGACGTCACCGATCGGGAAGATCGGTCCGTTGGCGTCGCGATTGTTGCGAAAATCAAAATCCCGTCCCAGCGCCAGTGACTCGGCGAGCACGGTAGTTTGCGGATGGGCCGCTTTCCATGCGCCCCAGGTGGTGGTAACAACGCCGGCCTGCTTCAAACGAAACCCCTTCTCTGCCAACGGGCCGGTGACCGCCCGACCGCGAAAGGTATCCAGCACCGACCAGCTGGTCAGATCGTACATGACCTTGTTCGAACGTATCAGCAGACCAGATGTTCGCAACACCGGGCGCTCGACCCCTTCCGGCAATTCATCGGTGAAGTACACCTGCGCCGATCCGCACAGCGTGCAATAGGGAATTCCCAGATCGCGTCCGCCGAGCGTGTCGTTGATCATTTCACGCACTTCCATGATGCGCCGCGGATAGGCGCGATACTCGCCGTTGACTTCAACCCCGAATACCGTGTCGCCGTCTTTCAGCCAGCTTGCGTCCGCGGCACTGGTGACCTCGGGGTTGTCGGCCGCCGGTATGCAGTTGCACAGCTCATCAGTGGTGTCGTAGGGACGATCATCAATGCGCACGCCACCCCACGAGACATGTCGCCAGTCGACTTCACCCTCGACAAAAATCTTCTCCCACTCGGGCACAATCAACGTATAGATGTTGCGTTTGTACGGCAGATAGTTCGGTGGCGCCGGGATATCCCAGGCCATTAGGTGATTGGTGGTACGCCCCCAATAATCGACGCCGTCGAACGTGATCCCAAGCAGCCGCGTTGCCGCATCGCCCAGCACAGAACGCAAATCGGGTGACGAGGCAATGCGCATGACGTCACTGATCAGCCAGGCCAGCCGCGCATCGCCCGATTCGCCAATAGTTTTGACCGCCGCACTCTGGCTCGGCCCCCAGGTACCGGACTTCAGCTCATCACCGAACGCCGTCTCCAGCGCCGCTGCAATGTCATCGCTGACTTCACCGTCAGGGTAGTCGGGCGGCGTGCCAAAGCGATCGATCACATGCTGCGGCAAAGCGGGCCGCACGTCTGTATCGGCGATAGTTTGTGACGCGAGCGCAGCCAACCCAAGCAAAAAAGCCAGCAGCCAATACCGCAAGCGGTGGTTCAAGCGAGATGACAGGCGCCACTGTTGTTTGTTATCCATACCGATCTGACCATTGTGTGATTACCCATGATCAGAGGGCCAAAACGGCCGAGAGTTCGCACCGCCTGTCTGCCTGCGGACTGATTTACCGTTCCATTACGCAGATCGGTGATAACCGAATCGGTGATCGGTGCTCGCTATTCGTGTACTGGAATGAACAGCGCGCGACAAAGCCGAACGCGGGCGGCGCACTTTCGCACCAAGGTGAGCGTCAGCGAGGTTTAGCGGCGGGGGATCAGGCCGCAGCTTTACTGTTAGCCACTGCGGCGTGGAGTGATGTGATCAGCCTTGATAGCGCTCGATCAATTGTCGCAATAGTTGGCTGCGGTGCGCGCCGGGTGCGAGCGCCAGCCAGCCTACCCGACTGTCCGGATCCTGTCCGAGCGCGGCGGCCTGATGCCGCGAGTAGCGCATCAGCGACTCTCGAAGCTGGCATGTTTCGAACAGGTGGAAGATGCGACCAGTGGCTTCGCTGTAGAAAAACGCGATACAGGATACCGGGGGCGCCTGCCGCTTTCGCGTGATCGGCATCGACGGCAACCAGTCGAGCCTGATGTCAGATACACTGAGGCCGACTCCCTCTGGCGTTGAGTCGATGTCAATGTCAACTTGTTGAGCCGTTGCTGCCATGTCCCGTCTCCGCTGTCTTTCCGTTACCGCAAATGCTACGGACTGAATTTCGCTAACACAACGCTCGTGAGCAGTTGTGAATTAAATTCGCAGATTCATCACTTGCACTGCCCGAGGTTTTTTTGCACTCAGCATTCACCGCGCGACAAACGAGTCGCAATCCATATCATTGCCAATCGCACGGGCGCTTACGGTTGCCGTTGCCCTCGCTACAATCACTAACGTGAACCCGAGCCGAGAGGTGCCGCACATGACAGTGGAACACTACCGCGATCAACGCAAAATCGATCCGTCACTGGGCGACAAACTCGGCGATGGCACCCCCAACGACAACGACCGCGTCGAGATTGGCCCAACGCAACTGGCGTTTTCAGAGTGGGCCGCTGCGGGTCTTACACTGCCCAATCTGCAACAGATGCGTGAGTATCGCTGGCATCGCCTGACGCAGCATATCGTCGAACGCGACTATGGGGGCTTGCTGGTGTTTGATCCGTTGAACATTCGCTACGCGACTGACAGCACCAACATGCAGCTGTGGAATACCCACAACCCGTTTCGCGCGGTGTTGCTGTGTGCCGATGGTTACATGGTCATCTGGGATTATAAAAACTCGCCCTTTTTGTCGACCTTCAATCCGCTGGTCCGGGAGCAACGCTCGGGCGCGGATCTTTTTTATTTTGATCGTGGCGACAAGGTCGACATCGCGGCCGACGCGTTCTCCAACGAGGTGCGTCTGCTGATCGATGAGCACGGTGGCGGCAATCGGCGCCTGGCCGTCGATAAAATCATGATCGACGGTCTGCGCGCGCTGGAGGCGCAGGGCTTTGAAGTCATGCCGGGCGAAGAGCTCACCGAAAAATGCCGTGCGGTAAAGGGGCCAGATGAAATTCTGGCCATGCGATGCGCGGCCCATGCCTGCGAAACAGCGGTGGCCGAGATGGAGACATTCGCGCGTGAGAAAGTACCGGCCGGCGGGATCAGCGAGGACGACGTCTGGGCAGTTCTGCACGCGGGTAACATCAGGCGCGGTGGCGAATGGATCGAAACACGCCTGTTGGCTTCGGGACCGCGCACCAACCCGTGGTTTCAGGAATGCGGTCAACGCATGATTCAGAACAACGAAATCATCAGTTTTGATACCGATCTGATCGGCAGCTACGGGATTTGCGTCGATATGAGCCGCAGCTGGTGGATTGGCGATCTGTCACCACCCGCCGCCATGGTCGATGCCATGCGTCATGCGCACGAGCACATTATGACCAATATGCAAATGCTGAAACCCGGCGTCAATATTCAGGACCTGACTCGCAACACCCATGTCCTGCGACCCGAATATCAGAAGCTGAAATACGGCTGTCTGATGCACGGTGTCGGCCTGTGTGACGAGTGGCCACTGGTTGCTTATCCAGATCAATTTGTCGAGGGCGCCTTCGACTATGAGTTAGAGGCCGGCATGGTGTTGTGCGTCGAGGCACTGGTGAGCCCGGAAGATGGAGACTTTTCGATCAAACTCGAAGATCAGGTGCTGGTCACCGACAACGGTTTTGAAAATCTCAATCACTATCCGTTCGATGAGCGCCTGATGGGGGTCTGAGTCACTATAGATCGATGGATTGCAGACGGTCGGCCAGCCCGGCAATGGTTGGCGCATCGATATTGGCAAACGCAATCCGCAGATATTGCGATTGGCCCTGGCCAAAAAATTCACCCGGCAGACAACTGATCCCCAATTGCCCGGCCAACTGCTGCGCCACCTCAATGGAGCATCGGCCTTCAAACGGATGCCGCAGGTACGCAAAATAGGCGCCCATTGCACCGAGTTGCCAGCTTGGCACCCGGGTAAGTGTCGCGCGCATGGCACTGGCTCTTTTTGCAATTTCAGTGGCGTTATCTTCGCGCCACTCGGCCAGTGGCTCCAGTGTTTCTGCCACCGCAACCTGCGCTGCCCGCGGCGCACAGATCTGAAGATTGTCCATTATCTTTGATACCGCACCGATCACACGCGTGCCTGCCGTAACCGCACCGAGTCGATGGCCGGGTATGCAAAAAGACTTTGAAAAGCTGTAGAGCTGAATCAGTGAATCCTGCCAGTGGTTTGAGGCGAACAGTGAATGACGCCGATCGGTAAAGTCGCGATAGGTTTCATCCAGAATCAACCAGACCCCTTTTTCCAGACAAACTTCAAATATCTGCTGCAACAGCGCCGGCGGATAGACAGCGCCGGTCGGATTGTTTGGACTGACAATCGCCAGCGCACAAACCCCGTCCAGTGCGTCGGCCAATTGATTGATGTCTGGCAAAAAACCGTTGCCGGCATCGCAGGGTGTATAGCGTGTCGCGACGCCGAGCATCGCAAGCGTCGACTCGTGATTGAAGTAATACGGTGACACCATCAACACGGTATCGCCGTGACAGGCCACTGCCATCACCGCGGCCACAAACGCCTGATTGCAGCCGGAGGTAATGTGTGTGTGATGCGCCCCGATCGAGGCTTGATAGCTCTGCGCCAGATGACTGGCGTACACCGTACGCAATGCGGACTCGCCCTCGATCGGACCATAGCTACACATCGCCGGCGAGCTACTTGCGCGTGCCAGCGCCTGCAGCAGCAGCTCGGGTGGCGAATACCCCGGCACCGCCTGCGACAAATCCATAATCGGGCCACAGGCACCGTTGTAGTTGTCCAGCCACGCGGCGGCGGCCGGTATCAGCGGTGGCGACAATCGATCGACAGCAGGGTTGAGATTCACGCGGGTGCCTGCGAGCAAAGCACGCCAATCTACTCGTTCTGTGCGGACATTTCCAGATACCGCGCCACCAGGGCGCGCACGCGCGCCTCTGCGGCGATACCGGAGCACGCGACAGGCCGGCGTTTCAGCCAAATCACATCACGACAACGCAGACGTGGTCCGCAAACTCGAACAAGCCTGCTTGCCGCCTGTGCGCGCGCCAACTATACCCAATGCAACACGTCCAGCGGCTTCAAATCAGCGCGCCCGTCCATGCGTGATCGTGCAAACTGACAGTTGCTGCGTGGTACACTATCGTGGCGTTTTACAACGCCCGATTCCTGAATCGTGTTAGTGCCCAGCTCTACCCGCAAACCGGTCTGTGCGTTTGCGATCAACCCCGGATGTTCACGTTTCGAGGAACGCAAGCGAGTGAATTCGGCAAATTTTAAAATCCCCGACAAGGCACTCTGGTTTGCGCAAATTGCCGACTTGCGCAACGCTTCCTATAGCCGCACACGGCTGCTGCGCTTCACAGTGCCAGGTGGCGCCTGTGTGTCCGCCATCGTACTTGCGTTGCTGTGCCTGCTGGTCACGCTGGGTACTTCGGTATTGCCGTGGGTGGCAGTGGTCAGCACCGTAAAGATCGGCGCTTATCTAGTCTGGATTCGGGAGTCAATTCTCGCGGGCGCCACGCAAACCGAATCGGCGGCACGTCGCTATTCGCGCGTCAGTGTGTTGCTGGCAGCCATCACCGCCGTGTGCTGGAGCCTTTTTTCTATCTGCCTGTTTGTCGGTCTTGAGAACAATCCGCTGTGGCTCTATTACGCGCTCTTCGCCACCACGGTACTCACCGCCGTATGTTCGGCGGCGCTGGTCGGCCTCTCCATCCATACGCCATCGTCGGCAGCGTTTCTGCTCGGCGCTGTAGGGCCGTTTGGCACCGTGTTAATGAGCATGCAGAACCTGCAGGGCATGGTTCTGGGCGCGGCAGCCTGGTTATACGGCATCACGCTTTTCGTCTACGGCCTGAGCATCAAAAAATCGCATACGCAGTCGCTTCAGCTGCGCCGTGAGAACGTGGCGCTGCTCGAGCAATATCGTCAGGCAAAAATTGAAGCCGAGGAAAGCAGCAAGGCCAAAACCCGTTTTCTCGCGGCCGCCAGTCACGATCTGCGCCAGCCACTGCAGGCGATGGGACTGCTGATCGATTTGCTCGATCGCGCCGACAGCCCGCAAGAGCGCAGCAAAATCATACGCTCGGTGAAATCCTCCTCAGACACACTGCTCGGTATGCTCGATCTGATCCTCGACGTGGGACGAATCGAGGCCGGCGTGGTCAAGGTCAAGACGCGGCAATTGCGTCTACAGGAACTGTTCGATGCGCTGCGCGATGACTTCCAGATCAGGGCAGTGGAAAAGGGCATTGATCTGGTAGTTGAACCAACGGCACTTTCCACCGTTAGCGACCCGCGACTGCTGCGCCGCATTCTGGCCAATTTTGTCGCCAACGCCATCGAATACACCGACTCCGGCAGGGTCTGGATAGAGGCAAAACCAGGCGACACCGGGGTGATAAAGGTCAGTGTCGGCGATACCGGCCGTGGCATTCCAGCCGAACATCTGGACCAGGTTTTCCAGGAGTACTTTCAGGTCGACGGTGAGCGCGGCAGCGGCCGTGAACGCGGCGGCATGGGCCTGGGACTGGCCATCGCATCGGGACTGTCCAATGCGCTTGAGCACGATATTGGCGTCGAGTCCGAACCCGGCAGCGGCAGTGTATTCAGCATTGAATTGCCGTTGGCGGAGTCCGCAGCACCCGATGTAACACCCGACACCGAAAAGGGGCCGGAGACGATGGACAACTGGAAGGTGCTGGTCATCGAAGACGACGATGCAGTCCGCGACACACTGGAGATGGTGCTGGTCAGCTGGGGTCTGCGGGTTCGCGGTGTGACGAGCTTCACAGATGCCATGCGCGTCGTGCAAATGGGGTACAAACCGGATCTGGCGCTGTCTGATTTTCGCCTGGCCGATGAATACAGCGGCGCGGACGTGCTGGATGCGATCCGCGAACAGCACCCTGGTGTGGCTGGCCTGCTACTGACCGGTGACACTTCACCGGAGCGAATTCTGGCGGCCAACGACAGCGGCTATATGCTGCTGCACAAGCCGGTCAAACCAACGGAGTTGTGGGACGCATTCAGGAAGTTGCTCGAACCGGACTCCAGATCGCACGGTTCAACAAAACCGCGTGAGACGGCATAAGCGGCAAGCGTCACGAGATTGACGGCCTCGCGGTGTGCGCGAACTGCCACTTCCATCGATGCGAGGTAAAAAGCCGCTCGCAATACAGCCATACCACTGGCCGCTCGACTGCAGTTTGCCGCGTTCAATCCGATAGCGATGCTACGATGCACGTAACTTTACGCCCGCACCGTACAGGCAGTTACAATAGCCATTCATTAGTCGAGCAGTGAGCAATACCATGCAGCAGTCATCTCCCGATGTGAACTATCCGGTCAAATTCACTGGCCGCGGCGGCGAATACTTCAAAATCTGGATCGTCAACATCCTGCTGAGTATCGTCACCCTCTATATTTATTCGGCATGGGCAAAGGTGCGCACGCGGCGCTACTTCTACGGCAATACCGTGCTCGATAACAGCGCCTTCGAATACCACGCCACCGGCTTACAGCTACTGCCCGGGCGCCTGATTGCAATCACTCTGGTCGCAATGATCGCACTGGGAGAATATCTCTCGGTATATATCGTTGCCGCTGCCTATGCTTTTTTGATCCTGGTTACGCCCTGGGCGGTCTGTCGATCAACGCAGTTCAATGCGCGTATGACCAGTTATCGCAACGTGCGACTCGGCTTCACCGGAAAGGTTGGCACCTACTATCGCTATCTGTTTCTCATACCGCTGGTCATTTTCCTCCTGCCCGCAGCGGTGGTGGCAGGGCTCTACTACAGTGGCCAAATCGATCAGGCAACGGCCTTTCAGGTATTGCCTGCCGGTATCCTGGTAGTGTATCTGTTCTGGCCCTGGATACACTGCCGCTTATCAGCCTACTCAATAGACAACACCCGCTATGGCACGGCGCAGTTTGATACTGATCTGACCACCGGTCGTTTCTTCAAAATTTACCTTGGCGGTGTCGCGGTGACCATCATGTTGATTGCGGCGCTCGCATTGATTGGCGCCGGAATCTACTGGGTGTATCAATATCTCGAAGCAACCCGAGGTTTCGACTTAAAATCATTGCCGCAATCCGAACAGCCTGTGCTGATGATCGCAATAATAGTGATTATGTACGCGATCATGATCGCACTGTTCAACTACGCCAGCGCCTATGTCACCGCGCGGATCAGAAACTACCAGTACAACCGCACCCTGCTCGATCGCCGCTTCCAGCTCTCATCGACCATCAAGACCAACCCGCTGTGGTGGCTGACTTTCACGAATCTGTTGATGATCATATTTACCCTGGGCCTGGCCTACCCGTGGGCGGCAGTACGCAAGGCGCGATTTTTCGCCGAACATACCAGCGTTATCAGCCAATACAACGCAGATCGGTTTGTCGCCGATCAGGAACAGGCGGTATCAGCCTACGGCGAGGAATTTGGCGATGCGTTCGATATGGATATTGCAGCCGGCATGTAAGGCGCCGGCATAGCTTGCGGCAAAACACAGGGCACGCACCATGAATATCCCCGGTCACTGGTTTGAAGCCGGCAGTGCCGCGCGCTATGACGCCACGCTCGTGGTAGATGCCGAGCGCTGCCGCGTCGAAGTCGATGGACAGATCGTGGCGACCGGCGACATCACTGAGCTTCGCATCAGCGATCGAGTCGGCAACATCGCCCGACATCTGCACTGGCCGGACAACGGCAAATTCGAGACACTGCAAAACGATGCGATCGATCAAATGCTGCGGGCGAATCAACCACAGGGTAGCGCCACGGTATTAATCTGGCGACTGGAGAGCAGCTGGGTTGTCGCGATTGCCGCGCTGTTTCTGGTCGTCGGCGCACTGTTTGCCGGCTATAAGTGGGGCATTCCGGCAGCGGCCGATCGCGTGGCGCTGTCGCTGCCCGCGCCGGTGACAGAAACTATATCCGAGGGCGCCATGGCAACGCTCGACAACTGGATATTCGAGCAATCAGAACTCAGCGCCGATGAACAAACCCGAATCCGCGATCAGTTCTCGGCTCTGACCGAGCGATTCAGCGATTCCGGCGTCAACTACCGCTTGCACTTTCGCAAGATGACCATGAACGAAGAACCGGTTCCCAATGCCATGGCGCTGCCGAATGGTGAGATCGTCGTCACCGATGCGTTTGTCGAACTGGTCGAGCACCCGGCAGAAATCAGCGCCGTGCTGTTGCACGAAATCGGTCACGTGGAAGAGCGGCATGGCCTGCGCCAGGTAGTGCGTGCGTCTGCACTGTCAGTGATCGCCGGCATGACGCTCGGCAACATGAGCGGTGTGGGCGAGCTGGTATCAGGGGTGCCGGTTTTTCTGGCCCAGAGCAGCTATTCCCGTGAGCACGAAACCTCTGCCGATGCCTTCGCCTTTGATCACATGATGGATGCCGGTATCGACCCGATTCACTTCGCCAATATTATTGCAAGGCTCGGTGGCGTCGACGCAGACGCCGAGCCGGCCCGCAACAACTACCTGGCAAGCCATCCGAGCACCGCTAATCGCGCCCGCCGCGCAGCTGAACTATCACGCCAGTTCAACAACCGATCAGAGTAACCGGCTAATACTCTCCGTTCTTGGGCGCCACCGATGCACCACTGAGCAGCGTGGCAGTTCGCAGCTTAAGACTCTGCCAGGCGCTGTAGCGCGAGCCGATCCGGCTTTGCATGAACGCATTCACATCCCGATACAAATGCAGCCAGCGCGCGTGTGGCAACCCTTTGGAAAGCAAGGGCGTATCGAGGTGAATGGAAATAATTGTATGCTCGATGCCAGTGAATACCGGATGGTCATAGCGGTGAGCGGTCTTCTGAAAGCCGATGCTTTTGTACAGCGGCCATAGTTTGCGATCGGCGGAACTGATCATGTAGGTGCGATCAGACGCCAGACACACACGGTACATTTGCTCAAACATGCGGACCAGAATATCGCCATAGCGATAGTCCGGGTCTACGCACAATCGGGATATTTCTATGATGTCGAGCTTTGACGGCAAATCCGCCGGATAGCCATCAGGTAGCGCACGCTCTGTGTCCAGCACCGTATCTTCACTGGCTGGAAAAGCCATCGCACAGGACGCTATCAATCGAGTGCCATGGTAGACCGTCAGTATGCGACTGACAGAATCCAGTGGCGCACGCATTGCCTCCACATCTGTATCGGTCGCCACCTTGCCGGCGTGACGGTAGGCGTCGAGCCGAAGTTGCAACACATCATGGTACTGCCGCGCACCCGCCGCAAAGCGAAACCGAAACAGATTGGCTGTGTTTCTTACCTGCAAACCGGCGCTGCGAAGTTGTGCCGGTGTGGTATCGACATCAGTCAACAGATACGCCACCAGCCAGGTCTGCAACACATCGGGAAACTCTAAAATCGAACACACCACCTCGGCACCAGCGGCGGTCACCCGTGACTCGACTAACTCGCACTGCAATTGTCCGGCGGGCTGATTCAGGCGTCCAACATTGAGCACGATCTTCATTCCCGGGATCATCAGGCATTCGGTATCATCCATCGAAAACGTGATGCTGCCTCGGCCGATGGTGACCACTTTCACCTGCAATCGCTCGCGATAGAACAGTTCTTTGTACAGGTAAGCCTGAATCGGCGTGCTGTCCGGGATGGCAATTTGTCGCTGCCGCAAGTTGTCGACTTCGGCCGCCATGTCGCCCGAGTTATCCGGAATAAAATTGAAACCATAGCGCCGACGGCGATTGGTATCGGCAATCGACCAAACGCATTTGGCGTTGACGGTCAGCGGCGAATCCCAGCTTCGACGAATGACAACCGGATAGTGCTGCCCTTCCTGAATCACGTCGGCGTGCTCAATATCGACCATCGCACTGACACCGGACAGTGAGATGTCATAGATACGCAATGTTGTGGCAATGCCATTGCCGAATCGAATCACCCCGCTCAGGCCGTCACCGTCGCGCACGTCCACTCGGCAGGCGGTACGCTTTTCCGACACAAAATCAAAACGACTGTCAGCGGCTGGATAGTTTTTCACGGTGACAATCAGCCGCTGGCCGGCAAAGCGATCTGCTGCTGCAGTTGCCCTATCCAGTTGTCCAGCCGGGACCTCGTCAAACGACGCTGGGCAATGTGATCAAGCAACAAGCCAGGCAGCTTCTGCCCTTGCTGCAATTGCGGGCAAGACTCCGGCAAATAGCCGTCAAACCGGGTACCACCGGCGATGGTCGCGCCGGTCTTTTCCCACAACTCATGCAACAGCCAGAGCGCGGCGCCAAATGTACCACCGTGATGGCGCTGATCACCCAGTGCAAAAAGCGCTACGTGCCGACCGCGCATGTCGAGTTGGCTGACATCGGCTGCCACTTTGCGCCAGCGCAAATGTAACTCGCCCTGCCCGGCAGTCGGCCCACCGGCAATCACCAGATCATAAGCGGGTGTCTTGTCCAGATCCCAGGTCTCGATCGTCGACAGATGCGTTTCACACAGGCGAGAAAAATCGTCCGCCAATCGCGTGGCGATCGTTTCAGTTCGCCGCGTCGTCGTCGAATAAAGGATAAGCGCACGCATCGACTGCTCAGGCGACCGATTTCAGATGGCGCTCCGTTGCCCGTTGCATCGCCGCGTTCCAGGCTGGCATGGGATAGATGGCGAGAAAATACTCAAGGCCGTAACAGATCCGTTCACGCGCCTCGGGATACAAGTCGGCGACTTTGGCGATTAACTCCCGCAACATGCGCGCGTGTTCTTTGTCTTCTGTGGAATGAAATTCCACATAGCTGAGCGTGTCATCGCGCATACCCTTGCCGCGCAGCGCGTCCTTGGCCTTCTCCGTGATGATTGGTGTGATGCCTTCAAACGGATAAAGCGCGCCCAGGTAGGCAAAACAGTCGCGACTGTGACAGAGCATTCGCCACATTGCAGCGATTGAAAATGCCGACGGGCTCATAGAGCGGTTGCGCGCGTACTCTTCGTTTCCGCCCATGGCAACATAATCGCGCAGCGCCATCTCGCCATGATCAAATTCCTCGATCTGGTGGTGCAGCATATCGTCAATTAACTCGACCGGTAGCGAGCGCGGCATCTGCGCGATGGTCGCGATCGTGGCCTCAATCACATCTGGCTGATACATCACAATCTCAAGGTAGATTTCCTTGACGATCTCGCGTGACAGCTCGGGTGGACACTCCGGGCTGGTAACGGCTCTCCAGACCTCACTTTGCTGAATTTGCTCCAGCACCTGCCCGATTCTGCGATCAAGATGTTGAACAATCTCGTCACCGCTCATGGCCCGCGGATCGAAACCAAGGTCTTCCAGTGCACCGCTATTCATTTTTTGTACTCTTAATTTAGGATATCGGCACCTACCACGTCCGCGAATGCTGTTTTCAGCGCGTAAACACAGGTTCGGCAATCGCCCTTCAGCCTGTAGCGCAAGAGCGCCATTGGTACAAACTGTTGACCGGTTTCTACTCAAACTGCGAGATGTGCCAGTTCCTTTAGGTGAAATCGTTCAACAGCCGGCAGGCTGTGTATACATCGGCGGCTGCGAAGTCAGATGCACCCGCGCTTCGCCAGAACCGCCCCGATTATCCCAAACAGCAGATTCGATTGATTTGCAGCCAGTCACTGATTCGACACAGACAAGGGAAGATGAGTAAAATTCGACCTTCGGAAAACCACTACGCAGAGATAACAAGTACGGCAGACAAGAGCGAGCGCTGGTGGTAAATATTTAATGGGCCATAGTCAAAACCCTTAGTGGCAAAGTCAGCAAACCCACCCGTGTTTTATCAACCGGGTGCGATCAACAACCATGGCAGCAGTATTATTAAGCCCTACGGATTGATAACTCAGCGACACACAAAACGACTCAAAACACATCTATATGGAACGCAATGAGTATTGCCGAAATTCATATTTACCAACACAGGCTGGCGGTTGCCAACGGCCCTTACACAATGGCGACAAGTCAGGTGTCGTCACTTGAAACTACCCTGGTAAAACTGATCTCAAGCAGTGGCTTGTATGGCTGGGGCGAGACCTGCCCACTGGGGCCGACGTACGCCGAAAGCCATGCAGCAGGTGCGCTCGCAGCACTGATCGAGATCGCTCCCGGCTTGATCGGCACGGAGATTCAACCACTGGCGCTGCACCGCCGAATGGAGACACTGTTGCATGGCCACCGCTACGCAAAGGCGGCACTCGATATTGCACTGTTCGATTTGTTGGGCAAACAACTTAACGTACCGGCTGCCAGTCTGCTCGGTGGTGCGGTCAACAGCCATGTCCCCAGTTACTACGCCACCGGAATTGGTACACCGGATGACACTGCACGGCTGGCTCGCGAAAAAATCAATGAAGGCTACCCGCGCCTGCAACTTAAAGTCGGTGGCCGCGCAGTAGCCACTGACATCGAGACCATACACAAAGTCAAGGAGGTGATCGGTCATCGCGATGTACGACTCGCGATCGACGCCAACCGAGCCTGGACCACACGTGATGCACTTCAGGTCAGCCGTGAATGCCAGAGCATTCCTTTTGTTATGGAACAACCGTGCAATAGCCTGGAAGAGTTACAGCGCCTGCGACCACTGATCAACCATCCGCTCTACATGGATGAAAGCAGCATAGACCTCAATACCGTCATCACCGCTGCAGGTACAGGTCTGGTAGACGGCTTTGGCATGAAACTCACTCGTATCGGTGGCTTGCAGCCAATGACGGCATTTCGAGACATCTGTGAGGCCAGGCACCTGCCTCATACCTGCGACGATGCCTGGGGCGGAGATATTCTGGCGGCAGCCTGCACGCACATCGGGGTCACCGTCCGTCCTGATCTGCTCGAGGGTGTCTGGCTGGCTGCTCCCTATATCGATGGTCACTACGATTCCAAACACGGCATCGACGTCGTCGATGGATATATAAAGTGTCCCGTTGGGCCAGGGCTCGGCATACTTCCCGATGAATCGCGTTTTGGCGATCCAATCGCCTCGTTCTGAATACAAGATGACTTGTGTGGCAATTGATCGAGCAAGCGTACCCGTTGAATACAACACCATTAAGCCATGCAGAAGCCACGCAGCAGTCCTGAAACCTTTGCCACGAGACGGGATCAGTGAATCGCCCCGCCGCTGATCCGATCATCGTCATTGGTGCCGGCATCTGTGGCGTATCAACTGCTATCTGGCTACAACGCTCTGGCCACCGCGTGCTGCTGCTCGATAAAGGGCAGCCTGGTAGGGGCGCTTCTCACGGCAACTCCGGGCTATTGGCCCCGTGGTCAGTCGATCCCGTCAGCTCACCTGCTCTCTGGCGTGAGGCACCCGGCTACCTCATCAACCCTAACAGCCCGTTGTTCCTGAAATGGGCCAGTCTACCAACCGTATTGCCGTGGATTTGGAAATTCATGTCACATGCAACCGATGCTGGCACGCGCCGCATTGTCGATCATCTGTCTACGTTGCTCTACGACAGCGTTGATCAGCACAAGGCACTGGTGCGTGATACGCCGGTGCAGAAATGGCTTCACGACAGCAAGTTCAACTTTGTTTATCCAAACCGCAAGGCCTTCGAGGTAGACGCCTATAGCTGGCAAATGAAATCGCGGGCCAATCTCGTACCGACTGTGCTCACCGGTGCGGCCGTGCGTGAAGCCGAACCGATGTTGAGCGACGCCTTCGATTGTTTGGCCGTGCTGGAAGGTCAGGGACATATCACCGATCCGGGACAGTATGTCGCGGGACTTGTCGATCATTTTTGCGACCAGGGGGGACAATTCATTCAGGCCGAGGTGCAGGCACTGCAGCAACGCCAGGGACGTGTCTATCAGGTGGAAACGGACAATGACACCTTTTCTTGCAGTGCCGCCGTCATTACCAGTGGAATCTGGTCAAAGACACTGATGCAAAAACTCGGTCTGGCAATCCCGATGATCGCTGAGCGCGGATACCACGTGATCTATGAAAACCCCAGTCAGCTGCCGCGCAATCCGATGTTGATCACAACCGGAAAATTCGGTGTCAATGCAATGGATACCGGACTGCGGTGTGCAGGCATCGTCGAACTGGGCGATCACCACGCAAGTCCATCACGCGGCCCGATAAAACTCCTGCGACGCCAATCCCGGGCGGCTTTTCCAGCACTCAAGTACTCCGGCACAGTGGAATGGATGGGATTTCGTCCGTCCACTCCCGATAGCAAACCATTGATAGGCGAGTTGGGCAACAGCAGAATTTTTACAGGCTTTGGCCACCAGCATATCGGCATCACCGCTGGCCCAAAAACCGGGCGGCTGCTATCGCAGCTAATCGATGGTCAAAGTGTAAACATCGACCTGGCACTTTTTTCAACCGATCGTTTCAGGCGATAGCTCAAACACACTCTGTGCTGACTAACCTGCACGTAAATCACACGACAGATCACCGCGAGGCTTCAACATGCTCAGTCAAACGCAACGCGCACAATTCGACCAGCACGGATATCTGATTGTCGAGAACGTTATAAAGCCGACGTTAATCGAAAAGCTGCGTCGGGAATATGCCGCGCTGATTGAGCAACTCTATCTCACGCGCAACCATAACATCCCACACTGGCAGACATACTCCTTCGAGGAAAAGCTTGGTGCCTTGATCGCGATCGATCCGGACGCCTACGAATTTATCGATATCAGCCTGCCGCTGCGTGCCGATCTCGACGAGCTGGCCGGCATGTACGCAGGCGACGCCGTATTTGAACTGCTCACCAGCCCCGACATACTCGATATCGCAGAATCCATCGTAGGCCCAGAGATCATCTCTAACCCGGTGCAACACGCACGTATCAAACCACCCGAAGACACCCTAAACGACACCGGGCGCGGCAACTCCAACATGGCGCGCACCGGCTGGCACCAGGACGCAGCAGTGATCGTTGAAGATGCTGACGATGCACCGATACTGACCGTCTGGGTGGCGATCACTGACGCCACACGCGAAATGGGCTGCATGCAGGCGGTGCCCGGCAGTCATCGCTGGCCTGCGCTCGGCCAGCATTGTCCGGGTCGCAGTGGAGTTGGCGAGATCTACATTCCCTCGGCACTCGTCGACCAACATCAGACTGTTGATCTGGAGGTCGCGGCCGGTGGCCTGGTGCTGCTAAACCGAAAAACCTGGCACGGCGCCGGCCCCAACACCAGCGATCGCATACGCTGGAGCTTTGATTTGCGCTATCAGCCACCCGGATATCACAGTGGCAGAGAGTGTTTTCCGACGTTCCTTGCCCGCTCGCGCACGCATCCCGATCAATGCCTGTCAGATCCGGAAGACTGGCGCACACTGTGGCGGCAGGCACAGACTGATATCGCCAGTGGCATCCGCGACGCTGTGTTCAACGAACGCTGGAATCGCTATCGCAACGATCCGCTGTGTGCCTGAACCGGATGAGTCACACGGCCTGCCAGCAGCATTTCTCTCAAGACTGGGCAGAGTCGCAGTCAAACACATCATCCAGCGGGATCTGCATACCCGTCACCAAATGATTGGTTTTGGCCGCCAGCGACACAATGGACAGTAACTCGGCGTGCTGGGCCTCGGTCATACCGCGGGCCTTTGCAGCCGCGGTGTGCGAGTGCACACAGTAACTGCAGGAATTGGCAATCGATACAGCCAGATAAATCATTTCCTTGGTTTGCGCATCAATGCTGGATTCGCTTGCCATCACCGATTTGACTTCATCCCAGGTGCGCTCCAACAACGACGGGTCAAACGCAAGGTAGCGCCAGATGTTGTTGATAAAGTCACTGTTTCGCGTCGAGCGAATATCGTCGAAAATTGCTTTGACGCGCGGGTCAGTTTCTGGGTTTGCCGTTCTGCTTAGCGTGGCCATGATCGCTCCCGTTTCAGATGTTGCGAGTCTACGCCATCTGCAGTGCAGCCCGATTAACGATCAAGCGTAAATTGGCAGATCAGACTGGGATCGCGCTTGCACCTGCTAACCACCGTCCTGCCTGTCGCCTGGGTGAAAAACTGCGCCACCAACTCACAGCTCTCTGGCTGCGAGTGCACCATGCTCGCGATCGGACAGCTATGGCTGATCACGCTCAGCGCAGTATCAGAGCGATTCAACTCTGCCATTGCGCCCAGTGAGTTCACCACGCCAACGGCATTCTGCAAATCCTGCTCTGGCTTGCCAACCGGTGTCAGGCCGGCATCGATCGCCATCTGCGCACCGGCTTTTCGCAACAGCGATACGCGATTATCGCGTGGCAGCTCCGAAGAGATCACACTCAACAGCGCATCAAGCACCGGCTTGTGCGCACCAGAGAAACTATCCTCAGCGCCCGCTGCCAACTGGTATTCGTAGGCGGGCTTACCCACCCCCTGACCGCTGCGTCGTTCACCCTTGACGACGCGACCTTCGGCTTCCAGGCGCGTGACCTGTAGATGGGTGGAATTTCGGGAAATCTGAAGCTCGGTTGCCAACTCGTTGATGGTTCTGGCTCGCCTGTTGAGCAGGTTCAGGATAAGGCTACGTGTATTCATTAGTAACGATTGTAGCGCTGCTGGCATTCCGAATTAGAAATATTATTTGTAATATTATATTAATACATATAAGATTTTATTGCTGGTACTCCAAATCACGCTCAATTTCAGGGGAATAAAAATGCTTCGAACACTTGCCGCCGCATTCGTTCTGCTGGGCAGCATCAGCGCATCGGCCGACCAGAAGATCGTCTTTCCGGCCGATTATCGCAGCACCTATACCAACTACCTGAGCCTGGATCGCACACAAAATCCAGATCAGACTATTCGCCTGTTCGCGAATGACATCGCCATGCAGGGGCCCGGCGAAGATGGCAAATTGCCCTACGGTTCGATATTGGTCGCCGAGGTCTACAAAGCCAAAAAGGATGCACAGGGCAACGTATTGGTGTCTGAGCTCGGCCGGCGTATACGCGATAAATTCGCACTGGTTGCCGTGATGCAGCGCGAGCCGGGCTGGGGTGAACAACATCCAGAGGGCCTGCGCAACGGCAACTGGGAAATGGCCGCATTCAAGCCAGACGGCACGGTGGCAGACAAGGATCTAAACGCCTGCCTGGCCTGCCATGCGCCACTCGCCAGCACTAATTTCGTTTTCTCTTACTCTCACTTGAAGAAATAGCGTGGCACGCTGGCTGGTGACGCGATGATGTCACCCGCTGGCAGCATCAATCGACAGACAGCGAGCGCAGAAAGGCTACCAGGTCGTCGCGATCACGCCCCGTCAGCGCCAGGGGTTTAAGTATTGCCTCGCCATTGCTGTGCAATCGGTCGGGATTGATATCGGCATAGGCATCCACCACGTCGCGCAAGGTGGCCAGACTGCCGTCGTGCATATAGGGCGCGGTGGCAGTCAGGTTGCGCAGCGAGGGCGTTCGCCATTGGCCGAAGTTACTTTGCACAAGTTTCACGCTGGTGGTTTTTCTGACCTCATCTTCAACGCCCGTGCCATTGAATGGCCCCGTCAGATTGTAGCGATCTTCTCGCACTCGACGAATGCCCGCGTATCGCCCTGAATCCACCTCACCCACAGCGCTGAAGAAAGGTCTGCCAGTGTCATGGAATTCGCGATTGGAGAAATCGGGGCCAAAGTGACAGACGTGGCAGTTGCCCGCGCCAAAGAAAATCTTCAGGCCGCGTTGTGCGGCCAGGGGATAGTCGGTAACCGCGCTTTGATCACGCTGATACAACAGCGATTCGCGAAATCGATCAAACGTCGTTTGGCCAGACTCAAGGGTACGCGTGTAGGCGGCGATTGCCTTGGCCGCCAGCACCACCAGCGATTCATCATCCATGGCGACTGACAGTCCGGCATCTTCTAGTGCATCGGTGAAATAGGCATGGCCACGCAAGCGTTCAGCGATAGTACCGATATCACCTGCCATCTCTACTGGTGAAAGTATCGGCCGAAGCGAGGCCGCCCACAGACTGTCTGTGCCACCGCCCCAGCCAAACCAGCGCTGCAATCCCGCGTTCAGCAAGCCCTGCGTGTTGCGCGTGTGCAAAGCGGCGCCAAGCGCCCGCGCTCTGCCATCGGTAAACCCCAGTTGCGGCACATGACAAGTGGCACACGAGAGGCTGCCGTTCGCCGACAAATCGCGTTCGACAAACAGTTGCTCGCCCAAACGCTCGGCCCACGCCAGCCCGGACAATTCATTGCCCGGGTCAGGACCGGGCGTCGATGGCCAGGGGCCAAACGCTTGCAACTGGGCGCGCTCGGCTCCAGAGAATTCGAGCGACACATTGTCGCCAGCCAGTGCGGGGTAACCACTGAGCAAGGCGCAGGCAAAGAGCGCGCGACAGAAACGCAGGATCATCGTATTACTGAACGGCAAAGTCCCTGGTCAACATTTCGCGGCCAGCACCGTTTCTGACGTCAACTCGCCACTGCCAGTCACCGGGCATATGCAGCACCAGACCATCGATGCGCAATTTCAAATAAGAGTCAGACTGCGCCAGGACGGTCTGCTCTGGCGTGTAATTCATGCCGTGTCCATGTTTTGGCATCACCGCGTCGATCACGGCACCGCCCTCGGCGAGGTCTTCACCACAGACGGTCAACTCCAGTGCAAACGGTTGGCTCACCTGTATCGGAGACAGCGGCAAAAGCTGCACTGTGAACGCACCATTGGCCAACTCGTGCCCATGCTGTGCCACCGGACTACAGACGTTATCATGCGCTTTCGCCGATCGATTCTGTTGCCAGATCGGCATCAGCAGAGCCCAGGCATTTTTCCAGGCAATCTTTTCAGCCAGGTCATCCGGTAGTGCGGTCAACCACTCGCGGGCACCTTGCGCATGTTCGGGCACGTAAAACATCCGTTCGGGCGTGTAGGTGTCGGTGCCGAGCATCAGGCGATCCGGAAACTGTTTAAACAGCGCGATCCATTCGTCACTCAAGCCCCCGCTGCCCACCTCGGAACGAAAGGCCAGATCCGCCCACAACCGATCGTGTTTGGCGAGCATCGGCGCGATCTGATCGGGTGAGTCGAACCCGGCATGCGCCCACAGCACTTTCACATTAGGGTTCTGAGCCAGCAGATTGTCCACCGCCTGCGCATCCGAATGCGCGTGCAGCACCAGATTGTGCTCATCGGCCAGCGCCACCATTTTTCTGGGGATTTCCAGATTGGCGTCATCGCCATACAAGTGAAACTCGCCGAGGCTTGCATAGCGATTAGTGGCGAGCAGTTTCTCAACGTAGGCGAGCGCCTCGGGATCGGTAAACCAGGTGTTCAGCTCCCCGCGCCGACGGTACGGCCGCAGCCCAGGGATGATCAAGTCCGGCGCAAGCCTCGACAATAACTGGGTTCCGTTGTCATCGGAGCTTGAGACCAGCGCGAACTTCAACCCGGCCCCACGCATCAGCTCAATCACCCGCTCAGGCGGGGTCATTTCAACCGAATCGTGGCTGTAGTGCACATGCACATCGGCGATCGGCAACGGCGCGTCGGCGCGCGCGGTCACAGCCGCCAACAGCAAGCCAACCGTTGCCAGCCCGGATAGAACAGCATTCAGTTTGATATTTTTCATCGTCCGTTAACGCGTCAACAGCAGAATCGGTTGACACCCATGGCAAAGCATCGCCGCCGACTATATCAAACGTTCCTTTGCACTACCGATGGTTGGGCGTGACTTTACGGCAGAACTAAGGCAAACACTTGCATGACCTTCAGGCGACGGTCAGCAGGATCGGCCGCTTGCCGGTCACTACAATGGTGTGCTCGAATTGAGCAGACAGGTTGCCTTTGTCGGTCGCGAGCGTCCAGCCATCACCGGTCTCGCTCGCCACCCGGCTGCGTGTCGACAGGAAGGGCTCTATCGCGATGACCTGCCCCTTCTTTAGAATCCGCTTGTCCGCCGCCAGATAGGTGCCGCGAATCTCTTGCGGCTCTTCGTGCAGGCTTCGGCCAACGCCGTGACCACACAGATTCTCGATCACGCGAAAGCGGTTGCGTCTGGCCACTCGCTCAATAGTCTTGCCGATACCATTCACCGGCCGACCATCGCTAATGTAGTTGCAAGCTTCATCCAGCGCCGTGCGCGTCGCATGCAGCAGACGACTCTGGATCGGCGTGCATGGCGGCATCACCAGCGTGCCACCAGTATCGGCAAAAAAACCGTTCTTCTCGGCAGACACATCAATGTTCACCACATCGCCGGGCTTGAGCACGCGTGGACCGGGTATGCCGTGGGCAGCTTCTTCATTGACGCTGATACAAGTGTAACCGGGAAAGTCGTACATGCTTTTCGGCGCAGAATTGGCCTCGTGATGATCCAGCAACTGCCGCCCCAGCTGATCGAGCTCAAGGGTCGTCATCCCGGGCTCGCTCGCGTCCATCATTTGACGCAGTACAGTCGCCACGATGCGCCCGATCTCACGCAGTGCAGCCAGTTCTTTTTCAGTATCAACAGTCATCGTCATCACTCCAGTGATCTGCACAATCGCAAATATCAATCCATGATACGAATCCGGGTCAAACAGGCAGAGGACAGCGGATTCTCAAGCCTTTGCGCCCTCTCGCAGGATAGCACTACCCATCAGGTTTCGCTGCACCACCGCCACACCAAATGGTTGACCCATCGCGTTCCCATATTGACTTCCGCACCGATACAGACAACAGCATTTCCGATCAGCGCGCCCGCCGCGAATTGCCGCGTATAGCGATGTGTGCGGGGCAAACCCGAACCTTCGCGGACCACTATCGTGGCAGACGATACATCTATCCCTGGCCCCTTTATTGTCGAGACAAATTAAAAGCTGAGTGCCGGGAACAACCGGGCTGCACACTTTCAGCAGGTTCGCGATGCAACGCTCGGTTGATGAGCTGCTGGACGGCGATTCTAAACTTCGCCAGTGTGATCTACATCAGTGCAAGCCCCGCCTGTAGTAAAAACCGTGCCTTTGCACTTCGCCAGGCAATGCATTTTCACGATGATCGCAGCGCACCAGCCTTTGCGCAGATGACTGCGAAGTCAATTTCAGGGGCGGCGCGAAGATCGACGATTTAACCGAGCTGGGACGTCATCAGATAGGCTTGCAGTCGACAACCGGGTTACGATGGAGGCTTGCAATCGGCCATGTTCGATATCGCCCGAGCCAGCTGACAGAATGACGCACCAACGAGACTAAGCTGAATTGAACACCGCGCAATATCCGATCGATGGATCCCGTGATGCACTGTGGATGGCAACGGCTGCACCAGCACCGGCGACCTGTTCGCTGACCACTGACGAAAAGTGCGACGTCGCGATTGTCGGCGGTGGCTTCACCGGCCTGAGTGCGGCATTGCATCTTGCCGAATGCGGCATCTCGGTTAAAGTGATCGAGGCAAAGACAATTGGCTACGGTGCTTCCGGGCGAAGTGGCGGTCAGGTTAACCTTGGGCTGAACGTCGGCCCCGATGGACTGATCAGGCGCTTTGGCAGCGAGCAGGGCGAGCGAATGGTGCGCGCTGTCATCGACACGCCTGACTTTGTTTTTTCGCTTATACAAAAACACAAGCTCAACTGCGACCCGATTCAGAACGGCTGGGTCCAGGGAGCAACCACGCGCAAGCAGGCACAGTTGCAGGCAGCGCTCAAAAGCGAATATGCCCGGCACGGATTCGAATTTCAGCTACTCGACGGGCAAGAAGTGCAGGAAAAAAGCGGCGCTCGGGGTTTTCGAGCTGGCCTCTTCTGTTCGGTGGCCGGATCGCTGCACCCGTTGTCCTACACCCGCGAACTGGCGCGCGCTGCCATTACTCACGGCGTCAGCATCTACACCAACTCTCCGGTAGACACACTTCAACGACACGGCGAACACTGGCAACTGCAATCCTCGCAAGGCTCACTGCAAGCGGATCAGGTGCTGATCTGCACCAACGGCTACACAGGTAATCTCGTCAACGGATTGAGCCAAACGCTCGTTCCTGTGCGCAGCATCCTGATCGCATCAGAACCATTGTCGACTGAACTGCAGCAAACCGTGCTGCCCGGCAAAGTCACCTTCGTCGATAAGCGCCGACTGATCCTTTACGCTCGATACGATCGCGATGGTCGACTCTGCATCGGTGATCACGGCCCGATGCGAGATGCGTTCGCGCTCGAGGATTTTGACGGGCTTAAGCAACGAACGATCAGAGTGTTCCCACAATTGGCCAGCACCCGATGGGACTACCACTGGGGCGGCAGGGTTGCGATGACAAAAGACACTCTGCCGTTTATCACCCGACTGGCGCCGGGCCTCACTGCCGGTATGGGCTACAACGGCAGAGGAGTCGGGATGGCAACCACGATGGGACGCGTACTTGCTGACAGCGTCACCGGTAAGGACAATCAGCTCGATTTTCCGAAGACATCACCCGATAGTTTTTTAATGCACCGCTGGCACAAACCGGGTGTGGGCTTCAGTATTAAATGGTTCGCCCTCTGTGACTATCTGGAGACCCGATTTAGTTAACGGGTGCGACGTGCGCACGCATCTGACAGGAGACGTGCGTTCTCCAGTCGGCAGCGCGTGACCAGCTACTGATGAATTGCTCCACTCTGAGCGCATTTAATGTCACCTACAAAAAACGCCCCGGACCGGGGCGTTTTCCAAAAAAACTGCCAGCCAGCCTAGTTAATTAGCGGATTGGCAGTATAGCTTCGCCCGGCAGTCTCTGAGCTTCGCAACTCAGACGGTATCTCGGTTAACAGAGGATTCTTGACAAACACATCCATCTGAAAAGAACTAACCGGAGCTACGGGAGTAGCATCTTCATTGCTGGTATCGGTGCCAACAGGAACCTCAATGACTATCGGACCACCGCTGCTGACCGGATCATCGCTCGGAATCTGGGACGTACCAGACTCCCCGTCTTCCCGGCCTGAACAACCAGCACCTACCAGAATGAACGCTGTCAAGCAGAGACCTTTTGCTATTCTGCTATTCATGGGTCCTACTCCTCGCTACCGTCGGCTGTGTCTTTGTAACCGTAGTAGTAGTCAGGTGCTACTGCATAGTCAATGCGACTGTTGCCGAGCGTGTCAGTGGTAAGCGTCATAACGATGGTAGGCGCAGGGTAGCCGTTTGCCTCGGTAAAGACCGCCTCGTACCAACCCTTGGTTGAGTACCAGAGATCGTTGTCTTCATCGGTTATCAGGTTAACCTCGTAGCGAAGATACGGGACTGGCGTGTCGATACCCGGACCACCGGAAATGGCGGTGGTGAACGCTCGCACGCGCTCCAGACGCTCGGAGGTATCCCAGGAGACAATGTCGACGATCACATTGCCCCACAGCAACAACGATCCATAGCTATCTTCAGCGGTTTTGCCGTAGATAAACGCATGGTTGTCGCCGTGGTTTGGATAACCCAGTGGCGCTCCAAAGTTGTTGAAGTTGTTCAGCGCGTAAAACGCCTGGTCACTGTAGCCGTAGTCGTAATCGTAGTGATCGACGCTCGGGTCAAAGCTGACGCCCTGACGGTCCGGGCTGTTGTCGTTCAGCACATGGATCGGGATAGCATTGGTGCTGCGACCAACGTCACGCAAGACCGGGTCATAGGTGTAGTCGGGCGAACTGGAATGCAGGTATCGATACTTGAACGGGAAAGTAACCACCAGCATGCTTTCGCCTTCACCGTGCTCGGTGGCATGCGGATTTGATGCTTTCTGCTCCAGACTGTCGTAGATACCTTCAAAGACATCGCGGCGAAGAACCGAAGTGATGTATTCAATGTTGTCGGTAGCATATCCGGCATCGTTGATTTCGCCCATTCGCACACCCAGCGGTGTGTCCTGCTGCGTGACGGCGTCAAACAGCGGGTTGGCAATAACATCACCGCGATGACTGTTGCGCAATGCCAGAAGGTCGTAGCGGAACGCACCGGTTGATTCGCTGAGTTTCAAAACCGCTTCGCCAAATAGTGCGATGTGGTCGTCGCGAGTGTTGATACAGTAGTTGCGCCCACCCAATTGCGTTCGCAGCCCTGAATCATGGTGAGCCAGGTTCGACACGGAACCGCCGTTACAATCGAGCGCCGTGTTGACAGGTGCGTAGCCATCAAACAATCCGCCTTTGGTCACACCGTTTTGTCGAAACGTATTGTTGTTGTACGAGATATTGTCAATCTCAAACAAACGCGACTTTGGCATGCCCGGGCGTATGTCCGGCCCCGTCACTGAATACACACCCAGAACTTCAAAGTGGCCCAATTCGACCATCTGGCCGCTATCGCGCTCGTCAAAAGTAGACAAGGCAACGCCACTGCCGGGCTGCGGGAAAACACCAGAGTTAATAGTGAAGTCCGTGCTCAATCCACCGCTGTTGAACCCGACCAGAATGGAATCATCTTCGGAATAAAGTTCAACACCAGATCCGGAATGACGAAGCTCTCCGGTCCAGACGTCAGTGGGTGTGAGGTATAAATTGAAGTTTAGAATTTCGAGTGAATTAGCGGACGATCGTACACTGACAACGGCTTTTACCGCGTGCGTTCTGCTGGGGTTTACAACGCGTATCTCAGTAGATTTTCCTTCACTCGCCTTATACACCGGGGCAATCAGTAGTTGACCTCGATCGTCCGGACTGATTTCGACTGCATTGACGATCGATGCCCCCAACATCATCGCTATGCAGAGTGGATACTTGAAAAGTTTCATCGTTCGTTTAACTCCTTTCCTTAGTATTTATTGCCATTCCAATACAGCATGAGTTAAGTAAAACGTCGACCCTAACTGCATGCATCGACTATTGAACCCACAAGTTATTGTGGATTGGTTTTCATATTTACCGATTTTTGAGACAACGTCAACAAAGAATTTACAAAGAACGATAAACAATCTATCGACAAATTCATTCAAACAAAAAATAAACTACCTTAGTAAGTTTTTTATCAAGCACTAATGCAATCAAATCCGATTGGCGTACCCAGTGGTTTACTGAGTTGACAAAAAATAGCCATACCCGCCGATCAAATTTTCATTGCCTGTCAATAGGCCGTTTGTGTCATTAGTGACCACCTCATTTTTACCTAATCCCAAAAACGGGTATTAATCACTGGACATTTCAATTTCGACAAAACGACGCTAAAGACGGCCATTACTCTGACCTGACAACCACCTGATCCGAATCCGGATACACCGTTGCCTTTTTCAAAGCAAAACACATCACTGCACAATCAATATCCCATCAATTCCATTTTGTTTTTAATTGCCGGGAATTAATTCCCCTTGCCTTGAGTGACACTGGTATTTTGTAAGTCGGATAAATCGGATTTGATACTGACGAGAAAAACTTTTACTGATTTCAAATAATCCCTTTGCCCCTATTCGGGTCATATCGCTTTTCGCGTCTTATTGAAATGACCGTAAAGCGGCTGCCAGGAAAGGATAACTATCACCGCTATCGGGAAGGCCACTTTTACTAACAGCCAGTCAACCGCCAGCCTCATAAACAGGTGGCGAAGTAATCCAGCGTTATCTCAACTTCGCCTCTTGCGCGCGAATCAACGCGGTCACTGTCTCGTTGTAGGGCGTTGGGAAATCGTGGCGCAAACCCACGACAGGCACCATGCCATTGATGGCATCGATCTCTGATCGACGTTTGGCGCGATAATCCTGCTGCAGTGAAGGATTGGCATTGGGCATCGCTGAGACAAATGTCTCCAGATAAGCTACCGGATCGTCAAAGCTGAATGAAACACCCTCTTTCAGCCCCAGATGGTAAGCCTCCAGCATACAGCCGATCGAGATGTTGCGTGATTCCGGGTTAGCGAGCAACTCGCCTATGGTGCAGTCGAACAATGCACAAGGTGCACTCAGGCCAACATTGCAGATGAATTTCTCCCAGATCAGTTGATGGATATCCTCAAATGACTCAACGTTGAAGCCAGCGGCACGCCAGGCAGACTCGAGGCGTTCCAGCCGCTCGGTCAATCCGCCTTTCATCTCGCCCAGGCGGATCAGTTTCATTGCATTGTGTTTGGCGTGGCCGGGGCCGATCATCGCAGCACCGAACCCATCGGCAACCCCCAACAGCACATTGTCAGTGGCCATGTGTTCAGCAATGCGTTCGCCGGCACCCAGACCATTCTGGATAGTCAGTACCAGCGAGTCGGCGTCCATTGACGCGGCGATATCCCTGGCAGCAGCCCCGACCCCACCCCCTTTTGTGGCAATCACATACAGATCACACGCTGGCAACTGCCCAAGTGCTGTCGCCGCGCGAATACCCGGAACTGTTCGAACCCCTGTTGGCCCGTCAATCGTCAATCCACGTTCATTGATCGCAGACACATGATCGGCCCAAGTGTCCACGGCATACACATCTTGCCCGCAATCGGCAAATTGCGCTGCATAGATCGACCCCATCGCGCCGGTACCGACAATGGCTATTTTCATGGTTTGTTCTCTTGATCGAGCAAGACGATTAGCCGAATGGCTCTAGGGTTGGGTGCGCCGAACAGGGTATTGTACCGCCAGCACGGGATGACTGATAAACGTTTGCCCGGGTTCGCCGGCTGGCTTATGCGCGGCGTGAGCTAACGAGCAGGCTAATGCCTATACAAAACTGGGTCGGGGTAAGGCGAGTGCACTCCAGTGCAAAGGTGATCAAACGTCTAATCCGCACAAACTGTGGCACCCGGGACAGGCACCTGCGAATCGGGATTGCTTGCTATCAGATCATCGGACACGGTTCCAGACACGCTGTTGTCAGCCAGCGCAATACCCAGTGAATTGGCACCGGCCGCTGCCAGTGACAGACCTGACGCGACCACCGTGTTGCCAGTGATTCTCGCGGGTGGGTCAAGCGGATTCCCGGCGTATCCGTGGATGAGTATGCCAATTTCATTCGATTCGACGCAGCCATTAGTAAAACTGGCGCCGCGCCCCAGTTCTACGGCTGCACCTCCGGAGACGAGTTGATCCGTGATCACCTGGTTGCCTGTCACTTCGACCCCTCTAAAGTCAGCGCGCACCGGGTTGGCCGCATCGATGGTGGCCAGATCTCCAACCAGAATCCCGCGATCCAGCTGATCGGTCAACGTGTTGCCGGATATCGTCATGTTGGCGATAACTGAATTCGAGTTGCCAATATGGACACCGACCTCAGCACCAGTGATGGTATTACCAACGATGGAGTTACCGTCACCACCGCGCACAGCAATGACGGTTGGATCAGTGACATTTCGCTCCTGCCCGTGAGCTCTGAGGCTGGCATCCAGAATACTGTAACTGGCGGTTGTCGTTTTGAACTGATTGTCCTGAATAACAAGCAAATTAGTGTCAGTAGCGCGAATCAACACATCTTCAAAAGTGTTATTGCGCACGCTAACCCCTTCGAGACTGGCACCACCTTTGCCGCGCAGCTGTATGCGTCCGCCAGATTCGACCACGTTGGCAGAAAAATCGAGCTCTAGCGCTGCAGTCTCAACGGTAAATGCTTCTAACAACGAGTTGACTCTGCAGACTTGATTGTCTGTGATCGTGGCACCTCTGTTAGCGCCATGCGCGATAATATCGCCGAAGGCGGCGGCCGGAATATCCTGAATACAGTTATTCTGGATGGCGATATCTTCGTTGTTCAACGACCAGGTGATAGCGGCCTCGGCGTGATTTACACGGTCGGCTTTCAGATTAGAACTGACCACCTGATTGTTGGCGAATACGGCTTGTCTGGCACCACTTAAATGAAGGGCACTGCCATTCAGATTTCTGAACACGTTGTAGCGAATGTCATTGAGCGTACCCAACAGGCTGATCGCATCACCCTGAGACGCGACGAACTGGCTGTGCCTCACCGCACTACCGTCACTGGCCATCCATAGCGAGCTGTGCCTGGCCCAGCTGACAAAATGGTCGTTGTTGGCGGCGTTGCCGTCGAATACCAGGCCCTCAAAAATAACACCCGGCGCATCGCGCACCATCGTAAATGATGTTACAACCTTAGCGCCTGCTGCATAGTCCTGATTTAGCCCGTTACCAACCTGAATGGCCTCACCGTTGAGAGACAGCACGGGATGATGCGTCAGCTCCCCGGCGTGAAAATCGTCACGCCCGGCCAAAACCGGCGACACCCACATGCCGACCTCGAAGATTGAATTGTCTGCCACCGGCAACTCTGTCGCACCGGCGAGCACATCGGCAGTCAATGTGCCGACAACGGCATCACAGCGCTTCAGTGTGGCGGGTGCAGCGCCACTGGTCTGCCACAGTTGATCAGGTAATGCCGTGATCATCTTGCAGACACGATAGGTGGTACCGCTCTCGAACACCACGCGGCCGCCCTCACCCGCCAACTCTATCGCCTCTTGAATGGCGTTGTGCTCGTTGCGGATACTATCTGCTGATACGAAGTCCGCCACATACACGGTGAGCGGTTTCTGTGCAGCGTCAGGGTTGTAGACTGGCAGGGGTGGACACGCCGAGCAGCCGGACGACACTGTATCGGCCGACCCGTCATTTTGTCCCGGACCGGCATCGTGATTGTTATCGCCGTCGACTTCAGGGTCATTGGCGGTGTTCGGCTGTACCACCGGCGCGGAAGAGTTGTCACTTCCGCCACAGCCGCCCAATACTGAAATCAACAGCAAGCACCAAAGGCTGGATTTCCAGATGCGATTGTTGCCCATGCCGATACACTTCCCTCTACATTAATGTGTCTGTCGTGAGTTTGCCAGGGAACCACTGATCGCCAATGCTCAACCCGACGCCCGTGCAGCCACTCAATCCACCGAACGCCAGTCGCCAAACCAGCGACATTCCATTGCCACTCTGTTCTACCATAAACATTCCAAAGTCACCACCAGTCAGAAAACGGTTTACAAGGCTCAATCACAACTTGATTGCATGAACGGCTGTTTGCACGCAAAGCCTATTGTCCCGGCTAATGACTACTCAAACGCGGGGCGCGGATGACAGCTCGACTGTCGGATTGCCAACCTACGGGGCAGACGATTGCGCCTGATTGCGTGGCGCAAACGCTTCACATCGGACAATATCCGGCCGCGGGGCCTATGCCACTATCGAATAATAAACGGATTGGCCACCGAGGTTTGCTGGGCGATCCAGACGGATTTTACCTGCAGAAATTCCTTGATCGATTCCTGCCCGCTCTCTCTGCCCTGACCAGATCGTTTGTAGCCGCCAAACGGTGACATGAAGCTCACCGCACGATAGGTGTTGACCCACACGGTGCCGGCTTTGAGTCTTTCAGACATCCGCAGCGCTCGACCAATATCGCTGGTCCAGACACCAGCCGCTAGCCCGAAAACAATATCGTTGCCGATGGCAACGGCCTCTTCTTCTGTATCGAATGGAATCACTGACAACACCGGACCAAAGACTTCTTCCTGTGCGATTCGCATGTCATTGCTTACGCCAGTAAATATCGTGGGCTCAACAAATCGCTCGCCTTTGGCACCTTCGCCGGTATAAGGCTTGCCCCCCAGCACACAACGGGCGCCATCCTTTTTTGCCACTGCGATGTAATCCATTATTTTCTGGTACTGCGGCGGTGTGGTAACCGGGCCAACGTGTGTGTCGGCAGACATTGGATCACCGATGGTCGCCTCGCCCGCCACCTGTACCAACCGCTCGACGAATTGATCGTGAATGGAGCGCTGCACCAGCAGCCGGGAGCCAGCGATACAGGTTTGCCCGGTGGCGGCAAAAATACCGGAGATCGCGCCCATCACAGCGGCTTCGAAATCGGCGTCTTCAAATACAATGTTCGGTGACTTGCCGCCAAGCTCCAGCGTCACCGGCATAATTTTTCGCGCTGCACTCTCGTAGATTTTCTGACCTGCGATATCCGATCCGGTGAACGCAACTTTAGCGACATCAGGATGATCGACCAGCGGCGCGCCGACTTCTACGCCCATACCACTAATGCAATTGACCACACCGGGTGGAAAGCCAGCCTCTGCAATCAGCTCCATGAATTCCAGCGATGAGGCAGAGGTGAACTCCGACGGTTTAACCACCGCGGTATTGCCGGCTGCCAGCGCTGGCGCGAGTTTCCACGCCAACAGCAACAGCGGTGAATTCCAGGCGGTGATCATCGCGATCACGCCCAGTGGCTCATAGCGGGTGAAATTAAATATGCCGGGCTTGTCGGCCGGCAAAACCGCCCCTTCGACCTTGTCTGCCAGACCGCCGTAGTAGCGATACCACTCGGCAAGATATTTCGTCTGCGCTCCCATTTCGGCGATCAACTTGCCGTTGTCTTGTACTTCGAGCTCGCCCAAACGCGGCGCTTCACGCTCGATAATATCTGCCAGCCTGACCAGCAGTTTGCCACGCTCTGTCGCTGTGATGCTGCCCCACTCGCCCTCATAGGCCGCCTTGGCAGCAACCACGGCACGATCAGCATCCGCCGCCGTGCCGCGTGCGATCTGCGCCCAGACTTCACCCGTATAGGGATTTTCAGTGTCGAACCATTGGCCATCGGCGGGATCTACCCAGTTGCCACCGATGTAGTGTTGGTATTTTTTCATGCAGGCGCGGCTCCATCAGAATGTGCAACGCCAGTATATCGAATCAACGCAGAAGATCAGCGGGCAAGCGGCGCATGCTCCCGACCATTGACCATTTGTGGTATGCGATTCACCATAAAGGCGACGACGGCAACTGATTAACCGCCACCGTCATCTCTGACACAACACCAATCTATGCAATACAAGAAAAACGAAGCCAAAGAATACGCCCGCGAGCATTTTCGCGGTATCTGGGCCGCCGCGCTGAACCCGATGCTGCCGGATCAGTCGCTGGACGAGGCCGGGCTGAGACGAAACATTCGCCATTGGGCCGACGATCTGGGTATACGGGGATTATTCATCGCCGGCAAACAGGGTGAATTTTTTTCGATGTCGATGGCAGAGCGCAAGCGCAATTTCGAGATCGCCGTCGATGAATGCCATCAGCGCAGTGATAACCCCTGTGGCACGATTATGTCGTGTTCAGATCAGAACTTTGCCAATGTGCTTGAGCTGGCGCACCACGCCGAAGCGATTGGTGCCGACTACATCGTGGTGCACGCGCCGGTGCTGCATTTTATCAACGAACACGCCGAAACGATCTATCAGTACTACCGGGCAATCTGTGAGCAAGTCAACATCGGCATCGCGCTGTGGAGCCACCCTGACTCAGGCTACCTGATGAGTCCGCAACTGTGTACTCGTATTGCGGAGCTGCCGAACATTGTCGCCATCAAATACTCTGTACCGCGTAAGATGTATATTGAACTGACTCAACTGGCCGGCGACCGATTACTCGTCAGCACTGCCTCTGAAGCTGAATGGCTTGACAACATCATCGATCTGAACTGGCAACTCTACCTGTGTTCATCTCCGCCCTATCTACTGCAAAGTAAAAACGATCGCCGCATGCATCAATATACCGAGCTTGCATTCGCCGGTGAACACGACAAGGCCCGCGCCGTCAGCGACAGCCTGCAGCCAGTTCGACAGGCGTTGGCCGATACCCGCCCAGCGGGCAAACCACAAGCACATCAAAAGTACTGGCAAGAGTTACTCGGCCAGGCCGGCGGGCCAGTGCGTAGCCCGTTGTTGCAACTCACCGAAGTTGAAAAACAGGCAACCAGTGAGGCATTCAATCGTTGCGGTTTGAGGCTTTAGCGAGAGCAAATCAAGAAAACGCTGCGGTATCGCCCAATTGCACAGCCAGTTGCTGCAATACCTCGACAATGCGAGAACGTTTGCTTTTACCACGCAGTTGTCGGCTGGGCAGCGACGTCCCCACCACGGCATTGAGATCTGTTCCACCCACAGGTACGGCAACGCCGCTGACTGCGTCCTCGAATTCACCATCGACGATGGCATAACCCTGTTCGCGACAACGCGCGACCTGCTCACCAATCTGCCGGCGATCCACAATTGTGGCAGGCGTGTATTGCTCGAACACGGCATGCTGTAACTGTGCCCTGGCCCACCCCGCATCACCGAAGCCAAGCATCACGCGGCCAATCGCTGTGTGCAGCAAAGGCAATCGACTACCGACGGTGAATCCGAAAGATACATTGCTGTCGTGCAGCGTCGACTGCGCTACATAGACCGCGGCACTGTCATCGACTAACGCGAGTGACAGCGTCAGGTTTGACTGTGCGGCACAGCGATTGAGTAGCGGCTGTATCTGCGTGCCAAATTGATTGCCGCGCAAGAAACTGCCGGCCAGGGTCAGCACTTTAGGGGTCAGAGAAAAATGACGTACATCCTTTTTCGCATAACCCAATTCCACCAGCGTCAACACCAGCCGGCGCACTGACGCACGATCAAGACCTGTGAGTCGTGAAATGTCGGCCAGTGTCAGTCGCGCATGAGTGTCGTCAAACGCGCGCAACACAGCCATGCCACGCGCAAAGGTCGAAGAGACATCTCGACCAGACAGCTCCAGTTCCATGTTGATCGGCACCACCTGTAGCTGCCAAACCTCTACTCTAACATCTTGTCTTGTGCGTTATTCGACCAAATTTCGTTATTCGGGTACACTCACAGGCGACCAGCCAATGGTAGATTTCTAATGATCAGTCAAAAAGTGAACGATTTGCTCACGCTCAGTGGCCCTGGCAGCGAGGCGGGTGCCGTCATGCGCCACTACTGGCAACCGGCGGCGTTGAGTGACGAACTCGACGGCGAGCGAGCGGTTGTGCCGGTCACGCTGCTGGGCGAGCGCCTGGTGTTGTTTCGCGATAGTGACGACAAGCTCGGCCTGATCGATCGCGCCTGTCCGCACCGCGGTGCCGACCTGTGTTACGGCCGACTCGAAGACAATGGCTTGCGCTGCCCGTTCCACGGCTGGCACTTCAACCGCGACGGACAATGTGTTGAACAACCTGGTGAGCCCGCCGATTCAAAAATGCACCAGCGCATCAGAACGACCTCCTATCCAGTCGTCGAGAAAAACGGCATGGTGTTCGCCTATATGGGCCCGGGCGCCCCCCCGCCATTTCCCGATTTTGATTGCTTTCGCGCACCCGAGTCGCACGTGTTTTCATTCAAGGGACTGTGGCAGTGTAACTGGCTGCAGGCCATGGAGGTCGGCATCGATCCGGCACATGCATCCTTCCTGCATCGATTTTTACAGGACGAAGATCCACAGGACAGTTACGGCAAACAATTTCGCGACAAGGCCGCCGACACTGATATACCGATGACGCAATTGTTGCGCGACTACCCCCGGCCAGATATCAGCGTTGAAGAAACCGACTACGGCATGCGCATCATTGCACTGCGCCACCTTGCCAACGGCAAAACCCATGTGCGCGTCACCAACCAGATTTTCCCGCAAGCAATCAGCATCCCGATGTCTCGCGAGATGATCATCACGCAATGGCATGTGCCCATCGACGATGAAAACTGTTACTGGTACTCGATGTTCACAAGCTTCGACAAACCGGTGGATAAAAAACTCATGCGCGAGCAGCGGCTGCGAGAACATCGGCTACCTGACTATGCACCGATCAAGAACAAAAGCAATCACTACGGTTTCAATCCACAGGAACAGCGCAACGAGACCTATACCGGCATGGGGCTCGACATCAACGTGCACGATCAATGGGCCGTTGAAAGCCCCGGCCCCATTGCCGATCGCACAAAGGAGCATCTGGGCACAACCGACGTTGCGATCATTCAGTATCGACGCATGATGCGCGCGGCGGTAGCAAGCCTGAAGGACGGAGACAGCACAGCTCTGCCGATGCAAAACACCGACCCTGCCAGCGTGCATGGCCCCATTTCCAATGACACGATTGCCGATCGTGAGCAATGGCGTGAGGCCTACACCCGAAGTGACGCCACGCGCCGCGCTGGCTGCCGCGACTGGGACGCTACGGTTTGAGCGCCGCCGCCGAAAAACTGGCCGCAGGCAAGCTCGCTCAACTGGGGTTACTCGATGATGCAAAAATTGCGGCGGCCAGCGAGCTGCTGCTGCGTGTAGCCGACAGCGACATAGAAACAGTACGCGTGCTGTTTGCTGATCAACACGGTATTCTGCGCGGTAAAACCATTGTCGCCAGTGCCTTGCTATCGGTATTCACTAGCGGGCTGGCTGTACCGTCCACGCTGATGCTGAAAGATACCGCGCACAAGACGGTATTTCCGGTCTGGTCGTCAGACCCGGGGATCGAAGGCGGCATGGGCGGTGCCGGCGACATACTGCTGGTACCCGACCCGAACAGCTTTCAGTTGTTGCCCTGGTCGCCACACTCTGCCTGGCTGTTGTGCGATCCAAAATTCAAATCGGGTGACGTCATCCCATTCGCTCCCCGGCACGTCTTGCAAAAATCGATCGATAAACTCACCCGAGCCGGATACGCCTTAGTCACGGGTCTGGAAGTGGAGTTTCATGTACTGCAAACCACCGATGCGCGTCTGGATCACGCTGCCAGCACTATGCCCGGCCAACCGGTGCAAACGCAAAACCTCGCGCAGGGTTATCAGTTTCTAACCGAAACACGCTACGACACGCTGGAACCGATTGCCGATGAGTTGCGCCGCCACTGTGAGGCGTTGAGCCTGCCGTTGCGTACGATGGAAGTCGAGATGGGGCCGAGCCAGCTGGAGTTTACATTTGATCCCGCCGGCCCCATGGCACACGCCGATGCGATGATTATGTTTCGCACCATGGCAAAGGAGGTCTGCGCACGCAAAGGCCTGCACGCCACTTTTATGTGCAAACCGAAGATAGACAATATCGCCGCCAGCGGCTGGCACCTGCATCAATCGGTGGTGGATATCAACAGTGGCGACAACCTGATGATGCCGGACAATGACAACCAGCTGAGCGACATTGCCAGCCAGTGGATTGCCGGCCTGCTGGAACATGCCAGCGAATGCTGTGTGCTGACCACGCCCACGGTTAACGGCTACAAGCGCTACCAGCCGCACCACCTTGCGCCCGATCGTATCCAGTGGGGTCGCGACAATCGCGGTGCGATGATCCGCGCTTTGATAGCACCTGGGGATAGCGCATCAAGAATAGAAAACCGGGTGGCAGAACCTGCCGCCAATCCACACTACTATTTTGCCAGCCAGATTTTGTCTGGACTGGATGGTATCCAACGCAAACTGCAGGCGCCAGATGCGGTAGAAACACCATACGATAACGCCGCTACGCGGCTGCCCGACAGCTTACTTAGTGCCATCGAATCATTCGAGCACTCGACCTTTCTGCGTGAACAGCTTGGCGATGTGTTCGTCGACTATCTGGCGCGTATTCGTCGCGCCGAATGGAATCGTTACCAGATGACGATATCCGAGTGGGAGCACGCAGAATATTTTGGCCTGTTTTAGCGGATGGGCAGTTAAGCGTCGGCTTATCTTCTACACACTGCCGTTGGTTAAGTGTGGTGCATTGGCACAGTAACTTTAACGCAGCTGCGCGAACAACGAGATTTCTTCGTCGCTCAAAGACGTTGCGCGAGGGTACAGTGGTTCGTCACGGTCTTCGAGAATCGGGCAGTCAAAGTTCAATGTTGTTTGCATGAACCGCGCAAGGCCAGCCTTGCCAAACTGCTGCAGATAACCCTGCATCACCACATCCAGATAGGAGCGTAGAATTTTAGCCTCGCTGTGCGCCGCTGGCTCATCTGCCACATACAAAAACCGATCGTCGGTGACAATCGGTTCATCGTGATGGTCGAGGTCTTTCTCGTCGACATCAACGCGGGAGTACAATGCTTCACGCTCGTCGAGCGATGCCAGACTGCTCGCGTGATCGGTGATCAGCAAGCCGTCAATCTGAGCGCCCGGTGACGCTACCACTGATAAAAATGCTAAGCCATCTTCAATGGCAAAACTACCTTCAACTTTGGGCCGCGCCAGCCACGCGCGTTTCCAGCCCGTCAAGGTAACTCGATGCGCACTGATATAGGGTGTTCGCAATGATCCCAGATTCACCAGTGAACCATAGCCAAAGTAGGCGATTGTCGATGCGCTCATTGTCTTGTGCAAATTGCGCAAGTGTAGCGATCAATACGGTCAAGAGCTAGATTCACTACGTATCGAGACAACACTATCGCGCACTGGAGCGTGGTTCTAAAGCGGTTAGTCCGCACCGGCAGCGGGTGACGCCGATCAAGCCGCAACTGTTCGCTGTTTCAATCGGTCGAACAGATGGGTTCTGTCCTGGTATTGCATAAAGGCTTCCGATACCTCGGGGCAAAATGCGCTGCCGGTATCCTCCCTGATAATCGCAAGCGCGCGCTCAGCCGGCATGCCTTCACGATAGGGACGGTCCGCTGTCAGCGCCTCACACACGTCAGCAACGGCTAGTATTCTCGCCTCCAGGGGCACTTCATCGCCTGCCAGCCCCCGGTGATAGCCTTTGCCATCGAGTCGTTCGTGATGCGCGCTTGCGTAATCGGCAAATTGTCTGAACGCCGATACGCGCCCAAGAATTTTTTGCGTATGCATGGCGTGCGAGCGCATCTGCTCGAACTCTTCATCGCTCAGGCTGCCTTTCTTGTCCAGCACTAGGTTCGATACCCCCAGCTTGCCAATATCGTGCAAGAGCCCGGCGCGATAGATTTCAGCCTGATGTTCTGATGGCAGGGCCATCTCGGCCGAGATACCCACCGCGATGTCCGCAACGCCTTCAGAGTGGCGCAACGTCCACGGCGATTTGGCATCGATTACTTTCGAGAAGGCCAGTGCCACGCGATCATAGGTTTCGGCATCGATGATGCGCATATTGTCCTGAGGTTCCAGGGTCTGCAAAAGCCTGCGCGGATCAGGATGGGTTAGATCCACCTGAAAACTACGACAGGTCGCCAGGCGTCGAAAGAGATGGACCAATTCAGGATCAAACCATTTGCCGCTACGACTTTGCGCAACGCCACAGGCAGCATCGATGCCGTCGCTGCTGACAAACACCTCCATCGTTTGCGCCAGCGAAGCAATGCGCCCGAGCAGCGGTATTGCATCACCCCGCAGACCCAGTGGTTGCCCGCCACCATTCCAGTGTTCGTCGAGACTCAATATCGCCTCTGCGGTCTGCTCAGGGAACCCCATCATGCGGGTAATATCCGCACCGCGCTCGCAGCGAACTTTGATCAAGCCGCGACTGGCCTCGTCCTTCTTTGCCGCAATCCCGAGGATCGCCAGCAGTCGCTGATCAAACCGGGCACCGGGATTGGCGTGGCCGAGTGAAAATCGAGCCGTAGTGAGCTGGCTTGTCCAGTCGATCAGTCGAATGTGTTGTTTTACCGATCGATCATCGGCCTGAAACAGTGCACACATTCGGGCGGCGTTACTTGAGCAGCCGAGATCTTTTAGCAGTAGCGTATAAAAAAGGGCATCGCGCTCGTCACTGCACAGCCCCAGCTCGGTGGCCACGCGCAAGCCGATGATGCAGCTTCGCACGGCATGATTTTCAGGTTGCCCGCCGGTGACATCCAGCGCGTAAGACATAGCAGAAATAACTTCGGAGAGACGGATGGCTGGGTCGTTGGCGCTGTCTTGCGCAAGAAAACTACCGGGCTCTGCAACCATTGCCAGCATATCTATCCCCTCTCCGTTCCAAAATGTGACAGGCAGCTCGGCCGCCCAGCGCGCGTTAGCGGCGACCAGCCGGAAAACTGAAACAAAAATAGAGCGAAGCTTTCAGCGAATTCGCTGGACGGCATACCGCCGATTGACAATTCCAGCGTCACCGAGCTAGCATTTCGGAATTCCGAATTCCAAAATACTATGCAAGCCCTGCCCGAACACGCCGACCTGACCGATCAGACCCATAAAGCCCTGCGCGCGGCCATTGTGTCAGGCGAGCTATTGCCCGGCTCACCGCTGGCTCAGGCAGATCTTGCGCAGCGCCTCGGTGTCAGCCGCCAGCCCATTAGCCACGCACTGAAGCTGCTTAAACACGAAGGCCTGGTGGTGGATCGCGGCCGCAAGGGGCAGATGGTGGCACCGATCGACGCCGATCGCTTGCTCGCGCTCTATCAGGTGCGTGGCGCACTGGATCAGCTTGCAGCTCAACTCGTCGCCGATAAAACCTTAACCAAGCCCGAGCGCAGCTATCTGGCCCAACTGATCGAAGACGGCAGCACAGCAGCCGGCGGGTCGGACATGCCTTTGATGGTTGCCGCGGACATCGCATTTCATCGCTTCATCCACGATGTATCCGGCAATAGCGAAATTCCAACGGCCATGAAATCGCTCTGGCCCCATATAGAGCGCGTAATGCACACTGTGCTGGAACACCAGCCGGGACGCGCACCAATATGGCGCGAGCATCAGGCCATCGCCGACGCCATACTTGCAAACGACGCCGCGCGCGCAAGCAAACTTGCGGGGCAGCACGCACAACTTGCCGGTGCCAGCAACTACCAACGCCTGATGGAGATTCAACCACGGGTCAACACGCAAATCTGAGCGGAAACACCTCATGAAACTGACTTCAGATCAATTGAAAGAGTTCGACGAGACCGGCTATCTGTTTATGCCAGGCCTGTTTTCACCTGAAGAAGCCGAAGTTCTGCGCACCGAGGCGAAGCATGTCTATGCTACCGATCGCAAGGAAGTCTGGCGCGAGTCATCTGGAGTGGCGCGCACGGCATTTGCGGCTCACACCTACAACGAGGGGTTTCGTCGCCTGGGGGCTCACCCGCGACTGATCGAACCGGTGCAGCAACTGCTCGATGGCCCGGTCTATATGCATCAGTTCAAAGTCAATGCGAAAGCCGCGTTCGATGGCGACGTGTGGCAATGGCATCAGGACTATGGCACCTGGAAGCGCGACGATGGCATGCCCGAGCCGCGCGCAATGAATATCGCGGTATTTCTGGATGATGTCACCGCCGCCAATGGCCCGCTGTTGTTTATCCCCGGCAGCCACAAGCTTGGCGTGGTTGAAGCGGGCCACGATCTGGAGACAACGTCTTATCCACTTTGGACGCTCGATCGAGAAAAGGTAACAGAGCTTGCTGAGAAAGGCGGCTGTGTGGCTCCCACAGGTCCAGCCGGCAGCATGCTGGTGTTTTCATCACTACTGGTCCATGCAAGCCCGCCAAATATCTCGCCGTTCGATCGCACCATCGTCTATCTGTCGCTGTGCCACGTGGACAATCACATCACGCAATACAAGCGCGAGGAATGGATCGCCCATCGCGACTTCACCCCGATCACTGCGCTGGATGACAACTGCCTGAGCGAGCTGATCGACAACCCAGTCGCGGCGGCCGGATAGCCATTCAATGTACCTCTACAATGACCTGTTGGCGCGCGCCAACGCCGACAAGCCGGTCAGAACCGGTCTCATCGGGGCCGGTAAATTCGGCAGCATGTTTCTGTCACAAGTGCCGACCACACCCGGCCTTGTGGTCAGTCATATTGTCGATCTCGACCCGGCGCGCGCAAAACAAACCTGCCGTGAGGTGGGCTGGCCCGCAGAATTGATCGACACGGTGAGCTTCACCGGCGATGTCAACTCAATGTTGACAAGTGATGTAGACGTCGTTGTCGAAGCGACAGGCAACCCCGCCGCCGGTCTCGCGCACGCGCACGCAGCGATTCGTAACGGTAAGCATATCGTGATGGTCAATGTAGAGGCAGACGTACTGGCAGGCGCACTACTCGCAGAAGAGGCGAAACAGGCCGGCGTAGTGTATTCGATGGCCTACGGCGATCAGCCAGCACTGACCTGCGAACTGATCGAATGGGCACGCTCAACCGGCTTTGAAGTCATCGCCGCAGGCAAGGGCACCAAGTACCTGCCGGCGTATCACGCCAGTACCCCCGATACCGTTTGGGATCACTATGGCCTGACCAGCGAACAAGCAGCCAGCGCCGGCATGAACAGCCAGATGTTCAACAGCTTTCTCGATGGCACCAAATCGGCACTGGAGATGGCGGCAATTGCCAATGCTGCAAACCTCGCCCCACCGGATGACGGCCTATTGTTTCCACCCGCCGGCATGGATGATCTTGCACATGTACTGCGTCCAACCAGCGATGGTGGAGTTCTGGCGAAAAAGGGCCAGGTTGAAGTGGTGTCGTCAATGGAACGAGACGGTCGCCCTGTGTTCAAGGATCTGCGCTGGGGCGTGTATGTGGTGATTGAAGCGCCCAACGACTACGCCGCTGCCTGCTTTCGCCAATACGGCATGAACACCGATGCCTCCGGCCGTTACTCCGCTATGTACAAACCCTTTCATTTGATCGGACTGGAACTAAACATGTCGATCCTGTCTGCCGCACTGTTAAATAGCCCCACCGGCAGCACCCAGGCATTCAATGCCGACGTCGTCGCCACCGCCAAACGCGATTTGAAAGCCGGGGAAATGCTCGACGGCGAAGGCGGCTACACCGTTTGGGGCAAATTGTACCCGGCGAAATCTTCACTGCAGATGGGTGGCCTGCCGATTGGCCTTGCCCACAACATGAAGCTACAGCGTGATATACCGGCCGGGACTTCTCTGAGTTGGCAGGATGTCGAAGTGAATGATAGCGTTGACGCCATTCGAATTCGGCGTGAGATGGAAAGCAAATATCGGTAATTCCCTTGGGGATTTTCGGATACGTTGTTAGGCCGCACCAATACGGCTTCTTTCGCGCTTTGATTTTGCGTGACATTGCCGTGCGGGGAACTAACGCTGTCAGTATTGTGAATCACTGCCTGGCTCTTCAGCTAACGCACAATACCTGATAGAAGGCATGGCACGGCTGCCATGCCAATTGCAACAGCAAACAGCCCATGCTAGCGTGGAACGCAATCATTCAACATGGCGCTTGCAATGACCCAACCACAACTCCCCGGCAAACTCGGTGACCCGTCCATGTTGATTAAAACCGATCCGCGTGCCGATCCTCGCATGCAGGCGGTGATGGCGCCGCTAGGGCTGGATGTTGCACCGCCACCGGCCGGTGTTGATGTCAATACGCCGATTGATGAGCTGGTCGCCTTTGCATTGGCGGCCGAAGGAAATTTTTCGGCGCTGGGCCCTATCCTGCTGGCAGACGCACCAGCGATCGACAACGTCGATCATCGAACCGAGGTTGTTACCGGTGTCGATGGCAACGAAATCAATCTGTACATTCACATACCCAAAGAAGTGTCTGGCCCAATGCCCTGCATCCTGCACATTCACGGGGGCGGCATGGCTTTGATGTCGGCCACTGAGCTGGGCTATGTGAGATGGCGCGATGAATTGGCGGCGACCGGCCTGATTGTGGTTGGCGTTGAATTTCGCAATGCCGGGGGAAAGCTGGGCCCCCACCCTTTTCCAGCCGGTCTTAACGACTGTGCCGAAGGTTTGAGATGGGTGCACAAGAATCGCAGCGAGCTGGGTATTTCCAGCATTGTCATTTCCGGTGAATCCGGAGGTGGCAATTTGTCACTGGCCACTACGCTGAAAGCGAAACAGGAAGGATTCATCGATTACATCGATGGCGTCTATGCACAGTGTCCTTACATCTCCGGGCTCTATGCCAACAAGGATCCGGCTCTGCGATCACTCTATGAAAACGATGACTACTTTCTAAACTGTTCGATGATGGGCGCACTGGTCCGGCTGTATTGTCCTGATGGAAAAGACGATACCAACCCACTTGCCTGGCCCTACCATGCCACGGTTGAAGACCTACGCGGGTTGCCACCGCATGTGATCGCGGTCAATGAACTCGACCCGTTGCGCGATGAAGGACTGGTGTACTACCAGAAGTTGCTGGCGGCGGGTGTAAGTACTGTTAGCATTACGGTGAACGGCACCTGCCATGCGGGCGATTGTCTGTTCAGAGTGGCGATGCCAGAGGTGTATCTGAACACGGTTCGCAGTATTCGCGAGTTTGCCTGGTCACTCTGACATCTTTCCTGTCGATTGATTGCGCTCAGTGGGGCCGAATACCCACGGTGATACGTTCAACCGATACTATCGATAAAATCCAGATTGGGTGTCACGTCTGCGATGGTGCGGGAACTGCCAAGATCCGCTGCCCTGAATACCGCGCCGCTGCCAAATTTGCGCAGTACGTCATCAGTGGTCTTTTCCAGTGCTCGAGGTTTGGCGCTCTCGTCGAACAGATCGAGCTGGATTGGATCGCCTTCACGCACCAGATCATAGGCGGCAAGGCCCACCAACCGGTACGGTCGCGTGTGCGAAAACTGATTCAACAGCGACAACGCATGGCGGTAGAGTTGATCGGCACTGTCGGTGGTATCCGGTAATAACAACTGACGGCTGTGCAGTTTTAAATTATTGGTTTTCAGTTTTACCCGCACGCCGCGGGCGAGATACCCCTTGTCACGCAGGCGCCGGCCGATACGATCAGCGGAGCGACGCAGATAATGGGCGATATCCTGAAGGCTTGATACGTCTTTTAACAGCGTGCGATCAGAGCCCATGCTGCGCGCCACTCGGCGACGGGCGACCTTGCGCGGATCTTCGGCACGGGCCAGCGATTGAAAATGCGCGCCCATGCTGCCCAGCTGACGATGCAGCCAGTGCGGATCGGCGCGGCGCACATCACCGATGGTGTTCAAGCCGATCCGCTGCAGCCGGGGAACCGTTTTTGGCCCGGCACCCCACAGTCTGGATACCGGCATCGGATCGAGCCAGGCAACAGCCTGGTCAGGCGGCACGACGGTGATGCCGTTGGGTTTGTTAAAATCGCTCGCGACCTTGGCGACATACTTGGTACTGGCGACACCGACAGAGGCTGTCAGGCCACCGGTGGCATCGAACACCGCATCGCGGATCAGTGTTGCCATACGTTGCGGTGAGCCAAAGATGCCTTCGGCCCCCGTCATCTCGATGAATGCCTCGTCCAGTGAGATCGCCTCGACGTTGGGTGAGAAATCGGCAAACGCTGTCATGATAGCCTGCGATTGCTCCTGGTAGCGCTCAAAGCGCGGCGGCACGACCAGAATATCCGGGCATCGGCGGCGCACATCCGCCATCGGCATCGCACTTTTGATCCCGAACTGCCGGGCCTCGTAGCTGGCGGTCAATGCGACGCCACGCGCGCTTTGGGGCCCGACGACCAAAGGCTTGTTTCTAAGCGCTGGATCGTCCTGCTGTTCGACTGCCGCGTAGAAGGCGTCCATATCGGCGTGGGCAACAATTCTGGGCCATGAGCTGTCCATGACTCACACTACTGTATATTTAGACACTATACAAGTAATGGCACATACGTGCGGGCTGTGGCAACCTCAGGAATACCCAAGTCAGGAGCGCACCATGACCGTCAAGCGCATTGTGACCAACGTACCCACAGGAAAGCCCGGCGAGCTCGCACAGTTCTACTGCGACCTGCTGGGGCTGGACACCGCGATGGACATGGGCTGGATTTTTACTTGCGCGTCAGAAGCCACAGCCGCGGTACAGATCAGCTTTGCCAGCGAAGGCGGCAGCGGCACACCGGTGCCGGATATATCCATAGAGGTGGATGACATCGACAAGATTTACCTACGCGCAAAAAAACTGGCATCAATATCATCTATCCACTCACCAATGAGCCGTGGGGCGTGAGGAGATATTACCTCAAGGACCCGGATGGAAGGTTACTAAATATTCTGTCTCACAACGAATGACCGCTACTCCTTAGCAGCGGACACTGGGGTCAGCGACTGCAACTTAAATGCAATGGCTCAAACGATTTGGCGTCATAAACCATTCGATACACCGGGCAAGCTTTCCCTCATGCATGGTTCCACATCGCAACGGGCCTTTTCCTTATAAGACTTGGCAATCCGCTATCATTCATTGGCAAGTAGGCGCGCAATGCCGGCCAGCACCAGGGCATCTGTGGTGCGAACAACGGCTTCGCGCCAGGTACAAAACCATACGAGGTCGTACTCAGCCTGTGGTAGGGCCGCCCAAATCCAACTCCCATCACATTCATTTGAGAGCCACTCCGGTGGCACGGACTGCGAATAGTAATGACAACCCAAACCCTGTTCCGCGCCGACAATATACATTGTGCGGTTCAGATTGGCGGCGGGCCTGGGCAGAGCGACCGGAACCGCGCCCATCAAGGCCACTTGCTCTTTCATTTCTCGCGCAGCAACCATATCAGACCGCTCACCCGCATCGATGTAACCGCCGATCGCACACAACCGCTGCCCACCCATATTGTGGTTCGATCCTCTCTTATCAGGTCAACCCACAATTCACCCTCGATCCGGCAATAGGGGGTCGTCAGCCCACCACCGCCATTGCGCTCCTCATACCAGCAGGTATCGTATCCATGCAGATGCAGACCGTAGTCACTACACCCGAACCGTGAACTGATGCTGGCGCTGTTGCTTGGCACCGGTTCACCGTCAATTATTATTGTCCAATCGCGCTACTGGTCGGTTGGCAGCGGCAACAGATGTTGTGGTTTCTCAGCTGACAAGTGTGTTCACCAGTACCGGTTCGGTCAATCGATCACGATGGTAACTACCCGCTAACTATCCGAAACTGAAACCGTTGTTCATTTCGGACTGAAGATTGTACAGTCTGCGTCGATATTTCTGGCTGTCATCTAGTGAGCCGGTCACGCATGGATTTCAAATCAGACAGATCTGCCACAGGTCTGGTGGGTCGGGTTGCAGCGACGTGGTTGCTTGCTTTCCTGGTCGGATGTGGAAGCGGAACGGGCACGACGGATGAGGCGGATATTGCCACGGCGCCCCCGACGGACCCGACTGCACCACCTGAGTTACCAGAAGCAGAAACACCGGAGTTGACACCAGAGCCAGAGCCAGAGCCAGAGCCAGAGCCAGAGCCAGAGCCAGAGCCAGAGC
>CAZNIS010000020.1:0-635 GCA_964573105.1 uncultured Granulosicoccaceae bacterium
CGGATCGCCCTGGGCTTCAGCTCGTACAGGGTCATTTGCGAGAATGTTTTATGCAGCAACAGGCTAGCCGGCAGACTTGGTTCGAACGTACGATGCCATTTCACCGCGCGTGCCTGATGGAAGTGTCCCAGGGGCTCATCCAGCAATAGTTCGTATTCGCCCGTGATCTCGCCGATGGCGCGGAACTTGTGGTTGCCTTCGGTCACGACAATCAAATCGCCGTTTTCTATTTTGTTTTTAAACGTGTTGACAGCGCTGGCTGCGAAGTCTGATTGTTCAAGTGCCTCGGGTCTGTACTGCTTGAAGTTTTCGGTGACTGCCTGCAAGTTTTTGCAGGTGGAGAAGTCTAGGTTGTTGCCATAGCCAAGCGCGGCATATCCGCGCTCCATGCAGTCGGCATAGACGGCATCTTCCCGGCGGTTGGTATCACCCAGTGACATTTTCCAGATTCGCCTGCCAGCCGGATCGACGGTAGATTGCTCGTCTGTTGTAGACGCAGCAGCGCTTGCGTTCAGGGCGATCTGTTTGAAAATACCATCCTCAACATCGTACTGGATTTGATTGTCAACGGTTGATGCGCGGATGCCTTCGATAAAATCTTCGTAGCTGAAGCTTTGATGGATGGTGGTAAAGAC
>CAZNIS010000020.1:645-45371 GCA_964573105.1 uncultured Granulosicoccaceae bacterium
ATTTTCCGATTCCAGTTGATCGTATCGTGCGACAATGTCTTGGCGACGCTCGCTTTGTTCCGGGTCTTTTTCGATTAGATTGCGATACCATTCGGGATCGGCCCAACTGACTGCCCGTTCTTTCGTGGCCCAGGTCTTTCCCGTGCCAGGTGGTCCATACAAGATGCGGTTTTTCGCCTGAACGGTTGTTGTTGGCTCGGCAGACTCTGCTTCATCGTCCAGTTCTCTGTTTACCTTTCCGGCCGACTGGTTTGCCGGTTGTATACCCAGATCCGTGCTGTACAGCACGCGCATGAAACCGAATGTAGATAGTTCTGGTGCGTATTGCCGCCGAATGTTTTGGTAGTGCTGCATATAGAGCTGTATCCGCTCCATCGAGCTACTGGGGATACTCGTCTCACCGAGCAGGGTCAGGTAATGCGCCAGATGATCCGCTGAGTTGATCAGTGGCATGTGCTCGGGGTTGTACATGTTCAACAGCCGCATGATACGGCCGGGGCCCATCGTGCCGCGTGCTTCGATGCCGGCGCGATCGTAGATGGCTTTTGGATCGTCTATCCATAAAAAGTCATCCGGTGTGGCACTGGCGATTGCGCAATGCAGTTTCGCCACATAATCCATTGCCTGCTCGTTGCTGAGCCCGTCAAAGGATTTTTTTTGATAGTAGCTGCCATCCTTAAGCAGGTAGATCAAATGTGCGGTGGCTGAGCCAGGGGAATATCTACCCAGTCGATCGGCAAGGCCGCGTTCAAGCCACCAGCAGAAATTCTCGTCTCTGGATCCCTTACCCATGCAGTAGCTCTCAAGAGTAAGCTCCTTGAGCTCGATTGCGGGGAACTGACTGATAAATCGATCGTAGAGCGACCGATCGCCGTGCATGGACAGGTAGCTTTGATCTCCGTCAAGTAGCTCCGCTATTCTGTTAGTGGTGTCAGTGGTCATATGAGTTGCATTGGTCGGATGAGCCGTTATTGCCAGTAAGAATTATGTCCGTGGTAGCCTGTCATCGTCGATGTCAGGATCGCTGCGAATGCGTCTTTGTGGTGGCTTACGACGCGGCGCCAGCGGAGGGCGTTCGGAGATGCCGTAGTGTTGTTCGGCCGTCATGTTACGTATATCGATCAGGCAGATGATGCCGACGAACACGGACGAGAGAACCGCAATGACAATCGCCCCAATCAGGCCGCCAACCAGTGCAAGGGCCAGTGAGCCACCGAGGCTCTTTGCGGCGCCAGAGAAAAAGGCGAGGACGAGCACGAGCAGTAAGATTGCCCATGAGATGGAAATCAGGCTAAGCAGCACCGATCGGGTGCCAATGAATTGCGGCTTATACACTGTGCTGGAATTGCTCATTTCGGCATCACTTCAGTAGGGGGTTAGGTACGGACTGGTATTGCATAGATTTACTCCCAGCGGGCAAACTCCGGCCCGCAAACTCCGATTTGCTGCATAGCGCGGTTGCACTACTGCAGCTACCGATGATGTCCTGTTAAAAGATTCGCCGAAACAAGAGAGGGCGTGCAGCGTCATTCCCTTGTGCACTGCCGGATCGAGCTTACTTGCCGGGCGATGCCCGATCAAGTGCGGGCCGGGTGCTGCCGGCTGGCCGTGCGAGGCGACGGCGGGCAAATCGGATAAGGCATGCAGCCAATACGAATTGCGGCTGCGGGATCGGCTATGGTGCGATGTCAAGTCCACTCGCGGGTTTTGCCACAAGTGGGGGTAACGAGCATCTGCCGAATTAAAACAAGATGACGAAATTGCGCCGGGATTTCTGTGCCGCGCGCGCCATGCATTTTTAGGCGTGCGTGGGGAGATTTTTGTATGGCGTTGGGTTTGGTGGGGATATTTTCGCGCACGGCATGTTCAGGCAACGGAGTTGTCCTCCCACAAAAAAGCCCTTGTGGGACCTGGTCTCCGACCGAGGAACAAGTGTGTTCGGAATTCCCCTCATGGCTTGTTCGTGCAGCGGAGTTTTCCTCCCACGAACAGCGCCTGTGGGACCTGGTCTCCGACCGGGGAACAAGTGTGTTCGGAATCCCTCTCACAGCTTGTTCGCCCAGTGGGGCCGCGCATCCCACCAATCGCCCTCCGAGTCGAGACCAGATACGTAGGGGCCGTAAGCCTAAGCGCACGTACCAATTGGGCCGTGCACTTACCATATATACTCATCGGTAGGTGCGCTTGGGCTTACCTCCCCTACGAATTTTCGGAGTGTTATTCGGCTTGTCGTGAGGGGCTTTTGTAGGTTGGTGCAAAGCCAAAGGTAACGTTGATGATTATCGAACGCCAGCACGGTGATCACTCCACCACCAACTCCAAGATCGCGTGCCCAACAATGCCGTGAGGCGGGGCAAATGTCGGGCACGCTGCGCTTTGCTCCCCTCCTGCGTCGGCCGACCTACGGGTTTTCGGGTGGTTCTTGGGCGGTATTCGGTGCGGTGTTCGGCGGGTTTTTCGGCTCTGTGTTACCGAGCGCCGAACAAAAAAGCGCTCAAGTTTCACCCGCACCGGACGATGATCAACAGTGCATGATTCTTGCACGTTGGCGTGGGTTAACCCTCTCTATTGTCAATCCTTACTGGCTGGATGCTGTTGAATGGTCAAACAATCGGAATCGAACGAAGCGTCTGAAAGTAGAGCGGGCTCTGCTGCCCGTGCGTCTGGCTGGTGGGTCAAGACGATTAATGATCCTGTCCGGGTGGCGCTGGCGCTGGTCAGTTGTGCGTTTCTCATCGTTAGTTTCGGATTTGCCTTTGGCGCCTGGTATGTCCCGAGTCACTTGACCAATCGGCTCGACAAGCAGTCGGCGGACATCGACGCGCTGAAAACGCAGCTGGTCGATTTCGACAACAATGCCAGGCAGAGAAGTACGCAGCTCGGGATTGATATTCGCGCTGATATGCAGGCCGGTACTCAGCAGGTATCCGCTGAGCTGGCGAAGGGGTTTGAGAAGCTGGAGGCATCGCTTCAGCAGCAGGTCGCGCGAGTGGAGGCGGATTTTCGCGAACGGCTCAGTGAAGCGAAGCAGGACATCGGCAACGATATCGACGAGGCGCGTACGAAAGCCGAGTCGGCGGTTGTGCGCGTTGATCAGGCGATACCGGAGGCGAGCAAGGTCAGTGAGGAGCTGAGCAAGCAACAGTCGGTAATCAACAAGCTGACACGGGACGTCGATACCGCTGAACGCAAGGTCGCGAGCATCGAGACTTTGATCAAGCTTGGCATCAGTCACTCGATGGTGCAGGAGGCTGTGTTGTCTGTGATCGAGAACAATGGCGATGTGTTGGGCACGCCGGAACAGGTCTCGGAGCTGTGGCGCAGCAAGAGTGAACTGAGTGCCAGTGAATTCGAGGATTATCTTCTCGCCAACTACCAGAAGATCAATGCCCGCGATGCCATGCTGATGGCCTACGATGAGCTGACCGAGAACAAGCCGGTCGAGTTTTTCATCGACCTGCAGGAGATCAGGGCCAGTGCCGAACCGGAGCTGGGCGCAGCGCTTGAGGCGCTGGAACAGAGCCTGTCGGTCGGTGCTGGTAATGATGCGAACAGCGATTCCGAATCGGTGAGCAATGTGGAGTTGCTGCAGGTTGATGCGCTGACGATTGTGCGTATCTGCGACGAGCTGACCGGCATCGCGGATACCGAGTGCTACAAGTATTTTCTTAAAGGCGACCATCAGGCTGACGCTGACGGGCTGGTGGATCTGAACGCCAACAAGGCGGTGGTGCGCGCCATCGCCAACAAGTATCAGAAGTTAATTCCGGATTCATAGGTCGATACTGACAGCGCCACGCCCGTGGCTGGCTGATTTTCTTAAAACCCATTCAGGTCGATATTTGAACCGTCGCCGCGTTGCACGCTAGCGGTCCGTCGCTACAATTGGCGGCAGGCTAACACGGGGCATCGCACATCATGGCAAACTACGACTGGCACGCCGAGCGCAGTGATTTGTCTGGCATTGCTCTGCTGGATCGCGCACCGGAGAGCGAGGGCATCGATCTGTCGGCGGTGCGGCTGTACCGGCTGGCGCAGGTGCGCAGCGAGATGGCGAAGTATGGTGTAGATGCGGTTATTCTGTCTGATCCGATCAACATCCGCTACGCCACCGGCACGCGCAATATGCAGGTGTTTAGTCAACGCAATGCGCCGTCGCGCTATCTGCTGTTAACGGCGGATCGTTCTATTCTGTTTGAGTTTACTGGTTGCCTACATCTAGCAGATGGCTTTGAAACGGTTGATGAAGTGCGGCCGAGCAAGACGGCGAGCTTTGTCGCTGCCGGGCCGGACATTGCGCGTCGTGAAAAGGCCTGGGCCGCGGATATGGCAGATTTGATTGGTGAGTTGGTAGGCAAAGGGGCTACGGTAGGGCTTGAGCGTCTGAACGCGGGCACGGCGATCGCGTTGCAGGCGCAGGGTTTGAATATTGTCGATGCGCAGCAGCCGGTTGAGATGGCGCGCGCGATTAAATCTGCCGAGGAGTTGAATTGTGTGGCGTCGTCGTTGCGGGCGACGGAGATTGGCGTTGGCAAACTGCGCGATGCGATACGACCGGGGCTGACGGAGAATCAATTATGGTCCGTCTTGCATAAGTCGGTTATCGAACAAAATGGCGACTATTGCGAGACGCGGCTGTTGAACGCCGGGCAGCGCTCGAACCCCTGGTTTCAGGAGTGTTCCAGCAATGTGATTAGCGAGAATGAACTCATTGCGCTGGATACCGATGTGGTGGGGTGTCACGGGTATTATTCGGATTTTTCGCGCACCTTTCACGCAGGGCCCGGCAAGCCGAGTCTGGCGCAACGTGAGATGTACAAAGTGGCGTATGAGCAGGTGCAGCACAACATGGGGATATTGAAGCCGGGGCTCACGTTTCGCGATTATGCGGATCAGGCCTGGGACATCCCGGATAAGTATCATGCAAATCGTTATTATCTCTCGGCACACGGCGTGGGGATGACGGGCGAGTACCCGTATTTATACCACCGTGGTGATTTTCCGGACGCGGGTTACGACGGTGTGATCGAGCCGGGTATGACGATATGTGTGGAGAGTTATATCGGAGCGCAGGGTGGTGTCGAAGGGGTGAAGTTGGAGGAGCAGGTATTGATTACCGAGACCGGGATTGAAGTGATGTCACAATTTCCGTTTGAGGACGCGTTGTTGCGGTAGGTAGCAGGTAGGTAGGGCAAAGCCAGCGCCGAGGCTGGCGTTTGTCCAACACCGGCACGGTGATTAATCTTTTGCTCGCTTCAAGAGCGCGTGCCCAACAATGGCGTGAGGGATTTGTATTATGTCGGGCACGCTGCGCGCCGCGATGCTGGGGCCCGACCTACGGTCTCTCGGTGGTTGCGTGTGTAGGTTGGTGCAAAGCCAGCGCCGAGGTTGGTGTTTGTTTAATGCCCGCGTTGTGATTAAGCATTCACCCGCTTCAAGATTGCGTGCCCAACAATGGCGTGAGGGTGTATTATGTCGGGCACGCTGCGCTTTGCTTCGCTGGGGCCCGACCTACGCTCGGGCCACGCCCGACCCACGCCCGACGTACGTTACTCCAGATCAATTCCCGCTGTACTCACCGGCTCGCTGGTGCCCCAATCAGCGTTATATAACCCACTATCTATATACCGATGAAACGAGCTGAACGGCCATTCTGACGGATGATCGACTTGACCGTGTTTCACTGGGTTGTAGTGGATGTAATCCATGTGGTGTGAGAAGTCTTTTTGGTCGCGAATAGTGTGCTCCCAGTAGCGTTGTTGCCATACGGGTTTGTAGCGCTTTTTCGTTCGTGCGGATGATTGGGAAGTTTTGGATCCCTTACATCCGATACTGAAGTACCGTTTGATTCTGCTTACTCGGTTTTGATAGTCGTAGTCGCCAGATGGTAACGTCCAGAGCGTGTGAAGGTGGTCGGGGAGAATTACGATTGCATCCAGTTGGAATGGATGCGTTTTGAGCTCTCTTCGGAATGCGGTGCGCAGGCGATTGATGTTCGAGTCAGTTGTTAACAGCGGTTGGCGCTGATGGGTAACGAGTGTAAGGAAAACGCAAGCGCCCGGGTTTTTGATACGTCGATACTGCATGCGGAACACCCTTCGAATCTGTACTGCTGTGTAGAGAGATGGAACGTTAACAGACTTGGCGACCGTGCGTACGAAGTGAGAGACGTATTGTGAGATTGTGCAAGTTTGGTGTTGGGGGTGTTGTGTTTGGAATGTCGGGAGGGGCTTTGGTAGGTTGTTGCAAAGCTGACGGTGAGGTTGGGAGTTTCTTTAAAGCCGGCACATTGATCAGGCATTCGACAGCTTCACGGTCGCGTGCCCAACAATGGTTTGAGGGGGTTGCTTGTTGTCGGGCATGCTTCGCTTCGCAATATGTCGGGCACGCTTCGCTGGGGCCCGACCTACGCCCGACTTCGCTGCCGCCCGAACTCACACACTCTCCCACCCATCGGCAGTTTTAATTCTATGCGTTATCGTATTGGGTCTGCCCAGGGTCTGCTCGAGGAAGCAGCCTTTTTTGGCGGCGTTGATCAGGGCGTGGACTTGCTGTCGATCATCGTCACTTTGCATTGTGATATCGATGTTGAATGAATGTGGGGCGGTCTCGTAGACGGGGTCGGCTTTGTGCCAGTCCCAGTTGGCCTGTACGTCGACTTCGAGGTGTTGCAGGTCGACTTTCATGCGTTTAGCGAAGGCACGGATCTGGGTCATGATGCAGCCCGCCAGGCCGGCGGTAAACAGTGCCAGTGGCGGTGGGGCGCTGGCGTCGCCGCCGTGAAATGATCCTTCGTCGCTGGCGAGGTTAAACGGGCCCTCTTCGAAGGGCTGTTTCATCATCACTTGCAGCTCGTTGCGCATTTTGCCGGTGGCGGTGCCGTGGCAGTTGAATTGAACTTTGGCCTTTTCGGGCATTGCGGTGGCTGATTTACTTGAGTTCATAGTGTGGGTATTTGTTGCCTTGCTTACGCTGCGGGTTTCCGGTTTTGCCTTGCTTACGCTGCGGGTTTCCCTTTGTGGGTCGCATCGCTCACTACGCCCTGCGTGTATCGTGTGTTTGTCTTCTATTCGTTGAATATGGCGACGGCGCGGGTGAAGCCGGCGGAGGCGCCTTTGATTTTCCACGGGAAGCAGGCGATTTCGAATCCGTTGGCGGGCAGGGTGTCGAGTTGGGCGAGTTTTTCGATATGGCAGTAGCCGATATCCATGCCGGCGCGGTGGCCTTCCCAGATGATCGATGGATCACCGTTTTTGGCGAATGCTTCGGCGGTGTGGGCGAAGGGGGCATCCCAGCTCCAGGCGTCGGTGCCGGTGACGCGCACGCCGCGCTCCAGTAGATACAGCGTCGCCTCGCGGCCCATGCCGCAACCTTTCAACAGGTAATCGTCTTTGCCGTAGTGTTCGCCGGCTGAGGTGTTGACGACGACTATATCCATCGGCTGTAGCTGGTGGCCGATGCGCTTGAGTTCGGCTTCAACTTCGGCGGCGCTGACGACGTGGCCGTCTTTGAAATGGCGAAAGTCGAGTTTGACACCGGGATTAAAACACCACTCCAGTGGCACTTCATCAATGGTGATCGCGCGCTCGCCGTTGTTCATGGTGGAGTGAAAGTGATAGGGCGCGTCGAGGTGGGTGCCGTTGTGGGTAGAAATCTTCAGTGTCTCCACCGCCCAGCCTTCGCCGCCAGGTAGCTGCTCGGTGGTCAGTCCGGGGAAGAAGCCTGCCATTTGTTCGGCCGACTGTTTGTGATCGACGTAGTCGATCTCGGGCAGCATGATCGGCGGGTCGGAGGCGATGTCGGCTTCGAGCGGAACGGATAGATCGACGATTCTGCGCGGCATGGATGGGCTCCTAAGGATTTAAAATTTGGTGGCCTACAGTAACGCTGTGGTCAGTGATGGCACCAATATCACGGCGATCAATACCACCAGCATCATCAGCGCGAAGGGGGCGGCGCCGGCGAAGATGTCGCCAAGGCTTATGGACGGATCGTTCAATGAGCTTTTAATCACAAACACTGAGATGCCGAACGGTGGTGTAAGCAATCCGATCTCAACAGCCAGCACGGTGACGATGCCAAACCAGATCAGGTTGGCATCAAGGCCTGTCACAACTGGCAGCATCAGCGGCACCATGATCAGCATGATTGATGCGGAGTCGAGAATCGTACCCATCAGAATCACCGCGCCCACATAGGCGAGAATGATCGACCAGTAGCCCAGATCGCTTTCGGCCACAAACGAACCAAAGCCCGCCGGCAGTCCGGAGAGCGCGAGCATGCGTGAATACATTTGTGCAGCGATGATCAGCAAGCAAATGGAGGCGGTGACAAGACCTGTGTCGGTCAGTACGCGTTTGAAATCGGGCCAGGTCAGTTTGCGACGCACGAGGCCAATAACTATCGCACCGAGACAGCCTGTGGCGCCGGCTTCTATCGGGGTAAACACACCGGCATAGATGCCGCCCAGCACCATGGTAACAAGGGTTGCAATTGGTAGGGCCTTGGCGGCGATTTCTCGCGTGGTGAGCGGTGCGGCTTGTGCATCGGTTTTAACCTCACCGACAAAACCGGGCCACAGCCGCGCCATCGCGATCACACCGACAGCGAATACCAGGGCCAGCAACAGACCGGGCAATATTCCGGCGATGAACAGATCGCCAACCGATTGTTCGGTCAGCAAACCGTAGAGGATCAGCAGTAGACTCGGTGGTATCAGCATCCCGAGCACCGAGGAGCCCGCCACCACACCCACTGCAAAGCGCTTGGCGTAACCGTGGCGCACCATTTCCGGCACCGCGATGCGGGTGAACACGGCTGCAGAGGCGATCGAGATACCAGTGACGGCTGCAAAGATTGCGTTGGCGCCGACTGTTCCCACACCCAGTCCACCGCGAACGCGGCGAAATAAGTGGTTGGCTACATCAAACGCATCGCGTCCCATGCCGGTGACGGAGACGATATATCCCATCAGTACAAACAGCGGCACCACGCCGAAGAAATAGCTTGAAATCGTATCGGCAGCGGCCAGCGCGAGTAGTTTGGCGGCGAGTGTTGTCGAGCCTTTGATTGCCCACACGCCAATATATGAAACCAGCATCAGTGCAAAGGGCACCCACATGCCAGCGTATACCAGCACCAGAATGCCGGCCAGCGACGCCAGGCCGATTTCAAAGCTCGTCATGCTGTGCGGTGTGCGGCAGTGGCTTGCCGCTATAGAGTGAGTAGCCTGCACGCAGCAAATGGATGATCAGTTGCACGATCAGTGCGGCACAGCCGATCAGTATGATCAATTTGACTGGCCAGACCGGTGCGGTGAAATCACCAATCGTGCCCTCGTAGGTTTTACGCACCCAGGATTTTATAAACAGCGGCCAGCTTGCCAGCAACAGTTGCAATACAATCGCAGCGGCGCCGAGGCTGAAGACGATTTCCATCAAGGCACGGGCGCGTGGCGATTTGCGTTGCACTAGTGATGGCAGTGCATCGGTGCGAGTCAGCCGGCCCTGCCGAAAGGTGTGGGCGATCTGCAGAAAGACGATTGCAACAATCGACATTGACACCATTTCCGGCACGCCGGAGATCGGTTTGTCAAACAGGCTGCGGCCGATCACATCGGCGTTGACCAGCAGCATGATGGCAACGATCAACAGGGTGCCGAGTACGTTCAGTGCCTGAGTGATGCGATCAAACAGGGCGGCGCTGTGGTACAGCCATGCGGGCCCGCCGGTGTCCGCCGGCGGGTTGGAATCAAATGGCATGGTGCGCTTGTGTTATTCCTTGTCCCAGTCTCTAACCGGCGTAGCACCGGCCGCGCGCATGGTGTCGAGATAGGTTTTCATCACCGCAGTACCGGGCTTGCCTTCGCTGTCGAGGCGTTCAGCCCAGACTTTGGCGACGTTGTCCATACCGCCAGCCCACTGCTTGCGAAACGCATCGTCTACCTCGGTCACCGTGGCGCCTTTTTCCTGCATCATGGCGAGGAACTTGGTAACTGATGCATCGAGATCTTTGTGATAGGCGATGCGATCGGCGATGGCTGCGTCGCGCAGTGCCTGTTGTACGACCTCGGGTTGGGCGTCGAACCAGTCCTTGTTGGCAGCGATGCCACCGGCATACTGAGCGCCGAAGCCAACCTTGGTGATGTGCGGCGCCACTTCGTACAGCTTGCCGGGCAGTGCCGCCGAGGCGAACACGATCACGCCATCGTAGACGCCGGTTTTCAGTTCGTTGTAGTAGGTGGTGAGATTGCCGGATACGCCGACTGCACCGGTGCCCTTCAACCAGTTTACAGCCGGGCCAGGCGCACCGATTTTAAGACCATTGAGATCTTCGATGCTGGCAATCGGGTTCTTTGTCATCAGTAGATAGTCGTCAATGCCAATGGCGCCGCCCAGATACTCAACGCCATTTTCCTCCCACGAGGCGCGCATGTCCGGATTGGAAATGTGCAGTTCGTCCATCAGTTCGGAGATGCGGGTGGAATCTGAAGAGACAAATGGCGTGAAGTAGGTGACGTTCTGCACAGCGAGCTTGGCCGGATCGAACAGGCTTGAGACCAGGCCGATTTCTGCCAGCCCCTCTTCGACGGCCTCCAGCGCATCACCCACCTTGGCCAGTGAGCCGCCGTATTGCGGATCCCAGCTAATGCTGTGACCGCTGCCTTCAAGCGCCTTGTCGACGGCGGGCATGAAGGTATCGTTGAAGTGTTTTACCCATCTGAACACCGGCGGGTGGCCGGCGACGGCGGTGACGCTGATGTCATCAGCACGCAGATTTGAGCTTGCCAGTGTGGCGGCAACGAGCGCAGTGGCGACGAGTGCTTTCATGTTGATTTCCTCCTGTGGTGTCCCGGTCAAGGGTCGCACCCAGTATCGCGCAAATCAAACACGCACGACAACTATTGCCGCAAGCTGCGTGCAGTTGCAATGATCGCGATGAGAAATGCCAGCGTACTGGTTAGGGTGCGCAGGTGGTTCCAGAGCGTCCAGCGCGATGAGTAATCGCGCCACAGGCTAGCCAAATCGCCTGTGTCGGCGGCGGCGAGTGCGTCGTTCATCGGCACGTGTAGTCGTGTGGTAACAATGACTGTAGTCGCCATCAGCAGCAGCGCTGCAAGCCATAGGACGACGTTGCTGCGTTGAGACAATGCGAAGACGGTGGTAATAAACAGCGCCAGTGGCGCGCCAAAGAAAATCAGCGCAAACCAGCCAGAACGGATATTGGCGTTGATCGAGCGCATGGCTTCGATTGCCGCAGCGGGATCGATAAGATCCAGACTGCCGGTGATGGTGAACGACCAGGTATAAAAGAAACCGGCGTTCAGACCAGTCAGCAGTGTGGTGAAACAGGCGAGTGAGAATAATCCCTTATTGCTCATGGATTGTTTTAGTCCGATTGCGTCGTTGGTAGTTTATCCCGAACGGCACCGGTGCAGGCAATTGTAGGTAGGGCAAAGCCAGCGTGTGGGTTGGCACTGCTTCAAAACCAGCACTGCAGCCAAATGTTTACCAGCTTCAAGACCGCGTGCCCAGCAATGGTGGGAGGGGGCTTTTGGTTTTAATGTCGGGCACGCATTGCGCCGCGATGCTGTGGCCCGACCAACGCCCGTCCTACGGTTTTTCGGTGTGGTGTTCGGTATATTTTCCCGTTTGGCATATTCGCCCAGCGGGGCTGGGCATCCCACGAGCAGCACTTGTGGGACCTGGTCTCCGACCGGGGAATAAGTGTTTTTAGCATTCCCGCAAGGCTCGTTCGCCCTGTGGGGCTGGCCTCCCACCGAAGTACTTGTGGGACCTGAGCCCCGCTTAGGGAAAAGCCTGTGTGGCATTTTCGTTAAAGCGAATCCTGAAACTTGTACCACGCGATCGATGGTGCGAGAAACCAGGGCTTTCGGCGGTAGTAAAAGCGGCCTTTGAATTCGGTTTGCGAAAAGGCGGCGGGCAGGGTATCGGTTCCCAGGATGCTGCGCGCGAGCCGTGTGCCGGAGTAGCCGGATAGCGATACGCCGGAGCCGCAGTAGCCGGCGGCGTAATGAATGCCGTCTCGGCAACCCAGATGCGGCATGGAGTCGAAGGTGTAGGCGACAAATCCCATCCATGCGTGGCTGACTTTAGTGTGCGACAACTCCGGAAAGCGATTGATCAACTGATTGTGCAGGGCGGGTACGGCGGGTGTGGGATCGCTTTCGGTGATCGACACACGGGCACCGAAGATGATGCGCTTGTTATCTTGCGAGGTGCGGTAGTAGACCACCAGTTTGCGTGAGTCGGTGATCATGCGCTGCTTCGGGATCAGTCGCTCGACAAGTTCAACCGGCAGTTCTTCGGTAGCGATGATATAGCTGCCGATCGGGATCAGTCGGCGGCGCAGCCACGGCATAATACCGGTTGAATAGCCATTGGTTGCCATTACCACATTACGCGCTTTAATTTTGCCGCGTGCGGTGCTGACGACAAATCCATCGGTGGTTTTTTCAATACCGTTGACGGCGGCGTGGCTCGCCACTGTGGCACCACTTTCCAGCACGCGCTGTAATAATCCTGCATGGTATTTACCCGGATGCAGGCTGCTGTGTTTGTGATAAAGAATGCCGCCGTGGTAACTGTCGCTGCCGATGCATTGATCCTGTTCGCTGCTCGGGATGATGTCGGCATCCAGCGTCAGGCCTGGCGGCAGGTCGGTAAATTTTCCCGGTAGTGATTTAAATACCTTTTCATTGTGCGCGCCGTAAAAGCGGCCGCAGACCTGATAGTCGCAATCGATGTTTTCGCGCTGAACGAATTCACCGATCCACTGCAGCGCATCGTGTCCGTCGCCAATTACTCGGGCGCCGAGTTCGGGGCCGTATTTGGCCGACAGTTCGGCAAAGCCGGGTTTGATGCTCGAGCTGATCTGTCCGCCGTTGCGGGTACTGCAGCCAATGCCCGGCTGGCCGGATTCCAGCACCAGCGTGTCGCGTCCACCGCGTGCTAGCTCAAGGGCGGCGCACAGGCCGGTGTAGCCGGCACCGATGACGATCACATCAGCGCCAGCCGGTAGCGCCGGCAGTGCATCCAGTTCGGCTTGCTCCGGGCTTGTGCCCGTGGGGCCCGACAATGGCGCCGCCTCCCACCAGTAGGGCTGGGGTTTGTAGTCGTCTGCCAGCAGCGAGGCGACGCGTGGATCATCGCGGTGATCTTGCACGTGGAGCTATCCGTCGGATTTGCGGGTATGTTGAAACGCAGTCTACTGCAAGCGAATCGATCAGAGTAGCGCCGAAACGATAGATGGATTAGGGGTCAAAGCGATAATCGTGATGGCCCGTAACGACGTTGGCCAGAGGACAACCAAGATGACAACCCAGAGTACAACATTAGGTTGTGGGAGCGGTGATTACGGGCGAGTTGGTGTGAGCGTTTTCTGAAGAGATGGAGCTAGCCTGCGATCTAGGTGAGGGTGGCCTGGCAGGTATTCCTGCACGGCTTGTTAGCAACGGTGATTCAACGGTGTAATGGATGTGTACCACCACTGGGGCGCCTGGCGCACACATCTGGACAAAGAGCCTCTTTAGGGCTGCTCCTTTGAGGTAAAATAGGGCGTATGACTTGCCAGTCGCTGCGCTGGAAACGCCGGATCTACGGGCAATTTCGCGATTGCCGGTGAGTCTGCGTTACAAAGATTTGCAAAAGTTGCGTTGGGTTGCCTGTCGGTTCAACATAACTTCTGTGTCACACAAAGGGCCGTCGTGTCGACGGTTCAACTGAATATCTCAACGGAGAGTAATACATGGGTAGTCTGGTCGGAACGCTTGGAAAAATCGCCATGGGCGCGTTGGTTGCCAAGGGCGTTGGCAAAATGATCTCCAACAAAGGTGGCGGTGGTGCAGGCGGCGGCGGTCTGGCTGATCTGCTCGGCAGCGCTATGGGCGGTAACCAGGGCGGCGGCGGCGGCCTCGGCGGCTTGCTGGGTGGCGCACTCGCCGGTGGCAATCGCGGCGGTGGTGGCGGTGGCCTCGGCGGTCTGCTCTCGGGTGCACTGGCCGGTCAAGGCGGTGGCCAGCAAGGTGGCGCCGGTGGCCTGGGTGAACTGCTCAGCGGTGGTGGTCAGAAGGGTGGCGGTCTAGGCGGCCTGCTCGATTCCCTCGGCAGTGGTGGCGGTGGCGGCGGTGGTGGTGGCCTCGGCGATCTGCTGAACTCGGCGCTGGCTGGCAATGCACCGCAACAGGTTGACCCATCTGCCGAGCAACAGGCCGAAGTGCTGCTGCGCGCGATGCTGAATGCGGCCAAGTCAGACGGGCAGTTTGACAAGATGGAACAGCAGAAGATCACCGAGCACCTGGATGACATCTCTCAGGAAGAGGCGGCGTTCGTACAAAACGAAATGCGCCAGCCACTCGATGTCGATGCGTTTGTTCGTTCGGTACCGCAGGGCATGGAACAGCAGGTCTACATGATGTCGCTGCTGGCGATCGATCTGGATTCTCAGGCTGAAGCGCAGTATCTGGACAAGCTTGCCAAGGGATTGAACATCTCGCAGCAGGCGAGCAACCAGATTCACCAGCAAGTGGGTGCACCGACGCTATACGGCTAGGCTGACCGCTCATCCAGGCGTCGAAGACGTTTGAGTGTAGGTAGTTTGCGGCAATGACACTGCCGCTGTGATGTAGAAAATGCCCGCGTCATGCGGGCATTTTTTTGTCTGCGATTTTTTGTCTGTGATCAGGCTTCGTCGCGCAGTTCGACGCGGCGTATTTTTGCCGAGATGGTTTTGGGCAGTGAATCGCGATAGGCGATCTCGCGCGGGTATTTATAGGGCGCGGTGGTGGTTTTGACGAAGTCCTGAATTTCCTGTGTCAGTTCGTCGCTTGCGGTATAGCCTTCGCCCAGCACGACGAAAGCCTTGACGATGTGCCCGCGCAGTTCGTCCGGCTTGCCGACCACAGCCGACTCGACGATCGCCGGGTGTTCCATTAATACACTCTCCACTTCAAACGGGCTGATGCGGTAGCCTGCCGAACTGATGATGTCGTCGGAACGGCCGACGAACCAGATATAGCCGTCGGCGTCGCGAGTAGCGGTGTCACCGGTGTAGTAAAAGCCGTTCTTGAACGCTGCGCGATTGCGCACGGTGCGAGTTTCGTAGTAGCCGTCGAACAAACCCAGCGGTGCCGGATCGGTCACGCGCAGAGCGATATGGCCAATTTCATCGTCTGCAACCGGCTTGCCGTCGTCGTCGACAATCTGCACGTCAAAGCCTGGTACCGGCTTGCCCATCGAGCCGTGGCGCACTTCAAGCCCTGGCCGGTTGGCGACGATATTCACCGTCTCGGTCTGGCCGTAGCCGTCGTGAATCGTGGTGCCAGTGGCCGTCTCCCAGATGCGGATCGCCTCCGGGTTGAGTGGTTCACCAGCGCTGACGGTATGGCGGATCGAGGATAGATCAAAGCCGGTCAGATCCATTTGCGCAAACATGCGAAACACCGTGGGAGGCGCACAGAAGGTGGTGACGCCGAGCTTTTTGATCAGGTTCAGGTGCAGATCGGCATCGAAGCCGCTGCCGTTGTACAGCACCATAGCGCTGCCCATGATCCACGGGCCATAGACCATGCCCCAGGCCGCCTTGGCCCAGCCGGTATCCGACAGCGTCCAGTGCAGATCATCCTGTTTGAGGTCGAGCCAGAACGCACCGGTGGCCAGATGCGCCAGGCCGTAGCTGTAGTCTCGCGGCACGAGCTTCGGATCTGATGTGGTGCCGGACGTGAAGTAGGCCATCATCAGATCGTCGTTGCGATTGCTGCCGGCGTCTTCTCGCGTGAAGGTGGAGGTTGTGCCGGCCAGTGCGTCATCGTAGCTGACCCAGCCATCCGCCGCCGCGCCAACGACAATGAAATGTTTGAGCGTGGGGCAGTTGGCGCGAATCGCATCGATTTTGTCGACGTGTTCGGCGCTTACGATCACGGTGCTGGCGTCGGCCTTTTTCACCCGGTATTCGATGTCTTTCGAGGTCAGCAGATTGGTGCCCGGCATCGACACCACGCCGGCCTTGGCGCAACCGATGATCACCTCGTACCACTGCGGGATGCGCGGCAGAATCACAACGGCAAACTCGCCGCGCTCAATGCCCTGTTGGCGCAGCGCCGAGGCGACCTGCGCGGAGCGCGCTTTGAGATCTGAAAAGCGGTGCTCGACGATCTCGCTGCCATCGGCGTTGACGGCGATGTAGGCGAGTTTGTCGTCGTGCTCGGCCTGGTAGTCGATCACATCGAACGCGAAGTTAAAGCCCTCCGGCACCTGAATTTCTGTGTTTCCCTCGGTGTTCAGTTGTTTCAGCACATCTTCTACGATCGGATTCAAGGCAATCTCTCAGCGGTTTGGATGTTGGCTTTTGGCGCAGGTTCAGTCGATCAGGCCGATTTTGCGGCGCACGTCTTCATCTCGCAGTGAGACTTCCTGACCGGCGTATTCGGCTGCCGCTTCGGTGCACAGCCAGACCAGCGCCCGGGCTGGCCAGGACGGGTCAATGTGTACGGCCGGATCCAGCTGGCTAACCGGGTTGATGCCGCTGGCCTTTATCAGCACCTGCATTTCGGTGGCGACGGTGCCGGGTGACAGGCCGATCACACGCACGCCGCGGGCGCTGGTTTCCTTGTCGGCGCAGCGGGTCAACATGTGGGCGGCGGCCTTGGCCGAGCAGTAGTGGCTCCAGCCTTCCATCGGCCCGTGGGCAGCACCCGAGCTGACGTTGATGATGATCCCCTTGTTTTGTTTCAGCATGATCGGCAGCACCGCCCGAATACCGAAATAGACGCCCTTGTAGTTGATATCCGCGGCGTGTGCCCAGGCCTGCGGGTCAGAGGTTTCCAGGTGGCCGATCGGCTCGATCACACCGGCGTTATTGATCAGGATGTCCATCCGCCCGAAGGTGGATTCGCAGTGCGAGACCAGCGCCTGAACGTCTTTGTAGTTGCTGACATCGCAAGTCACTGCCTCGGCCTGACCGCCATTGTCGCGAATCACCTGCGCATTGTGGCGGATCTGTCCTTCGCTGCGTGCCGCCAGCATGACCATCGCACCGTTTTGGGCAAACTCGGCTGCTGCCGATGCACCAATACCTCGACTCGCGCCGGTTATGATCACGGCTTTGCCAGTCAGTTCGTGCATTCGATTCTCCAGTTGATCGGTTGGCGCGATTATAGCGCGACGGCATGATCGACACTGTGCAGACTGACGATGCAAGCCAGACAAGCCCTCAGATCATGACAGGTAAGGTGACAGTAAATACGGCGAGTGCCTGGCGGCTGGTCTGGTGTGCCGTGCGCGGACGATTTGGCGGATATGCGCTGGTCGGGGCGGCGGGCACGCTGTTGCACTGGCTGTTGTATGCGGCACTGGTGATGGCGGCTGTTGCACCGGTGATCGCAACAACGGTTGGCGCCGTCGCCGGCGCCTGCCTGAATTACTGGCTGAACCGGCGGCTGGTGTTTCGGACAAGGGATCAACCGTTGCGTCGGCTGGCTCGCTTTATGGCTGTGGCCGGTATCGGGATGCTGATCAACGCGTTTGTCGTTGGCCTGTTGCACGGGATTAACGTATGGCTTGCGCAGTTGTGTGCGACGGCGCTGGTGCTGCTGTCCGGCTACTGGATGAACGCGCGGTGGACGTTTGGCGACAGTGCGTCGGCCAATGCCGAGCGGCAAATCTAGACTATTGGCATGCGCCGCATGTTCCATGACTTACCCTTGAGACTCTTTTTCGCACGCGCAGCCAGCTGCCGGTTTTGCATCGTCGGCCGGGCAGTTACAATGGCGGGATAGTCGGCTGCGGAGATACACAACCGCATAGCCCGACGATCCGCCAACTGACAACGAGGGTGTAATGGAGTAAATACTGGAGCGGCTGCTGTATCGGGCTCGCTGGTTGCTGGCGCCGATATATCTGGGGCTAAGCCTCGCGCTGATCGCGCTGGGCATCAAGTTCTTTCAGGAAGTTATTCATCTGCTGGCTGTCATCGCCACGCTTAAAGAAGCGGACATGGTGCTGATCGTGTTATCGCTGATCGATATGGCGATGGTCGGCGGGCTGATTGTGATGGTGATGATGTCAGGCTACGAGAACTTCGTATCGCAGCTCGATGTATCTGAAGATGAGGAGAAACTGAGCTGGCTCGGCAAGATGGACTCCGGTTCGCTCAAGGCCAAGATTGCCGCGAGCATTGTCGCGATATCGTCGATCCATTTGCTCAAGGTGTTTATGAACGCCGAGAACGTCAATAACGACAAAATACTCTGGTACGTCGTGTTGCACATCACGTTCGTCGCATCGGCTTTTGCGATGGGGTATCTGGATTTACTGGGTGCGCGACGACGCGATTGAAGTGGGTCGGGCCGCAGCATCGCGGCGCGCCCGACGTTTAATTCAATGCGTGCTCTACTGATACCACCCCCTCGCGCCACTGTTGGGCACGCGGTCTTGACGTGGGTGAAAGTTTGAACATTGTGCTGGCATTGGATAAAGGTCAACCCACTCGCTGGCTTTGCCCTACCTACGGGCTACCTGCGGTCCGGCAGCACGCAAAGCATTTCGTATAGCAGGTTGGCGCCGGTCAGGGCGGTGTTGCCGGTGGTGTCGTAGGGTGGTGAGACTTCTACCAGGTCGCAGCCGACGAGGTTAAGACCCTGTGCGCCGCGAATGATTTCCAGCCCCTGCCAGATCGTCAGGCCGCCGATCTCGACGGTGCCGGTGCCGGGTGCGAAGGCGGGGTCGAGGCTGTCGATGTCGTAGCTCAGATAACAGGGTGCATCGCCAATGGTGGCGCGAACTTTTTCCATCAACGGCGTCAGTGACTGGTGCCAGCACTCCTCGGCCGGTACGACGGTAAACCCTTGATCGCGAGACCAGTCGAAATCTTCCGGTGAATAACCGGTGCCGCGCAGGCCAATCTGAAAGACTTTGTCGTTGAGCAGCAGGCCATCGTCAACAGCGCGCCGAAACGGCGTGCCGTGGGCAATCTTTTCGCCAAACATTTCATCGTTAATATCGGCGTGTGCGTCGACGTGAATCAATGCGACCGGGCCATGTTTTTCTTTCATGGCGCGCAGGATCGGGTAGGTGAGGGTGTGATCGCCGCCGAGTGTCAGTGGTATGCAATTGTGTTTGAGGATCTCACCGTAGGAGGCGGTGATGATATCGATGGTCTTTTTCAGATCGAACGTGTTGATCGGCACGTCGCCGATGTCGGCCACCTGCAGGCGATCAAACGGAGCGGCGCCGGTGGCCATGTTATAGGGCCGCAGCATGCAGGACTCGGCGCGTATCTGGCGCGGGCCGTGGCGTGTGCCGGATCGATTGGAAGTGCCGATGTCGATCGGCACACCGACAAAGCAGGCATCCAGCCCGGCCGCATCTGGCTGGGTGGGCAGGCGCATCATGGTGGCGGGGCCGGCAAAACGGGCCATATCGTTACCGCCCAAAGGCTGGTTGAAATTGCTCATGTCGTGCTCCTCCTGAAATGCTGCCTGTACGATCGGTGCTTGCGTGTGTGGAATGGGCTTTTATTGTGGCTCAGCGTTTGGCGAGAAACTCGACAATCCGCCGACAGCCCTCGCGCAGTTCCTGCTCGCTCAGTGTAAATGAAATTCGCACCCAGCCATCGGCGCTGTGGCCAAACGCGCGACCATCCAGTACCGATACCATTTGTTCGGCCCACAGGGCGCGACTGAATTCGTCGCTGGTCATACCGTAGGCGCGCACGTCGGCCATCACGTACATGCCGGCCTGCGGCTTTAGTACGTTCAGCCGATCAGCGGCGGCCAGTGCGTCGCAGACCAGTTCGCGGCGGGCGAGGTAGATGTCGCGCATCGCGGCCGATGCCTCGCGCTGTTCGGTCAGTGCGGTAATCGCGGCTTCCTGGATAAAACCCGCCAGCCCGTACAACATGCACAGGCTGAGGTTGTTGAAGTGGGGTTCGAGTAGCGATGGCGAAATCGCCCAGCCAACGCGCCAGCCTGTCATCGCATGAGATTTGGACAGACTGTTGATGGTGATGGTGCGCTCGGCCATGCCGGGCAGTGCGGCGATTGAATGATGCTCACCCTCGAAGATCAGATCGGTGTAGACCTCGTCGGCAATCACCCAAAGATCGTGCGCAATGGCGAGGTCTGCAATTGCCTGCAGTTCGTCGGCGGTCATGACCACGCCGGTCGGGTTGTTGGGTGTGGTGACTACGATGGCCCGTGTTGCGGGCGTGATAGCGGTGGCAATCAGTGCTGCCTGTGGTCTGAAGTCCTGCTCAGCCGGCTGGGCGACGCGGATCAGGGTGGCACCGCCGATGCCAAGCGTCGCCTCGTAGCTGATGTACATGGGTTCGAGTGCGATGACTTCGTCCCCTTTTTCAAGCAGGCACAGGCTGGCGGCAAACAGCGCGTTTTGCGTGCCGCCAAAAACGTGCACCTGAGACGGGTCGCATGCAAGGCCGCAGCGGGCGCTAAAGTCACGGGCGATCGCCTCGCGAAGTGGCTGTTTGCCGGCGATGGCGCTGTAGTGTGTATCCCCGCGCTGCAACGCGGACACGGCACTGTCGATGATCGGCTGCGGGGTGGCGAAGTCCGGATCGCCGACGCTCAACACAATCGCATCTTCGCCGCGATCGCGTGCTTGCCTGCCCAGATAGTGAATCTCCCAGGCCTCGGCGCCCTCGCCGCTGATTCGGTCAACTAGATTTGCAAGTTTCATGGTGCGGGATTGTATCGGGCGGGTGGGGTGCACGACAGGCGTAAAGCCGACATCGGCTTGAAAACCTGTCAGCTAGAGCTGGCCCTCGGTGCTGTTTGCCAGCGCAGAGGCGCTGCGTCAGTTCCCGCGGCCTCCGCCCCCGCCGTTTCCACCATTGCCGCCACCTGGTCCGCCATTACCGCCACCGCCCGGTCCACCATTACCACCATTGCCGCGGTCGTTGCCATTGCGGTCGTTGTTGCCTCGATCACCGCCACCTCGATTGTTATCGTTCTGGCGTCGATCGCTAGAATCGCCGCCGCCGCGATGGCGGCGATCGCTGTCGTCGTTGTCGTTGCGCGACTGGCGGTTGTCGCTTCGCTGTCTTTGCTGACGCTGCTTGTTCCACTGCTCGCGAATGGTCTGGCGCTGTTTGGCAGGCAGGGACTGAAATTGCTGGTAGCGTTGTTTCAGGTGTTGCTGGCGCTCGGGTGATAGCTCGGAGAAGCGTCGGTACTGCTCGCGAATGACCTGGCGCTGTTCGAGCGGTAGCTGCTGCCAGGTGTTGTACTTGCGGCGCGCGCGTTCAAGCTCAGTCTGCGACATCGACAGCCATTGCCGCGCGCCCTTGACCAGGGCCGATCGGCGCGCGTCGGGCATGGATTGCCAGTCTTCCCGCGCGGCTTCCAGCAATTGCTGCTCCTGTTCGTTCAGAGCATCCCAGGGCAGGCTCTCTGCGAACAGCGGGCCCGCGAAGACGACGAGCCAGCACAGCAGCCAGTGCCTGACGGTTCGCGATTTCACAGATAGGCCTTTGAGGCTATGGGTGCCAGCGGTTGGCTAGTCTTGTTCACTGGGTGTTCCGGTGCGATCGTCTTGTGGTTCGGTGCCGCTGTTATTGGCGGCAGGTGGTGTCTCGTCGAGCGTAATGCCCAGTTGGTCGAGTTCGGATGACATGCCGAGAAACTCCAAAAAGGCGAGGTTGGGCGCGCTGGTATCATTGGCTTTTGCACTCGCGGTTGTGATCAACAAAGCCAGTGCCAGTCGGCAGGTTGACGTGCGCAGGTGCACGCCTGCCAGTCGAATTTGATTCTGGCCCCATTTCAATAAACCCGTGTATTGGTCGATTGCCGCTTGTGCGCTCAGTAGAATTTCATCCCTGTAGTTCTCTACCCAGTTCGGGATAGCTGTCGTCCATCCACTCAAGCAATTCCAGCGATTGGTAAAAATCCAGCTCTTCACCACTGGAGAGTATCGGTAAGTCCTGTGAGGCCATTAATGGTGCCGGAGCGGGTGCTGATGGCTGCTCTGGTAAGTTGAGTACCACCAGTGCGCACACGGCCATCGTCGCAAGCGGTACCGCCAGGCGCAGGTTAAACCAGCGAAACCGGCTCTCGGTTTCCACTGCGCGGGCGCGCGCCGCTGACAGGCGCGAGCGAGTGACGTAGTCGATTTGCTGCTCGCGGGTATTGAGTGCGGCCAGGGTGTCCTGCAGCCAGGCCTCGTCTGGCTGTTTGTCGCCATCGTGGTTTGAGGTGTGCGTCATGACGGTGATTCCAGCTGCTGGCGCATGGCCTTCATGGCGCGCGACAAATGCGTTTTGACCGACCCTTCCGAACACTGCATGGCGGTGGCGGTTTCACGCACGTCGAGCCCCTCCCACATGCGCAACATGAAAGCCTGTTGCTGACGAGCAGGCAGTTGCTGCAGCGCCTGCTCTATGTGTTGCATAGTCTGATCGTCCTCGGCAGCACCTGCCGTACTGGTGGCTGGATCAGGGGCTTCGTTGGCCGCATCGTGCTCGGTGAGTTCATCGCTATCACTGGACCAGAAATGAAAACGCGAGCGTGTGCTGCGCTTGCGGTGACAGTCGGTTATCTTGTTGTTCAGTATACGGTAGAACAGCGGGCGCCACTGATTCTCCGGCTTGTCGGCGTAGCGTGTGACCAGGCTAATCATCGCATCCTGCACGATATCCAGTGCGTCTTCGCGATTGCGTGTAGCGATATTGGCCATAGTGAAAGCACGTCCTTCCACGTCTGCCAGAAACTGGTTCAGCAGCGCCTTGCGTTGTGCCTTGTCGTCGCTGCTATTCAATGACAGCATCTTGCACGCGGCGGTGGTTAGGTCGTCGACACCAGATAGACTGGCTGCGCCGTCGAGGCCGGTGGAGCACTGGTCGGGTGTCCGGGTGTTGAATATTTTGAGCATAGAAGATTCCAACACGGCGTGCTTGTCGAAAATGTGCAATTTTGCGGGCGTGCAATCAGCGGCAGGGCGGAGCGTCTGACGACGCCATCGCCAGTATGATGGGGTTAGTGCTTGCCGCGTCTGCCTTTGCCACCCCGTCCGTCGCGTCCACCACGTTCGCCGCGTCCGGGCCGGGCAGCGTCCAGGCCCTCTTGTTCGGCCTCACTGATTACGCCGTCGTTGTCGAGATCAAACTGCGCGGCGATCGCACGCTGGCGCGCTTGGCGGGCGGCGGCACGCTCGTCGTCTGATAGCTGGCCATCGCTGTCAGCATCGAATTCGCTCAGTACTGCCTCGCGACGCGCCTGGCGAGCTGCAGCGCGTTCCTCGCGCGAGAGCGTGCCATCCTGATCGGCGTCGAATTGGGCGGTGCGTGCGTCGCGGAACGCTTTTCTTGCTGCCCGGACCTCCTCGACCGAGATCACACCATCGCCGTTAGTGTCGGTGAAAACCGGGACCGTCTGCGCAGATGCGCCGGCAGACAACAAGGTGGCCAGGATGATGATTGGGGTAGTGTGCCGCATGGGGAAGAATCCTCGTTCGTGATGATCCTTAAACGCAGCGCTGGCAATATGGTTGACCAGGTGGGAGAAATTATGTGCTTGAGGGCCGCTTTGCTGAATGAGCGCGCGGTGTGGGGGAACACATTGAACACCACGCCGAGTAATGCTCGGCGGGCGGAGGCGGGTTGCGCGGTGCAGCGTGCCTGACGTAGGGATGCATTCCCTTACGACATTGTTGTGCACGCGATCTTGAGGTTGATGAATACCTGGTTGTTTTACTGGCTTTGAAAGGGTGCTAGCTTTTGTGCTGGCTTTGCCCTGCCTACAAAATGGCTTCGATCAGATAGGGGCCTTCGCTCGCAAGGCCTGCTTTCAGTGCGTTGGCCAGTTCACCTGCGTTAGTCGCCTGTTTGCCTTCGACACCCATGCCTTTGGCCAGCGCCAGCCAGTCGAGGTTGGGGCGGTCCAGGTCCATCATGTCTATCGCGATTTGGCCTGCGTTGGCGCCGACGTTGCGCAGCTCGTGTTTGAGAATTTCGTAGCTGCGATTCGACAGGACGATGGTGGTCACGTCGAGGTTTTCACGCGCCTGGGTCCATAGCGCCTGCAGCGTATACATGCCGCTGCCGTCGGCCTGGACGTCGATGACCTTGCGATCAGGGCAGGCGACGGCCGCGCCGGTGGCGAGCGGAAATCCAATGCCGATCGAGCCACCGCAGATTTGCAGCCAGTCGTGTGGCGGACAGGCGGCTGTGGCGGCTGGTAGATCGCGAGAGTTGGTTATGCCCTCGTCGGCGATGATGGCGTTCTCGGGCATCAGGTTGGCCAGCACCGCGGCGAGAGTGGTTGCGTTGATCGGCTCGCCAGGTGAGGGCAATGGCGTATCGCCGGGCAATTGAATCAATGGCCCGGCGTCGCTCGCACCTACTCGCTCGGCGAGGGCTTCGAGTGCGGCAGCGCCATCTTCTTCAGGGCCTGCCAGCGGATGAATTTCGCAGTCCTCGGGCCATAGTCGGCTGGGTTTGTCTGGATAGGCAAAAAAGGCCACCGGTGCCTTGGCGCAAACCGGAATCAGATGTTTGTAGCCTGCAAGTTTGGCCAGCGCCCGATCGACCACATACGGAATGCTCTCGATCGGCACCCGGCCGGCACCGCGCTCCATTCGGGCATTTGAGGACTGCGCCAGCAGCTTGGCTCCGGTGGCGACCGCAATCTTGCCTGCGGCCAGCAGCGCCTCTTCGCGCAGGGTGTGGCCAGTCATCACAAAGGCGGTGGGTTCGCCGCGTTGCAGGATGTCGGCGATTGCGTCTATTCGATCCTGAGGTACCTGGGCAGGTGCAGGCGGTGCGACCGGTTTTGCTGGACCATTGGATTCTTCCCAGGCGGTGTTGGCCGGCAGAATCAGGGTGGCCACCTGGCCGGGATAGGTGTTGGCCGCAGCGACTGCCGCCGCACCATCGGCGGCGACGACACGTGAAGAATCACTGGTCTTGACCCAGCCTGACACCGGCCCTGCGATACCTTCGATATCGGCGGTCAGCGGCGCATCGTATTCGATGTGATACGTCGCGTGGTCACCAACAATATTGACCACGCCGCTCTCGGCCTTGCGTGCGTTGTGCAGATTCGCAAGCCCGTTGCCAAGGCCCGGGCCCAGGTGCAGCAGTGTGGCCGCCGGCTTGTCCTTCATGCGGTAATAACCGTCCGCCGCGCCCGTCACCACGCCCTCGAACAGACCCAGTACACAGCGCATGCCTGCCACCTTGTCGAGTGCGGCGACAAAGTGCATCTCTGATGTGCCCGGGTTCGAAAAGCAAACCTCGACACCGGAATCGATCAGCGTACGGACAAGACTTTCGGCACCGTTCATGGACATGAGAGGACTGGGCTAGCTAGTGAGAAGAAGTAAAATTTTATCATGTGACGGCCAGCGTCAGCCCGCGAGATTATGGCGATGGCTGCAGGGCGCAGGTAGGGCAAAGCCAGCGATTTGGATTCCCGTTATTTGAAGCCCGCACAGACAACGAGCAATCGCCGACTTCAAGGTCGCGTGCCCAACAATGTCGTGACGGCGAATTTCCGCAACCCGGCTCCATGTCGTGATGTCATCAAGGCTGCGTATAATTCTCACATCAATAAACGGGGTGACACATGACCAAAGTACTGTTGCAAGGCCGAATCGCAGCGGAGCAGGAAGCCTGCTTTCGCGACTGCGCCGATGGTGACTGGCAGATACTGGTCTGGGATCCGGCCAAATACAAGGCAGATGACTTTGCCCCGCTAGCGCAACAGGCCGATGTTATCGTCGGTGGCAATATACCGCTGGACCAGTGGCCGGCGACGCCAAATCTCAAACTCTTCCAGATACCCTGGACCGGCTACAACTTCACCACGCCGGCGCGTATGCCTGCAGGCGTGCCGGTGGCCAATTGTTTTGAACACGAAACTGCGATTGCGGAATATGTGTTGCTGGCGATGCTTGAGTGGCAGATCGGTTTGCGCAAGATGGATCAGCGGTTTCGCGATGGTGGTTGGGGTGGGCTGTTTCCAGGGGGAGGTTTGTTTCACCAGGAGGTTCGCGGCACCACACTGGGTATTGTTGGGTATGGTCACATAGGCGAGGAGGTGGCCCGGCGTGCGAATGCATTTGGCGTTCGCTGTATAGGTACGCGCCGTCGCGATGTACCGGCACCGCCAGAGCTTGACTGGTTAGGTGGTGAGGCGCAGTTACCGCAATTGCTCGCCGAGAGTGATTTTGTGTTGATCGCCTGTGATTTGAACGACGCAACCAAAAACCTGATCGATGAAACGACGCTTGCGATGATGAAAAACACCGGCGTTTTGATCAACGTGTCACGCGGTGGTGTGGTGGAAGAAAAAGCGCTGTTCAATGCGCTGAAAAACAAAACCATTGGCGGCGCAGTGATAGACGTTTGGTACAACTATAACAACCCTGGTGAAGACGAAGTGTGGCCGGCCAATTTTCCTTTTCAGGAGTTGGACAATGTGATTTTGAGTGGCCATGAAAGTGGCTGGACTAAAGAGTTGTTGCAGCGTCGCTGGCAGGCGGTGGCGGATAATGTTCGACGCGTGATGAGTGGTGATGAGGCTCAGAATGTGGTGTTTGTGGGAGAGGCCGGGTAGGTTTTCGCGTGTGTGGTCGAGCTTGGTGGCAGCTCTGGATACACATCTCGCAAATTGAAGTTACAGCCTGCTGTCAGGAAAAATGGTACGTGTGCTTTGGCTTACGGCCCCTACGGTTGCTTGTAGTTTGGCGGCTTGATAAATGAGTGGAGATCTGGTCAAGGTGTAGCGTGGCGGAAATAAAAAATTTGTCCGGCGTTTTAACTCCCACTCACGACATTGTTGGGCACGCGGTCTTGACGTGGGCGAAAGTTCTATTGCTGTGCTGGCATTGGATTAAAGGGCAGCCGACTCGCTGGCTTTGCCCTACCTACTCGCACCAAACTTCAACGGTCTGCACGCCATTGTTGCCAAAACCACCTTGATCCCAAACGGGGTCTAGCGGTTGGGTGTCGCCGTTGGCGTCGGTGGCTCGACATTTCAGTTCGTGTGCGCCGGGTGTTGCCTGCCATTCGAGCTGCCAGCCACGCCAGGCGTATTTTTCTGTTGGCTTGTCGAGTGTGGCATCGGTCCATGTGCCGTTGTCACAGACTTCGACTTTGCTGATCGGTGTGCCCTTGCCGCTCCAGGCGCGGCCATACAAGGTAATGGGGCCAGGTTCAACCAGTCGCCGCTCGCTGTACCACTCGGGTATGCCGGGCGGCACCATCAATGATTTAACTCTGATGGTGGTGACAGGCACACCCGGGTCGTTTTCATCCTGCCGGTAGATGTAGGTTTTGACCTGCTGGTGGCCGTCGAACGGGCGGTCGATCAGTTCTATATGATTCAGCCATTTGACGCTGGCCATACCGTACCAGCCGGGTACGATCAGCCGGAGCGGAAATCCGTGTTGTGGCAATAGTGGCTGACCATTCATGGCCCAGACCAGCAATACGTCTTCGTGCAGCGCATCGGCTACATTAAGGCTGCGGCTGTAGCTGTGAATATCAGCTTTTGATATGCCACTGTCGATGCCGTGAAAAACCACATCGATGGCGCTGGCCTGGATACCGGCCTGTTCGAGCAAATGTTTTAGTGGTGTGCCGGTCCACTCGGCGGTGCCGACGGCTTCGTAGCGCCAGGGCATGCTCTGGCGGCGCGGGGTAATCAATGCGCGACCATTGCCGGCGCACTCCAGTGTGACCCGTTTGGTGACGGCCGGCAGCGCTTGCAGTTGGCTAAAAGAGCATTCGACTGTTTGATCGACCAAACCGTCGATTCGCAGAGACCAGTTATCGGCCTCGGCCACATAGGGCACATCGAAATGATTGAGCAGGTAGTGCGCGCCGGCAGGGGTCACGTCGTGGCGCAGCATTTCAAGCATGATACCGCTGTTGCGATTGGCCAGGCGCACTTCGTCTTCAGTGAAATCATCACCGTGCCCCTGTAGCTGAACGGCCGGATCGAGAATGGGGCTTTGCATAGTCAGTGTACCGGTGGGGCGTCGAGGCGGATTGTTTTCAGGCCGAGGGCGGATTGTCCCGCGTGAAGACCGGCTCATCCGGTTTAACAGTGAGCTTCGGGTTGTACTGGTAGCCCGCTGTGTCGAAGCCGAGCAGATCCTCGCGCTTTTTAATTCGTTTGTCGATCACATAGCGTGACATCATACCGCGCGCCTTTTTGGCGAAAAATGAAATCAGTTTGTATTCGCCGTCTTTGCGATCCTTGAACACCGGGCTGATGATGTCGGCATCGAGGCGGTGTCGATTGACCACCTTGAAGTACTCGTTGGAGGCCAGGTTCAGGACGAACGGTTTTTTCTGGCTGGCGAGATCGTCGTTGAGCGCGTCGGTGACGTGGTTGGCCCAGAACTGATAGAGATTGGCGCCACGCTTGTTGGCAAAGCGGGTGCCCATTTCCAGCCGATAGGCCTGCATCAGGTCGAGTGGTCGCAACACGCCATACAGGCCGCTGAGAATGCGCAGGTGTTTTTGCGCAAAATTAATATCGCGCTTGTTCATGGTCTCGGCCTGCAGGCCAAGGTAGACATCGCCCTGGAACGCATAGATCGCCTGCTTGGCAGTCTTTGGCGTGAACGGGGTTTTCCAGTCGGCGAATCGCTGTACGTTGAGTTCAGCCAGGTTGCTGCTGATGTTCATCAGCTTGCGGAGCTTGGCCGGTTTGAGTGGCCGCAATTCCCTGATCAGCGCCTCGGAGTGGTCGAGTAGCAGCGGCTGCGTGCTGTCTGCAAAGCCGGGCGGGTTTTCAAAGTCCAGTGTCTTGGCGGGAGAAACCAGTATCAGCATAGAGGTATCGCAGTGTGAATGTGGTGCGTGCGTTGGGCGTACTTTACCAAATATCGCAAGTGGGCCGCAGCCGTTGGCGGGCACAATGGCGACGGGCGACTCGCGCACGGCAAAGGGCCATCATGGTCGTAGACCAGTGAACGCGGTGTGGAAGTTTGGGGGAGAGAGGTCAGGGCCCACGAAACACTGTGGGCCCCTGGATACATCTGCCGGCTGCACCAACTGCCGGACGGTGGGCGGAGTCCGTCTGTGCCGGTGGCGGTTGCCGGCACTTGCCCGATTTGCGATCAACCCTTGTTTGACTGTTAAACCAGCTCGGCGCGCTGATTCGACGGTCTGGAGGGACGGGCTTTGCGCCCGCGGGTTGATCGTGTGCCGCCTGACGGTACATGATGTTGGGGGTGCATCAATGATAGGGAAACTACCTGCAGGCGACAATTATCTGTCACAGAACCTCAGCTGTGAAAGCAATTCATAGATCAGGGGTCAATGTGAATCGATTGGCGTTTTGACTGTGATCGAGTAAACAACAGTGGTTGAGCGGGGCGCTGTTTGCCCGGGCTGGCATCGATTTTTCATAAGGTGCGGCTTGTGGTGTCAGCCAAATTTCGGATCAAATTTATTAGACGGCTTGAACCGAACATCATTGGACAGCCGAAACGTGCTGACGCCACACTTTCCCCCTCTCCAGATCGACTGGGCTGGCTTTAGCCGAACAGTGTGCCGCGCGGCAGTGGCACGTGCAGTACCTCTTGAAACAGCAGGTACATGCCGGTGCTGACGCCAACGGCAATGGCCACTCGCGCCAGCAGCGCAGCCCTTGAGGCGTTGCGCTGATGCAGCATGGTGTGAACGATAAAATAGAACACCACGCTTGCAGCCAGAAAGCCTGTGATTGGCACCAGCACGAGATAGCCCGCAATTACAACCACGCCTGTCAACACACGACTGCGCTCGACGCTGGAATCGAAAAGTGTCTGGTAGTCGGCTCGCCACTGGCTTTTGATCAGGATCATGATGCCAAGCAGTGCGGCAACTGCTGCGCAATAGTGGATGAATATACCGCCAAAACGACTGAGTTCGCGGGTAGAGAAAAACACGATTGCGGAGAGCACCAGCATGGTAATGCCCATGACGCAATCGGTGTTGACACCCGTCTTGCCTGATTCCGTCGCCACCGCCTTGCCTGAATCGGGAGTGGCGCGTTGTCGATGCGACACTACCAGCGGCCACAGTGCGCTGATCAAACACAGGGCGATCAGGATCAGGCTGATCGGGCGCGTGGTCATGTAGGTCAGCACGCTGCCCGAGGCGCCGCCAATCATCATGGACTGTACCAGTCCGTTTTCGATGTAAGGGCCTAGAATGAAACCGAGTACCAGCGGTGCGGGCTGGTAGTTGAGTCGGTGCAGTGCGAAACCGATGATGCCAAAGATCAGCATTACCCATACGTCCAGCATGTTGTTGCGGATCGCATAGGATCCCATCACCGTCATCAACAGTATCACTGGCGCCAGCGCGCTGGATCGAATGTTGATGATTCGGGCGTACACAAATGAACCCAGCGTTCCGAGAATGAGCACCGCGATCGACGCTATTGCCAGCGCACCAATGAAGGCGTAGGTGACATCTGCGTAGATTGCGAAAAGATCGTTGCCCGGTTGCATGCCGTGCAGCATTAGCGCGCCAAGAATGACCGCCGCCGGCGGTGAACCGGGTATACCCAGGGTCAACAGCGGTATCATTGAGCCTGGCGCCATTGCACTGTTGGCGGCCTCTGACGCCGCCACCCCACGCGTGGTGCCCTGACCGAATTCGTGGTTGTCGCGCTCCCAGCGGCGCGCCTCGCTGTAGGACACCATGCTGGCGATGTTGCCGCCGGCACCGGGTGCGATGCCGACCACCAGGCCAATGAGCGCCGAGCGAACCATCAGTACTGGCCGTTTGAGCAGGTCGATCACCGTGCTGGTGATGATGCCAAGGGAGGGTTTGACCTGTTCGCCGGCGAAGGTATCGCGGCGCCGCCCGATCACGTTGGAGAGAATCTCCGGCAGGCAGAAAAATCCGATCAGTGCGCCGGCCAGACCAATACCACCTTGTAGCTCCGGATGGCCGAACGTCAGCCGCACGTCGCCGGCGAGTGTCGCCATGCCGACTGTCGACAACAAAAGCCCAATGGTGGCGGTGACAAAGCCTTTGATCAGGTTGCCGCTGGAGAGCACTGAGATGATGGTCAGGCCGAAGATGCCGAGCCAGAAATACTCGGCCGGTCCAAAAACCAGTGACATCTCTGCCAATGCCTCGGCGGCACCTGCCAGCACCGCAAAGGCCAGCAGGCTGCCGAAACACGAGGCAAATGCGGCGGCAACCAGCGCGTGTTGGGCCATGCCCTTCTGTGCCAGTGGGTAGCCGTCGAAGGTCGTGGCAATCGCGGCCGGCGTGCCGGGGGTGTTGATCAGGATCGCGGGCACCGAGTCGCCATACATGGCGCCGACGTAGATCCCCGCGAGCATGATCAGGCCGCTGGCCGGTTCCATCGAGAAGGTGAACGGCACCAGCAATGCCAGGCCCATGGTGGCGGTGAGGCCGGGGATTGCACCGAACACGATCCCGAGTGCCGTGCCGGCAAACAGAAACAACAGATTGCCGGGCACGAATATGTGCCCGGCACCGGCGATCAGTCCGTCAAGCACGGGTGTCTGCGCCTACTTGGCAAACTCCTTGACGATCGGAGCCCAGGCATCGATGCGGTCGTTGATCAGTGCTTTCGCCTCAGCCGCAGGCATGGCGATCGGAATGATGCCGCTCTTTAGCTTTTGTGCGCGTACGTCCTCGCTGCTGGCGATTTCAACGAAAGTATCCTGCAGCTTGCCGATCACGTCGGCAGGCGTACCCTGTGGCACACCAACGCCGTGATAGACCGATGAGTAGAGCTCGTAACCTTTGGATTTAAAGGTTGGCAGATCGGGGTTGGTCTCTACCGGCTCCTGGGTGGCGACCGCCAGGTTGCGGACCTTGTCGCCGTGCGGCAGCCACTCGCTGGTGCCGAACCAGCTCGCCATGGTGTGACCACCGAGCAGTGCAGTTTGTTTTGGTTTGCCGCCCTTGTGCGGGATGTAGGTCATCTTGATGCCGGCCAGTTTTTCAAACTGTAGATGGGCGATGTGGGTTGCGTCCCAGCTGCCGGAGCCACCGACAGTGATTGCACCTGGATTCTCTTTCGCATAGGCGACCAGATCTTCCAGTGTCTGGAATGGCGAATCAGCCATTACCGTAAGGCCGAACGGGATTTGCTGGAACAGCACGACGGGTTCGATCTGTGCGGTTTCATAGCCCGCGTTATCGCGTGCCAGAGGCTGCAAAATGATATGGGGGATGTTGATGCCCGACATGAAATAGCCATCGGGCTTTTGCTTGACCATGTTGGCCCAGCCGAGCGATCCGCCGCCACCGGGTTTGTATTGAATCTGCATTTTTACACCCAGCTTTTCCTCGAGCATAGGTTGCTGGGCGCGGGCGCGAATATCTGATCCGCCGCCGGGGGAAAAAGTGATCTGATAGGTGATATCGCGTTCGGGAAAGTCTGCTGCACTGCCGATGAGTGGCAACAGCAGGCCGAGTAGTAGCGTGATGCTTTTCTTCATGAGTTTCCTCCAGTGGCTCATGGTTTTGGGTGCCGGTTACATTAGTCGGTAAACGGCAGCGTGATAACTGTACCACGTCGAATCTGTCCGTCAGCACTGTGAACGGACACTTTTTGCCCCGCCTTCCAAAAGCGTTTTCGCAACATCCCCAGCGCGACGTTTTGCCGAAAACGCGGTGACCAGATCGCGGTGGTGATGAATCCGGCTTCATCGTCGTCTACCCGCAACGGCCATGTGGAGGCGCACGGCGGGCAGGGATCGCCATCGAACAGGATGCCGCGAATCTGTTGCGCCGGGCCTTCGCTAGTGACTTTCTGCAAGGCCTTGCGGCCGATGTGATCGACATCGTCGCCAGCATTGCAATACTGGCCAAGACCACACTCGAGCGGATTGTTGGCGCGGGTAAATTCGTTGCCGTAAGACAGCAGTCCACCTTCGACGCGCTCGATCAGGTTGGGGCTGCCAGGCGCGATATTGTATGGCTGCCCGGCCTCCCAGAGTGTGTCCCACAATGACAGCGCCAGATTCGGTTGATGCAGGTAGATTTCAAAGCCGCCCTGTTTGCTGTAACCCGAACGTGCGATCAACAGCGGCTCGCCGTTGAAATCCAGATGGCGAAACTTGAAAAAGCCAAGGGTGCGAATGGCCTCGCCGAAAACGCTCGCCATCAAATCGTCAGCCTTTGGGCCCTGAATCGCGAGTGGTGCAACGGGCGGTTCATCGACGATCACGTTAAGACCCATGCCTTGCGCGATGCCGCCGGCCCACAATGCGACATCGGAATCGGCGATCGACAGCCAGAAGTGATCATCGGCAAGTTTCAACAGGACCGGGTCGTTGATCATGCCGGCGTTGTTGTCGATGATCGGCACGTAGAGACACTGGCCCGTTTTTGCGTGACGCAAATCGCGTGGTGTCATCAGTTGAGCAAGTCTTGCCGCGTCCGGGCCACGCAGCTGCACCTGCCGCTGACAGCTGACATCCCAGAGCTGTACATGTTCACGCAAGTGCCAGTAGTCATCTGCCGTGCTGCGGCCAAAGCCCTTAGGCAAGATGGTGTGATTGACCACGGAGTAGTCCGACACGCCGAGCGCTTCAACCCGCGGCGTGTACGGTGTTGCGCGAATGCGGCGAGAGACCGCCAGTTTTGCACTCACTGCGGGTTCACTCCAGACCACCAGATGTTATAGGAGTGTGGCGATATCATCACCGGGATATGATATTTGCCTTGCGGGTCGGGCATTTGCAATCGAACCACCACAGAGTTCAAAATCTGCCCGCCGTCAGATGGCAGTTTACTGCGGTTGGCAAAGTAGGCGGCGGTGTGGAACACCAGCTCGTATTCGGTGTCGGGCTCGATTTCGACTTGTTCGCTAATGCGCCCTTCTTCGTTTGCTATCGATGAAAATAGCGTGTGGCGATCCGATACGCGAATGCAGTCAATTGCGATGGCGCGGGCGTGATCGCCGACAACGGAATCCAGTACGTGTGAAGAAATGGTGGCCATGCTGATTACTCGATGGATGCCTTATCGCGCTTGCTGGTAGTGGCCAGCACGATCGGGCTTATGTAGCCTTTGGTTTTGACATTAACGCAGGCGGTCTTGCCACTGGCTATGGCCCGTTTAACCGCAGGTACTACTTCGCCCGGTGTTTCTACCAGTTCTCCATAGCCGCCCAGCCCTTCAAACATTTTGTGAAACGGGATATCGCGAAAGTCGGTGGCGAAGTGGGTTTCGCTGGCAAACATTCGCTCCTGCTGTTGGGAAATACAGTCCAGCCCGCCGTTGCTGTCGATCACCACGACGATCGGCAGTTCTTCCTGAAAGGCCGCCTCGACACTGAGCCCGCCAGATAAAAAGGCACCGTCACCGCTGATCAACACGACATTGCTTTGCCGGTGGGTCAGCTTGGCGGCAATCGCAAACGATACGCCGACCCCGAGCATACTGAAGGTGCCGGGGTGCAGGATATTGCCGAGCTTCTGCCCCTTCCAGCCGGCGATGTTGACCGCGATCTCGGACCAGAAATGCGTGTTGCCGCCGTCGATCACCAGCCAGTCGTCGTCACCCATCGCCTCCTGCACGTCGATCGCCAGTTGCAGCGGATGAATCCTGCCGCCGGTCTCGGCGGGGCCAGGGATCTCGGCGATGCATTTGTCTACCCATTCGCCGCGCTTGATGCGATTGTCGTCGTGCCAGCTTTTACCGAGCGTCCACTTGCCCTCGGCTTTCAGTTGCAGCAACGCATCGAGAAACGCGTTCGGGTCGCTTAACAACAGATGGTCCGCGGCACGATTGAGCTCGGTCTCCTCGTGTGAGCCATTGACGCAGATCAATTGCGTGGTGGCTGGAAACAGTGGCGGGTTGCCGAAGTTCATTTGGTTGTCGAGGCGGCCGCCGACGATGATGGTTACGTCGGCGTTTTGCAGCGCGTATTCGGATGGCGGGTACTGGTGGATGTCGGCAAGACCCATATAGGCGTCGCTTTCTTCACCCAGCAGTTTTTGGTGATAGGGGATATTGAAGATCGGAATGTTGAGCGCACGCCCGGTCTGCTCGAGTTTTTCATCGGCGCCGGACCACCAGACGCCGTGGCCGCCGATCAACACCGGGCGCTGCGCACCGGCAATGATGTCCAGAATGCGCTGCAGATCCAGCGGGTCTGGCCAGGCGCGCAGGCGCGAGGTTTGATGGCGGTTGAACGGGCGCTCGTCGCGCGCAGAATCGGCGTCGAACGAACTGAACATGATGTCGACCGGAATACTCAGGTGTACCGGGCCAGGGTAGCCGCTGGTCGCGATTTTCCAGGCGCGGTCGACGAATTCTGGAATCCGCTCACCGTGCGTGACCTCGGCGCTGTACTTGGTTAGCGGAGCCGCGATCGCGACATCGTCGATTTCCTTAAATCCGCCGCTGCCCTTGCGTTTTAACGTGCTGGAGCCGGTGATGAAAATGACCGGCGAGCGCTCACCCCAGGCCTCCATCATCGCCGGCACTGCGTTGGCAAAGCCCTCGGGGCCGACCAGGCAAACCGTGGGTTCGCGATTGATCCGCGTATAGCCATCCGCCAGATGCCCGGCAACTTGTTCATGCGGTGAATTGATCACCGGCATCTGGCATTCCATAAAGCCTTCCAGCGCCGGATTGCAAAAACCGCCGCTGAGCGTGAACACCTGTTTGACGCCCTTGTCGTGAAAGGCGCGTGCGAGCAGCGCGCCACCGCGGATTTTCATTTTTTTCTTGTCCCCCGTGCTGGCTGACAGTCCAAAGATTGGTTTGCGCCGCGCCAGCTGGTGATGGTCAGAATAATTCGCATCATATAGGCAAACGAGTGCGGGTGTGAAGCAAGGCGCGTCGGAGGATATATGGACTGTGCTTTTTCGCGATTCGGGGTCAGTGTCTGGCTGGAAGAATAGTTGGAAGACAGCGCTGTAGTGCGAGCACTGTGTGTGGGAAAGCCTATCTAACGCCACGGCTAGTAACGGTGGGTTGGCTGCCGCGTGCGGATCGCGACGCGCTGCGTGCCCAACGTTTTATTGGCAACGTACGTGACGAATGGACGCACCCCTTTACGGCATTGTTGGGCACGCGGTCTTGAAGTGGGTGAAGGAGTGGTCGCGTTGCTGGCCTTGGTTTGCCGTCAACCGTAGCGCTGGCTTTGCCCTACCAACACCGCACGCACGGCGTGCTTTAGGAGACCTTCTCCAGTTGATTCTGGATTGGAAGTCTGCCTGTGATGGCGCGATGATTCGATCGTATTGTTCCCCGTTAGATCCTCACGACAATGCATGCGTCGAAGTCGCTCGCGTCCTCGGAATACAGGGTCACTGCGCCGACTGCACTATTCGCCGGGGCCGCGATGGTCGTCTGGTAGATGTCTGACGTGCCAGGCGTGACCACCAGCACGTCGACGTTCAGGGCGGTGAATGAATCGTCGGATATTTGCAGAGTGATACTGGAATATCGAGCATCTTCAGACTGCGCCAGGCACTGTAGTTCGTACTGTTCGCCAGCTGTTACCGGGAATTCCTGGTAAATACAACCGGCGTTTTCAACTCGCAAGGATTGTCCGTCGCCGTTCTGGTTGGCATTGACCGATGTAAGCTCGGTCGCCGCGCAGTCATTCCAGGCGGTTTTTCCCTGCTCGAATGAACTGTTAGTGAGCAGATTGTCAGCTGGAATTGTCAGCGACGCGGGCGGTGTCACGGGGGTGACAGATGTTTCATCGGCTTTGAGTAAGCAGGAGTCGAAATAGCTTTGTCCCTCGGAATAAAATGTAACGGCGGAGAACGCCGCATTGGCAGGTGCCTGCAGGCGCTGTTCAAAAGTTTGGTAGTCGGTTGCGGACACCGTAGCGGAGTCGTTCAACAACTCATTGTATTGAGAATCGAGCATATTGATGTTGATGCTGGTAAATGTTGTGCCGTCATTTTTAGCATCGCATGTCAGGGTATAGGTAGCGCCAGGTATTACGCTGACTTCCTGATAGAGGCAGGCGCCTGCTGTCTGGCGCAACGCCTGGCTGCCATGATTGCTTTGATCGGTGATTTGCGAAAGGCTATCTGCAGCGCAGGCAATCCAATTCGACTTGCCGGACTCAAAGCCACCGTTGATCAGCAGGTTGTCAGGGTCGGTATCAGCCGGGTCGGTATTGTTTGTCAGCAGTGTTTGATCACCGCCCAGCATGGCGAGCTTTGCGTGTGAAGGTACGCCTTGTTGATCGAAGACGAACAGCATATACAGGCCCGGTGGTGCGATATTCGGATTGTCGGGTCCGACAACCGTCAATGTATCGCCGTTTTGTTCAAACGCCAGTTCCATGTAGCGCTGTGACTGATCAAAGCTGTGCGTCGCCGAGCCCGATCGAATAAATGACACTTTGCTGATCGGATCGTCGCTGCCAACGCGGACAAAGAACTCGCTTGCATAGTCCGGTGCTGCCATCGTGGTGATCGACGGTCGTTGTGCCAGCGCGCCGTTTTCGTCGAAAAGATACGGTGGGATAAACACTTCAGCGTTCATATTCACCACTGGCCCGGGTGGGCCACCGCCGGCGGTCAGGACTCGGCCATTGGGTAGAAGTATGGCCGTTGAATGGTACAGCCTTGCCTTGGCGGCTTTGGCGGTCAATGTCCATTGACCGGTATCTGGATTCCAGATTTCACCGGGATAATCACCGGAGTTGGTCGTTGCTCCGGTTTCGATACCGCCACTGAGGAATACCTCGCCATTGGCGAGTACGGTCGCATCGGCCCAGCTTCTGGAATGCAGGCTGGATGCCGTCAGCGCAAGCGTTGCGTCATCGCCGCTGATGTCGAGTATTTCCGCGCGTTTGTTGCGCGAGACAAATAGAATTCTGCCCGGTTCAAACATGGCGGCCGGTGAATTGACTCCACCAAAACTGCCGCGAAATTCGCCAAGTTCTGTCAGCGTACCTCGACCGTCAGCTGACAGTTCGAACAGACGGTCCTGCCCGATGTCCGCGACGACTACTTTTCCATTGTGGCGCAGCCACGCGCGTGGGTAGTACCAGATGCGATTAAACAGCGCCTGATTAGCTGCACCTGCCAGCAGGCTCCACTGCCCGGTTTCCGGGTCGTACACCTCGGGGACCGGCGGGATAGAGATATTATCGGTTAGTGCCGCTGGCGAGTTGTTCCTGAACTTGCGCCCGCCCAGTGCCAGTTGTCTGCCATCGGCCAGTGTCAACAGCGTTGGGTACCAACGCGGAAAATGCATGGTCGGGCCGTCGAAGAGTAAATTGGTTTGATAGTCGAAAATCGTCGTCGCGTCGATGCCATCGTTTTTCAACGTCTGATTGTCAACTTGATTGCCGTCGCCGCCGGATACCAGCAGTTTTCCATCGGGCAGCACGGATTGTGCGCTGCAGAATAGATTGGTCTCAATGCCAGTGGGTGATGTTTCGTGCGAGTCGCTGTCGGTGCCCCGCCAGCGGAACCATTTGTCGAATGTGAAAGCGGTAGCGTTTTGTGCGTCTGGATTGGTGCCGTAAGTGAGTACTGTGTCGTCCGGTAGCAGTGCCATATGGATTGGACTGACGGGCCAGTTGAACACGCTGGTCCAGGCGCCTTCTTGCTTGCGTACCGGATCGGCGTCGAGTGCCGCACCGATCGCAGGCTCATTGGTGATGACTCCACTGGCGTCGACTTCATAATCGCCTGCGAAGTGGAACACGGGTTCATCTGCGGACAGGCCGTCATCAATTGGGCCTGTCTCTTCGTTGAGCTCCAGGATGAATACATCCGAGATTTCATCTTCGCCCTCGGTTAGATTGACCGAGCCTTCGCAGCCAGCCAAAAGCACCGCCAACAGCCCTACGCATATCCAGCCCTGCAACGGTGATTGCAAAAACGGTCGCGGCTCTGCTTGAGACCGGGCAGCGGTCGAATCGGTGGCGGCAGTGTGGTTGATCATGCGGTTTACTTAGGTAACAGATCCCTAAGGGCTAGGCGGCAGATGCTGGTGAAGCTGTAGGGTGCGCAGTTGGCAGAGCAGTGCAAGCGCTTGAGTTGGCAGAAAATGACGCCGGGTATTTGCTGGTCAGGTAAACAGTGCGATGTGGCAGAGTCGCGTGGGAGTAGACGAATGCACGTGTTTCCAGGCCAGAATATCTGGTCCCGCCGTGGCTTTTTGTGGTTAGGTGATTGCGTTGCGCGAAGTCGGCGCGCTAACAGCTTACCGGGCAACCGTATGTCGGCCGACGTGGGAGATCGCAACGCGTGGCGTGGCGGGGTTTGAAATTAATACAATGTATCGTTGTTGCAGACATCCCCTCACGACACTGTTGGGCACGCGTTATTGATGGGGGTGAAAGTGTCTGGCTGCTGGGCTGGCATTGAAACAGCGTCAGCTGACCCGCTGGCTTTGCTCTACCTGCGTTCCTCACACAGGATGACTTGAGTGATTTGCTCGACATTTAATGCGCCAATTTGTGCCATCGCAAGGTTCATTTCATCGCGCAGAATTTCGATCACGCGATTTAATCCAAGCTCTCCATCGGCGCCGAGTCCATACATGAACGGCCGGCCGAGCATGATGAAGTTAGCGCCCCGGGCGATCGCTTTGACGATACTCTCGCCGTTGCGCACGCCGCTGTCGAAAAGCAACGGAAATGTTTCACCGACGGCTGCGCGAATGCGGGGCAGCATCTCTATGGCGGGTGGTGCGCTGTCGAGTTGTCGGCCGCCGTGGTTGGAGACGTAGATGGCGTCTGCACCGGCGGCCTGAATGGCGGCAGCGTCTTCGGCTGACAATACGCCTTTGACGACCAGCTTGCCCTGCCAGCGATCGCGCAGGCGTTGTAGAAAGTCGTGATCCACTTTGCCACGGCTCTCGTTGCGCACGAATGCGCCGTGGCCAGCGTCGGCGGCGAAATTGGCAGTGCGAGGTATACCCTTGAGAAGTGTCCCGATCGACCAGCGCGGGTGCAGGGCGAAGTCGATGAATTGCTTTGGCCCAATTTTGATCGGGGTTTTAAATCCGTTTTTCTGATCGCGCGGGCGCGGTGCGACCTGGGGCACATCGACGGTCAGTAACAGCACTTTGCAGCCGGCATTGGCGGCGCGATTGACGAAGCTCATCGCCAGTTCTTCAGACTGACCCACGTAAAGCTGAAACCACAGGTTGTCGCCGGCAGCTTTCGCCATCTCTTCTATGCTGGTCGAGGAGGCGGTCGACAGGCACAGCGGAATATTATAAGTGCTTGCGGCACGCGCCATCGCGAGATCAGCCGCAGGGCGAGCGAGATTGCACATACCCATGGGTGCGATGCCGAAGGGGAGGTCCCAGTCGCGCTCTAGAAAACGGGTGCGTGGATGCCTTGATTCGACGTTGATCAGCGTACGCGGTTGCAGCCGAATCGCTTCCAGCGCTTCGCGATTGAGGCGGCAGGCGGTCTCGCTACCGGTGGCGCCGTCGATAAAATCGAATATCATGCGCGGCAGTTTTTTGCGCGCGATCCTGCGCGCATCGTCAATTGAATATAGCTCCACTGACACTGTCCCGTTTTACATGCCGGTCAACTGATTAGGGTTGGTTAAAAAATACCTGTCTGCCATCTTCGGGTTCAAAGCGATCGTCACGCCATACCAATCGGCTTGGGCCGGGGATGGCGCGCTCGGAAACCGGGTGGCTGGGATCGCCAGGGTAGGCCAGCACGCGTTGATTGTCGCCGTGTTTAAAGACGTGTGGCTCCACCGTGCCAGGGATGTTTTTCACCGCAGATGTCAGGATTTCTTCCACGCTGTGATAGGGCAACAGACCGGCCAGTGTCATGATTTGTGGAGGGGCCAGGGTGATGTCGCCGGCGTAGTACGCCTGCAATGCGGCCTCTGCGGTAAACCACCCGCTGTCGGTGGCTTCTTCACCATCGTGAACGGCGGTCTGGCCGTCGGGCATTCTGGCAACGAAGAATCGTGCGTCGAATCGCTTGCGCATCATCGATGGTGTTTTTGGTGTAATCCAGCGCGAAATTGGCACCAGATGTTCAGATGCCAGGGTGACGCCGGTTTCTTCGTGCGTCTCGCGACAGGCGGCCACAAACAGGGCGGCGGCGCGGGTGGCGGACAGTTGGTGTTCGTTGAGTAATTCGCGCGCGTCACCGGCAAGATTCAGGGCGCCGATTTTATCTGGTGATTCGTCTTCGTCGTCGAGCTTGCCGCCGGGAAACACATAGGCATTGTTCATGACGGTGTGGCTGTTGCCACGGCACAGCATCAGGATTTCGGGTTTGCCGCTCTCGCCGTCGCGAATCAGCACCACCGTGGAGGCGTCGCGCGGCGGGGTGTCTACCGTGTCGACGTTGAGTGGGTCTGCCATAGTTTTGCTTCGCTGTCGTTGGTTTACTGGCGCAGTTTGTAGCCGGTCTTGAACATCCACCAGACGATGCCCAGACAAATGAGAAGAAAAAGCACGATCATCGCCAGACTCAGCCCGACGCTGACATCGGCCACTTCGAAGAAACTCCAGCGAAAGCCGCTGATCAGATACAACACCGGATTGAACAGGGTAACGGTCTGCCACGCTGGCGGCAACATCGACACTGAATAGAAGCTGCCGCCGAGAAACACTAGCGGTGTGATGACAAGCAGCGGGATCAGTTGCAGTTTTTCGAAGTTGTCGGCCCAGATACCGATGATAAAACCGAACAGCGCGAAGGTGATGCAGGTGAGGATCAGAAAAGCCAGCATCCAGAACGGGTGGGCGATCTGCAGATCGACAAACAACCCGGCGGTGGCGAGTATGATGCAGCCGATGATCAGGGACTTGGTGGCCGCCGCACCCACATAGCCAATCACCACTTCCACAAATGAAATGGGGGCAGAGAGAATCTCGTAAATGGTGCCGGTGAATTTGGGAAAATAGATGCCGAAGGAGGCATTGGAAATACTCTGGGTCAGCAGCGACAGCATCATCAGCCCGGGTACGATAAACGCACCGTATGAAACGCCTTCCACGCTTTGAATTCGCGACCCGATCGCAGCACCGAACACCACGAAGTACAGCGAGGTTGAAATGACCGGAGATGCAATACTCTGCAGCAACGTGTTCCAGGTACGCAGCATTTCGTACTTGTAGATAACTCTGATCGCGTGCCAGTTCATGAATCGGCCTTTACCAGATTGACGAAGATTTCCTCCAGCGAACTTTGCGAGGTGTTGATATCGCGCAGTGACAAGCCGCTTTGGTTGAGCGTTTGCAACAGCGCAGTGATGCCGGTGCGTTCGCGACGCGTATCGTAGGTGTAGATGAGCTGATCGCCACTGTCTGAAAGTTGCAAATCATATTCAGACAACTGCGCCGGCACTTCGGTGATCGATTGTCGCAGATCGATTGTCAGGCGCTTGTTACCCATCTTCTGCATTAACTCGGCTTTCTCTTCCACCAGCAACAACTGGCCGTTACTGATCACACCAACGCGATCGGCGATCTCTTCGGCCTCTTCAATGTAGTGGGTCGTCAGAATGATGGTGACACCGGATTCGCGCAGCTCGTTGACCAGCGCCCACATATCCTTTCGCAGCTCGACATCGACGCCGGCGGTGGGTTCGTCCAGAAACAGGATTGCAGGTTGATGCGACAGCGCCTTGCCAATCAGCACCCGCCGTTTCATGCCGCCGGATAGTGTCATTAGTGTGCTGTCGCGTTTGTCCCACAGGGACAGTTGTTTCAGGGTTTTTTCAATGTGTGCCGGATCGGGTGGATGACCGTGCAAACCCCGGCTGAAATTGAGGGTGTTCCGGACCGTATCGAAGGCGCCGAGGGTCAGTTCCTGAGGGACCAGGCCGACTTTCTTGCGCGTGATGCGAAAATCCGTGTCGTTGTCATGGCCATCGATGGTGACCATGCCGGATGTGGGTGTGACGATGCCGCATATGATCGAGATCAGCGTGGTTTTGCCTGCCCCGTTGGGGCCGAGCAGGGCGAGAATTTCGCCCTTGTCGATATCCAGACTGACATCATCCAGCGCCTGATGCCCGGAGGCGTAACGCTTGGAAAGATTGCGAACCGAAACAATGGGCTGCATGCAGGGCGCCTGTGAAAGCCGGGATGCCGTGCCTGAGAACAGGTCACGGGGCGGGTGTTGAGGGTATCCTCTAATTCTAGCTTATCGCCGCACAGACCGACCATCGATCAGCGCCAGGCCGCCGTTGATATTCCCGCGTGGTAATTCGGTGAGTTTGTGCGCAAAACGATCAGCAGGGTGTTGAAAAACTATTGCGCTCGGTCTGAGGGCGTTAAATTCTCCCTGGAGCGCCAGCCCGGTCAAAATGCTCATTTATAAACCATAAACTGCGCTTTTTCGCTCGAATTTGCCTACTCAGCCCTTCGCTCATGACGTTTTTCAACACCCTGTTAGTTGTGCCACTATCGCATGGCATGCAACTGGCGTTTTGGTGGGATGCGGTCGGCCACGAGTTTGCACCGACACTTAATTGGCTTGCACGGGAGTGATTGTGATCACCCAACGACGGACAGTGCTGAAGGGCTCGGCGGCGATACTGGCGCTGGGTTGTACCAGTTTGAGCCAGCTGCTGCTGGCGCGTCAGCGCAATGACGACTGGCCGGCGGCGGCATTCGAGAGCGAATCACTCACATCGGCACTGGAGCAACTTCTCGACGGTACTGCAAGGCCGAACAATCTGGTCTACCTGGGGGTGCCGCAAACCGCGATCAACGGTGCGGTGGTGCCGATTCGCGTGACCACGGCGTTGCCCGATGTGAAGACCATGGCAGTGCTGGTGCCGGCCAACCAGCGACCGTTGATCCTGCAGGCGACGATTCAACCGCAAATTAAACCGGTGCTATCCACTCGTGTGAAAATGCGTCGAAGCTCCGAGGTTGTCGCCGTCATCGAGACGGATAGCGGCATCTTCAGCGGCCGCGCGACGGTCAGCGTCGAGCCGTCGTGATAACAGTCGACAGAGAAAACGGGTGATAAAGTGGCAACCGATACGCTATCGCTGAAGACCCGCAGAATGGGTGACGACGTGCGGCTGGAAATCCGGATAAAACATCCGATGGAATCCGGTGCGCGGCGCGATGCCCAGGGGCAGACGATTCCGGCAAAGTTCATTCAGCACTTGACCGTCAGTGACAACGACAATGGCGAGACGCTCTTTCACGTGCACTGCGGTCCGGATATCTCTCGCAATCCCTACTTTGCGCTGGAGTTGTTAGCCGCGCAAACGGGTAAGGTCTTGAATGTAGAGTGGCAAGACAACCTCGGCGACAGCGATAGCCGCCGAGTCCGCCTGCGTTAAATCGATCTGCGTTTTGGACGTCTAGCTGCGCTGACCTGACTGCAGTCTGACCTTGCTCAGCAGCGTGGGCCGGTTGTGCTCCGCCTCGCGCGCTGCACTCGACGGTGCTCCCGCCTGCTGGTGTGCCTGCAGCAATTTGTTCTGCAGGCTCGCCACACGCGCCTCGCTGTCTTTCAGTCGACCTTCAACGGCTTCAAGCTGTACTTTCCGGTCATTTGGTTCGGCGTTGGCTTCAAGCTCGCGAATGCGTGCCTGCAGGCGCGCAATCATGTAGTCCTTGCTGTCCAGTACCTGTGTCGATTCAGCCTGCGCGTCATCGATCGGTATTTCGAGTACCGCTGTTACTTCTGTATCGTCAGATAGATCTTCACTGTCCGGCCCCTCAGGCTTCGACGTATCTGTTGTGCTGACATGTGCTACCGGAATACGCAGCTGAGCCTCGGATGTGGGTGATGGCACGCTCTGCTTGGCGGCTGTCTTGTA
>CAZNIS010000020.1:45471-48522 GCA_964573105.1 uncultured Granulosicoccaceae bacterium
GCTTGATCGGGTGCGGTTGGTTCAGTTGTCGGCTGGTTTGAATCGGCGGTGTTCGATTCTGGCGGGTTTGACGCTGGCTTGTTTGATTTGAATACCGAGCCGAACGGGTTAAACCAACGTTTCCGGTTTTGCTCGGTAACCGGGTTGGTTGACAGGCCCGAAGCAGTTGCGGCCGACACAGCTTCGTGGCTGGACGCGGTATGCTCTGACGGATCAACAGACTGTTCAGTCAACGCATCGGATGAGCCGGTCGTATCGAGACTGGCCTGTGCATCAGTGTCAGCCTGGTGGTCTGAAGACACAGCAGTGCTGTCGGCATCGGTGTTGCCGCTTTTCGATACCGTTGGTGTATTTGCGGCAAATTCTGCGTCAATCGCAGTTTCGTCTGAGGCGATTTGGCTCTGGTTTTTTGTATCCGGCTGCTCTGTGTTGGCCTGACCACTAGCGCGGCCCTGTTCTGCCTCGTCCTGTCGTTCGCTTGTTTGGGCGTGTGTGGCTGTTGCTTCGCCGTCTGACCCATCAGTCAACTCGCCGGATGGTGTTGTCGTCTTGAGGTTAGCTGGCACATCAGCGTCAGCCTCATGGTCAGATGACGATGCGGTGTTTTCGACATCGGTGTTGTCGCTGCTCGATACCGGCAGTGCCTTTGCGGCAACTTCTGCATGTGCGCCAGCGGTTTGATCTATCGCGGTTTCGTCTGAGGCGCTATGGTTGGCTGGACCCGAATGTCCACTGTTCGCCTGCCCACTACCGCTGCGTTGTTCTGCGCTGTTCTGTCGTCCGTTTGTTTGCGGGTGAGAGACTGTTGAGTCGCTGTCTGCAGTGACAGCCGGATTGCCGGATTCGCCGCTCGCAGCAACCGTGGCCTGGTCGGCGCCGACTTCATCGGTAAGTCGATCCACTTCATCGGTATTCGCGTCAGTTGACTGCGACGACTGCTGTGCTGCCGAGCTTGATCGTGCGTCTTTTTCCGCCTGATCCGTTTTAACCTGCAAACTGCCTGTGGTGGTGGGCTGGAACGTGCGCGCCGCAGTTGCGTCCAGCGGCGCGGTGTTCGCCAGCCCGTTGTTCGTCTGGTCGTGTGTTGACGACAAAGTTGTGTCTGCAGCAAGCGCAGGCTCCGAGAGGCTGCTGCTATCGTCGCCAGTGTCCCTTTTATCAGGTGCGTCGGTTTCGTCTAACTGGCCGATCGCGGTGCCCGCAGTGGTCACCGCGTCAGCGGATTCCTCGGCGTTGGTTGCCGAATCGCTATCGACAGGTTGGTCACCGTCGTCCCGGGTCTTTTCGGTAGCTTGCGTTGATGCGTCAGTCTGGTTGTCGCCGACTGTTGCGTCTGCTTTGTTGGCTGACGCAGTGTCATTATCGTGCTTATGATTAGACTCGTTGTCTGTTCTAGACGTGTCTGCCGATACATCTGATCGCGAAGAAGGTACAACCGTTTCGCCAGCCTTTGCAGGGTGCGCGGCGGCTGGCTTGTCTCCTGATCTTGTTTTGGCCGCATCGTCTGGTGACTGTATGGGGGTCTCAGACAATAGCCCGGTATTGGCGCCGGTTGGGCTCGTATCATTTGCCTGTGCGTCGGTGGACGATGTTTGATTGCCTTGTGCGGTGTCGAGAGTTGCGGATTGCGTTGTGCTGCCGTTGCTGGTCGCCGCCTCAAGCGATTGATCCCCGCCATGAACTGCACCTGTCAAAGTGGCAGCAGCGGTCACGGCATTGCTCGCTGCTTGCTTTCTATCTCCGCTGTCCTGTGAGTTGTCCGCGTGCGAGCGGTCGGTCGCTAAGGTCGAATCAGCCATGCTGGTGTGGCCATTCGTCGATTGGCCTGCAAACCGGTCAGTCCTGGCGGGCTGGTTACGGCTGCCAAAACCTGCCCCTCGATTGCGTCGAACCTCAGCTACCGCCTGTGTGTTGGCTGTCTGACCATGGGTATCGTCTGCGCGGGTCGATGCCGGGTCTTGCGCCTGCGATGCATTTGGCTGGTCGGCGATAATCAGCAAGCCTTCGGGGCTGTCGGTGTCAACACTGGGTGTGCCGCTGCTTTGACTGTCTAGAATGCCGGCCTTGTCATCCTTGGATTTCGAGTCCGCCGCCAGGTCTGCTGTTTTTGCCTGATCCGCCTGTCCTGAAAGCCCGCGAACCTGCCCTGTAATGCGGGATTTCAGATTGCGATCGACAATCGAGGTGCCGGGTAGACGATGCTGCAGCAGTGCCGGAGTGTGTGCTGAGCGCGCGCTTGCGGTGGGGCTTGCGGTGGCACCGGCGTCCGTTCTAACCAGCGGTGGAATCGACTCGCCGTGCGCAGTTTTGCCCAGCGGCTTGTAGGCGACAGTGTCTGGTTCATCGGCGCTGGATTGCGGCGACGGGCTATGCCTGGAGGTGGTTGCCTTCAGGCCGCTGCTGGCGGCGAAACCCGATAGTGCATCCGAGCCAGGTTCGGGATTGGTGATGTTGCCAGGCAGTGTGCGGCCGAGTTTGTTGGCTTTGCTATCGCCAAACAGCCAGCGGTCGACGCCCCACCACAACAACAGAAAGACAATGCTGATGGCACCGATCATCAGCGGCAGGTCGCTAAAAAAATCTTGCATACGAACGCCCGAGTGAGTTGCGTTTTATTGCGGTTTGGATAACTAGGGATAGTACCGGCTGGACCGCATATGACGTGAAAACCACACTATATTGTAATCAGTGTGGTTTGGGGTAGCTTTGGCTCGGGCGACGTATTCAGCTACGTCTGGCGGGTGGACGAGTCCTTTTGCGGGCGTTGCGGCCACTGGCGCGCTTTTGCTCCTTGCCATCACCGCGATCCCGGGGAGGCAGGCCGGTGTGCTGGGTCAGGATGGTGCCTTTCGCTGGCGCGCTGGAGCTGTTTTTGCGCCGCGGGCTGCTATAGCTGCCGTCTGTTTTTGGCTGATACAGCGGTATCAGGTGCTTCTTGCCGTTGCCGATTAGATCGGCCCGACCCATGTTCTTCAGCGCCTCGCGCAGCATTGGCCAATTGTTTGGATCGTGGTAGCGCAAAAACGCTTTGTGCAGCCGGCGCTGGCGCGT
>CAZNIS010000020.1:48622-81772 GCA_964573105.1 uncultured Granulosicoccaceae bacterium
AATTGTTTGGATCGTGGTAGCGCAAAAACGCTTTGTGCAGCCGGCGCTGGCGCGTGCTGCGCACGGTTTCAACCTCCTCGGTATCGCGGCCAACCTTGCGCAGCGGGTTTTTGCCAGAGTGATACATGGCGGTGGCGGTGGCCATCGGCGAGGGATAGAAAGTCTGCACCTGGTCGGCGCGAAAGCCGTTGCGTTTCAGCCACAGCGCCAGGTGCATCATGTCTGAATCGGTGGTGCCCGGGTGCGCGGCGATAAAGTAGGGGATCAGATACTGTTCCTTGCCAGCCTTGCGCGAATAGCGCTCGAACAGTTCCTTGAAGCGATCGTAGCTGCCGATGCCGGGCTTCATCATTTTGCTCAGTGGCGCTTCTTCGGTGTGTTCCGGCGCGATTTTCAGATAACCGCCGACGTGGTGCGTCACCAGTTCTTCAACGTACTCCGGCGATCGCACGGCCAGATCGTAGCGTAGGCCGGAACCGATCAGAATTTTCTTCACACCGGGCAAATCGCGCGCGCGCCGATAGAGCTTGACCAGCGATGAGTGATCGGTGTCGAGGTTGGGGCAGATGTCGGGGTAGACGCAGGATGGCTTGCGGCAGGCCGACTCGATCTTCTTCGATTTGCAGGCCAGCCGGTACATGTTGGCGGTCGGCCCGCCCAGATCCGAGATCACACCTGTGAAGCCCGGCACCTTGTCGCGGATGATCTCGATCTCGCGAATAATCGAATCTTCCGAGCGGCTCTGAATGATGCGCCCCTCGTGTTCGGTGATCGAGCAAAAAGTACAGCCGCCAAAGCAGCCGCGCATCACATTGACCGAAAAGCGGATCATGTCGTAGGCCGGAATCTTCGCATCACCGTATTGCGGGTGCGGCACGCGGGCATAGGGCAGATCGAAGATGTAGTCCATCTCTTCGGTGGAGAGCGGGATCGGCGGCGGGTTCAGCCAGACATCACGCAGGCCGTGGCGCTGCACCAGTGCGCGCGCGTTGCCAGGGTTGGTCTCCAGGTGCAGCACGCGATTGGCGTGCGCGTAGAGCACCGGATCCTTGCGGACTTTTTCGAACGCGGGCAGGCGTATCACACTGTTGGCGCGCTGCTCGGCGATCGATTGCAGGCGCTCGGCCTTGCTGACAAAGCGGATTGGGGCGGCGTCTTTTTTATCTGACGGTGGGTTGTCTGCGGGGGCTTGTTTGTCGGGTATCACCTCGTAGGGGCTGATCTTCTTGTCAATCTTGCCCGGGGTATCGACGCGGGTGGAATCGATTTCGGTGATGTTGTCCGGGGTGCCGGTAGACATATAGCAACTGCCGCGAAGGTCGCGAATATCCTGAATAGACTCACCGCGCGACAGCCGATGCGCGATTTCCACGATCGCGCGCTCGGCGTTGCCGTAGAGCAGCAGATCGGCTTTGGAGTCGACCAGCATCGAACGGCGGATCTTGTCCTGCCAGTAGTCGTAGTGGGCGATGCGGCGCAGCGATGCCTCGATTCCGCCGAGCACGATCGGCACATCGCCAAACGCCTCGCGACAGCGCTGCGAGTACACCAGCGAGCAGCGATCCGGGCGCAGGCCGCCTTCATCGTTGGGCGAGTAGGCGTCGTCGCTGCGGATTTTTCGGTCCGCCGTGTAGCGGTTGATCATCGAATCCATATTGCCGGCGGTGACGCCGAAAAAGAGATTCGGTTTGCCCAATGCTGCAAATGCATCGCTGGACTGCCAGTCCGGTTGCGCGATAATTCCGACGCGAAAGCCCTGCGCCTCGAGCAGGCGGCCGATAATCGCCATGCCAAAACTCGGGTGATCGACGTAGGCATCGCCGGTGACGACGATGATGTCGCAGCTGTCCCAGCCCAGTTGATCCATCTCGGCGCGCGACATCGGCAAAAAGGGCGCCGGTCCGAAACACTCGGCCCAATAGCGGCGATAATTGAACAATTCGACCGGCGGTCTGGCGGGGCTGGCTACTGGCATGGGGCAGACCGCGTGCGTGGCCTGGGCCTGCGCGCGGGATTCCGTTGGTTGGGAGTAGCCGCGTATTCTACATCAATTAGCGGCTCAGACCCGCCAGCCCGTCGCTTGCGGCCTCGGCAATACCAGACGCGCCTCGCAAAGCGGAACTGGCAAACACCTCTGAGGCGCGCGCTCACCTGAGTAATATTGACCGTGATGTCAAATCCACCTAACTGCATCGATGTCAGAGCTGTGCTGGCGTTTACGCTCGGCGCAAGCTTCTTTGCCTATGCATTTGTGCATCGCGTAGCACCCAGCGTGATGACCGACGAGCTGATGCAGACATTCGCGGTGGGCGGTGCGGCGCTGGGCGGGTTGTCGGCGCTGTACTTCTATGCCTATGTGGCGATGCAGGTGCCGGTTGGCTTGTTAATGGATCGCTACCCGACACGAATTCTGATGACGGTTGCATTACTGGTATGCGGGTGTTTTTCGCTGTGGCTCGCCATGACCGACTCGTTTCTCGTCGCCTCGCTGTGTCGTTCAATGATCGGCGCGAGTCTGGCGTTTTCGTTTGTCGGCACACTGACCATCGCACACCGCTGGTTTCCCGCCTCGCAGTTCGCGTTGCTGGCCGGTATCGGTCAATCGAGCGGAATGCTCGGTGCGGTGATCGGCCAGGCGCCGCAACGCATGCTGGTTGAGGCAATTGGCTGGCGTGGTTCAACACTGGTGTTGGCACTCAGTGGTTTTGCCCTCGCGCTGCTGATCTACTGGATTGTGCCGTCGGAAAGACAAGCGCGGGCAACTGTCAGCCATGAGCACGACAATGGCGGTGGCGCGTTGGCCGTATTGGGGGCGGCTCGCAACTGGCACTGCGCGCTTGCCGGATTTGGGTTGGCCGCGCCCATGCTCGGCTTTGCTGCTCTGTGGGCTGTGCCGTGGCTTGTGACCACACGCGATTTCGCACACACCGATGCCGCCGGCATCGCCTCTCTGGTTTTTGCAGGCTGGATGATCGGCTCTCCGCTGGCCGGCTGGGTGTCGGATAAAATCGGGCGACGCAAACCCGTACTCTGCGTCGGCGCCGTCGTCAGTCTGTTGGCGATGGCGGCGATCCTCTATGCGCCAATCGAAAGCTCCATAACTCTGGCACTTTTGTTTCTGATTCAAGGGCTCGGCGGGGGCGTGATGGCCGTGTTGTACAGCGTTATTCGTGATCTGAACGCACCGGCCCGAGCCGGCACGGCCCTGGGCATGTTAAACATGGTAGTGGTCGGTTCCGGTGCGTTGATGCAACCCTTGATCGGACGCTGGCTCGATCGCGGATGGGATGGACAATCGATTGATGGCGTCCGAATTTACGCAGCTTTGCAATACGAGCAGGCGTTCAACCTGTTACTGATACTGAATCTGCTGTCTCTCGTAGTGTTGATGGGGCTTCGGGAAATGGGTCAACGCTATCGTAGTTTGGCGCAAGATCGCTAGTGCAGTGTGCGGCCAATAACGCTGTTCTGTTGTTTCAAAGGCTTTGCAGTTTCGGTGTGTTGGTCGCTGACGATAGGCTTATTGCCAGTCTTATCGAGTGTTGAGCGTGCATCCTCATAGGCAGTATTATTATCGCCCCGGATCTGCCTGAGAAACTTTGTGTCTGAAGAGCAAACACTGTTGCGCCAGATGTTCGATGCGGCTGTATCGGCTGCACAACCTGATCGCGTGATTGCGGCCAATCTGCCCGCGGTGCCTAACGGACGCACGATTGTTATCGGTGCGGGCAAGGCGTCGGCGGCGATGGCGCAGGCGTTTGAGCGCCACTGGCCGGGACCGAAGGACAAGCTCTCCGGTCTGGTGATCACGCGCTACGACTACGATGTGCCGTGTGAGTCGATCGAGATTGTTCAGGCCGCGCATCCGGTGCCTGATCAGGCGGGGCTTGAAGGGGCGCGGCGAATGCTGACGTTACTGGTCGATCTTTCTGCCGATGATCTGGTGGTGTGTCTGGTGTCGGGCGGGGCGTCTGCGCTGCTGACGATGCCGGCCGACGGGCTGACGCTGGACGACAAGCAGGCGGTCAATCGGCAGCTTCTCGCCAGCGGTGCGAACATTCAGGAAATGAATTGCGTGCGCAAGCATTTGTCGGCGATCAAGGGGGGCAGGCTGGCTGCGGCCTGTGCGCCGGCGAAACTGGTGTCGTTGCTGATCTCTGATGTGCCGGACGATGATCCGGCGGTGATCGGTTCCGGTCCAACCGTCGCTGACCCCACAACTTATGCCGACGCTCTGGCGATCATGCGCAAATATGAACTGACTGATCCAGGCCCCGCCTGGCAGGTTTTGCAAAAGGGGGCGGCGGGCGAGTTGGTCGAGTCGGTCAAGCCTGGCGATGCGTGTCTTGCCGGCAATGAGACCCGTATCGTGGCAGCACCTCAGCTGTCGCTGACTGCGGCAGCCGAGGTGGCGCGCGCGGCCGGCTACACGCCGATGATTCTGGGTGACAGCATTGAGGGCGAGGCGCGCGAAGTAGCGCTGGTGCACGCGGGTATCGCTAAACAGATTGTGCGTCACGGCCAGCCTTTATCCGGCCCCTGTGTGTTGTTGTCGGGTGGCGAGACGACTGTCACGGTGAAAGGGACGGGGCGCGGTGGCCGAAATGCCGAGTTTGGTCTTGCGCTGGCGTTGGCGCTAAACGGGCTTGAAGGCGTGCACGCGCTGGTAGCCGACACCGATGGCATCGATGGCAGTGAAGATAACGCCGGGGTGTTTGTCACGCCCTCGAGCCTTGCTCGCGGGCAGGGTGTTGGTGTGAGTGCCGCCGAGGCGCTGGAAAACAATGACGGTTATGGCTTCTTCGCCGCCATCGATGATCTGCTGGTGACCGGCCCGACGATGACAAACGTCAATGATTTTCGGGCGCTGTTGATTCGATAGGTTGACGCCAGCTCAGGTTTGCACGTCTCCGACGCGCAAGCTGTGTGTCATGCGTATCGCGTTTTCACGCTGCTGATAATAACCCTGAATGCGTTCGGTCTCGGTGTAACCGTGCGCCTGGTAGAAACGCTTCGCAGTGCGGTTGGATTCGCGCAGCTCCAGCTGGCAACGATCGAGACCGGCCGTGATGGCGCAGGTCTCCAGCCACGCCAGCAAACTGTGGCCGACGCCGCGCTTGCGCCACAGGGGGTCGACCGCCAGCAGGTTGAGATGGGCGGCGCGACTGCCGTAGAACATGATGCCAAAACCGACCAGTTCGCCGTCCAGGTGGGCGGAGATCACGTTGATGTCCGGTGCTGCCATGCAGCGGACGACGCGTTGTGGCGTCCAGCTCCAGGTCAGGCCATGTTCAATGGTATCGCGCGACAAACTGGCGATACGGTGCGCATCACTGGGCCGTGACAGTGCTATCTGCAATGAGCGATCAGTCAATGGATTGTCCAAAAATGGAACATTTTGTATCGTTTGTATTACAAAATGTGGGTTCAGGTCAAACTTATAACCATTACGAAACCCCCGCTGGCCGCTCGCACTGATGCGGCGGCCGCGCTCAGGATAGAAACAGGCACTTCGAGCTGATTCGCAAGACCGAGTTCCTCGCAGGTGGGCACTGTGCAGCCATACAGGAATCGGCCGCTGTAGTAGCAAAGGTCAACGAATCAGGTGCTGCAAGTGGAAATAGCTGATCTCGCCCAGTCGGGCGGCGCACAGTTAGGCCCGACGATCTGGGTTGTAGCAGGGGCACTCGCGCTCGCGGTCGCAGGGGCATTGGTCGCGGTTATGCGTCTAACCGGACGAGTGAACACGCTGACTGGCGATAATCAGGATTTGCGTCACGCGATCCACGATCTGCGCGAGCGCCTGGATGTGACGGCTGAGCAATTGGAATACAACCAGCAGCTGCAGCGATCACACTTAGGCCAGATTGCAGACTTTCTGGAACTAGGACACTCCCCTGACTACGCGGCCTTGCGCGCGACAGATGCTCCATTGCCCGATGCCACGCTGCCGGATGTCGATCTGCATGCTACAGATGACTACAACGGTGAGCCGCTGATCAACGCGGATCCTTCCCGCGTGGTGCCTGATTCCCGGCCCGAACCCGATCTTCTCGCGCAGGTGAAACCGCTCTCCGCAGAAATGGGTGATGTAGCAGATGAGTCCGGTGTCGATCCAGATCGCGTTGCCAATGAGTGGTATGCGCGCGATTCGGCGAACGGCCGTCAGGCCTGAGTGCACATGCTGGTGATCTCGCGGTAGTTCATGCGAGAATCTCGCAAAGTGCACTATGCAGGACGATTACACCTATTGTGATGTTGCTCGATCAATTGGCCGAGGCCAAAATTCGCGAAGCCAATGCGCGCGGTGAACTGAGCAATTTGCCCGGCGAGGGCAAGCCGTTGGACCTGACCGACGATCCGCTTGTCGATCCGTCGATGGCAGCGATCAACCGAGTGCTGAAAAACGCCGGTTTTCTCCCACCTCAGGTGCAGCAGCTGGCTGATCTGGAATCGGCGCTGCAATTAATTGAAGGCACTGCTTGCCCAGAGGCGCGCCGCCGCCAATTGATGCGATTGCGCTTGCAGCTCGGACAATTGCAGCAGGATAGAAGCCTGCCGGCTGCGATGCGGCGCGCCGGTTGGCTTAATGCCTGGGCCTTGCGTCTGCAGCGAATCGAGTCAGAAACCACCGCTTCGTAGTTCCCTTCATCTATCCGCATTGTGAATGTGTACCGATTCCAATGCCTATTCTGGTGATCCCCGTCTAAAGAATGAGCAACGAGTATGTCAATTAGTTGACGCTCTGTTCGCGTCTATTTACCATTCTCCGACTGTGTGCTCCATCGACTTATCAACCAGTGGGTTGTTAAGATCGTGTACGACTTGTAGTCGATCGACGTCTGATGGAGTCACCGCCGCGCGCTGTTGTGTGGCGGTATTTTGTGACGGAGGGTGTTATGCCAACTCATTCTTTCAAGCGGGTGCTACGCGGTGTTTCAGTGCTGGTGCTGGCGGCGACCGCGGGCTTTGCCGGTAGCGCACAAGCGGCCAAAATGGGCGTACGCGTTCTGGACGCCACCAGTGGATTGCCTGTGCCATTTGCCTCTGTTTGCCTGGGTACGGCTGACAAGCCGGCGCTGTTTGGCACCGGGGTAACCTCCTACAACGGCATTGCCTTGTACGACAATGTGCCGGATCGATCACTGTTGATCACGGTGTCGAAAAAGAACTTTCGTGGTATCAGTCTGCAAAAACCGCCCAAAGGCGACAATATCGTTCTCGATGTGCTGGTCACCGAAGGGTTGTCGAGCAAGAAATGTCGCGCGCTGAAGATGGTGGATTTCGACAGCGGTATCACCAATGAATATCAGAAGTCTGAATGGCCCATGCGCATCACCGGGCAGACTTATTTCCCCGCTGGTCGCGATGGCATGTCGTTTCTGACTTATGCCACTGGTAAACCCACGCACTATCGCGTCAGTACTGACAAACATTTTCGCGATGCCGAATGGCTGCCCTTCAGCGACGTCATCCACTTCTCGCCCAGGCAGTCAGACTACGGCAAAACCAGCCTGTATTTCCAGTTGCGTAAGACGATTGAAGTTGAAGGTGCTGTCATTGAGAGTGTGTCGGTTGTAACCAGTCGCACGGTTAACATCTCTCGCTCGTAAGATTTATAAAAAATAAAAATAACGATGGTGTGCCTGGTCATTGCCAGCGCCACACCTTTTATCACTCCCCCGGTGATGGTGGCGCGAGTTTGTCGCGTCACCTTTTTTTCAGAGATTCTATTTCTTCAAGGCTCAGTGATCGGGCGTCCGTCTCCAGCATAACCGGAATGCCGTTTCTGATCGGGAATGCCAGCCCGGCCTGTTTGCTCCATAACTCGTCATTGATCTGAACCAGTTTGCCCTTGGTGACCGGGCAGACCAGGATGTCGAGAATACGTCTGTCGAGTTTCAATTTATCTCCCCTGTTGTTCTTTGGTCGGCTTAGGCAACGCCGAGTCGTGCACGCAATTCAGTGCTGGTAGTGGTGTATTGCAGATGAATCGGTTTTTCCGGTCGCATGCGCGCCGCGATGGCAAAGGCCGCCAGTGTCGCTTCATGAAAACCGCACAATATGAGTTTTCGCTTGGCCGGATACTGGTTGACGTCTCCTACAACGTATAGGCCGGGAATGGCGCTTTCAAAGGTGCCAGGGTCAACGTCGATGCGGCTGCCGGTATCGGCAAGCCCCCAGTGTTCAAATGAGACGAGCTTGGGTGATGTGCCCTGCTTAACCAATATCAGGTCGGCATCGATGCTTGTTGATTCAGTGCGCGACAATTGAATCTGCAGGCTGCTAAGGGTGTTGCCACTGGTGGTGAAATCGGCAATCTTGCCTTTCAGCGCGCTGATGGTGTTCGCGGCGATTGCGCGCTGCAGTCTATCGCTGAGATCGTCATCAATGGCCAGCCTGCGCGTGCGGTGCAGCAGCGTGACGTGGGCAGTGTCGGCCAGCGCCAGCGCCAGCGCCTGCGATACGGCTTGCTCACCGTCGCCGCAAACCACTATGTTGGCATCGCTTGAGTCCACGTGGTTAAGGTTGTCGTAGAAAACCTGGCGATTGTCGAATTGTTCGATACCGTCGGTTTTCAGCCGCACCGGCGAAAAGGCACCCACACCTACCGCCAGTACGACGCATTTGGCCTCGAAGGTGTCGCCGCTGGTAGTGATGGTGAAACCCTCTTCTGCGCGGCCTGTGATTGTCGATACGCTGGTGTTGTAGTGAAACGGCGTGTCGAATGGCCTGAGTTGTTCAAGCAATTGCACGATCAGCTGATCGGCCCGGGTGTGGACTGTACCGGGGATGTCATAGATGGGTTTGTCGGGGTAGAGCTCGGCGCACTGTCCGCCCGGGTGTGGCAAGGCCTCGACGATGCGACAGGAGACCCCAAGCAGCCCCAGTTCAAATGCCTGAAACAGCCCGCAGGGGCCAGCGCCGATAATCAGCACATCGGTTTCGATTACGGCGGGCATGACGGTTCTCGTGGCAAAGCGGGCATTGTAGCTGACCCCTGATCAAGGTGCGCACTGTCGCCCCAGCACTCCATGCTCCACAAATCCAGCTCAAAGCGAAAGCGGCAGATCGCGGTATTGGCGCAACGCAGTCGATTGCCGTTTTGCGGGCAATTGAATACGAAACTGAACATCGCCAGCAACACGCCCGCATGGGCGACGACGGCGATGGTGTCGTCGCGGTGTTGCGACGCCAGCTTTTTGATGCCCGCGATAACACGGTCCTGAAACTGGCGTCGCGACTCTCCGCCCTGGATCGGAAGATTTGGATCGTCCGATTTCCACGCCGCGTGCAGTTGCGGGTAGTGCGATTTGCGCTGCTGCTTGGACAACCCCTGCAGAACACCACCGTGCCTTTCGCGCAGCCAGCCGTGTTGAACTGGCTGGCGGCTGCCGGGTTGTCGGGAGCAAATGGCCTCAGCGGTCAGGACCGCGCGCTGCAGATCGCTGGCGTAGAAGCAATCGATGGGCTCGCAGGCCAGTCGCTCGGCGACGGCGGCTGCCTGGATATGGCCGAGGTCTGACAACGGGCTGTCGATCTGGCCTGTCAGTTGGCCCGAGATGTTGGCCGCGCTCTGGGCGTGGCGAATCATGATCAATTGCATAGAGGGACTGTCGGCCGCGAACCAGGCGCTGGGATTCTACAATGGAAACCCTTGAGTCGGCGCGTCGGTGAAAAAGGGCGGCGAATTGTCTGCGACAGCCGCCGGGCTGATCGGGCAGACTGCAGTGATAACTTGCGCTGTGTCGTCATTCTGCCGTCATCGGCTGCTGGCGGCGATATATACTCGGGGCACTTAAATTTGCCGGCGTTTCACTGGCCGGCGTGTCGGCGTCCACTTATCCAAGCTGCACTCACTATGCGATATTCAGCGTTTTCGATCCTGAAACAGGGCCTCAGTGGTCATCGTGGCTGGACCCGCGCCTGGCGCGATCCCGATCCGAAACCCAACTACGATGTGATCATCATCGGTGGTGGTGGCCACGGCCTGGCAACCGCCTACTATCTGGCCAAGGTACACGGCATCACGGATGTTGCGGTGATCGAAAAGGGCTGGATTGGCGGTGGTAACGTCGGGCGCAACACCACGATCATTCGCTCCAACTACATGTTCCCGTCGAACACCTATTTCTACGAGCACTCCATGAAACTCTGGGAGGGGCTGGAACAGGACTTCAACTTCAATGCGATGGTCAGCCAGCGTGGCGTGATCAACCTCTATCACTCCGATGCCCAACGCGATGCATTTGCCCGCCGTGGCAACGCGATGCGGCTGGCCGGCGTCGATGCGGAACTGCTCGATGCCGACGAAGTGCGCCGCATGGTACCGCTGCTGGATTTCGACAACGCGCGCTTTCCCATTGAAGGCGGCCTGCTGCAGCCGCGCGGTGGCACGGTGCGCCACGATGCAGTGGCCTGGGGTTATGCGCGCGGCGCCGACAGTCGCGGCGTCGATATTATTCAAAACTGCGAGGTCACTGGCATCGAGATGAAAAATGGCCGGGCGGTGGCGGTGCAGACCACGCGCGGTCGCATCGGCGCCAACAAGATCGGCTCGGCGGTGGCTGGCCACACATCAAAGATTGCCCAGATGGTGGGGCTGGAACTGCCACTCGAGAGCCACGTTCTGCAGGCCTTTGTCAGTGAGGGTATCAAGCCGCATCTGGATACCGTGGTCACGTTTGGCGCCGGTCACTTTTATATCAGTCAGTCCGATAAGGGCGGCCTCGTCTACGGCGGTGATCTCGATGGCTACAACTCTTACGCCCAGCGCGGCAACTTGCCAATGATGGAACACGTGATGGCTGGCGGCATGGCGATCATGCCGTCGATCGGGCGCGTGCGAATGCTGCGTCACTGGGGTGGAGTGATGGACATGACCATGGATGGCAGCCCGTTTATCTGCCGCACACCGGTCGACGGCTTCTATCTCAACGGTGGCTGGTGTTACGGCGGATTCAAGGCGACGCCGGCGTCGGGCTGGTGCTTTGCGCATACCATCGCCACCGAAGAGCCGCACGAGTACAACCGCGATTTCACGATCGAGCGTTTTGCCGAAGGCCGCATGATCGATGAAAAAGGCGTTGGCCCGAACCCCTGGATTCAGTAACCGCCACCGCGTTGGCAAAACCATTGAATCGCAGCGCCACTATGGTGCGCGTTCGACAGAGACTTAAGTCATGCATCAAATTCAATGTCCCTGGTGCGGTGTGCGGGATGAGGCAGAGTTTCAATACAAGGGCGACGCCACCGTGGTGCGCCCCACCGACGACACCGACGAGGCTGGTTTTTTCCGCTACGTCTACCTGCGCGATAACCCCAAGGGATGGCACACCGAGTGGTGGCACCACGTGGCCGGTTGTCGGCAATTTGTCAAAGTGGTGCGAAATACACTCACCCATGAAATATCGACATCCGGTACGCCGGCCGACACACTAGAGGTGCCAGAGTCATGAGTGTGGGCGGCAAGCGACTCGATCAGGGCGGTGCCATCGATCGGCAGCGCACAGTGGAATTCACCTTTGACGGGGTGAGCTATAACGGTCATCAAGGCGATACGCTGGCGTCAGCACTGCTCGCCAACGGTGTACGGCTGTTTGGCCGAAGCTTTAAATATCACCGCCCGCGCGGTCTGCTCGGCATCGGATTCGAGGAGCCGAATGCGCTCGTTGAACTACGCAGTGGTGCGCGCGCCGAGCCCAACACGCGTGCAACAGGCATTGAAATTTTCGATGGCATGGAGGCGAAAAGCCAGAATCGATTTCCGTCACTGGCTTTTGATCTGCTAGGGGTCAATCAGTTGTTCGGGCGTTTTTTCACCGCCGGTTTTTACTACAAAACCTTTATGTGGCCGGCCGGCTTCTGGGAGCCTGTCTATGAAAAGCTGATTCGCCGCGCCGCCGGTCTTGGTACCGCGTCGCGCGAATCCGATCCCGATCATTACGAGCACAGCCACGCGCACTGCGATGTATTGGTCGTGGGCACAGGTCCGGCTGGCTTGATGGCGGCGCTGACCGCTGCACAGACCGGTGCGCGCGTGATGGTGCTGGAAGATCGCGCCTGGGTGGGCGGCATGCTCGCGTTCGAAGATCAAAAGATCGAGGGCGCGCCAGCACAGACCTGGGTTGATGCCACACTGCATCAGCTGCAATCGATGGATAACGTGCGTGTGATGACGCGCACCACCGCAGTGGGTGTCTACGATGGCAATGTTGTCGTCGGTCTGCAGCGCGTGGCCGATCACGTCGCCGAACCTGGCCTCGGTGATCCCAGGCAACGGTTGTGGATACTGCGCGCAAAGCAAACCATTTTTGCCACCGGATCAATCGAGCGCCCAATGCTGTTCGGCAATAACGATCTGCCGGGCGTGATGCTCGCCAGTGCAGTGCGCGGCTACGTGCACCGCTTCGCGGTAACACCCGGCCGGGCAGTGGTCATCGTCACCACCAATGACGATGGCTACAACACCGCGTTTGCGTTGCACGAAGCCGGTGAGCCCGTCGTGGCCATCGTCGATGCTCGTGACAAGAGTGGTGAGCTGGCGAAAGATCCGTCGACTCTGGGTATCAAGGTCTATCGCGGTAGTCTGCCGGTCAAGGCGGTCGGCTGGCAGAGCGTGAAAGGGCTGGTGATTGAAAATGCACAGCAGCAGCGCACAACAATCGACTGTGACTGCATTGCCGTATCGGGTGGTTTTAATCCGGATGTCAATCTCTATAGTCAAACCGGCCACGCACCGGTTTGGAATGAATCCATTGCCGCTTTTGTTCCGGGCGATCATCGATCGGGCAGTCAATCGGTCGGTGCCTGCAATGGCGATTTTAGTCTCGCCGATTGTCTGTCTGCCGGTGCGGCCAGTGGCGCCAGCGCAGCTGCGGTCGCAGGCTTTGCCAGCAGTGCATCGGGTGCAGTGCCATCTGTGCGTGGCGAGCACCCTGGCACCATTGCTGCGGTCTGGCTTGGCCGCTCCGAAGGCAAGGTATTTGTCGATCTGCAAAACGATGTCACCGCGCAGGATGTGACGCTGGCAGAGCAGGAGGGCTATGTATCAGTAGAACATACCAAGCGCTACACCACGCTTGGTATGGCGACCGATCAGGGCAAGACCGCAAACGTCAATGGTATAGCGGTACTGGCTGCCGCGCGTGGACAAGCCATCGCCGATGTCGGCACCACCCGTTATCGACCGCCCACAGTGCCGGTAGCGATCGGCGCTTTTGCAGGCCACGAGCGCGGTAAGAACTTTCAGCCGATTCGCAAGACCGCGTTTCACGCATGGCATGAAAAAAATGGTGCCGTGTTTGTCGAGGCCGGTCAGTGGCTGCGCGCGCGACACTATCCACTGCCCGGCGAAGACATCATGGCAGCACTCAAACGCGAAGCCAAAATGGTGCGTGAGTCGGTGGGTATGTGCGACGTCTCGACACTCGGCAAGATCGAGATATTCGGGCCGGATGCGGCCGAGTTCCTCAATCGCCTGTACATTAACAACTGGCTGAAACTGCCCATAGGCAAGGCGCGCTACGGCGTTATGCTGCGTGAAGATGGCTACGTCTACGACGATGGCACCACCTCACGACTGGGTGAAAATCACTTTTTCATGACCACCACCACGGCCAATGCGGCCGGCGTGCTGGCTCACATGGATTATCACTCGCAGGTGGTCTGGCCCGACCTCGATGTGGTTTTTTGTTCAGCCACTGAACAATGGTGCGGCTTTGCACTGGCAGGCCCCAACAGCCGAACAGTGCTTGAAAAAGCCTTGCCTGGTGTCGATGTCGGTGATGAGGTGCTACCGTTTATGGGTGTTCTGTCGACCGAGGTCGATGGCATGCCGGTGCGAATATTCCGGATCTCGTTCTCCGGCGAACTTGCCTATGAAGTCAATGTGCCCTGGGGTTATGGTGTTGCGGCCTGGGAGCGATTCTTCGCCGCCGGTCAGGAACACGGCATCATCGCTTACGGCACCGAGGCGTTAACCGTATTGCGGATCGAGAAAGGACACGCCGCCGGTCAGGAACTCGATGGTCGCACCACGGCCGCTGACTTGGGGATGGGGCGCATGGCCTCAAAAACCAAGAGCTTTATTGGCCAACCGATGTCTCAGCGTGCCGGCATGACCGCGGCAGACAGACCTTCGCTTGTCGGTATCAAGGTGGTCGACAGCAGTCAGCGTCTGCGAGGTGGTGCGCACCTGTTCGATCGAATAGACGGCGTCGACTCGCGTGGCTCGATCGGGTGGGTGACGTCGGTGACTGACAGCCCGGCGGTCGGGTGCTGGATTGCGCTGGCTTTTATCAAAGGTGGCAGTGAGCAGATAGGCAAACGCTTCTATGCACACTACCCGCTAAAGGACGAAGTGGTCGAAGTGGAAGTCTGCTCGCCACACTTTTTTGACCCGGACGGAGAACGATTGCGTGGCTAATCCAATGATCAGACATCCGCTCGACGATATGCAGTTCAAGGCGGCCGACGTTCAGCCGGATATTGCGTTGTCGGATGTGCGCGGCAAATCGTTTTGTCAGTTGATGGCGCGACGTGGCATGGCCGATACACTTGCGCAGCGCATGGGGATATCAACTGGTGCCGGTGTCAGCAGCGTTACCGACGCATGGACGGCGCTGCCACTGAGCCCCGGGCAGTGGCTGTTGATCGGCGATGGTGGGCGCGATGGGGATTTCACTCGTCGCGTAACAGAACGCGCCGGCGATGCCGGTTACGCGAGTGAGCAAAGTCACGCCCGCAACCTGATCAGAATTCAGGGGCTGTTGGCTTACGATGTGCTGGCCAAGGGTATTCGGCTCGATCTGGATCCATTAAACACACCGGTCGGCTATGTCGCGCAGACAGTCGCGGCACAGGTTGGCGTCACGTTGCACAAGCTCGATGAACAACCTACGTTTGATTTGATCGTCTACGCTGGATATGCCGAGAGTTTTTGGCACTGGTTGGTGGACGCGAGTGAGGAATATACTGTCGACACAGTGATAGTTGATCAGGGATAACAATATGGCGCAGGTGGGGTTGATTGGTCTGGGGGTGATGGGCGCGAGCCTCGCGCTTAACATCGCCGACAACGATTATTCGGTAGCGGTCTACAACCGCACGGCGCAGCGAACACACGATTTCGTCAACGACGCCGGTGATCTGAAGGCGCGACTGACCGACTGTGAAACGCTGGAGTCACTGGTCGCCAACCTGCAGCAACCCCGAATGATCGTTCTAATGGTCACCGCTGGTGATGTGGTCGATGCACAGATTGATGCACTGCTGCCGTTGCTCGATAAGGGCGACATCATCATCGACGCCGGCAACGCGAACTATCTCAACACCCGTCGACGCAACGAAAGACTAGCCGACAGCCCGGTGCATTTTGTTGGCATGGGGGTATCCGGTGGCGAGGAGGGCGCACGCTACGGGCCGGCGATCATGGTCGGTGGCGATGCGGCAGTTTACCCGCAGATTGAGCCAGTGCTAACGGCGATTGCTGCACGCTACAAAGATGTACCCTGTTGTGCGCACGTGGGCCCGGACGGTGCCGGTCACTTTGTGAAAACCATGCATAACGGTATCGAGTATGCCGACATGCAAATGATCGCTGAGATCTATGAGTTGATGCGCGCGGTCGGTGGTGCAACACCGGCAGAAATAGGTGCCACATTCGAGCAATGGAACAGCGGAGCGCTGGATTCCTATCTGATCGAAATCACTGCAGAAGTGCTCAAGGCGGTTGATCCGGACAGCGGGCAACCGATGGTGGATGTGATTCTCGATCGTGCCGGGCAAAAGGGTACGGGTGGCTGGGCGTCGATTGAATCGATTTCAATGGGTGTGCCGGCGACGACACTGATCGAAGCGGTGGGCGCGCGGGCGGTATCGGCATTGCTCACGGAGCGATTGCAGGCGGCTCCTCTCTACCCACTGACGTTTGCAGATGCTGCCCCGTCACTTGATTCGCTAAAGCCGACACTCGAAAAAGCGCTGCTGGCCGGTAAAGTCTGCGCCTACGCGCAGGGCTTTGCTGTGTTGCAGGCAGCGTCAGATGAATATCAGTGGCAGCTGCCGATGGCGCAAATTGCGCGTATCTGGCGCGCCGGCTGTATTATTCGCAGCAGCTTTCTCGATGATATCGCCAGTGCGTTTGCCGCCAACGACCTGCCCAACCTGCTGCAGGCGAGTCACTTTGTCGACATCATGAGTCAGTCGCATCAGGCGCTGCGCGATGTGTTGGCGATCGGCGTTCAGGCAGGTGTGCCCATGCCGGCGCTAGGCTCAGCGCTGGCCTACTTCGATGGTTATCGTCGGGAGCGCACCTCTGCCAGCCTGATTCAGGCGCAGCGCGATTTTTTTGGAGCGCACGGATTCGAGCGGCGCGATCGATCAGGTCGGGATTTTCACGGTCCGTGGGGCATGAGCCACGAGGGCTGAAAACGGTGTCGATCCAGTGCTCTGGCAACACTAAAAATTGGCGCACAGTATGACTTTTGATGTGCTGACAAGTAACTAGCAAAGACTGAAGGACGCGACGGTGGCCGGCACATCAAAAACCATCCCCTGCGGGCGAGCGTACAAGTGGCCATCGCCGCGTTGCGCTCACTCACAATAGAACAACTATTCTTCGATCGCGTGCCTTGCGCTGACCACTTCTACACTCGCTGTATCCCAACTTTTAATGTTGTCAGAGCACTAGCCCAGGCGCTCGCTGCGTGGGGTGCGGTCGTAGCGCTCTCGATAGCACTTGGTGAAGTGCGATTGGCTGGTAAATCCCGCCGCGATGGATATATCCAGAATGGGTAAGCTTGTCTCCAACAGCAGGCGACGCGCGTGCTGCAACCGCAAATCGAGGTATTTTTGCTGGGGTGTGCAGTCCAGGTGGCGCTGAAACAGCCGTTCAAGCTGGCGCTGCGACACACCGATCCGGGCAGAGATCTCGCCCGGCGTCAGGCGATCCTCAATATGGGCTGACATCACCCTAAAGGCGGCGGCGAGTTTTGGCGATTTGCGGGCCAGCGCGGTCTGCTGTGCAACACCCTGTACGTCGGTGCTGACGCGAATTCGATCGTGAAACAGCCAGGTGCAGACGTCAGTGACGACGTCATCGCCATAGTCCTCGGCGATCAGGTGCACCATCATGTCCATCGCGCCGGTGCCACCGCAACAGGTGTAGCGCCGCTCCTCCAGCACATAGACCGATGGGTCGACTTTAATATCCGGATAGTCCTCTCGCAGGGCATCGAGGCTTTGCCAGTGAATCGTGCAGCGATATCCCTGCAACAGACCCGCATGCGCCAGCACCCAAGCACCGGTGCTGACTGCGCCGATAGCGGTACCGCGCTGTGCCTGACTCTGCAGCCAGCGCATGACGTTGTCTGGTTTGTATTGCTGCATGTGCACGCCGCCGCAGACAAACAGCCGATCGACGGCCGGTGCGTCTTCTGGTGCGCCGTCCGGCGTAACCAGCAGGCCGTTGCCAGCGCGGATCGGTTGACCGTCGGCAGTGACGATGGTCCATTCGTACAAGGTGCGGCCGGCGGCGATATTGGCGGCTCGATAGGGTTCAATCGCAGAGCCGAATGCCAGCAGGGCGAAGTCAGGGGTAAGGAGAAAACACAGCTTGATTGGAGACTCGGGCGCTGTCATGGAACTTGAACGTGATACTTAATCAGTCCGGTATGCGATCAGCGGTATTCTGCCGAGATGGGAATGGGTTTGTCCACACGCATTGCTGCGGCGATGGTTTGACAGATTTCAGCTTGAAATTTCCTGCTGAATGTCGAATTGATGTTGTTTTTTCAAGAACTTGGCTATAGTATCATTAAACCGCGTTAAGGTAACGTGGGTTTCCAGCGATTTGTAGTCCGCGTGTTAAGTCACTCTCCACTGCTCTGACCTCCGAATTCCCGCACCGAGACCGGTATTACTGTGCCGGCCTTGTGCCGGTGTGATCCAAAGGGGCGTTACGCCCTTAGTACGTGAGATACAAGACAACATGTCAGAGATGCAGCAGGGAACCGTTAAGTGGTTCAACGATGAAAAAGGCTATGGGTTTATTACCCGCGAAGGTGGTAGCGATGTGTTCGTACACTTCCGCTCAATCGTCGGCGAAGGCCGTCGAACACTGGTAGAAGGTCAGGCGGTCAGCTTTCTTGAAGTCGATGGCCAGAAAGGACCGCAAGCCGACCAGGTAACACCTCTCTAGGTCACCTGATTTTTCATGGCTGGCCCCGGGCTGGGGCCAGCCGTTTCTGTATCTGTCCCGGCAGTGCCGCCCGGTACTGCTGTAAATCCTAGTCCCAACAGTCAACTGTGCCAGGAGAGGAGGTCGCGCCTGTCTGGTTGATCGTGAATGTCGCACAGTCCGTGTCTTTAGCCTGAGAGCCCACGGCAGTAGCCTGCAGTACGTAATCGTTAGCGTTAAGCGTCGTAGTGGCGACGGTGTAGTAATCATCGGGGCTGGTGGTGCTGAAACTAGTGCATCCAGCATAGGTAAAAGCTTCGGTGCGGCATCGTTCCAGCGCCTGGGCTGCTGCACGCAACGCAACCTGTCCATCCACGCGACGTGATTCGGTGACATACTTGCCGTACGAGGGGACGGCGACGGCGGTGATAATGCCCAGAATCGCTACGGCGATAAGCAGTTCGATCAGGGTGAAACCGCGTTGCTGTTGTTTGGTTTGCATGGTCAGAGTCACAGGTTTACGCATCGTTTTCTTGTAACGGCTGAAATGTCGGGACATTGATCCGCGCGCCGGTTTGCCGGGTGACAAAACTGGTGGCCAGCGCAAAGTTTCAGGTCTGTCTGTGGCAACGCAAACACTGTTCCGCCAGCCATCCCTCGTCAGAGGATCTGGCGCGAGCGACCGCAATCGCCGCTCGCGCCAATAAGCAGTAGCGTGGCGTGTTAATCGGCGGCCGGGCTAACCCGGTAGACGCCGTGCACTGTGGTTGTGCTGGCGTTGATCGCCGGCACCGAACCGGTAGCGGTAATCATCAGATGTGCCGCGGAAAAGCCGCTGCCATTGCCAATCGAAAAGCCGCTCGCCGGACCGTCCCCCACGTAGGAGTATGTGACGCTCGCATTGACGCCGGGTACGGTGGTTGGCACGTTCTGGCTGACGGGTGTCCCGTTGGCGCTGAGCGTCTGACTGATCAATGTGTCGTTGCCCAGTGTGGCCTCTACCGCACTTTCAGATGCCTGAAAGGCGATGTTCTTCTGATACAGGTTGGCGCTCATCTGCTCCTCAACCGACGCGTTCTTGAGCGCCCCGACTCCGAGCAGGGAAATCAGTACCAGTAATACCAGTGCCACAAAAAGGGTGGCACCGCGTTCGCTGTTTCGATGATAGCGTATGGGTTTCATCTCAATCACCTCTGGTTGCGCATTCGTACGGTCGTGTTAAAACTGGTTCGCAGCTGTCGACCACCGGAGTGCTTGAGAATGGTCGAGCCGGATTGTGGGCCGATAGACTGACCGGCGACCTGGTAGACTCTGTCATCGTCGCTGCTGGAAACGTTGTCGATCGACTTGATCAGCAGGCCAATCTGCACACTGATGACTTCTTCGAAATCCAGATTGGTCGCGTTGGCGCTGACATAGCGGATTTGACCGCCTGTCATCTGCTGGCCATACAGCAATTGCATGTTCTCAACGCCCTCGACCAGTTCCATCGCCACGCCGCCAGGTTGCGATAAATCGAGCATGAACAGGGCGGGTATCCTGTCACCGTTCGAGTCGAAACGGTCGGTGTTTGCCACATAGTACGCGTGTGCCTCAAAGCGCATAACGCGCATCGCGGTGGACAGTGGATCACCGGTCACTGTATAGGCGCGTGACAGATTGGCCTGTGAATTTTGCGTTGCCGCAAAGCCAAGTGAAACGTTGTTCGCAACGGAATCGTCAACGGCTGTGGCGCGAAAAACATCTACAGACGTGCAATCGGAGATCATCACCAGGTCTCCCGCCGCCAGGTTGTCCGGGTTGCGATCCAATGAGATCGGGTTGGTGTTCGCGTTGGTCATGTTCGTCGCAAGAATGGCGGTTCTGCCGCTGCCATGCTGGACGTAGACCACATCGGTACCCGGCAACGGGTCACTCGAAATCGGACCCAGATCTGTAGGCATCGATGGTTGCCAGGCGCTCGCCAGTGAAACCTCAGCGCCCTGCAACGAGGTTTCAGGCATAGCGATATTGGGAGCGTTGTTGGCGATCACGTTGGCGCTAATGGTGTCAGTGTCGGCGCAACCCTGATAGCCTGCCATGCGAAGATCGTTAGCGAGGATATCCATCGCAACGCGCCCGCTCTCCTGCACCCGTGACATGCTGCCCGACATAGCGCCTGACGCATTGTTACTGGAAAACACAGCCACCGCGCCAGACAGGATGATCAGGCCGATAACCGAGGCCACCATCAGTTCGACGATAGAAAAACCGGCCTGATTGTGTATGGGTTTTATTTGTTTCATGACTACAGCCTCGCGCTGACAGATATCCCGCGACCTTCGGGAGTTGTTTCGCCGTGAATGACTTCCGACCAGGTTATTTGGACGGTAAACGTTGGGCCGTTTCTGGTGATCTTGCCAACCGCATTTTGTAGCGGTGTCGAGGTCCCGGCTTCATCGCCCTTGGCAAAGTAACCTGCCCATTCACGCAGATCAGTCTGCGCAATCTGTGCGGGTGTGCAGCCTGTCGCGACGCAGGTCGTGGCGGCGGGAATCGTTCCGCTGGTGTCAAAGTTGTCGTAGGCGGAGTTATCGATCGCATGCTCGCGATTGAGACGGATGCGATCGAGAATATCGTTGGCCGCCAGCGTCGCGTGGGAGCGAATCATGCCGCCCTGCGTATAGTTGAGGCCCAGCATCTGCATTCGCGATCCGGCGAGTAAGCCGATCGCCAACACCACAACTGCCAGCAGTACTTCTATCAGGGAGAATCCCTGTTGCCGTTTCATTCGTGAAACCCCCTGGTTTTTTGTTCTTGTTATGGCTCGTCACCGGATGTCTGATCCGATTCGAGTCGGGCGCTAGCTGCAATCGATATCGAAGCCGGAGATGTCTTCGACGATGTCGCCAGTGTCCGGCCCATCGGCTGCGAGACGCCCCAGGCCTGTGACCTGAAGATTCAGCGCTTTTGCCGTCGCCGAATCGTTGTTGGCACACATCAAAATGGTGCCCGGCGATGCGAGTCGGCCGCGCGGGGCGATGCTGAGTATGCCGCCGAACTGAGCTGAGGTAATGCTGATGTATGAGGGTGCAGCCGACTCGACCAGCAGCAGGGTGTCACCTGCAGCGTCGAACGCGTTGTTCCCGTTGTCATCGACAAATACGAGCCAGCCGTCACTCCAGTCTGTGCTGTTGCAGCTTGATTCATTGCTGGATGCACAGAGCACAATCGGGGTCGATCGCTTGACCGCCTCCATTCTCGCCAGGCTGATATTGCCGGCCAGATTGTTGTACTTGGTGGACAGATTATTGCTCTGCATCAGCGAACTGAAACCGGGCACGGCCAGAGTCGCGAGTATGCCGACGATGACCATTGCAATGATCAACTCAAGCAGTGTGAAACCTGATTGCTTTTTCATGTCGCTCGGTATCGACTCCGAGCGCCGCGGGTTTAGCTGTGTTTTCAGTCGCTTTCTGCGGTTGTTCGGTTTGAGTTTGACGCGACCGGATGCTTATCATGGTACTGGGGTGCAAACTTAAAGTAACTTGTCAGTACCATTGGTGGCGCTTGTTTCGGGTCAAACTGTGACATGGTCCATTTTGATGCATTGTCGGTAAAAGTATGTCGCCCGCAGATATTCAGCGTTTAGCCGTCGCTGCACTATGCGTCACCAGAAAACGAACGAGTCAACCCTATGGCCCTGCGGTTGGGAATTGATACCGGTGGAACCTTCACCGATGCCGTGTTGCTCGATGAGGCCTCCGATCAGGTGGTGGCCAAGGCGAAAGCCCTTACCACGCGCCATAATCTAATCGATGGCATCTCCGCGTCGATCGCAACAGTGCTGGAACAGCATGATGTCGAGCAGATCGGCCTGGTGTGCCTGTCAACCACGCTGGCAACCAACTCGATCGTTGAAGGGCATGGCGCACTCGCCGCGCTTTTCATGGTTGGCTATCGCGACAACGCGCTGCAGTTGGAGAATCTCGCCGCCGCGACCGCTGGCATGCCGGTGCACTTTCTCGCCGGTGGCCACGATGCAGGCGGCCACGAGGTAGCCGAACTCGATCTGGTTCGCGCTCGCGAGGTCATCGCAGAACTGCCCGGCAACGTCGCCGCGGTAGCGGTGTCATCGATGTTCTCGGTGCGCAACCCGGCGCATGAAAACAAACTGCGCGATCTGGTGCGCGAGCAAACCGGTTTACCGGTCACTTGTGGTCATGAACTCAGCGCCTCGCTCAATGCCCCGCGACGCGCGTTGACGGCTTTTCTCAATGCCCGTCTGGTGCCGCTGATTCAGGATTTAATTGTCGCCACTCAACAAACCCTGACGCAGCATAAGATCGAGGCGCCCGTCATGGTGGTGCGGGGCGACGGTACTCTGGTGTCGGCCGATTTTGCGAGTCGCTCACCCGTCGAGACAATCATGTCTGGACCGGCCGCCAGTGTGGTGGGGGCACAGCATCTGGCGAAACTCGACAACATGATCGTCTCTGATATCGGCGGCACCACGACTGATGTGGCGATGATTCGCGATGGACAGCCAGCGCTCAGCATAGAAGGGGCCTCGGTCAATGGCTGGCGCACGATGGTCGAAGCCGTGCAGATCGATACCCACGGCCTCGGTGGCGACAGCGAGATTCAGTACAATCGCGAAAAACGCGATTTTATCATTGGGCCCGGCAAAGTCGTGCCGCTATGCAATCTTGCGAGCAATTATCCGCAGGTCGTGACAACGCTTGAGGAGTTTGTCGATCAGCCCTGGGTCAAGACCAACATGGCCCGCTTTATCGTGCTGCGCCAATCGCCGTGGGATGGACTGCGGCTGACTGCACAACAGCGCGATTTAGTGGAGCAGGTTCGCGATGCGCCACAATCGATGCAATCGGTTTTTGCCGAGCGACATTTCAGTCGCGCGATGAAACGGCTGATAGAAATTGGCGTATTGACGCTGGCAGGTTTTACTCCAACCGATGCGGCTCACGTGTGTGGGTTGTATCGGCAATGGGATGCCGGCGCCTCGGCTCTGGGTGCACAATTGCTGCGCCGCTACAGTCAGTGGAACCTCGGTGAGCAATGGCCCGATGATCAAACGTTCGCGCAGGCGATGCTCGCCGCCGTCACGCGCGAAACGGCGTTTTGTCTGTTGACCGCAGTCATGAACGATCAGGGTGGCCGTTTTGGCCGCAAGCTGTCGACTGGACAACGTCAGTTACTGCACCACATGTTTGTCAGTGCCGATCCATCGGCAGGTCGATCGCGCGACCTTGCGATGCAGGTTCAGGTCGGCTTGCCGGTAGTCGGGATTGGCGCGCCGGCACAGTGTTTTTATCCAGCAGTGGCTCCTTTACTGGAAACCACAGTGACTGTGCCGGAACACGCTGAAGTGGCGAATGCGCTGGGGGCAGTCGTCGGGGTGGTCAGGCATCGTGCGCAAATGGTTATTTCTCCGGTGTCGGCCACACGCGTCGTGGTGCACGCAGGAGAGCAGCAGCGCGAATTCGACGATCTTGAGGAGGCGGCCGGCTGGGCAACCGAGCTAGTGCAACAGATCGCACTGGAAAAAGCGCAAAGTGCCGGCGGCACGCAGCTGGAAGTCAATGTGCAGCGCGATGACAATATTGTCGAACGCGATGGTCAGAAGACTTTCTTTGAATCGACCATTGTCGCGACGGTCACTGGTCGAGTGGGCAAGGCCTGAACCCAACCCACAATCCTGTCTGTCGTTTAGATTCCAAGCGGGTGGCTGCGTTGCTGGTTTATGGTTATCAAGGCAAACCTCAGGCGGCGACTGCCGCACGTTTTGTGCGGCCTGGCAGCAGCGCCTCGATTCGGCCTGCCGGCTGTGGTTTTGAGATCAAATAGCCCTGTGCTTCGGAACAGCCAAGCGCTGCCAGAGTACGAATTTGTTCCGCCGATTCGATTCCTTCAGCCACCGTGCGCAGATTGGCCGCAGCGGCAATCATGATGATGCTGTTCGCCAGCGACTTGTCAGGGGCATTGCAGTCGAGCGAGTTGATGAACGCGCGATCGATTTTCAGTGAGTCCAGTGGCAGATCCTGCAGGTAACTTAACGATGAATAACCGGTGCCAAAGTCGTCAATCGCAATGCTGACCCCCAGGTTTTGCAAACGCGTAAGCTGTGCTGTGACCATATCGATATCGTGCATGACGACGCTCTCGGTTACTTCAAGCTCCAGCAGTTTGGGTGGTAGTCCTGTCGCATCCAGTGTGGATTCAACCAGCTCTACAAAATCTTTTTGCGCAAACTGGGTGGCCGAGATATTGACTGCCATTCGCAGTGGCGCGAAGCCGCGCTCAAGCCAGCGTGCGTTCTGCTCGCAGGCCTGACGTAGTACCCATTCACCAATTGCCAGTATGCTGCCGGTCTCTTCGGCAATTGGAATAAACTCCATTGGCGGAACGAGGCCGCGCTGCGGGTGATTCCAGCGCAGCAGTGCCTCGACACCCAGCACCTGGCCACTGCGGCAATCCACCTGCGGCTGGTAGTAAAGTTCCAGCTGGTGATTCTCGATCGCGCGATTCAGATCGTTCTCCATACTTAATCGGGCCGAGGCGGCCGCCGCCAGCGCCGGGCTGAATTTTCGTGCGATGTTTTTTCCCTCCGACTTGGCCTGGTACATCGCAGAGTCTGCGTGCTGCAGTAATTCCAGCGCAGTGGTGCCATCTTCCGGGTAGTTGCTGATACCGATGCTCGCGCCAACGAACAGGCGATGATCGGCGATTCTCACTTCGCGGTTCAGCAGGTGCAGATACTCATTGGCAACGGCCAGTGCATCATCAGGCGATTCCAGTCCGCACAGTATCACTGCGAATTCGTCACCTCCCATGCGTGATAACGTATCGCCCGGGCGCGTTTGCGATTGCAGGCGGCTGGCTAGGGTGACCAGCATCTGATCGCCGGTCGGGTGGCCCAGCGAATCGTTAACTGCCTTGAATCCATCCAGATCAATTAACAGAATGCCCAGCGTCTGCGCATGTCGTCTGGCGTTGGCAATGCCCGTCTCAAGACAGCGTTCAAAGTGCCGGCGATTGGGTAGTCGCGTCAGGCTGTCGTGATAGGCCTGATGCTCGATCTGCGCCAGCAGCCGCTGTTTGTGTACCACCGCTGACAACTGATTGCCGATGCCGACCAGCAGGGTTTCGTCTGCCAGTGAGAAGGTGCGTCTGTGCTGATAGCGTCGCAATTCGAGCACCCCCCAAATGCTTGACTTGTGGAACAGCGGCACACACAGTGAAATGTCGTAAATCGGAGTGCCGGTGTTGCCAACCGGGGTGATGGCCTGAGTGACTTCAGAGCTTGCAGCAGCACGAGCCAGCGGGTTGTCGTTCTCCCGACCCGGGTAGTCCCGGTAGTCCTGCGATTGGTGTAACGGTATAAATCCGCCGGTCGAGTCAAACGAATAGATGGCTGCGGCATCGGCCTCGATAATCGATATCGAGCTTGAGGTGATCAACTGATACAGCGATTGTACTGTTTCAACACTGTTCAGGTCACAGCTAAGTGTCGACATCGCGCGCGTGCGCTGCAAGTCAGAATTCACCGTGGCCAGTAGTTCGACGTTCTCACGCGCCATTTTTAGTTGCTCTGCCACCTTTTGCATCAATAGCATGTCAGAATGCTTCAAAGGTGCGGTCACACTCTCCACGATCAATACTGCCGGTGAGTTGCTGCTGCTGCGCAGCGGTATGCCCAGAATCGAGCTAAGTGACTCACAGGCGTCGCCGTCACCTGTCGCGGCAGGCGAATGCTGCAACAGTGGCTCGCCGGTTCTAACCACCGTGTCGATAATCTGGGTGGTCAGCGGATGAATCGTGCGTGGCTCTTCTGTCACGCCCGCAAAGTGGTCTGATTCAGAGCCATTGGCAACATGAATAAGAACAATGTCGTAGCCAAAGATGCTGCTGATCGAGTTGACCGCGGTATTGAACAGATCCTTGAGCTCAAGTTTATTGGAAATAGCGGCCTGCAGTTTATCGAGCAATAGCAGCTCTTTGTGGTTGCGATTGGCCGCATTGTAGAGTTTTCTGAATCGATTTTCGTTTTCGACCAGTTTCTTGCGCTCGCTCAAAAGATCGACTTGAGCGTTTTTCAGTGCCGTGATGTTGTAGTACGTCAGGATGCGTCTGCCATCAGCCAGAGGCGTCATGTTAAAGCGATAGATCTGTCCATCGGCGCGTTTTATCTCGCTGTGTTGTCGATCGTTGCGCCGGTACAATTGTTGGCGCTTTAGTATTTGCGCCTCCAGCTCGGATTCTGGAAAGTCGTACACACCATGTGCGAAACAGTGGCGAATGGTCTGTTCAGCCGTGGGTTTTGTGGCGATGAATGCCTCGTCCAGTTGCCACAGGCTGCGAGCCAGTTTGTTGCTGCCGACAATGCGCGATCGGCCGTCCAGAATGAGGATGCCGAGGTCGATATTGTCCAGCAGTGTTTGCTGTTCCTGTACCTGTTCGGTGAGTCGGGTTTCACTGCTCGCAGCCATGTTGATGGCACGGCGCAGCGACTGCTGATCGGCCACGCGCTCTGTCACATCAAGGATAAAACCTTGAAAAAAAGTGTGACCTTCACTGTCGAGTTTAATTTGCGCAGTATCCTCGACCCAGCGATATTCGCCCTTTTTGGTCAATATGCGATAGCGCAGGCGATAGTCAGGGCTGCCATCGCGAATGCGTTGTTCGAATTGTTCTCGCGCTTTCTCACGATCATCCGAGTGCATCAGGTCGATCCAATTGACTCGGCCACTGAGAAACTCCTCAGAGCAGTAGCCAAAGCGCGAAATGTTCTGTGAGATATACTCGAATCGAATGCAGATTTTGTCGTCCATTCGCCAGCGGTGCAGCATGATCGGGCTGGTCCCTATCACCGCCTGCATGGCGGCATCACCGTCGAGTCGTTGCGCCGCTGCATCCTTGATCGACCAACAGCGATTGGCGTGACGAGCGATCGAATCTGCGGTGAGTTCGTCATCGAAAATACAATGCGTCGCACCTGCGGCCAGTGCCGGCGTCATCAATGCCGACTGCTGATCATCGAGTACCACCAACAGGGCAGGGCAGCGCTGGCTCCAACGTGAGATGTCGTCGATGCCATCGGCGTCGTGCAGTCGATACAGGTAGACGTGGCGAGTCTGCACGGCAGCCAGTGGCGCGCCCGGCTGCGGCGTTTCGTTCAGCCACGACCAACTTACGTTTGCGAAATTTCGCGGCTCAACGGGCCGATGTCTCTTTGCGCACATAGATAAAGCGTCCGTTTCTTATGTCGGCAGTCAGGCGGTTCGCCTCACGCGCAGCAGCACAGCAGACTGTGTTCCACTTCACGGGATTTCTGTCGACCCGGTCGCCTTTCATGTGCAAAAAAGAGAAGTCGGTCACGATCTTTCACGACGTTGTAGACAAGCGCTGATAATCTGCTACCGCGGCGAGCCTGACCGGGCGTCATCGCGATGTCAGACTGTCGGTTTGCTGACACCGCCTCGCAAAGTTACAAGTACAGATTGCACCAGTCGGCGAGCACTTCCGCATCAATAATGTTGGCGCCGAGGTCGCTCGCCTGTTGTCGCAGCGCTCGGTCGTTGCTGATCAAAAATGCCTGGTGACGGACCTCGTCGGCGGCCAGGTACTGCAGTTGTTTGATGATCTCGTTGTCAGCCCGCTGATCGCCGACACCCCCCGAGTACACGACGACAACATTACCTGAGATGGTTTCTTCGTGTCGCTCGTCGCCATCGAAGTACAAGGTCACGCGCGCTTCAATGGCCGACTCGAAAATCGTGCTGCAGGCCTGAGCCAGCCAGTGTCGGCCAGGCGCGCCAGCGGCTTGTTGCTGGTCAACAAAACGACGGCTGATCGCATCGACTGCCAGCAGGCAGTTGTGGCCGTCGATCAGCACCTGGGCATGGCTGCTGTCTGCAATGGCGCGTCGCGCGCGAATATCGGCGGGCAGGCGCGCCTGGTTGTCCGGGTTGGATTGCTCGAAGATCAATTCCATCCGGCTGGTGCGTGCGGTGCGGATGCGATCAGCCTGAGTGGAGTCCAGTGTGTCGAACTGCCTAAGCTGATCAGTCAGGGCGGTGAGCTTATCGATTGTCGCGGGTGAATCTGCCGTTTGCATCGCCATCTCCAGTCTAGCCAGTGTGTCATTGGCCGGTGGCGGGCGCAGATCAATCAGTGCTCGCAGTTGCAGCAGGCGCGACTGTGCCTGGCTGCGCAGCGGCAATAACTCGCGATTGGGATTCAGAGCATTGAGTACCGCGTCATCCAGGCGCTGAATCGCGGCGCGCAAGGACTTGATTTCGGCTTTGATCTGTTCGCGATTGCCGTAGTGGCGATCGCGCTCGCGTTGTCGCTCCAGCGCCAGATCAATTTGATCTGCGAGACTCTCCTCGGTCTGTGCAAGCGCGTCCTGCGTTGCCGTGGGCGCCTGCAGCCAATAGCGCGCCAGGCTGGCGGTGGCACGCTGCACTGCTGCGTCAAGCCGTTCGCTAAACGAGCGCTCCAGCATGTCCAGTTCCGCCTGACTGCGATGCAGCGATTCACGCGTTTCGGCCAGCCGTGCACGCAGTGTTGCGTGAGCTTTTTTTTCCGTCTCCGTTGCCGTCTGTGCGCGCGTCAATTGCTCGCGCAATTTATCCTGCTGTCGCGTCTGCTTTCGCAGTTGTGCCTCGACAGATTGCAATCGTGAGGTGTCGACCACGGGCGTCTGGGCGGCTACGTTGTCAGCGGTCGGTGTTGCCTCTGTCAGCGCGTTGATCGTGTTTAGAAAAGGGGACAGGTTCTGCGCCAGTTGGCGCTGACAGATTTCGCGCGCCGGTAGTGAATGGCGTTTGTCCGGGTCTTCAATCCAGGGGTCAGCCAGTTGGCGCACTTTCAATCGCCGATCGAGCAGCGTTGCGAGCAGCCATTGCTCGGCGCCGAAATATCCGGTCAGCCACTCGAACTGACTCTGAATTGTCTCTTCGGACAACACGCGCAACACCTGACCGCAGAGATCCTGGTGGCGCAATTCTTCAACAATGGCAGGCGCACAGTCGGCGTTGTTATCGAGCAGGGTGCGCAGTCGTTGGCGCAGCACCGGGGCACTGGCAGGTTTGAGTCGAAAACCGCGCCCGATTGAGGGATCGCTTTTCGCCAATGCCAGTACCCGATTGACCGGCAATTGCGAGATCAGGCGTGTCAGTTCCGGCTGCAGCCAGTCTGGCAGTTGACGATCAGCCAGTTGCAAATTGGCCGCCAGATAAAAAACGACAACACAGCGTGCGTGCAATCGATAAGCGAGCGATGAATACGGAGCGCAAGTTCATGTCGATGTCTTCGCACTCAGCAGTGCCGGCAACTGTTCAAGGAATTTTGCGACATCCGATTCGCTGGTGAAAAGATGTGCCGAGGCGCGAACCCGGTTGTTATCTCCCCATATCAAAGTGCCAAGCTCGGCTGCCCGCCGAATAATATCCATGTCGTGGCACACAAAGGCGGCGCTCGCGGCGCGCTGATTGGCGGATATCGGCGTGATGACCTCCAGTCCAAGCGATTGCATGCCCTCGATGAGTTGTCCGCTCAGCTTGCGCACATGGCTGGCAATCTGATCGATACCGAACTGTGCCAGGTAGTCCAGCGACTCTCGCAAAATATAGGTGCCAAGGTGGTTGACGTTGCCATACTCTGCGCGCAGAGCGCCTGGCTTTGGAGCAAAACTCAGCGGATCGGCACCGGGTTCTGCAGACCACCAGCCCGCGCTCGCCGGGTTAAAGTCCGGCCGGCGGCATTGATTCCAGGCCAGCACGCCATCGTGCACACCAAGCGCGAATTTGTAGCACGAGCTGACGGTGAAATCCGCCAGGTCCGCGCGCACCGGCACCACCCCCAATGCGTGGCTGGCATCCACCAGCAGTGCGGTGTGGGCAAGCGAAAGCGCTTCTGACAGCGATGCGATATCCAGATGTTGGCCAGTCAGTGAGGTCACCTGACTGACATACACAAGCCTGGTGTGGTCATCACAGCGTGCAAGCAGGTCTTCCGGCAGTATATTCCAGCCGCGTGCCGGCACCAGCCTGACTTCTACACCGTGGCGCTGCAGACCGGACAGCGCATAGCGGCCAGACGCGTAGTCCAGCGCTGATACGACGACATTGTCGCTGCGTTGCCAGTCGAAGCTGCCGACTACTCTGGCAATCGCATCAGAGCAATTGCCCAGCCTGGCGATCTGCTCGCCCGGCAGATGCATGAATTGCCCTAGCTGCTCGCGCACCTGGCGGGCAACGTCCCAGTGGCGATGGTAGCCGGCGTAGCCCGCCGCCTTATCGTTGCAGAACTGCTCAAAGCTCATGCGGTGGGCGATCAGCATCGGCGGTTCACCGCCGCTTGCAAGATTCAATGCACCGCGCAAGCCGATGAAATCTGATTTTGCTGCTGGCAGTGTGGCGCTTGCCTGATGTTGGGAGGTCGTGCTCACGATGATCCGAGGCGTGAGGATTGGAGCTTTTGCATCGTCTGATAATACCAGCTAGCGACGACAGGCTGGCGGCTCAGGCGCGCCGCCGCAAGACTATTAAAACTGTGGATGCCTGGCGCCGATTCAGCCTGTGGCGCTGCCCACATCCGTGCTTGCAGCGTGGTTCCACAGCCGGCGCATGTCTACTTTTCCAGTTTTTGCTGCACCGCTTTGGTTGCATCCAGTGCGGCTTCACGGGCTTTGTCGCCGACTTCGCCGGCGACGTCACGGGCCTTGTCGGCCAGCTCGCCTGCGGTCTGCGAGGCCTGGTCGGCCAACTCGGATGCTCGCTCCTTGGCAGTGCCTGCCACTTCTCGTGCCTCTTCGGCGAGTTCGCCAGCGCGCTCGGTTGCTTCGCTGGCAAGCTTTTTCGTGTTCTCCGCGGTTTCCTCAGCGGCGTCGCCGATAATATTGCCCGATGACTTTGCAGCGGCCGCCAGCAGCTTGCGGAACGGTACCTTCTCGCCGTTCATCACAACCGCATTGGGTGAGGCGGCGTATTTGTCGCTGCCCTCAGCCTCGAAGGTGCAGGTGGCGTCACCGGTAGCATCGCCAGACCAGGCCAGTACGACGCGAAGGTTTTCTTCGCTGGTGATTTTCTCAACCTTGTCCCAGTTGCTGATCGCGCCAGTCGACAGGTTGCCCGCGATACGCTGACACATATCGACGTACGGCGTTTCACTTTGACTGCAGCCTGCGAGCAGTGTCGCTGCGAGCAGGCCGGTGACAAAGTGACACCGGACGGCGCGAGGTTCGCGGCGGAGAGTAGTAAAGTGCTGATGATCCATGGTGAACTCTTAAAATCTGAAGTGTGCAGAATGTACCACGCAGCGTTGGTGACGGATCGAATGTGTCAATTTTTAACAGCTCAAGCCGCGCTGGCTTTCCAACTGGCAATTTCAATGGAAAGTGCGACGAGGCAATTCCGATGTCGGTACTCCGTTGGGTAATTGCCAGCCTGCCGCAATGAAAAAAGGGGGCAGAGAGATTGTGTTGATCAGATTGCGGCGCGCTGGAAATTATTCTCGGTCGAACTTCGTCAAATCGCTACAATAGCCTTTCGTCCGATTCTCGGTCACACGGTCACTCACACAGCTCCTGCAGTGGCCTGTATCTGCCACCGGAGGCCTGTGTGAGCCACACCTTTGACAAGCGCATATTGATTGTCGCCGGCGCACTGTTAGTGCAAAGCGTGACGATTGGCTGCATGTTCGCCTACGGCGTCTTCTTCAAGGTACTGGAGGACGACATGGGCTGGTCGCGCACGCTGCTGTCTGCCAGCAGCTCGGTCGCGTTTCTGGCCATGGGTCTGCTGGCGGTGCTGGCCGGTCGCCTCAACGATCGCTACGGGCCGCGCTGGGTACTGACCTTCTCCGGCCTGTGTACCGGCATCGGCTATGCCGGCATGTATTTTCTCACCGCGCCGTGGCAGATGTTTGTGCTGTTTGGCGTCTTTGTCGGGATTGGCATGAGTACCCACGATGTCGTCACCCTGTCGACAATCGCACGCTGGTATGAAAAGCGCCGCGGCGCGATGACGGGTCTGGTCAAGGTGGGGACGGCCTGTGGCCAGATGGCCGTGCCGCTTTTTGCCACTGCGCTGATCGCCGCCTACGACTGGCGTCTGGCATTCATGATATTGGGCGTGCTCGCCGCCGTGTTGCTGGTCATCGCCGCGCAACTGGTGGGCGTTAATCCACAGCGCTCGGCCGCCTCGCCGCGCGATCTCGGCGAGGGCATGCGCTACGCCGATGCGCGCCGCACGCGGCAGTTCTGGACGCTGTGCGCCATTCAGTTTTCTTTTTTCCCAAGCCTGATGTCAATCCCGGTACACATCACCGTGCACGCCACCGACCTTGGCTTTGAGCTGGGCAGGGCGGCACTGGTGATGTCGGCAATCGCAGGCTGCAGCATTCTCGGCAGGCTGACAGTCGGCGGCCTGATCGATCGGATCGGTGGTCGCCGCGCACTGTTGATCTGCTTTGTGCCGCTATTGGGCAGTCTGGTGTTTCTGCGCCTGGTCGATCTGCCGCTGATGTTGTTTGTCTTTGCGTTGTTCTATGGCTTTGCACACGGCGGTCTGTTCACCGTCGTCTCACCGACGATTGCCGAATTTTTCGGTATGCAGTCTCACGGTGAGATCTTTGGTTCAGTATTGTTTTTTGGCACGCTCGGTGGCGCGGCCGGGCCGCTGTTGTGTGGTCGAATCTACGATGTCACTGGCAGCTACGATCTCGCCTTCACCGTGCTCGCCATACTGGCGTTTATCGGTCTGCTACTGGTTCTGTCGCTAAAGCCCTTGCCGCCGATGGACGCGCCAGTGCCGGACGCTGCCAGCTAGCCCGGACTATTCATGAACCTGACGATTTCTCACTTGATTCTTGTTCCCACAGCTGATCTCGCTCCCTTGCAAATATCAGCAAGTATTCGACGCGGTCGCGATATCCGCTGTGGAAACAATTATCTGCGCGATATT
>CAZNIS010000021.1:0-74774 GCA_964573105.1 uncultured Granulosicoccaceae bacterium
GGGTTTTATCCCGAAAGCCCGTAACCCCCGGTTACGGGCTTTTTTTATGCTCGATACTAATAACCTCAACGTCCAATGCACCAATGCATCTTGAGGTAGTGGCGAGGAGTATGAGCGTTCGTCCTGGCAGTTTCGATAAGGCTCTAGATCATGGAGGGTGATTAGGCACAGGCTTTCGTATCTCTTAACAGGTAGATCCTGCGCGAAATGGCGATGACCTTGCTCACATACTGAGTGCTGATATTCGAGATTGGTAACCTTTCGTCGTCGCAATAACGGCGCAGATCCATCTCATGATTGAGTAAATGTCGCTGTGTCTTAAGGGTTGGCTGGTGATGGAATTCGTCATCGGTTAGCTTTTTCGCGCAAGCAGTGAACTGATTCCACAGTAAGACTGCCTTCTGCTCTCGTAAGTCGTATTTTTCTTCGACTGACAGATCTTTGATTGCGTCCTCAAAGTCTTTCAGACATTGATGCCACAGCAATGCCCGAGGGCTACCAAACTTGGGTTGTCGGATGCTAGTGTTAAACGGCGTGGACGATGTTGGACCGGATAAATCGACTATGCTGCGTTTAGCGGATGGGTTTCCGTCAGGTAGTAGATAGTCAGTTGTATGCGAATGCCCCATCGATGACATCGGTGAACTTCGATGCTTTCATGTAACCCATGACGCGATAGTTCGCTTGTTCTGCGCCGTCAGTGTTATAGAACAACGTGGCTGGTGGGCCGAACAGGCCAAATTTTTCGAGCAGAGCCTTATCCTGATCATCGTTGGCAGTCACATCTGCTTTCAACAGCATCGCACCGGATAACTTCGCGATCACCTTGCTGTCTGTGAAGGTGTAGGCCTCCATCTCTTTACAAGACACGCACCAGTCGGCATAGAAATCCAGCATCACCGGCTGTCCGTTGGTTTTGGCGGAGGCGAGCTTGGCGTTGAGTCCGTCTACGCCTTTGATCTTTTCAAATACCAATCCGGATACAACGGGTGTTCCACCGCCGCCAGCATTACTTGCGACCAGGCCCTTGAGCGGTGTTGTTAGTGAGCCACCACCACTGGCCACCCCGATCAACAGCAGGGTGCCATAGATAACGCTGGTGTAGCCCAGCCCTTTGGCCACGTGCCCGATACCCGCAGGGACGCTTTCCGATCGCTCAACGGAATTGAGCAGTACGCCGACGCTTATAACGAGTACGGCAGCCAGCAGCATAATCAACCAGCCGGGCGCGATTCGATCGAGCATCCATATCGCCATCGCCAGCATCGCTATGCCGAAAATGATTTTGACCGTATCCATCCAGCCACCAGCTTTGGGCAACAGGCGGCCAAAGGATGTGCCAATCAAGAGCAGCGGTAAACCCATGCCCATGCTCAGAGCGAAAAGTGCAGCACCACCGAGCACCGCATCGCCGGTTTGGGCAATGTAGAGCAGGGCGCCGACCAGCGGGGCGGTAACACACGGGCCAACGATCAGTGCCGACAGCACACCCATGATCGCAACGCCTGAATAGCGACCTCCCTTTTGATTGCCGCTGACAGCGGTGAGGCGGTTCTGGATCGACTGTGGCATCTGCAGTTCGTAGAGCCCGAACATTGACAATGCCAGTGCGACAAACAGTATGGCTGTCGCGCTGATGACATAGGGGTGTTGCAACGCCGCCTGCACGTTTTCTCCACTCAACCCAACAATCACACCCGCCACGGTGTAGGTCAGAGCCATCGCCAGTACGTAGACGATGGAAAGGCGAAATGCGCGCCCGGTGCTGACCTTGTCCCCGTCGCCTACGATAATCGACGACAAAATCGGAATCATCGGCAGCACGCATGGCGTGAACGTAAGCAACAAACCGAGACCGAAAAAAGTCAGCATCGTCAGCAGTGCATTACCGTTGAGCAGTTTGTCCGCCAGTGCGTCGTGTTCGGCGACAGGAGCAACACTGGTGCTATCGCTCACAACGGGATTGGGGGGTGTGCTGCCAGACTCTGTAGATGCAACGAAATTGGCGGGCACGACGCCAAAATCCATCGTTTTAACGATAGGCGGATAGCAGATACCGACGTCGGCGCAGCCTTGATAGCGAACTTCAATGGTGCCCGATTCGATGTTGTCGGAAAGGCCGCTTAGTGTCAGATCTGCCGTGGTGAGGTTTCGGTGCGCAATGACATCACCGAAAAATTCGTCTGTCTTTTGTTTACCTTCACTAAGACGGGTTGCGCTAACCGCGCCGCTGCCGGGTTCCAGGATTTTGAACGCAAATTTGTGTTCATATAGAAAATACCCATCTTGAATCATCCACTCGAGCGGCAACTCACCATTCGAGAGATCCCCCACGGTCAGCACGAATGCGTCTTCAGGATCCAGTATTTCGGGTTGGCCGCCGGACAGTGAAGACAGATTGCCAAGTTGCGCTAGTGGACCGATCGATGGTGCCGAGCTTGCGTTGGCGCGATATGATGGGTTGGCTGCATCAGGGGCCGTGGTTTGGGCCAGCAGTCCCGTTTCATTCCCCTGCGCGATTGCGATGCCAGTGGAGTGGAAAAGCAGGATCGCGGCGAGCCCGGCAATCATCTTTAAAACGCTGGATGTTTTGGTCATGGGAATGCTTTGTTAGTCTGGTTGCCTGCCAGCGATGCGAAACTGGGCTGCTAGTGGTAAACGTAGTGGTTTGACTAAAGATTGCAAATGGCGTTCAGATCGCGATCCGCGGCCGAAAACTGTGCCGTTGTTAACATTCTTGATTGGGAGTATACCTTTGTTTCCATTCGTCTTTTTTCTATTCGTTGCCGTCCCGATCATCGAGATTTTTTTGCTGATTAAAGTCGGTTCGGCGATTGGTGCGCTGGCAACGATCGCCATCGTGATACTGACTGCATTTATCGGCACCCGCATGTTGAAGATTCAGGGGCTGTCAACGCTGAATCTCGCTAGATCGAAGATGGCCAGCGGTCAGGTGCCAGCGACGGAAATGGCAGAGGGGCTGGCCCTGGCAGTAGGTGGTGCATTGTTACTCACCCCGGGATTTGTGACCGATGCCATCGGATTTGCCTGCCTGATTCCGTACACCCGAAGGCTGCTCATTAAATATGCAGGGCGGAACGTAAGAGTTGCCGGTGTAGCGGGCTATCACTCCACACGTGCCAGTAGCGCCCGATCGCCACGCAATGCAACACATGGGCGCAACGAAGATGTCATTGAGGGTGAATTCGAACGCAAAGACGATTGAACAATCCCTTGTTTCGCGAATCTAGCGACTGAATGGTTTCAACAGTATTCAGATTATCTGCGCATTTGCCGATAGTGCTCTCGCTCAGCCGGGCGGTTGATGTCATGTAATGCAAACTCTGGCGCGGAATGCTTTATCCGCTCCACCCAGTGTGAGAAGGTTCGCTGCCCCCTGCGGCGACCGATCGTCGTTCCCGGGCCGCGTTTCGATTAGTGACCAGCATGAAAACAATAATAAAAAAAATTGCCGTAGTAATCCTGTCAACGTCAGCCTGCAGTGTATCGATGACTGCCAGCGCTGGCCTTTTCGACAATCTGGCTGACGTTGCTGACGGCGCACTCGCCGCCTACGGGCACACCGACGGGCATCGCGATCGTCGCGATCTGACTAGCGCTGAAATAGACAACGCATTGCGTGAGGCGCTGGCGCTTAGCGCAGGCTACGCAGGTCAGCAAATGGCTCGCAGTGGCCATTACGCCAATGGCAAGGGACTAATGATTCCATTGCCGCTCAAGTGGCGCGAAGCGCGTAAAGTGGCGCAGCGCATCGGCTACAGCGGCGACTTTGACAGCTTACACCAGCAAGTGAACACGGCTGCAATTGAGTCTGTCCCGGCACTGATCAAGCTGATCGACAACGAGGTAGATGCACTCGCATTTACCAATCCTGTTGAGCTTTTACACAGCAGTGAAAAGACCGCAGCCAGCGAGTACTTGCGAAAATATAGTGATGCATCACTGCGAACTTACCTGCGCCCCGTGGTCAAAAGAGCATTGGTTCGCAGCGGAGCATCGGCAACCGGACTGAAAATCGCGACGCGAGTCGGCAGCCTGCCGATGGTGCGCAATCTGCCGCTCGATCTGACCGACCACGTCGTCGATGCGACGATCGAGAATTTTTTCCGTCAGCTCGGGTTACAGGAAACCGCGATACGTACCGATCCCCGGCGGCGGACCAGCGGGCTGTTGAAAAAGGTATTTGGCTGATACACGCTGCCCGTCAACGGCGACTGCGGGCCCTTCGGTAACCGTCGGGCAATACTGTTTGACGTTAATCCATCGGTTCAGGTGTCCGTGCTCTGGTAGTATTCCGCCACGTTTACAAGGGGAATCATCTTGCGAAGAGCCGTCGTCACCGGTGTCGGTATCGTTTCCTGTCTGGGCAACACCAAAGAGCAGGTCGCAGAATCGTTGCGGCAGGGGCGCTCTGGTATCGTCGCCAGGCCCGAGTATCAGGAACGCGGCATGCGAAGTCACGTTGCCGGCGTACCGCAGGTGGACTTTCAGGAACTCATTCCCCGCAAGCAACTGCGTTTCATGGGCGATGCCGCTGCCTACGCCTACATCGCCATGCAGTCGGCCATCGACGACTCGGGCCTGACACCCGAACAGGTATCCAACCCAAGAACCGGAATTATCGCCGGCTCAGGCGGGGCGTCTTCGTCGAGCCAGGTCGAGTCTGCCGATGTGATGCGAGAAAAAGGTATTCGCCGCGTCGGACCCTATCGTGTGACGCAAACCATGGGCAGCACCGTGTCTGCCTGTCTCGCAACCCCGTTTAAGATTAAGGGCGCCAACTACTCGATCTCATCCGCATGCTCCACCAGTGCTCACTGTATCGGTACAGCGCTCGAGCAAATACAACTGGGCAAGCAGGATATTGTCTTTGCCGGCGGCGGTGAGGAAGAACACTGGACGATGAGCTGCCTGTTCGATGCGATGGGAGCTTTGTCGTCCAAGTACAACGATACGCCGCAGCAAGCTTCGCGTGCTTATGACGCTGATCGCGACGGATTCGTGATCGCTGGCGGCGGGGCAATGCTGGTTGTTGAAGAGCTCGAACATGCGCGCGCACGTGGCGCGACGATCTATGCTGAAGTCGTGGGGTACAGCGCGACTTCCGACGGCCAGGACATGGTGGCGCCGTCTGGCGAGGGGGCCATGCGTTGTATGCAGGGCGCGCTCGATGGAATCTCCGGGCCGATCGACTACCTCAACACCCATGGCACCAGCACACCGGCCGGTGATATCACTGAACTCAATGCGATTCGCCAGGTGTTTGGCGACAACATGCCTCGCATCAGCTCGACAAAATCCCTTTCTGGTCACTCGCTCGGCGCGGCCGGTGCGCACGAGGCGATCTATTGCCTGCTGATGATGCAGAACCGGTTTGTTGCCGGGTCGGCCAATATCGCGCACCTTGATCCTGAGGCGGAAGGGGCGCCGGTCATCCAGCAGACTATCGAAGATATCGAGCTTAACACCGTGATGTCGAACAGTTTCGGCTTCGGCGGTACCAATGTGTCATTGGTTTTCCAGCGCGTCGAGTAACCGACAGCTCAGTGATACATGGGTAACTGCAGCGGCGGTTCATCGAGCGCCGCGCTCTGTTCTTTGAGCAGCAGAATGTGGTCGTCCCAGAAACGATTGCTGCCGATCCATGGAAATGCCTGTCGAAACGCAGGCTCATCTCTGCGCTGGTCGAGCCAGCTTGCGTAGTGAATCACACGCAGTGTTCGCAACGCCTCAATTAGTGCGATTTCTCCGGGGTTGAACGTTCTGAACATCGAATAACCCTCGAGCAGGTCCATCAATCTTGCCTGCTGGTATTGCCTGTCACCGGACAGGAACAGCCACAAGTCCTGTATCGCGGGGCCGGTTCGGGCGTCGTCCAGATCGACGATGTGCGGCGTCTCGTCGCGCCACAGTATATTGCCCGGGTGAAAATCACCGTGTAGCCGGATCTGTGCGGCGGGATGGTCCGCCATGATGCGTTCGACCTTGGGCGTCAGATCCTCGATCAGCTTTTCATAGGCGGTGCTCAGACCTGACGGCAGGCGATCGTTCTCCAGCAACCAGGTGGCCGGCTCCGTCGCGAGCATTGTCGTGCTGATCGTCGGCCGGTGCGCGAACGGCCTTTGTTCACCAACCACATGAATCTGGGCAATGAATCGACCGATGATCTCCAGTTGATCTGGATTGTCGAGCTCCGGGCTTCGTCCGCCGCGCATCGGGTACAGGGCGAATCTGAAATGTTCGTGTTGGTGCAAAGTGCTGCCATCTTTGTCGGGCAAAGGGCAGACAATGGGTATTTCGACAGCGGCCAGTTCAGCGGCGAATTGGTGTTCTTCGTTGATTGCATCCAGAGACCAGCGATTGGGGCGATAGAACTTGGCGACAATGGGCTCGCCATCCTCTATGCCTACACGATAGACACGATTTTCGTAGCTGTTCAGCGCCAACAGGCGGCCATCGCACAGGTAGTGCTGTGATTCAATCGCATCGATAATCGTATCTGGAGAAAGATCCGCAAAATCGCCTGACTCAGTGTTGTCTGCTACTTCCATATTTGAATTGCCGCGTCGCAATGTTGTCGACCGCAAGTATGGCTGTTTTGTAAGCATTTTAGGGGCTGATGTGCTTGCGCAACGGGAAATTCGTTCATAACAAGAGACTGATGGCAGCATCGGCTGTGGTAGACTTATACGAATATCCGCGCCGATGGCGACGAATGGCTGCAATTGGCTGCAGATAGCTCGACAGCCAACATAACCTAAACCGTGGATTCGAAATTTTTTGCCATCGTGTAAAAAGAACAGAGGCACGGGTTACCGGTTTTTAAGGTCATTGGTGCCGGTGCGCACAAGCCAACACGGGGCGGTCGGGAATACTCCTGAACGTCTGATTCTCCAACCATCTGAATTGATCTCGATCCATGGACATAAGAAAAGTTAAGAAACTGATTGAGCTTCTGGAGGAGTCTGCGATCTCCGAAATCGAGATCAAGGAAGGAGAAGAGTCGGTGCGTATCAGTCGAGCGAACAGTGCGCCGGTAGCTGCCGTTGCGGCGGCACCTGCTGCCGTCGCCGCACCGCCGGTGGAAACCGCTTTGCAAATGCCGCCTTCGCCCTCGATAGGCAAACTTCCCGACGACAAATCCGATGTACTGGCTGAAGGCACCGTGGTCGAGTCGCCTATGGTTGGCACCTTTTACTCTTCGCCGTCGCCGGGCAGTCCGTCCTTTGTCAGCGTCGGTCAACGGGTCAAGAGTGGCGATACCCTGTGTATCATCGAGGCGATGAAGATTCTCAATCAGATTGAGTCCGAAGTGTCCGGCGTGGTCAAGGCGGTGTTGGTCGACGACGGCCAGCCGGTCGAATTTGGTCAGCCGCTCATCGTGGTTGAAGACTGACCCTCATGGAAAAGGTGCTGATCGCCAATCGTGGCGAAATCGCGCTGCGTATCATGCGCAGTTGCAGGGATATGGGCATTGGGACAGTGGCGGTCTACTCCACCGCTGATCGCGACCTGAAACACGTTCGGCTGGCAGATGAAGCCGTTTGCATCGGGCCTGCCGCCTCGAAAGACAGCTACCTGAACATCCCGGCCATCATCAGTGCCGCCGAGATAACCGACGTCACAGCGATTCATCCCGGTTACGGATTCCTGTCTGAGAATGCCGATTTCGCCGAGCGCGTCGAAACCAGCGGGTTCAAATTCATAGGCCCGTCGCCGTCGGTAATTCGCATGATGGGCGATAAGGTCAGTGCGATACGCGAGATGCGCGCCGCCGGCGTACCGTGTGTGCCGGGATCGAATGGACCGCTGGAGGACAACCCGTCGCGCAATCTGGAACTGGCCAATGAAATCGGCTATCCGATTATCATCAAGGCGGCCGGTGGTGGTGGTGGTCGCGGGATGCGCGTTGTGCGTAGCAATGACGAACTCATTGAATCGATCAAACTGACGCAGGCAGAGGCCGGGGCCGCCTTCAACAACGAGATCGTCTACATGGAGAAGTTTCTCGAGAAGCCTCGCCATGTCGAATTCCAGGTCCTGGCGGATGAATTTGGCAACGCCATTCATCTGGGGGAGCGCGATTGCTCGATGCAGCGTCGCCATCAAAAGGTAGTCGAAGAGGCGCCGGCACCCGGCATCACAGAAGAACAGCGCGCCGCAATTGGTGCCCGATGCGTAGCGGCCTGCAAGCGGCTCGGTTATCGCGGCGCCGGCACATTCGAATTCCTGTACGAGAACGGCGAGTTCTATTTCATTGAAATGAACACCAGAGTGCAGGTGGAGCACCCGGTCACCGAAATGATCACGGGCGTCGATATCGTTAAAGAGCAGATCAGTATCGCCAACGGCAACCGGCTGTCGCTGAGCCAGGAAGATGTGCAGATCAAGGGGCACGCATTCGAGTGCCGCATCAATGCCGAAGATCCCGACACTTTCATGCCGAGTCCAGGTCTGGTCGAACAATTCCATGCACCCGGCGGACTGGGTGTGCGTGTCGACTCGCATATTTATAACGGTTACCGCGTGCCGCCGTATTACGACTCAATGATCGGCAAACTGATCGTGCATGGCAACAATCGCTCGTCGGCGCTGGCCCGTATGCAGGGTGCGCTGAGCGAGGCGTTCATCGTCGGTATCAAGACCAACATACCGCTGCTGGCCAATATCTGCGATGACGAAAACTTTGCCGAGGGCGGCACTGACATTCACTATCTCGAAAAGAAACTGGGTCTGTCCTGAATACCCGTTCCAGATCGCTACTGTAATGGCTGAATCTGCCAGCTATCAGCTGTTGCGTCTGGCGGTAACCGAGCAGGCCGCCGAGACGGCAGAAGATCTATTGCTGTTCAATGGGGCATTGTCGTGCAGCCTGACTGACGCCGCCGACACACCCTTGCTCGAACCCGAACCTGGCCAGACACCACTATGGCCCGAACTGGTCATCACCGGCATGTTCGATCGAACCGTCGATCTCCAGCCGCTGGCGGCAACGCTCGGTTCGACGCTGGGCCAGCAGTTGCACTCTATTGAAGTCAGCCCGTTGCAGGATCAGCAATGGGAACGCGTCTGGATGAGGGATTTTGCGCCGACGCAGGTCAGCGAGAAACTCTGGATCGTGCCGTCTTTCGCCGAGCCGCCAGATCCCGCCGCACTGAACCTGACCATCGACCCTGGGCTCGCCTTTGGCTCCGGGACCCACGCAACGACCATGCTCTGCCTGCAGTGGCTGGCCGGGCAAGACCTGCAAAATAAAACCATTCTCGACTATGGATGCGGCTCAGGGATTCTGGCCATCGCCGCGGCCATGCTGGGGGCGCGCAAAGTTGTAGCGCTGGATATTGACCCGCAGGCTTGCCTTGCCACGCTCGACAACGCTGAGCGCAATGGTGTGGCCCGGCAGATTTCGGTGCTTGAAGGCGAGGGTGACGCCGGCTGTGACTACGACGTGGTAGTGGCCAATATTCTGTTGACGCCGCTGCTTGAGCGGGTGGAGCGTTTCGCCGAGATGTTACGCCCGGGCGGTATGCTCGCCTTGTCGGGCGTGCTCGGTGAGCAGGCAACGCAACTGAGAACCGTTTATGATGTAAGGTTTTCGCAAAGCGAGATTGTTCGTCTCGATGACTGGTTGTTGTACAGCGCTATGCGCTGAATTGACCGTCATGCAGAACGACGATTCGGACTGGAAAGAGTGCCATGCTGACCCGCTGTAATCACTGCGAAGCCTGCTTTCAGATCAACGAACGGCTGGTGCGCGAGAACGATGCCACCGTGGCCTGCGGTGACTGCGGAAACGTTTTCGACGCGCGGTTGAATCTGGTCGACGAATACTCCGGTGAGTACTATCAGCTGGCTGAGGACATTGCCGAGCCTGAGGGCCAGGCGTTAGCGGCCGGCGCCGGCTATGATGACCTCGCCGATTCCTCTTTTGATCAGGACAGCCGATCGCCCTCGGCGACGTGGCTACCGGAAGAAAATACACAGTGGCAGGATCCCACGCTGCTGGTGGATGAATACAGCGGTCTCGAGGCGCCCTACCGCGATCGCCAGCCGCAGCATACTGGTGACACCGATGCCAGCCATCCGGAAGTAACCGGGCAGGTGGCATCGCCCCCCCGCGAAGACATCTGCACCCAGGCACCCGTGCCGCCGCAGGATCTGCCTGCGATTTACCTGGAAGACTACCCCGCGCTCGCCAACGACCTGCTCGAACACAAGCGACTCGAAAACACGCCGGGCGAGGCGGCGGAGCCAACCGTCTCAAGCGATAGCGGTGAAGCGCGCTCATCCCGGTCGCTTGCAAGTCGCGCATCGTGGATCCTGTCCATCGGTTTGCTGCTGACCGGGATTGTGGTCGCCGCCATTGGCTATCGAGACTGGATCGCTCAGTCATCGCTTCCCCGACCTGCGCGAGCGCTCTTTTGTACCGTCGCCGGCTGTGAACTGCCGCTGCGTCGTGCCGTGGATCAACTGGCGATTGTCGGCAAGACAAGCTATACCCATCCCTCGGTGGAGGGCGCCCTGATCGTCTCGGTCGATCTACTGAATTCGGCTGCCTTTTCACAACCCTATCCCTCTTTGCAGGTGATAATGGCTGACGAGAATGGTCGCACCGTGGCGCAACGGGATTTCAGCCCCTCCGACTACCTGGCCGCTGAGCTGGATGGGCAATTGCTTGTTACGGATGAACCCGTGCGTATCAATCTCGAAATCGTCGACCCGGGGCCCAGCGCCAAGTCTTTTGAAATTGGTTTGTACTAGATAGCGTGTATTGCTGCACCCAACTTCCTGCTCGCCAGCCGCGACGACCCAACGACCAAGGTGGCTGAGTCGTCTATGCAACTGGCCAACCTCACTTTGACCCGACCTGTCGTGCTCGCACCCATGGCCGGAGTCACTGACCGTCCGTTCCGCGTGCTCTGCCGTCGACTGGGCGCCGACCTCGCGGTGTCTGAGATGATCAGCGCCAATACTGCATTATTCGCGACCCGCAAAACGCAGCGGCGGCTCGATCACGCGGGCGAGACGGCACCACGCATTGTGCAGATTGCCGGCGGCGATCCGCAAATGTTGTCGCAGGCAGCGCAGCTCAATGAGCAGATAGGTGCCGATGTCATCGATATCAACATGGGTTGTCCAGCCAAAAAAGTGTGCAATAAATTGGCGGGATCGGCACTTTTATCCGATGAACCATTGGTGTATAAAATCCTGAAAGCGGTGGTGTCCAGTGTGTCGGTTCCGGTAACTTTGAAAATCAGAACCGGTCCGGACCGACTCAACCGCAATGGTCCGACAATCGCCAGAATTGCCGAGGATTGTGGTGTGAGCATGTTGTCCGTACACGGCCGGACGCGGGCAGACAAATTTCTTGGGAACGCAGAGTATGACACGATTGCACGGATTAAACAGAATGTATCAATTCCAGTACTTGCCAATGGTGATATCGATGGTCCCGACGCCGCGAGGCGCGTATTCGACGAAACAGGTGCTGATGGCATCATGATTGGACGTGCCGCGCAGGGTAACCCCTGGATCTTCCGTGAAATAAAGCACTACCTTGAAACAGGTGATTACCTGGCGTCTCCGTCAGATGCGGAAAAGGCAGAAGTGCTGAAATGGCACCTGCGCAACCTCTATGACTTGTACGGCGAATACAGTGGGGTCAGAGTCGCGCGCAAACATATCGCGTGGTACTGCAAGGGTAAGCCCGGTGCCGGCGAGTTCCGACAGGCCGTCTACCGGGTTGAAAGTGCCGATGAACAACTGGCACGAGTCGATGAATTTTTTCTTCAACCGATGGCTGCGGCATCGTGAGTGAACTATCGTGCTCACCACTGCAGGAAAAAGTGGAGAAAGAACTCAGGCAGTATTTTCGGATACTAAACGGTCAACAGCCTTCTAATCTGCACGATCTGGTGATAGGTCAGGTGGAAGAGGCACTGTTTCGGGTCGTCATGGAACATTGTGCCGGCAATCAAAGCCGCGCCGCCTCTTGTCTTGGAATTAATCGGGGCACACTGCGTAAAAAGTTGTTGCAGTATAATCTCGCCTGACCCGCAATCACCGCAACAACAGTTTGCAGAAATTGCTTGGCCAAAGGTTGCATGATCAGCCTTTGGAATAGATACATTCCCTTCATCGGCAAACAGCCGGTTATTCCCAGATGCCGACATGGCCATGCGCCTGACCCGAGGCCCCCGTGAAACCAATCTCCGTTAAAACCGCGCTTATTAGCGTTTCAGATAAAGACGGTATCGTCGATTTTGCGCGTGAGTTGCAAGTGCGCGGCGTGAAAATTCTATCGACTGGTGGTACTGCCAGTTTGCTTGCCAAGGCAGATATAGCGGTGACGCAGGTTGCCGATGTTACCGGTTTTCCGGAAATCATGGGGGGGCGCGTCAAGACGTTGCACCCCAAAATTCATGGGGCGATCCTGGGGCGACGAGACATCGACCTGCCCGTGATGGAGCAACACGATATTGATCCGATCGATTTAGTCGTGGTCAATCTCTATCCCTTTCGTGAAACCATTGAAAAACCGGATGTCAGTTTTGACGATGCGATCGAGAACATCGATATTGGTGGTCCGGCAATGATCAGAGCGGCGGCAAAAAACCATGCCGATGTTGCGGTTATAACTGACAGCAATGACTACACCGAGGTACTGCGTCAACTGACAGCGGATCAATCGATTGATGCTGCTTTTCGGCAGCAACTGGCCCGCAAGGCCTTTGCACATACGGCGGCGTACGACAGCGCGATCGCAGAGTACCTCGGACGGCAAGAAGCAGAATACACCTACCCGGAAGAGCTGACGCTGTCTTACGCAAAAGTGCAGGAGTTGCGTTATGGCGAGAACCCTCACCAGAGTGCCGTGTTTTACCGCGGCTCGACAATCGATGGGCCAAGCCTTGCGAATGCCCGACAGCTACATGGCAAGGCGCTGTCATTCAACAACATTGCAGATTCAGATGCAGCGCTGTCCTGCGTTCTGCAATTTGATAAGCCCGCTTGTGTCATCGTCAAACATGCGAACCCGTGCGGCGTGGCAGTCGCCGATTCACTAAGCGCGGCCTATGAAGGAGCTTACGTCTGTGATCCGGTGTCAGCATTCGGCGGCATCATCGCGTTCAATCAGACACTGGATAAAAACACGCTGGCAGAAATTCTTGGTCGGCAATTCGTTGAAGTGATACTCGCACCCTCGGTTGAGGAAGGTGTCCAGGCGCTACTGTCCGAAAAACCGAACATCCGGTTGTTGACCTACTCAGACGATTCGCGGTCCCTTGACAACGGTTTTGATTACAAGCGCGTTGCAGGTGGACTGTTGGTTCAACAGGCCGATGCAGCGGTAGTTGCTCGCGATGATTTGCAGATTGTGACCAAAACTGGCGTCGAGTCCAGACAGATGGATGATTTACTGTTTGCCTGGAAGGTCGTGAAGTACGTGAAATCAAATGCGATCGTATACTGCAGGGATCAGGCGACGATTGGCATTGGAGCAGGGCAGATGAGTCGGGTTTACTCGGCGCGCATCGCCATACTGAAAGCTCAGGAAGCCGAACTGGAAATTGCAGGATCGGTTATGGCGTCCGATGCGTTTTTTCCGTTTCGCGATTCTATCGACCAGGCGGCGCAAAGCGGCGTGTCGGCCATCATTCAACCGGGTGGATCAATGCGTGATGACGAGGTGATTGCCGCCGCTGACGAACACGGTATCGCGATGGCGTTCACTTCGGTTCGACACTTCAGGCACTAACCGGTTGTGCCATTGATCGAATCAGCTCGCGGGTATCGGGCTGCTGTCCGGTCCAGGTCGCAAAGGCGATGGCGGCCTGTTCCACCAGCATACCCAGGCCATCGACTGAATCTGCGGCGCCATTGGCGCGAGCCCATTGCAGAAAAGCCGTTGGCTCGGATGCATACGCGAGATCGTAGCAAAACGTTTTGGCTGTGATGATGCCTTCGTCTGCCACCGGCAGCGCGCCTGACAGACTGGCCGATGTCGCGTTGATGAGCAGATCAACCGGTCGCGCTTTCAGGGCCTGCCGGTCGAGTACTGCTATGGGGTAGAGGTCGCTGAACCGAGTGGCGAGCGCGCGCGCTTTGTCCTCAGTTCGGTTGACAAGCGTAAGGGACGCCGGATTTTGTCCGACCAGCGGTTCCAGAATGCCTCTTGTGGCGCCACCGGCGCCCAGTACAACAACCTGCTTGCCCGCGATCGCCTGTTGATGGTTTGCGGTCAGATCCCTTAGCAGGCCGGCGCCATCAGTGTTGTGCCCGCACAGCTTGCCGTGCTCGTCGAGATAAACGGTGTTGACCGCGCCAGCGCGCTCGGCGGCGGACGTCAGTTGATCGCACAGCGTACAGCACAACTCCTTAAAGGGTACGGTAACATTGCAGCCCTTGCCGCCTTGACTGAAAAATGCCTGTAGCTGCTCTGGGAAGTCGGCTTCAGTAGCGAGAATTTTTTTGTAGTCGATTATTCGACTAAACTGTCGAGCGAAATGCTGATGTATCTCGGGAGATCTGCTGTGGGCAATCGGATTGCCGAAAACGGCGTATTGTTCGGTCATGTTGTCGTTTGGCTTCGATCATGCGCGTTGGCCGTGGTAAGTGAGCTTGTCAGGCCATCACGTCGTTGCTCAAAGTATAACCTGCGAGGGAATAACCCGTGAAAAACAGTAGCTATCCGCGCATCCGCATGCGTCGGATGCGCAAGGATGGATTTAGCCGGCGATTGATGCGCGAATCGGTACTGACCACCAATGACTTGATCTATCCAATGTTTGTCGTCGAGGGTGACGGTATTCGACAACCTGTCGAGAGCATGCCCGGCATTGAGCGCGTCTCGATCGACAATCTGCTTCGCGAGGCGGGCGAGCTGGTCGGTCTTGGCATTCCCTGTGTGGCGCTGTTTCCGGTTACCCCTGACGAGGTCAAGACCGACAAGGCTCAGCAGGCCTATGATCCCGACGGCTTGGCACAGCGCGCGGTGGCCGAGCTTAAATCCGCCTATCCGGATCTCGGTGTGATGACTGATGTCGCGCTCGACCCCTACACTTCGCATGGGCAGGATGGACTGATGGACGAATCCGGCTATATCGTCAACGACGAGACGGTTGAGGTGCTGGTTCGCCAGGCGCTCTCCCACGCGGACGCCGGTGCCGATATAGTCGCGCCGTCTGACATGATGGACGGACGCATTGGTGCGGTGCGCGAAGCGCTCGAATCGGCCGGTCACATTCACACGCGCATTCTCGCCTATTCGGCCAAGTATGCGTCTTCGTTCTACGGGCCGTTCCGCGATGCTGTCGGCTCGGCCGGTACCCTGGGTGGTGGTAACAAATACAGTTATCAAATGGACCCGGCCAACTCCGATGAGGCGATGCGAGAGATAGCGCTCGATCTGGAGGAGGGCGCAGACATGGTCATGGTCAAACCCGGCATGCCGTATCTGGATATCGTCACACGCGTCAAACGCGAGTTTGAAGTGCCCGTGTTCGCCTATCAGGTCAGTGGTGAGTTCGCGATGCTCAAAGCTGCTGCGGCAAACGGCTGGTTGGATGAAAAGGCCGTTGTACTGGAGAGTTTGCAAGGTTTCAAGCGGGCGGGTGCAGACGGTGTTTTGACCTACTTTGCCAAGGATGTCGCGCGGTGGCTGGCGGGTGAATCGTCGTAGTGGCGGCCAATCACGCGTGTCGTTGACTGCGCGGCCAACCCAATCGTGCGGATGGCGTCGCCGGCTTTGATCTGCTTGGCGAAACGCCGTGGCGAGCGCAAAAAAATCCAGCGAAATTTCCCAGTTGAACTAAACCTATACGGACCAGTGCGAGTGCTGTAGCCGGAGCGTCAATGCTCTGGCACAAACAGCCCGCAATTTCCGCGTTCAACCGGGTTTTGCAGTCAATGAAACACGCCAATCTTTTCTGCCTGACACTGACCGCCTGTGCGGTCGCCCTTGGTGGATGTGCCAGCGGTGTCGTCGATGTTCCTCCTCCGCCGTCCAGTCTTTCGGCCTACGATCAGACAGCCGGGCCGCGAGCACCGGCGACGCTGACGATTGTGCGATCGCCTGAAGAGGTGACCATATCGGGCTCACTCGCCACCGACGAGGAAAAGCTCGCCTTCACGCAGCGCGCCGCCGAGCTTTTTGGTGGTCAGATCATCTCCAGTGGATTGGCTGTCGATGCGCAAACGCGGCCGAGTCACTGGATCGACCAGGTGCTGGGCATCTTGCACAACATGGCGATACTAAGTGAATTCTCGATCACCGTCAGCGATGACGATCTGACGCTGACAGCCATGGCGGCAAGTCAGGAAGAAGCCGATACGTACATGCGCGACGCCTACTCGATCATCGAGGGCAAACTGGCGGTCCGCAATGGCTTTACTATCCGAACCCCCGAACAGTCACTGCAGGCGAATCTGGACGCTTCGCGCACGAACGGCATGCAACCGGCGGTAATGGAATTCCAGGCGGCGTCTAAGCCCGTCGTCGATGCTACTTTGCTGGGTAGTGATACTCCTGGCTTTGACGAAGTGCCACTGGCGCGCTTTGAAGACGGCAACACCGACGAGCCGCTGCGAGTGATCAGCCGTGAAGAAGTCATCAACCCTGAATCAGATGAACCCGCCTTTGGCGCAGCGATGGCCGCGGCCGATTCTGCAGCGACTGACGGCGAACTCTCTCCCGGGTTGAACGGTTATCTGAAGAACGTGCGTTTCTATGGTGGCAGTGACAAACTAACCCAGCGTGCGCGCGCGTCGCTCGATACACTGGCTGAGGCCTTGCGGGCCAAACCCGACACGCGCCTTGCGATAATGTCTTACACCAGCAATGCCGGAAAGCCGTGGGAATTGAAAGACAAAGCCCGAATGCGCGCCAAGTCGGTGGTCACCTACCTGGCACGACAGGGCGTTGCACTGGATCGGCTGCAGGGCTATGCACTGGGGCATGTAAATGGATCGGGCGATCAGATCGTGATCCAGGAAATTCAGTAACGAAAAGCCACCGAGATCACGCGCAGACAGAAGTCTGGCTGACCACTATCCACCGCATGCTCATGGCCTGGCGTGCGATTGCGTGAGTGACAATGAAGTAGCGATCGCAACGCCCTGGCCCTTGATTCTTAAGGACCGGCATTTTCACATCGCGTTGCTGATCGGTCCTGTGACGTGGGCGCTACTGGGCGACATTGTGGCATTCGCCTGGCCGAGCGCGGTGGTTTTTTTCACCACCGTTGTCTTATATCCATTAGTTGAAGAGTTTGCCTTTCGCGGTACGATACAAACCTGGATATCAGATCGTGTCAAAGGGGCTGAGACCAGGTTTGGATTGAGCCTTGCGAACCTTGCGACCAGTGTCTTTTTTGCTCTGGCCCATTTAATCTACCAGCCGGTGTATTGGGCGCTCGCTACATTCTTTCCGTCGCTTGTGTTCGGCTATTTTCGCGATCGCTTTGATCGGGTATTGCCAGGCGTGATACTGCACAGCTGGTACAACTTCGGTTTTTTGCTTTTTGTGGTCGGTCAGGCGTAGCTGCGGTTAGCCGAGCCAGTCTCGATCGGTAAGAAAGTGGTCATACAAACGTGCCTCTTGCGTGCCAGCCTCAGGTGTCCAGTTGTATTCCCAGCGCACCATCGGAGGCATCGACATCAGGATCGACTCGATACGACCACCCGATTGCAAGCCGAATAATGTCCCGCGATCATAGACTAGATTGAACTCCACGTAGCGTCCTCTGCGGTAGAGCTGAAACTGGCGTTCGGCATCGGTGTAGGGTGTGTCACGACGCTTTTCTACAATAGGGCAGTAGGCATCGGTGAAGCTGTCCCCAATGCTTTTCATGAAGGCAAAACTCTGATCGAAACCGCCTTCGTTGTAGTCGTCAAAAAAAACGCCACCAATGCCTCTTGGTTCATTGCGGTGTTTTAGATAAAAGTACTCATCGCACCATTTTTTGAATTTGTTGTAGTGCGTGTTGCCGAATGGATCGCAGGCATCTTTAGCCGTTTGATGCCAGTGCCGGCAATCTTCTTCGTAGCCATAGTAGGGGGTCAGGTCATAGCCGCCGCCAAACCACCAGACTGAATCTTCCCCCGGTTTGTCGGCACTAAAATAACGGACATTGCAGTGAGTTGTCGGGATATGCGGGTTGGCGGGGTGAATGACCAGCGAGACTCCCATTGCCTCGAAACTGCGACCGGCAATATTTTCGCGACCCGCACTGGCTGATGGCGGCAGTGAATCGCCGTGAACGTGCGAAAAGTTGATGCCGGCTCGCTCGAATAACGGGCCGGTCAATACTCGACTTCGTCCGCCACCGCCTTGTTCGCGTGTCCAGACATCTTCGGTAAGTGCGGCATCGGGGTCGAGGCCTGTGATTGACTGAGTGATGTTTTCCTGGAGCAGCAGCAAATAGGACTTCACTGACTCCGATTCGGTGGATAGGCTCATGTCTCAGCGTAGTTGTTTGCCGGTGGTGGCGTCAAATATTGGTGTAGGTCCGTTCAGACTGCCAAGCGGCGCGTCGATGATTGCATCGATCTCTGCACCCAGGGTTAAGGCAACTGTCGCTGCGTCTAGACATGGGGCGGCGCCACTGTGATTGGCAGATGTCGATACCAGCGCGTGACCACAGGTGTTGCACAGCTCGGCAGCAACCGGATGATCGGTAACCCGCACGGCCAGCGTCTCTCGACCGCCTCGAACTAGCGCAGGTGTTTGATCGTTGCAGGGCATGATCCAGGTGACAGGACCTGGCCAATGCTCTGCCAGGCGAGCCTGGATTTCGTTTGATATTGGTTGCAGGAATGGTTCTATCTGGCCCAGTGAGGCTGCAATCAGAATCAGTCCCTTGTCGGCTGCACGGCCCTTGATTGTGATGAGTCGCTGCACCGCATCGATGTTGAGTGGGTCACAGCCCAGGCCGTAGACGCCCTCAGTGGGATAGGCCACCACGCCACCGCGTTTGATGATCGCGGCGGCGGTGTCAATGTTGACGTTCAAGTGGCGCTGGGAGAGGTCGGGCTCGCAGCAGCATCGTCAGAAGATTTTTTTGCCGTTACCTTTTTACTGGCTGCCTTCTTTTTCGAGGAAGCTTTTTTCTTTGACGCCGCTTTCTTTTTGGACGTGGCCTTTTTGGCCGACGTTTTCTTTGCCGCCGTCTTTTTAGCCGCCGCCTTCTTTTTACCTCGACCGCGTCTTTCAGGTGCCTCGTCTAGTAGACGCTTGGCCGTTTCGAAATCGATTTCTGTTGGCTTTTCCTTCTGCTCTTTGGTCAGCTTTGCGTTTTTGGAGCCGTTAGTCAGGTAGGCGCCCCAGCGACCATTGAGTACCTGGATCTCAGGGTCTTCATCGTAAATTTTAACAATCCGATCCAGATCGGCCTGCTTTTTCGCCGCCACCACTTCGAGTGCGCGCTCCAGTGTGATGGTGTGTGGATCGTCTTCTTTCAGTGACGCGTATTTACTGTCGTAGCGGATGTACGGACCAAACGGTCCAATACTCGCGGAGATTTTTTCACCTTCTGGTGATTCGCCGAGCTTGCGAGGCAGCTTAAACAACTCCAGCGCTTCTTCGAGCGTGATCGTGTCCATTTTCTGGCCCGGGCGCAGGCCGGCGAATTTCGGTTTTTCCTCGTCGTCGCGCGTGCCGATTTGCACCATCGGCCCGAAGCGACCGATTCGCGTTGATACCGGTTTGCCGCTTGCCGGGTCAATACCAAGCTCGCGGGCCTGAATCGCCTCGTCGCGGGTAACGTTTTCTTCTTTGTCTTTTAGCTGTGCTTCGAAGGGGTTCCAGAATTCGTGCATCAGCGGCACCCATTCTTTTTCCCCGCGCGACACCGCATCGAGTTCATCTTCGAGGTTGGCAGTGAAGTCGTAGTCGACGTACTGCGTGAAGTGTTTCGATAGAAATCGATTGACGACACTGCCGACATCGGTTGGCGAGAATCGACGCGCGTCCATTTCAACGTATTCGCGATTTTGCAGGGTGGAGATAATGCTGGCGTAGGTCGATGGCCGGCCAATGCCAAACTCTTCCAGCGCCTTGACGAGCGTCGCCTCAGTGAAGCGCGGTGGCGGTTCGGTGAAGTGCTGACCCAGATCGATATCGGCCAGCGCAAGCTTTTCGCCCTTTTCCAGGTTGGGCAGACGCTTGTCTTTTTCCTTGTCGTCCTTGCTGTCGTCGACGTCTTCTTCATAGACGGCAAGAAAGCCCGGGAATTTCACGGTCGAGCCGCTGGCGCGAAAGCTGTGCCCCTCGCCGCAGGCCAGATCGACACTGACCTGATCCATCGTCGCGTGAATCATCTGACAGGCAATGGTGCGCTTCCAGATCAGGCTGTAGAGCTTCATCTGATCGGCCGACAGAAAGGACTTCAGGCTGTCGGGAGTGCGATCGGCACCGGTAATTCTGACGGCTTCGTGTGCTTCCTGTGCGTTCTTTGATTTGTTCTTGTACAGATGCGGCTTTTCGGGCAGGTAGTTGTCGCCATAGCGTTGCAATATGTGCTGCCGAATGTCGTCGAGTGCGTCTTGTGACAGAGTCACCGAGTCGGTACGCATATAGGTGATCAGGCCCACCGCGCCCTCACCGCCGATATCGATCCCCTCGTAGAGTTGCTGTGCGGTGCGCATCGTGCGCTGGGCGGAAAAGCCGAGTTTGCGCACGCCTTCCTGCTGCAGTGTCGAGGTTGTAAACGGCGCGACAGGATTTCGCTTGCGCTGCTTTTTCTCGACATTGGACACCACCAGAGAGCCATTGGCCGCTTTCATCAAACGCGCTTTGACGTCGTCTGCCTGCTCGGTGTTGGTGATGGTGAACTGCTTGACCCGCTCGTTATCGAGCGTGTGCAGGCGCGCGCCAAAGGGTTGCTCGTCCTTGTTCAGATTGGTGGTGACAGTCCAGTATTCCTCAGGTACGAATTTGCGGATTTCCTCTTCGCGTTCGACGATCAGCCGCAGGGCCGGACTCTGCACCCGCCCGGCAGATAGGCCGCGGCGGATCTTTTTCCACAGCAGCGGTGACAAATTGAAGCCGACCAGATAGTCCAGTGCGCGCCGCGCCTGTTGCGCATTGACCAGGTCGTAGGAGAGTTCGCGCGGGTTGGCGACGGCATCCTGTACGGCTGCCTTGGTAATCTCGTGAAAGACAACCCGTTTGACGTCTTTGTCTGCCAGCACGCCCTTGTCCTGCAGCAGCTCGACGAGATGCCAGGAAATCGCCTCACCTTCGCGATCCGGGTCAGTCGCGAGCAAGAGTTGATCGGCCTTTTTAAGCGCCTTGATGATCGCGTCGACGTGTTTCTCGTTGCGTTCGATCAACTCGTACTTCATCGCGAAATCCGAGGAGGGGTTGACCGCACCCTCTTTGGGCACCAGATCGCGCACGTGCCCGTAGGAGGCGAGGACTTCAAAATCCTTACCGAGGTATTTCTTGATTGTTTTACCTTTTGCCGGTGACTCGACAACAATCAGGCTTTTGCTCATAAACCGTACGATCTGTGAAGGTTGTTAAGGATGGCGAAATCTACTTTTAGCACTGTCGGGCGGCTTGTGTAGATTTATTTTTATCCGGGCCGGGTCGATGTCTGCCCGTCTGGCAGCTTCGGATCGCCACTAATGAGTGCGAATGTACGCGCCTGTCGCACTGGATTCAATCCTGCCGCCGAGTTCCAGTTCGGTTATCTGCTCGGTGATGGTTGCTATGTCAATTCCGGTTTGCTCGACCAGCTGGTCCAGCGTCAGCGGTTCAAATTCGAAAACCGACAGCAGTTTGCTCAGTTCATCTGAGAGTGGCGGTTCGTCTTCAGTTGCCGTTTCCGGCGTTGGCAGGGTGAGCTTGCGCGGCAGGATGGGCGCCAGCTGCTCGAGAATATCATCCACTGTCTCGACCAGCGTCGCGCCATTGCGGATCAGCGAATGACAGCCCTGTGCCAGCGGATTGTCGATATGGCCGGGCACGGCGAAAACCTCGCGCGACTGCTCGGTGGCGTGCGCGGTGGTGGTTAGTGATCCGCTTTTGATCGCAGCCTCGACGACCAGGGTGCCGAAACTCAGACCGCTGATGATGCGATTGCGGCGCGGGAAGAAGGCCGGGCGCGGGTTCGTGCCAATCGGGAATTCCGATACCAGCGCGCCTCGGCTGGCGATCTCGTGTGCCAGCGTATGATGGTTGGCAGGGTAGACGCGATCCAGCCCGGTGCCGGTGACGGCCACGGTCAATCCATCCGCGGCCAGTGTGGCCTGATGTGCCGCCGCGTCAATGCCATAGGCCAGCCCGCTGCAGACCGTGATACCCGCCTGCGCGAGGTCGGCCGCGAGCCTTCCGGCCACCCGTTTGCCATAGCTCGTCGGCTTGCGGCTGCCTACGATTGCCAGTTGCGGTGCGTGCAGTACATCGACATCGCCACGCACGAACAACACCGGTGGCGGGCTGGCAATCTGTTTGAGCAGTGCGGGGTAGCGCGGCGAATCCAGCGAAATGATGGTGCGATCGTCAGCCTGCGACTGCCAGTCGAGATCGATCTCGACCTCTTGCAGTGTGGATTCCTGTTGCAGGGCCGCGATCTGTTTGTCGCTAAGGCCAGTCGATCGCAGTTGGGAGCCATTGGCCTGGAACAGTTTGTCGACCGTCTCGAATGCTGCCAGCAGTGTGGCGATCGCTTTGGGGCCGATTCCGTGGGTGCGAACCAGTCGCAGCCAGTGGACGAGGTTGTCGTTCGATTCGATTGAGGACACAGGTTACAGCTTCGTGTCTTGGGGGAGGGCAATGGTAGCCGTCAATGGCTGGCGGCGAAAGTCCGGGCAAGTGTTCCCGGATGCGACTGCATCCGGGAGGGATACGGCGGTACGGCTCTACAGCGTTGAAGCGACGCGGTCGTAGATCTTCACGGCTCGGTTGGCTTCCATGATCAGCGCATAGCTGACGCGTTCAAAAGTGCGAAAAACCATTACGATGCCGGAGCGATCGCCCGGGATAGTCACCCAGTCATTTTTGACCCCTGAGATCGTATCGCGAACTTGACGATCATCGCTGATGACCGCCATCACGTCGCCCGGGGTCACGCCATCCTGCTCACCCATGTTCAGCACCACGACCTGATTCTGGCCACTGCGACTGACGGCGTCGAACACCGAAATGATCTGGCCCTTTTTTTCAAGCGCTGATGGCTTGGGGCGAAAGTTGTCCGGAAACGCCAGTTCGTCGGCTGTCATGATGCGATCGCCCACCAGCGTCTCGCGGGTGTTGGAGGTGATCAGCAGCGTCGAAGGGTCACCGGCGCGCACCATGCGGGCTGTCGATACCAGTACCGCCTCGTGTCCCAGCACCTCTTTGTTCTCAGGGTTTACCAGCGCCTTGCCAGGCCGGTACACGTTGTAGCGCGCCGAGTTGCCGTCCGATTCGGTGCCGCGCACATAGATTTTGTCACCGGCGGCGCTGATCAGTCGATCGTCTTCTGCGCTCACCACGTACGGCGCTGACTTAAGCTGAGCGCTGGTCACAACGCGGGGCTTGACCAGAAACTCCTCAATCGCATCCAGCGGGAAGGTAGAGATTGGGTTGGACGATGCCGGCACAGTGGTGACTTCCGATTCGCCGCGCAGCAGTTGCAGCCGAGGCTTGCCATCGACGTAGGTCAGTGCGATCTTGTCACCCGGAAAGATCAAATGCGGATTGCCGATCTGCGGGTTGACGTGCCAGATTTCAGGCCACAGCCACGGGCGGCTCAGAAAGCGTTCCGAAATATCCCACAGGGTGTCGCCGTCAGAAACGGTATAGGCGCCCGGATTGTCGGCGCGAACGGAATCTTCAGCCAGTGCGCGCAGAGATTTTTGCTGCTGGCTCGGCTTGCTGGAGCGCGATGCCTGCTGGGCGGGTTGGAAAGCTGCGTCTTCGACAACAAGCGTGTTGTTCTCCGGGTTGCCGGTGACAACCTGCAGATCGCCGGTTCGAACCTTCTCCCAGTAATCTTCACCGGCGTTCAGCGCATCCGGCTGTTTGCTCGCGCAGGCTGAGACCAGCGTCGCGAGTGCGATTACGCTGAGCGCGCGATGCAACTGTGGGCGTTGGAAATCAGCAGAGGAATTGCGCGATCGGGAGGAGGCAGCGAATATCATATTGATCCGGATGGCTTGGCAGTAGTTTGCTAGTGGCTCGTGCCGTGGCAACGGAGCGCTGGTTAGATTGCCCGGATGTACCAAATTCAGTGCCAACACGCCGACTATCGGCCGGTCAGCTTCCATATTCGTGCGCCGGCAGTAATTTTCTGGTGCCGCTGCGTGGTCTGGACTAACGTTTGCGCTGAAACTCTGTAAAATTGTGCGCCCCGTAAACTTCACACAATCCCATGGCGCTTCTGGATATCCTGATTTACCCCGACAAACGGCTGCGCGAAATCGCAAAACCGGTCGATGCTGTCGATGCCGAAGTGCTGACGCTGTTGGATGACATGCTCGAAACCATGTACGACGCGCCGGGGATTGGATTGGCGGCGACGCAGGTCGGCGTCAATCGGCGGATTGTTGTCATTGACGTGTCCGAGCACAAGGACGCGCCGCTGACGCTGATCAACCCTGAAATCCTCGAAAGCACCGGGGCCGGTGTCGGCGAGGAGGGATGTCTGTCGATTCCCGGTGTATACGAGGATGTGGAGCGCTCTGCTGAAATCCGTTTCCGGGCGCTCGATCGCAACGGCGAATCCTATGAAATGGACGCTGATGGATTGCTCGCCGTGTGCGTCCAGCATGAAGTCGACCATCTGGATGGCAAGTTGTTTGTCGATTATCTGTCGGCGCTCAAGCGCAATCGAATTCGCAAGAAAATGCTCAAAAACGAGAAGGTGCGCTAGCGGCTGCGCTGCAGTCGCGCCGACAAAGCTCGCATCCTTGACGTTGTTGGGGGCGCAGGTGGTGCAGGCAAATGATCTGGCTGTGCTCACCTGGTTTTTGTGTCGCGGTCCTGATGTGGCAGCGGTGATTTGGCATGTCAGCTCTGCGTAGTACCAGCCTGACCCGTGGCGTCATACGACTGCCCCGGGCAGGGTGTTTTTCTTCCCTGAATACTTTAAAATGTCATGACGATTAGTGGATTGCGCGTTGTCTATGCCGGCACCCCCGATTTTTCTGTGCCGGCGCTGCAAATGCTGGCACAGATGACCCGTGTGGTTGCGGTTTACACCCAGCCGGACCGGCCGGCCGGTCGGGGGCGGCGACCGACAGCCAGCCCGGTCAAGCAAGTGGCCGAGACACTGGATCTGCCAATCGAGCAACCGGAGACCCTCAAGTCGGCGTCAGTCCAGCAGACGCTTGCAGGCTACAGCCCGGATGTCATTGTCGTCGCCGCCTACGGCCTGCTGTTGCCGCAGTCGGTGCTGGATCTGCCTCGTTATGGCTGTTTGAACATTCATGCCTCTCTCCTTCCCAGGTGGCGCGGTGCCGCCCCAATTCAAAGAGCAATCGAAACCGGTGATTCGACCAGTGGGGTCAGCATCATGCAGATGGCGGCGGGACTTGATACCGGGGATGTATGGTTGATGCGAGAGTGTCAGATTTTGCCGGAGACAACGGGCGGGTCGCTACATGACGAACTTGCCAGCCTTGGGGCCTCGGCGCTGCAGGAGGTGCTGCCTACGATTGTGCAGGGTGAAAGCTCGCCAGTGCCGCAGGATGAGAGTCTTGCCACCTATGCCCATAAACTGAGTAAACGCGAGGCCAGCATCAACTGGTCGGAAAGCGCGGTCGCAATCGATCGCAAGATTCGCGCATTCAATCCCTGGCCGGTCGCACAGTTCACCCTGGATGGTCAGATGCTGCGGGTTTGGGGGGCGGCCGTGGCTGCGGATCGCAGCGATCGACCCGCTGGAGAGGTGCTGGCTGCCAGTGAGCAGGGCATTGACGTGGCCACTGGCGACGGCGTGCTGCGGCTGTTGCAGTTGCAGGCGCCAGGCCGCAAGCCCGTGCATGTGCGCGATTTTCTCAACAGCCGCGCGTTGGCTGTGGGCACGCAGTGTGGCTAAATCTGAGGACGGCGTACGCCTGCTCGCCGTCAGAACACTGACGGCCGTAATCGCTGATGGCAAGTCGTTAGCGGACATGTTGCCAAAGGCGCAGCAGTCACTCGACACTCGCGGCGCTGCGTTTTTGCAGGAGCTGAGCTTTGGCTCCATGCGCTGGAGCTTTCGGCTCGATGCCTTATTGATGCGCTTGCTGAACAAACCGCTGCGCAATCGGGATGCGGACGTGCGGGTGGCGCTGTGGCTGGGTCTCTACGAGGCCGAATACATGCGCACGCCCGACTACGCGGTCGCCGATTCCTACGTGCGACTGGCGAAAAAGCTCGGCAAGCCGTGGGCGCGCGGTTTAATCAACGCCACGATTCGCAAGTACTTTCGCGAGCGCGAAGCCTTGCTCGCAAGCCTTGAGCGCGACCGCGTTGCGATGACCGCACATCCCGAGTGGCTGCTCGATCTGTTGGTGGCAGACTGGCCCGATCAATGGCAGGAGATCGTTGCAGCTGGCAACGCGCGCGCGCCTCTGACGCTGCGCACCAATCGCAGGCGACAGGATCGCGTGCAGATGATCAATGCGTTGACCGGTGCCGGCATCGACGCCCGGGCACATGAGCTTGCCAGTGACGCAATCCAGATTACCGGCAATGCGCAGATAGATAAGTTACCAGGCTACGCGAGCGGACACTTTTCAGTCCAGGATGCCGCCGCTCAGCTGGCGGCCCAGCTGTTGGCGGTAGAGCCCGGGCAGCGCGTGCTCGACGCCTGTGCCGCACCGGGCGGAAAGTCCGGCCATATCCTGGAGCTTCAGCCAACGGCCAAGTTGCTGGCGCTCGATTCAAGCGCCAGTCGGCTGGAGCGGGTGACAGAAAATTTGGCCCGTCTCGGCCACGATGCTAAAACCGTTTGCGCCGATGCGGCTGACCCGTCCGCCTGGTGGGATGGTGAGCCGTTCGATCGAATTCTGCTCGATGCGCCCTGCTCGGCGCTCGGCGTGTTGCGCCGACACCCCGACATCCGTCGCCTGCGTCGCGATTCGGATATCGCTGCGCTGACCGATCTGCAACTCGAACTTGTGCAGGCGCTTTGGCCATTGCTGTCCGCGGGCGGGCGGATGCTCTACGCCACTTGCTCGGTGTTGCGCTGCGAAAACGAACAGGTCATCGCTCGTTTTCTCGATGCCACCGATGACGCGCGAGAATTGCCATTGCTGGATGCCTGGGGCTACAGCTGTCAGCACGGGCGCCAGATATTGCCGGGTCAGCATGAAGCTGACGGGTTCTACTATGCGATACTCGAGAAAGTATGACTCTGCGCATCTTTTCCAGCTCGCAGTGGACGCAAAACCGGAGCGTGTCGGCGTCCTTTGTATATGCATTGATCCTCGCACTGCTGGTGGCCTCGACAAGCCTCCAGTCTGCTGTGTTGCGGTTTGAGAGCGCGGGTACCTATCTGGTCGATGACATGTACTACCTCGATTGCTTTGCGCTGATCGAGCTTGCCGATGCGCCGGCCAAAGCACTGGTCAACGGGGTCGAGCTGAACTTCGTGGTCGAGCTTGCAGTGCATCGCAACCGTCGCTGGTGGCTCGACACACCGGTATTCGAGCGCCGCATTCGCTACCGATTGTTCTACTACGACCTGACCCGACATTTCCGGGTGGTCGAAGTACGAACCGGCAACACCACCAACTACCGCAGCCTGGACCAGGCGCTTCGTCATCTCGGCAGTCTCAGCCGTTACCCACTGCTTCCGGCAAACCGGATAAAGAGCCACAAGCGCTATACGGCCAGTGTTCGAATTGGACTCGACCGCACGCGATTGCCGGGGCCGCTGATGGCCCAGGCGCTGGTGTCGCGCGCCTGGCAGATGGAGAGCGAGGTTTTCAAATGGTCGCTCAACTAGTCAGGCGTCTGGCCAACAGCCTGCTGCTGATGGGGCTGCTGTTTGTCTTTCTGATCATCACGCTGTATTTCGTCGCCAACACCGGCGAGCATCTCGATCACTTCGGCCAGCTGTACCAGACGCTGTTGTTCGGCACCGTACTGGCGCTGATCGTTATTGGCATGCTGATCCTGGCCAGCGTCTGGCGCTTGATCTCCGATGTGCGCGACAACGTATCCGGTTCCCGGTTGACGTTGAAGCTTGTGATCGTTTTCGTCGCCATGGCGCTGCTGCCGATGGCGCTGGTGTATTCCTTCTCGGTGCGATTTCTGAATTCCAATATCGAAAGCTGGTTCGATGTGGAAGTCGAGCGCGCGCTGGATGATGCGCTGGGTTTGAGCAGGGATTCGCTGAATGTCTACATGCGAACGCGTCAAAAGACGACACTGGAGCTCTCCAATCGCCTGGCCGACGTGCCGCCTGAGCTTGCGGTGTTGGTGCTCAATGAGCTCGGCAGTGACTCCGAGGCCAGCGAACTGACCCTGATCGGCGCCGACAATCGAGTCATTGCCAGTACCGCGTTTCTGGACAATCTCACCGTGTCGCCGAATCGACCGGCCGATGACATCATCTCTCGTGCGCGCAACGGCAGTCCGTATCTGAGCACCGATCCGTCTGGTGATGGCGAATTGCAGGTGCGATCGGTGGTACCGGTTTTCTCATCGGATCCACTGGCCGGTGTATCGGTGTTGTACGCGATTTACCCGATCGCCAGCAGTTCGAGCGATCTGGCGGCGAATGTTCAGCAAAGTTTTCGCAACTATCGGCAACTGGCCTACTTGCGCGAACCGCTGAAACAGAGTTCGGTTGCCACCCTGACGCTGGCGATGTTCCTGTGCCTGATGATGGCTGTCTGGGCTGCTTTTTATGCTGCCCGCCGCCTGATGGTACCGGTCCACAACCTGGTCGATGGCACCCGCACCGTGGCCGCCGGCGACTACACCAGCCGTCTGAGCAGCAGCGGCCGCGATGAATTGGGCGATCTGGTCGATTCATTCAATGCCATGACCGATCAGCTCGAGCGTGCCCGCGCCAGCGCCGCCAGCAGTCAGGAGCAGGCGGAGCGTCAGCGCGCCTACCTGGAACTGGTGCTCAGTCGCATTTCCAGCGGCGTGATTACACTCGATGAGCAACATCGGATAAGAACCTGGAACATTGGCGCGGCAACTATCCTGCAATCGGATGGCGCGGCGCTGGAAGCGCTGGATTGTAGCGATTATCGGCAATTGGAGGATGCGCGGCTGCAGCAGTTTTTTGCCGGCATCGACTCGCTGCTAAAAACCGATCGCGCCGAGTGGAGCATTGAGCTTGAGCTGAGTGGTGAATCGAGCATCACCCCGCTGATCTGCCGCGGCGCCAGTATGCGCGATGAACAGCGCGGCTACACCGGTCATGTGTTGGTGTTCGACGATATCAGCGATGTGGTTGAGGCGCAGCGCAACGCGGCCTGGAGTGAGGTGGCGAGACGTCTGGCGCATGAGATCAAGAACCCGTTGACGCCGATCCAGCTATCGGCGGAACGGCTGCAACGCAAATACGCCAGCAAGCTTCAGGGCGATGATGCGGCGACACTGCAGAAGCTCACCGGCACCATTGTCACCCAGGTTGGCGCGATGAAGTCGATGGTCAAGGCGTTTGCCGAATACGCCAATGCGCCGAGCATGGAGTTCAAGCGCACCTCGATTAATGAATTGATTAGTGAGATCAGTTATCTGTATCTCGAAGGCGATGAGCAAAATTGCATTACACTTGCGCTTGCCGACCACATCCCCGATATCGCCGGCGATGCCAATCGCATCCGGCAGGTACTGCACAATGTCATTAAAAATGCCTTCGAGGCCGCATCCGACGTTCCCCACGAGTCGCGCCGGCTTACCATTGCGACCTCGCTGGTTCACTCCGACAATGGCGAGCAGATAGAAATGCGCTTCCAGGACAACGGCCCCGGCTTTCCGCAGGATCTGCTCGATCGACTGTTCGAGCCCTACGTCACCACCAAAAAGAAGGGCACCGGTATCGGGCTTGCGATCGTCAAGAAAATCATCGAAGAGCACGGCGGCTCAGTCCATGCCAGCAATCCACCGGAAGGTGGCGGGCTGGTGTCGCTCTGGATTCCCGTTTTGCCCAATTACGCATCGCTGCACGGAGATGCGGCATGAGTCAGCAACAGGTACTGGTGGTTGACGATGAGCCCGACATTCGCGAGCTGGTCAAGGAGATCCTCGAAGACGAAGGCTATGCCGTCCATGTGGCTGCAGACGTGCAATCTGCACGCGAATCGATCGCTGAGCACCTGCCGGATCTGGTCCTGCTGGATATCTGGATGCCGGATGAAGACGGCGTCAGCCTGCTAAAGAGCTGGCGTGAAGCCGGCGAGCTGAAGTTCCCGGTGGTGATGATATCCGGGCACGCCACCGTTGAAACGGCGGTCGAGGCGACCCGCCTGGGTGCTGTGGATTTCATTGAAAAGCCGCTGTCGCTCGCGCGGCTGTTGTTGACCGTTGAAAAGGCACTGGCATCGTTTGTCCCGGATGCCGGTCAGGCCGATGTCGCAAGCCAGCGCCCCAAGCTGCCCGAACTGATCGGCACCAGCAGCCACATGCGGGATATTCGCGAAGCGATCGAGCAATCCGCCACCCGCAGCGATGCCAGCGTATTGATCAGCGGCGAACGTGCAACGGGCAAGATGCTGATCGCACAGCATATGCACGAGGCAAGCAAACGCGCAGATCGACCCTATGTCGCGCTCCGTTGCGACAGCATTTCGGCGGCCAGTGCCGCGCGCGAACTGCTCGGCAATCAGAACAGTGCGGGTTATCTGGAGTCGGCGGCTGGTGGCACACTGTGCCTGATCGACGTTGAGGAACTGCCGCTGACCGCGCAATCAATTGTGCTCACCGCGATTGAAAAAGGCGAGATCGCGCGCGAAGGTGCGAGTGCCGTGCGTTTTTCAGCCCGCATTATCGCCACCACTTCGGCCGATCTGGAACGGTTCATCAAGCAGGGCGAATTCAACGAAACGCTGTATCAGCACTTGTCGACGATGGTGGTCGAGAGCCTGCCGCTGCGGGAGCATCGCGAGGATGTGCCGGCGCTGCTCAGCTATCACGTCGATCAGCTGGTCGAGAACCGCGGACTGCCGTATCGCCACTTTACCGTGGCCGCGCAAAACCGGCTGCGCAACTTCGACTGGCCGGGCAATATTCTCGAGCTAACCAATCTGGTGGAGCGATTGTTGATACTCGGTGACAACGTCGAGATCGATTTGCCTGAACTCGAGAACCTGGTCGGCAGCGGGCAGGGCGCAAGCTATGAAATGTCAGGGGATGTCATGCGGCTGCCACTGGAGCTGCCGCTGCGTGAGGCGCGCACCGAGTTCGAGCGCTTCTATCTGCAACGTCAACTGGAAATGGTCGACGGCAATATCGTCGAATTGGCACGCGTGGTGGGTATGGAGCGTACGCACCTCTATCGCAAGCTGCGTAGTGTCGGCATCCAGGCCGGGCGAAAGCGTCAGGATTGATTCGCGCCCAAAGCGGACAAGACTCTTGATTGATCCAACACGTCCATTGCAGGGCCGCGGCGCAGTGATCACGATTCGCTGCCGGCAGCCCGGTGCCCGATCGAACGCGACCAGACCAACCGGAAGCTTCCATTGAAAATCATAGTGCTGGGCGCAGGCCAGGTCGGCTCGACCGTCGCGCAGAACCTGGCGGTAGAAAACAACGACGTCACCGTCGTGGATACGGATCGCACGTGCCTGCAGGAACTGCAGAGCCGGCTGGATCTGAACACCGTTGTTGGCCATGCCGCGCATCCCAACATTCTTGAGCTGGCGGGCGCAGAAGACGCCGAGATGATCGTCGCGGCGACCAACAGCGATGAGACCAACATGATCGCCTGTCAGGTTGCCTACTCGCTGTTTCGCACGCCGACTAAAATTGCCCGAATTCGCTCGCAGCAATACATGGCGAAAGGCGACAAGTTATTCAAACACAAACATATACCCATCGACGTACTGATCAGTCCCGAGCGTCTGGTTACCGATCATATCGAGCGAATCATCGAACACCCCGGTGCGTTTCAGGTTATCGATTTTGCCGACGGGCGAGTGCGGCTGGTCGGCGTGATTGCCGAGGAATCCGCGCCGATGACTGGCCGGGTGCCGCAGCGAATCTTTGATCTGCTGCCAGACATCGAAGTCAGAATAGCCGCGCTCTATCGCGACAACGTACCGATCATTCCCGATGCCGAGACTGTTATCCAGACGGATGACATCGTGTTCTATATCGCATCGCGTGAAAACACCGTGGCGGTGATGCAGCAGTTTCACAAACTCGATCAACCCTCACGTCACATCATGATTGCCGGGGGCGGCAACATCGGGTTTGCACTCGCGCAACGGCTGGAACATCGTTACAAGGTCAAAGTGGTGGAAAAGCATCCCGACCGTGCGCAGGAACTGGCCGAGTTGCTTGATCGGGCCATGGTACTGAATGGCGATGTCGCCGATCAGCATCTGCTGGCCGAGGAAAATATCGGCAAAATGGATTTGTTCTGTGCGCTGACCAACGACGATGAGGCCAACATCCTCTCAGCCATGGTGGCGCGCAAGATGGGCTCGAACAAAGTGCTGTCACTGATCAATCGGCCCGCCTACGTCGAGCTCGTCGAAAAAGGCTTTATCGATCTTGCGATCTCTCCCCACTCCATCACCATTGGTGCGCTGTTGACCCATATCAGACGCGGCGATGTGGTCGCAGTGCATTCACTGCGTCGTGGATCCGCCGAGGCGCTGGAGGCCGTCGCGCACGGTGATGAAAATACCTCGCGTGTTGTGGGGCGAAAGATCTCGGAGTTGCCTCTGCCAGACGGCGCCATAATAGGGGCCATTGTCCGTGGCGAGACAGTGACCATCGCCGATTCTGATTTTGTGATTGAGGCGGGTGATCACCTGATCGTGCTGGTCGTCGACAAGCGCGATATCGCCAATGTCGAGAATCTCTTCCAGGTTGGCGTAACCTACTGATGCAACTGCTCGTTGTAGTCAGGGTTGTCGGCATACTGTTGTGCCTGTTCAGCGCAACCATGTTGCTGCCGGCAATTGTGTCTCTCTACTACAACGACGGCGCGGCAGCACCTTTTTTCTATGCGTTTTTATTAACGCTCGTCACGGGCCTTTGTGCCTACCTGCCATTGCGCAGCCACAATGTGCCCATCAATTCAAGAGACGGCTTCGTTATCGTTGTGATGTTCTGGACGGTATTGGGTGTGTTCGGTGCTCTGCCCCTTTTTCTCTATGAGCCACTGGAACTTAGTGCCGCCCAAAGTATTTTTGAATCCATGTCCGGCTTTACGACGACCGGGGCCACCGTCATAGTGGGTCTGGACAACCTGCCCGAAGGCATTTTGCTCTACCGCCAGCTGGTTCAATGGCTGGGTGGTATGGGTATTATCGTATTGGCGGTTGCCATCCTTCCGTTGCTTGGCATCGTTGGCGGTATGCAGTTGTATCGGGCCGAGACCCCCGGGCCTCAGAAAGAAAAGATGACACCCCGAATCGCCGATACGGCAAAAATGCTGTGGTACATCTATTTCGGGCTGACAGTTGCCTGTTGTCTGGCGTACTGGTTGGCGGGCATGTCACTGTTCGATGCGATTGGGCACAGCTTTTCCACCGTCGCCATCGGTGGCTTTTCCACTCACGATGCGAGTATCGGCTACTTTCAAAGCAGCACGATCGAAATGATTGCCGTGGTTTTCATGCTGATTTCGGCCGCCAATTTCGCGCTGCACTATATGGCCTGGCGCAACCGTTCCCTGAAACACTACTTAGCCGATAGCGAGTTTCGGATGTTTATCGGCATGATCCTTTCGCTGTGCCTGGTGTCGGTCGGCTACCTCTACGTCACCGATACCGCCAATTTTCAAACCGCGTTGCTGAACGGGGTATTTCAGGTGGTCTCTATCGCAACCACCACCGGTTTTACAACGGCTGAGTATTTTAACTGGCCCGGTTTTTTGCCGGTCTTGTTATTGTTTGCAAGTTTTGTCGGTGGCTGTTCCGGCTCAACCGGTGGTGGCATGAAAGTGATTCGCGTGCTGCTGTTGTTCAAGCAGGGGATTCGCGAACTGGTGCGTATGGTTCATCCGCATGCGACCTTGCCGGTTAAGGTCGGTCGAAAGACGATACCTGACAGAGTGATTGACGGCGTCTGGGGGTTTTTTGCAACTTACGTCGTGATCCTCGCCGTGATGCTGCTGACGTTGATGGCGACCGGGCTCGATCAGGAAACCGCTTTTTCCGCGGTGGTGGCGTGCATGAATAACCTGGGTCCAGGATTGGGGCAGGTCGGCGCTAACTACAGTTCGCTCGATTCCATACAATTGAGCATCCTGTGTGTTGCTATGCTGCTTGGCCGGTTGGAGATACTCACCCTGCTGGTCATCCTGACACCACATTTTTGGCGTAAGTGACAATGACTGAAAATGCCGAAGACGCTCGTCGCCGCTGGAATCAGATCTATTCCCGGGCCAATGACGATGTGCCTGTGGCCTGTCGTGCATTGCGCGATTACGCCTATCTGTTGCCATCATCCGGCCGCGCGCTGGATGTCGCTTGCGGTCGCGGTGGAAACGCGCTGTTGCTGGCAGAGTATGGTCTGCAGACTACCGCTATGGATATTTCAGCTCAGGCGCTTGCGCTTGTGCAACAGCACGCACGGGACAAAGGCCTGACGATCGAAACCATAGAAGGTGACACGGCAGATTTTGCCAGCGTCGATGATCAATACGACGTGATTGTGGTTTCAAACTATCTCGATCGTGACTTTTGTCGTCGTATCGATTCGTTGCTGGCACCGGGTGGTATGTTGTTTTACCAAACCTTTGTCAAGGATAAGGCCGATCCGGCCTGCGGCCCGTCGAGGCCGGAGTTCCTGCTCGACGCAGGCGAGCTTTTGCAGTTATTCCAATCGCTTCGTGCACTGCTGCACGTCGATCTGGGTACTGTCGGCGACGTATCGCAAGGGTTGCGCAATCAGGCTATGCTGGTGGCTTTGAAGGAGAGTTGAGGTGAGCCGAGCAAACTTTGAAGCCATGCTGGCAAAGGGGATGGACAACGCCATGCTGCGCTATTCGCTGGGCAATGCCTGTTTGGCTGAAAAGTCTTACGAAGACGCGATTGAGCATCTGCAAAAAGCCGTTGAAATGGATCCTCAGTACAGTGCGGCGTGGAAGATTCTTGGCAAGTGTTATGACGAGACCGGGCGGCATCAGCAGGCAGTTGAAAGCTGGGATACGGGGATAGCAGTGGCTGAAGAAAAGGGCGACAAGCAGGCGCTTAAAGAAATGCAGGTGTTTCGTAAGCGTGCCGCACGCAAGCTCGAATAATTTTGTTCGCCTTGCTATTTTTTTTGAAAAGCCACCAGGTGATCGATTTTCAGACGCACACCGATCGACTCACCCAGATGATGATCGTGGTGGCTCGGCGCCAGGCACATCACGTTGGTGCCGCCTGGCATACGCAGTGTGTAAAGGTGATCGGCGCCGCGGAAGTTCTTTTTCAGTACGGTTCCACGAAACGTACTGTAGTCATCGTGAATGATGTCGTCGGGTCTGACCAGTAGATCGATTTCCATGCCGCGTGGAAGATTAAACGCCAGCTCACCTGTGACGTTACCAAGCTCGGTCTGCACGGTTTGCTCGTCGATGATATTGCCGCAAATAAAGACGCCCTCACCGATAAAATCGGCAACGAATCTGTCCTGCGGTGTGTGGTAAAGATTGTAGGCGCTGTCCCACTGGGACAACCGCCCCTCGTTCAGCACACCAATGCCGTCGGCAATGGCAAATGCTTCGTGCTGGTCGTGGGTTACCAGAATCGCAGTGACGTTGTCCTGTTTCAGAATCTCGCGAACCTCCTGTGCCAGCTGCACGCGCAATTCGGTGTCCTGGCTGCTGAAGGGTTCGTCCAGCAAGAGTAAATCGGGTCGCGGTGCCATGGCCCGTATCAGGGCGATTCGCTGCTGCTGTCCGCCAGACAGTTCGTGTGGAAACTGTTTGCCGTAGCGCTGCAAGTTGACGATCTCCAGCAATTCTGCAGTGCGCTTTTTTATCGTATCGCGCGGCAGCGAGCGAATGCCGAATGCGACATTCTCGTTGACATTCAGATGCGGAAACAACGCGAGGTCCTGAAACATCATGCCGATGCGCCGTTGCTCGGCCGGTGTCTGCCTGGATTTACTGGCCACAGACTCACCGCGGATGAACATCTCGCCTTCGCTCAGGGATTCAAAGCCCGCGATCGCGCGCAACAGAGTGGATTTGCCCGATCCACTCGGACCGAGCAGACAGCCGATCATGCCTTTCTCGAGGGAGAAGCTGACATCGTGAATGATCGGCGTCTTGTCGATGCTGATGCTGACCTTGCGCAACTCGAATTGACGGGCGGTGGGCGCGGATTGGTCGTCGGCGTCGATTTCAGTGCCAGGTGAACTAGTCATACACGTGCTGTGGATTGTCGTTTGCGCGCGAGCCCGCACGGCGAGTCGGCTGGGGAGTGTACTTCAGCCGTCACTAAGGGTAAACCGGACCCGCCACTGGCGTGCCGATTTCTTTATATGTGGGAAACGCACGTACCCTCGCTGTGCGGGGGCTCGTTGGCAGCCGGGTGACTGAGGCTGATTTTTAAGCTGTCGCTCCGGCAGGGGATTGCCGTGCGCGCCCGGAAGAGTGTTTTATGACGTCAATCATGGCGCGGGTGGTAGTGCCGATATCGAGTTTATGGTTCAATATTCAGCATGTGAGAGTGCGCGGTACTGCGGCGCAGTCTCTTTCCGGTAACGCAGGCGACGCATGCGTGCTGCACAGCAGTCTGTACCGTCTGCCGGCTTCGCCACAGATCCGGTTGCCACCCGCCTTTATTGACGCTGTTGCCCGCATGGTCTGGCCCGCGGCGTAGCAGGGGTGGCTGGTGTTGTGATCCGCAACGGGTCGCACGCGCTTGTCGGCGTCCGGTATGTACCCTTTGGTCAACTACACTGATCCCAGCGACGGGTCACTGCACAGATTCAGGAGACAACCGATCATGTCAATGGCAGATCGCGACGGCATCATCTGGCTTGATGGAGAATGGCTGCCCTGGCGGGAGGCACAAGTACACGTTCTGACCCATACCCTGCATTACGGTATGGGTGTGTTTGAAGGCGTGCGTGCCTATGAAACCCCCAAAGGCCCGGCAATCTTCAAGCTGGCTGAGCACACCACGCGGCTGTTCAACTCGGCCAAGATCCTGCGTATGGATATCCCCTGGGATTTTGACACCCTGTGTCAGGTGCAGCGCGATGTTGTGAAGAAGAACAACCTCGATTCGGCCTACCTCAGACCCATGTGTTTTTATGGCTCCGAAGGCATGGGGCTGCGCGCCGATAATCTCTCGGTGCACTGCATGATCGCCGCCTGGGAGTGGGGCGCCTATCTGGGCAGCGAGAGCCTGGAGCGAGGCATTCGCATTAAAACTTCATCCTTCACTCGCCATCACGTCAACATCGCCATGTGCAAGGCCAAGGCGAACGGCCAGTACATGAACTCCATGCTGGCGTTGCAGGAGGCGATGGAAGATGGCTACGACGAGGCGCTGCTGCTCGATGTCGAAGGCTACGTCGCGGAAGGGTCGGGAGAGAATTTCTTCATCGTGCGCAACGGTCAGATACACACCCCGGATCTGACCTCTGCACTCGATGGCATCACGCGTCAGACGGTGATGGAGCTGGCTGCCGATATCGGCGTGCCGGTGATTGAACGCCGCATCACGCGCGACGAGGTCTATATCGCTGACGAGGCTTTTTTCAGCGGCACTGCCGCAGAGATCACACCGATCCGAGAGCTCGATAACCGAACGATCGGCAGTGGCACACGTGGCCCGATAACCACCCGGCTGCAACAGATGTTTTTTGATGCAGTGGCGGGCAAAACAGAAAAATATGGCCATTGGCTGACAGCGGTTTGATACCTGCCGCGACCCGACATGAGAACACCATGACAGCAACTGACAACAAACAACCACCAGAGCCGGTCGTGATCAAGCGAGATGAGCTGCCGGCCTACTGCCCCACTGAGTCCATGGGGCTGTGGAATTCGCACCCGCGCGTCTACATTCCGCTGGAAGAGAGCGACACCGCCGACTGTCCCTACTGCGGAACCCGATTTGTCCTCGCAGAATAAAAAACGGCCATCATGGATGGCCGTCTATTCGATCGATAAAAACCGGCAACATCACTCGAGCGAGCGATTGACCGCCTCGAGGTGATCCTCGATCAGTATGCCGGCTGCCTGGCGCAATTGCAGACTGCGCAACACGAACTGATGTCTGGCGGCCGCGTAGTCGGCGTAGGCACTGAATGTATCGCGCAGCGAAACCAGCACTTCCACCGCGGTACGCGTACCGGCATCAAATCCCGCCTGTGTTGCCTCTCGCGCAACCTCTGTCGATTTCAGGGCCTGTTGCAGCGCTTTGGCCTGGCTGATATCGGCGATGACAGACAAAAACGCATCGCGAGTATCCTGTTCAACCGCTCGTCGGACTGTCTCATAGTTCAGTGATGCCTGCTGTGAGCGCGACTTGGCCTGGTGAATCAGCGCACTGGTCTGACCACCGGTGTACAGCGAGTAGTTGAGCTGCAGTTTGAGCTGTGCCTGCTCACGATCCGGGAAATTGTCTGATTCGGTGGTGCTGTTGGTGTAGCCGCCGATCAGGCTGACCTGCGGTTTGCGCCCGGCGCGCTCGGACTTCACGTCCATCCGCGCCAGCTCGTAGTCCAGTCGCGCAATTTCCAGACGCGGACTGTTTTCTTCAGCAATTTTCAGCCACTCGGCAAGGCCTGGCGGGGTGGGGCTGTTGAGTTTGGCATCTTCTCGCAGCTTGGCCAGTGGCGGCACTTCCTGAGCGATGATCACGCGCAGCGATTCCTTTGCCAGGGCCAGTTGATTCTCGGCCACCACTTCGTTGGCGATCGCAAGGTCGAGCTGTGCCTGCGCTTCCTTCACGTCGGTCACGGCGGTCAGGCCGACTTCGAACCGGCGCTCGGCCTGTTCGGTTTGACGGGCGATCGCCTCGCGTGAGGAACTGGCGGCGCGGTAGGCCTCGTCAGCGGTCAGGATGTTGAAATAAGCCTGTGCGGTGCGAAACATCAAATTCTGTCTCGCCTCCAGAAGTGTCTCCGCTGCCTGTGCGATGTTCAGGCGCGCCGAGCGAACTGCCGCAGTTGCCGCCGGTGCATAGATGTTCTGGGTCAGGGTGGCGGTAATCGAGTCAGATTCGTAGCGTTCGCTGGTGTCGTAGTCGCGGGTGTAGGCCTTGTCCGCGCTCAGTCCGACATTCGGCAGCAGCGCCGATCGCGCCAGCGGCAGAGCCTGGCGGGCCGCCTCATACTGCGCGATCGTCGCCTGAATGACGGAATCGCGCTCTACAGCGATGTCGTAAATCTCAATTAGATTGGCCGCGGCCAGCTGGTTGGATCCCGCCAGCAAGCTGGCGATCAAAAGGGGGCGTCGCAAACAGGCTCGAAGCATCATGCTCATTCTCTCGGGTCGGCACTCCCGGGCAGGAATCGCCGACTGTTTTATTTATAGTCAGGAGAATGTAGTAGGAATTTGACGGAACGGGGGTTACCTGACGCCAATATCTACACGATTAGCATCGACTACGAGCATGCAAGCGGGAGTGTGGATAAAACACGGGCATGGCGAGTTTGCGGCTTTGGACGCCGCTCGCCGATTAAGCCCTGTTCTGGCAGGGCTTACGTTGCTTGCCGCTGGTGACTACAGCGGTCTTTAGAATTTGAAGCCGGCTGTTTCCGGCGCTGTGTTGGCCGCTTCGCCAACCGGTGGAATATGGGTATCAAAGATACTTTGCACCAACCAGTCATCTTCGCTGATTCGGCGGATAACCTGCGCTTCCATTACCGGTGCATTGTCGGAGCCGACGGTGACCACCAGCCGCCCCATCAAAGTCAGGCGATTCTTCAGTTTGGCCGGCACGCTCTGCATAGAGCCGTTGACGATGATCGCGTCGTAGGTGGTCTTGTCGGGCAGATCGGCGATCAGGTCACCAGTGATGAATTTGATGTTGTCGACACCGCATTGTTCGGCGTTGGCACTTGCTCGATCGTTTGCCGCCTGGCTGTCGTCAATCGCCTCAACGTGCTTACACAGAAGTGCAGCGCATGCTGCCAGGTAACCGCTGCCGCTGCCAATGATCAGCGTTCTGTCGTCGCTTTCCAGCACCGCCGCCTGCAGCAGTCGCGCCTCGATGTTGGGATTCAGCGAGTAGCCGCGATCATCCAGAGGGATTCGGGTGTCGGAGTAGGCGAGCTTGCGGTGCAATTCGGGTATGAAATTCTCGCGTGGCAGCGTGGCCAAGGCGTCCAGCACACGTTGATCGAGCACGTCCCAGGGACGGATTTGCTGCTCTATCATGTTGGATCGTGCGAGGGCGAAGTCCATGGCTTTGCTTTTCCGGAAAATAGAATGGCTGCGGATAGTAAGGAAAAAAGCGTGTAAAAAACAGCGCTTGCAGTGTCAGGTCGCGGCTTTGGTGCTGGGTTTGCGACTTTGCCCGCCCGAATTGCCGCTGCCTGAGCCGCGTCGTCTGCGATTGGAGCTGCCAGATGGCTTGCCCGATGACTTGCCTCGTGGCCGGTTCGGCCGCGCGGATCGGGGGCGGCTGGTGGGCTTTTTGGGTTCGATCAACAATTCTTCCGTGATCGGTGACGAGGCGATCTCGTGACCGAGCATCTCCACGATCTCGGGTAGCGAGAAGACGTATTGCTCACAGGCAAATGAAATCGCCTCGCCGGATGCGCCGGCACGCGCGGTGCGACCGATGCGGTGAACGTAGTCTTCCGCCTGCTGAGGCAGATCGTAGTTGAACACGTGACTCACGCCTTCAATGTGCAGGCCGCGTGCGGCGACATCTGTCGCGATCAGCGTGTTGAGCGTGCCACTGGTGAGGTTTTCGATCAGTCGCTGGCGCTTTTTCTGCCGTACATCGCCGGACAGTACATCGGCCGATACGCCGTTGGCCTGCAGGTAGGCCAGCACGCGTTCGCCTGCGCGCTTGGTGTTGACGAACACAATGCAGCGCTCGGGTTTGCGATCGGCCAGCAGGCCAAGCAGCAGTGGAATTTTTTCTTCTGATGATGGGTGAAAAAGCTGCTGGCTGACTTTTTCAGCGGCGATCTGATCGGACTGGGATTTCAGATCGACCGGGTTGTTCATGTGTTCGTAGGCCAGTTCCATCACGCGATGCGACAGCGTGGCAGAGAACAGCAGATTGAGTCGCTCGGTTGGAGCCGGCATGCGTCGCAGCAGGTAGCGAATGTCGCTGATGAAACCCAGATCGAACATGCGATCCGCCTCGTCGAGGACGGCGACCTGGGCGCGCTTGAGCGAAAATACCTTCTGCTTGAAGTAGTCGATAATGCGTCCGGGAGTGCCGATCAGGATGTCAGCGCCTTCCTGGATTTGTTTGCGTTGTTTTTCGTAGTCGGTGCCACCATAGGCCAGCGCAATGCGAAAATCGCAGTTGCCGGCCAGCAGTTCGGCGTCCTTGTGAATCTGGATCGCCAGTTCGCGCGTCGGCGCCAGGATCAGCGCCCGAATGTCGTTGGGTTTGCGCTCGGGCGGTGCCGGGTTGTTTAGCAAGTGCTGATACAGCCCCAGCAAAAATGCTGCTGTCTTGCCGGTGCCCGTCTGCGATTGGGCGGCGATGTCACGGCCCTCAAGCATCAGGGGCAGCGATAGCAGCTGGATCTCTGTGCAGTATTCCAGATTGGCGCTCTGCAACGCGGATTGCAGATCCGGGTTGAGGTCGAATTCGGTGAAACTGACATTTGTCAGATAATTAGACTTCATCACCGAATGATAGCCTATTTAGTCTGAACGCGTTTTTCGCGTTGTTGTCCAACCGGTCGAACCATCCGGGCGGCTTGAAATATACTGCTCAACCACAACAATTGGTGCACAATGACAGAAGGCCTGTCAGGAGAAATTTGTGAGCGATAAAATCATCCATCTCAGCGATGACAACTTCGAGACCGAAGTACTTCAATCTGAAGTCCCGGTCCTGGTCGATTACTGGGCAGAGTGGTGTGGTCCCTGCAAGATGATCGCCCCGATCCTCGAGGAGATGGCAGACGAGCTTGGCGACAAGGTCAAAATCGCCAAGCTCAACATCGACGACAACCAGAACACCCCGCCGAAATACGGCATCCGCGGTATCCCGACCCTGATGCTGTTCAAAAACGGCTCGGTCGAGGCAACCAAGGTAGGGGCTCTGTCGAAATCCCAGCTGACCGCCTTCATCGACGGCAACGCCTAGGTCTCGACAAACGCTCTAACCCGCACGATCCGTTTGTCAACAGCGGCATGGCAAACGGCTCGCAGCCCTATAGAGACCGTACCCTCAGGCACCTGACCGACCTGCCTGCCGGTCGATTGGCTCGCCATTTGCATGCAGGCAATTGAGTCTGGACGTCCCGCCTGCTGCGTGCTATGGTCAATAGTCCTTCTAGGTTTACGGCCGTTTCATCCCCACACGAAAACGGCGCACTCTTGTCCTTGTAACTGACTGGCAAACCGCCACCTGTTTGTTCACACCGAGCAGACCCAGGGCGTATCCTCGCGCCGCTGGTCGAAACCTCTCTACCGACCCACTATGAATCTCACCGATCTTAAGAAAAAGTCCGCCAGCGAGCTGATAGAACTCGCGCAATCGGCTGGCATCGACAACGTCGCGCGCTCGCGCAAGCAGGACATTATCTTTTCTCTGCTCAAAGCTCACTCAAAAAAGGGTGAGGATATCTTTGGCAGTGGCGTGCTTGAGATTCTGCAGGACGGATTCGGGTTTCTGCGCTCAGCCGATAGCTCCTACCTGGCAGGCCCTGACGACATCTACGTCTCGCCGAGCCAGATCAGGCGTTTTAATCTGCGCACCGGCGACACCATTTCGGGCAAGATTCGCCCGCCCAAAGATGGCGAGCGCTACTTTGCGCTGTTAAAGGTCGATGAAATCAACTTCGGTCCGCCAGAGCAGGCCCGCAACAAGGTGCTGTTCGAGAATCTCACCCCGCTGCACGCCACCGACCGCCTGACACTGGAGCTTGGCAACGGCAGCACCGAGGACATCACCGCCCGCACGATCGACTTCGTCGCGCCTATTGGCAAGGGTCAGCGAGCGCTGATCGTATCGCCGCCGAAGGCCGGTAAAACCATGATTTTGCAGAATATCGCGCAGAGCATTGCGGCCAATGATCCCGAGTGTTTTTTGATCGTGCTGTTGATCGACGAGCGCCCGGAGGAAGTCACCGAGATGGAGCGCATGGTGCAGGGCGAGGTCGTCTCCAGTACCTTCGACGAGCCAGCCAGCCGCCATGTGCAAGTGGCCGAAATGGTCATCGAAAAGGCCAAGCGACTGGTCGAGCACAAACAGGACGTGGTTATTCTGCTCGATTCCATCACCCGTCTGGCGCGCGCCTACAACACAGTTATTCCCTCCAGCGGCAAGGTGTTGACCGGTGGTGTTGATGCGCACGCGCTGCATCGGCCGAAGCGATTTTTCGGTGCGGCCCGCAACATTGAGGAAGGTGGCTCACTGACCATCGTCGCGACCACGCTCGTCGATACTGGCTCGAAGATGGACGAAGTCATCTACGAGGAATTCAAAGGCACCGGTAACATGGAACTGCACCTGGATCGCCGCATTGCTGAAAAGCGCGTCTTTCCAGCCATCAGCGTGAATCGCTCCGGCACCCGCCGCGAAGAGCTGATGATCGAACCAGAAGAACTGCAAAAGATCTGGGTTTTACGCAAATTCCTGCACCCGATGGACGAAATCGAGGCGATGGAATTTTTGATGGGGCGCCTGCAACAAACCAAGACCAACAGCGAGTTCTTCGACGCGATGAAGCGCTAGCGTTTCATCGCAGTTCGGGTGCTACGAGCCTTTGCTCGTGCTCACCCCTGATTGTTTTCCCGACCTGCGGCGCGATGGCCGATATCACGCCGGAAAAAAGCGCCGTCCCAGTGGATTGTCGAGACCCTTTCGTAAGCGGCACGCTGGGCCTTTGAGACCGTCTCTCCCAACGCAGTAACGCACAACACCCGACCACCTGACGTCACCGTATTGCCGTTGGCATCGATTGCCGTGCCGGCGTGAAACACGCGACTGGCATCTGTGTTGTGTTTATTCAGCGCATCGCCGGTAATCTCAAGGCCGGTGTCATAGCTGCCCGGATAACCACCGGCTGCCATCACCACCCCCAGTGCAAAATCCTTACACCAGGCTGGCGACTGATCGTCTAGTGTGCCGGCCACCGCTGCCTGGCATAGTGCAACCAGATCCGATTCCAGGCGCATCATGATCGGCTGGGTTTCCGGGTCTCCCATCCTGACGTTGTATTCGAGCACGCGCGGCGTGCCATCGGGTGCGATCATCAGGCCGGCATACAGAAAGCCTGTGAACGGCCGGCCGTCTGCCTTCATGCCGGCAAGCGTCGGCAGCATGATGGTATCCATGATGCGGCGGTGCAGCGCATCATCGACCAGCGGCGCTGGCGAGTAGGCGCCCATACCGCCGGTATTGGGGCCAGTGTCGCCCTCGTCCCGCGCCTTGTGATCCTGTGAGGTGGCCATCGGCAGCAGGTGTTCGCCATCGGCCATGCAAATAAAACTGATCTCCTCACCAACCAGAAAATCTTCTATCACCACACGGCTGCCGGCCTCGCCGAACTGGCCCTTGTCGAGCATGTCAAGAACCGCCTGTTCAGCCATTTCCCTGCTGTGTGCGATCACCACGCCTTTGCCAGCGGCCAGTCCATCGGCCTTGACCACCATGGGTGCTGCTCGCTGATTGATATAGGCAATGGCCGATTCGGTTTCGGTGAAGACCTGGTACTCGGCGGTGGGAATCTGGTGGCGTTCGAGAAATGCCTTGCAGTAGGCCTTGCTGCCTTCGAGTTCGGCTGCGGCAGCCGTGGGGCCGAATATCGCAAGCCCGCGTGCCTGAAATTTATCAACAATGCCGGCGACCAGCGGTGCCTCGGGGCCGACGATCGTCAGCGCCACCTGATTGTCAGCTGCAAAATCGGCCAGTTGATCTATCTCGCCCACGCCGATATCGATGTTTTTGACGCCGAGTTCTGCTGCGGTACCGGCATTGCCGGGCGCGACAAAAACCTGCTCAACGCTCGCTGCACTGGCGGTTTTCCAGGCCAGTGCATGTTCCCGCCCACCGTTGCCTATAATCAGGATGTTCAAGTTTTACTCTTGTTGTTTCGCCGCAGCGGTTGGGTTGAGAGGTGTTTCGCACAGTGCGACCGCTTCTGGTACCCGCCGTGCAAGTGCACCACAGGCGCCGGTTACAACCGGGAGCCCAATCGAAAAACTACGGTCAAACGCGTATGGTAACAGCCACCCAGTCAGGTTTGGGACCTGATCAGGAGGAATCTGAAGAGATGAACCGATTGCGCTTTCACGTCCCGATGCCGGCGGTGCGTCCCGGTGACGAGCCGGATTTCTCGCATGTGGAAATCCCGCCCGCAGGTTCAGTGGAAAAGCCGCCGGAAGACGTCGCCAGCGAAGACATCCGGCATCTGGCGCACACGATCATGCGCATACTGAATCGCCAGGGCGAAGCAGTTGGCCCCTGGGCTGGCACGCTGACCGACGAGGCCGCCATCGCCGGCCTGACCGCGATGGTTCGCACGCGCGCTTATGACGCCCGCATGCTGATGGCGCAGCGGCAGGGCAAGACGTCGTTCTATGTCCAGTGCACTGGCGAGGAGGCGATCGCCTGTGCCCAGCAAATGGCGCTGTCACCCGGCGACATGAACTTTCCCACCTATCGCCAGCAGGGCTTGTTGCTGACTGCCGGCTACTCGGTGCTGGAGATGATGTGTCAGGTCTATTCAAATTCCGGCGACGTGCTGCGCGGGCGCCAGCTACCGGTGATGTATTCAGTGCGCGATTCCGGCTTCTTCACGATTTCGGGCAATCTCGGCACCCAATACGTGCAGGCCGTGGGCTACGCCATGGCCTCGGCGATCAAGGGCGACACGGCGATCGCATCGGCCTGGATCGGCGACGGTGCCACCGCCTCGAACGACTTTCACTCGGCGCTGGTCTACGCCTCGGTGTATCGCGCACCGGTGGTGTTGAACGTCGTCAACAACCAGTGGGCGATCTCAAGCTTTCAGGGTATCGCCTCGGGCAATGCCGCCACCTTTGCCTCGCGCGCGCACGGCTACGGCATTCCGTCCCTGCGCGTCGATGGCAATGATTTTCTGGCCGTCCACGCTGCCTCCAGCTGGGCGATCGAGCGGGCGCGCCGCAATCTTGGCCCAACGCTGATCGAGTGGGTCACCTATCGCGTCGCCGCGCACTCAACATCAGATGATCCTTCCAAGTATCGCCCGCGCGAAGAGTCCGACGCCTGGCCACTGGGCGACCCGGTTATTCGACTGAAGAACCACCTGATCAACCGCGGTTGCTGGAGTGAAGAGCAACACCAGCAGCTCGAAGACGACGCGGCCGCCGAAATGCTCGCCACCGCCAAAGAGGCAGAGACCTACGGCACGCTTGGCGAAGGTCCCAAGCCACCAGCGCGGCAAATGTTTGAGGGCGTCTACAAGGAAATGCCGCCACACCTGCAACGTCAGCTCGAACAAATTCGCAAGGGGTATTGAGCGATGAGTCAGATGAACATGATCGAGGCGGTGCGCGACGCCATGGACGTGATGTTGCTGCGCGATGACAACGTCGTGGTGTTTGGCGAGGATGTCGGATACTTCGGTGGTGTGTTTCGATGCACTGACGGACTGCAGGAAAAATATGGCAGTTCGCGCGTGTTCGACACGCCAATCAACGAAAGCGGCATCGTCGGCGTGGCCGTCGGCATGGGCGCCTATGGCCTGCGGCCGGTGGCCGAAGTGCAGTTCGCAGACTACGTCTACCCGGCCTACGATCAACTCACACAGGAGGCAGCGCGCCTGCGCCATCGCTCCAATGGGCAATTCATCTCACCGCTGACGGTGCGCATGCCCTGCGGCGGTGGCATCTTCGGTGGCCAGACACACAGTCAGAGCCCGGAGGCGCTGTTCACGCACGTCGCCGGGCTGAAGACCGTCATGCCCTCCAACCCCTACGATGCCAAGGGGCTGCTGATTGCCTCGATCGAAGACGACGATCCGGTGATCTTTCTCGAGCCCAAGCGGGTCTATAACGGACCGTTTGACGGACACCACGACAAGCCCGTCCAGCCGTGGTCCGATCATCCGCTGGGAGAGGTGCCGGCCGGTCACTATCGGGTGCCGCTGGGTAAGGCCGCGGTGCGTCGCGAGGGCAGTGACCTGACCATCATCACCTATGGCACGATGGTTTTCGTCGCGTTAGCTGCAGTCGAAGAGGCGGGTATTGATGCCGAAGTGATCGATCTGCGATCGCTGTTGCCACTGGATATCGAGGCGATTGAAACCTCTGTGAAGAAGACCGGGCGTTGCGTGATCGTGCATGAGGCCACGCTGACCTCCGGATTCGGTGCCGAGCTGTCGGCACAGGTGCAGGAAACCTGTTTCAGTTCGCTCGAGGCACCCATCACCCGCGTCACGGGGTGGGATACGCCCTATCCACACGCCCAGGAATGGCACTATTTCCCCGGCCCGAAACGCGTGGCCGCCGCCTGCAAGCGGGCGATGGAGTACTCGTGATGGCACAGAAGATCGTCAAATTGCCGGATGTCGGCGAAGGGGTTGCCGAGGCCGAAGTGGTCGAGTGGGCGGTGTCGCCCGGCGACACGGTTCGCGAAGACCAGATGCTCGGCGCAGTCATGACCGACAAGGCGACGGTCGAAATCCCGTCGCCGGCCAGCGGACGCGTCGTGTCACTGGGGGCTGAACTTGGCAGCACGCTGGCGGTGGGTGCCGATTTTGTCGTGCTTGAGGTGGGGGCAGAGGGCAGCGATACGGCACCAGTCGTCGCAGCACCAGCGCCCGCCGTGGCGGAACCGACAGCACCCAGCGTTTCGGCGACGTCGGCCGAGCAGCCGGCAGAAAAAACGGCAGAGCCCGCAGTCAGCGAAGTCGAACCGCAACCGGAATCATCCTCTGCCAGTGCTCCGCAAATCGATACAGCACAGCGAGCGGCGCAGCCGGTTGTCGTCGAATCAGGATCGACACTGGCAGCAAACAGTGGACCAGTACTGGCCGCACCGGCAGTGCGACATCGCGCGCGTGCGCTCGGTATCGACTTAAGCTCAGTCGAGGGCTCGGGCACCGATGGCCAGATTCGCCACGCCGATCTGGATGTCTTGCTGGCACAGGGAGTGCGCGCCGACTCCGGCGAGGTCGTCGATGTGCCGCTGGTCGGTCTGCGTCGGCAGATTGCCAAACGCATGCAGCAGGCCAAGCAGACGATCCCTCATTTCACCTATGTCGAGGAGGTAGACGTCACCGAATTATCTCGACTGCGTGAACATCTCAAGGCGCTGGCCGCAAGTGCTGACAAGGCGCCGACGCTGCTGCCATTCCTGATCAAGGCGCTGGTCGTGGCAGTGGCCGACTATCCGCAAATGAACGCCCGCTTCAACGACGACGACGATCTGATTCAGCAATACGCCGATGTCCATGTCGGCCTCGCGACACAGACGCCCGCCGGATTGATGGTGCCAGTGATTCGCAATGCCGGCGCCTGTTCAATTGATTTGCTGTCCGAACACATTCGCACACTGGCGGCGGCTGCGCGCGACGGCACCGCCGCGCGCGATGATCTGATGGGATCGACGATCACCATCTCCAGTCTTGGCCCGCTGGGCGGCATTGTCTCCACACCCGTCATCAATCAACCGGAAGTCGCGATCATTGGCGTAAACAAGATCGTTGATCGGCCACAGATCGCCCACGGCATGATCAGCGAGCGAAAGATGATGAATCTGTCGTGCTCGTTTGATCACCGCGCAGTGGATGGTTACGACGCGGCACAGTTTGTCCAACGCATCAAAACCCTGCTGGAGTATCCAGCCACCATCTTCATGTAGGCGAGGCAGCCTTCGCGGTTGCCAAAACGGATCGTGCGTCGCAGCATAGGCCCACCGACAACACGGTGGACCTGTCTTGGATATTCCATTTTCGCGTGAACTTGACTTCACCTATGGTGAACCTGATCAACTAGAGCCCGGCTTGCGGCGGGTGATTTGTCCGAACAGCGGCTCTTTCACGCTGTACGGCACTGGCACCTACATTCTCGGGCGGGGTGAGGTCGCGGTTGTTGATCCTGGCCCTGCCGACGAGGGACATATTCAGGCGTTGCTTGCAGCGACTGCCGGTGAGCGCATCAGCCATATTCTGGTGACGCATACCCACATCGATCACTCCCCCGGCTGCCAGTTATTGCAGCGCTATTGCGATGCCGAAACCTGGGCTATGGGACCGCACGGTCTGGGCAGATTGAGTCCCGATGCCTCCGGTGGCGATTTCGATTTCGTGCCGGATCAAACCATCGCCGATGGTCAGGTGATCGGCGCGGGTGACTGGCAAGTCGAATGTTTGTACACCCCCGGCCACAGTATTAATCATATGAGTTTCGCGTTGCCGGATGACATACTGTTTTGCGGTGATCTGGTGATGGGGTGGTCTACCACTATCGTTTCGCCGCCCGATGGCAACATGAAGGACTACATGCAAAGCCTGGAAAGATTACTGGAGCGCAATGACCGGATACTCTATCCTGCGCATGGCGGGCCGATCACAACGCCAAATCGCTATATTCAAAGTCTTTTCGATCATCGCATGCAACGCATCGATCAGGTGCGAAACTGTATCGCCAACGGCACCCCTCGAGTTCGCGATATGGTGCCTTTGATCTACACCGAGCTCGACCCGGCCATGTACGGTGCTGCCGCTTATAGTGTTCTTGGATCGATTGAATATTTGATGGCCGCCGATGCCGTCGTGAGCGCAACGGGAGACTTATCGCTCGAAAGCGAGTATAAATTGGCCTGAGTCGAGATACTGTTGCACAGAAGGATTCGTGTCTCGAATGTAAAGTTAATGAAGCAGTACACGCGATATGATGAAACTGACCGGAAAAAAATCAACCGGCAGAGGATAGAAGACAACTACTTTTAATAATAATCCTGTCTTTTTACCAAGTATTTCCGCCCCGCTAGATGTACTGCGGAATGTTGCAACTTTGAAATTGAGGGATTGAAATGAGACTACCGAGAACGGTCGTCTGGGCAGGTTTGATAGTCGCCTGTGTTATCGGGCAACTGATGATCTGGAAAGAAGCAGCCGAGGGGCTTCTACAAAACAACCGCAAGTCTTCTGCAGTCGCAGACGACCTGGATGTAGTGGCTGGTAAAGGAAGTTACTGAGGCGTAGCGCTGAGATCCTGGGGCCTTGCTCCAGGATCGGCAGTCCCGGTTTTGCTACCGGTGAAGCAATGAAGTGGAGCTGATCGGGTAGTGTTCGAGTATCAGCCCGGGAAATCGGTGTCTTTTCGGCGTAGAGGATTGCTGGTTAAAAGTTTGAACAGGGCAGAGCTAAAGCGTCTTGGACGGGCGTGGGCGATAGGTTGGTCGTCGTCGAGGTGGCTGCAGGCGCTTTCTTCGCAGAATCGCGAGATGGTTTGGTAGGCTGAAGGCGAGTTTCCGTTGCATTTTTTCATATAATGGTCCTTTAACAACGTTATCGACTTTCAAGTATAGCATCTGCGAGATGTTTATACATCGATGGCCAACACACCGTAGCTGCGGCAAAGCCGCGGATAGCCAGCGCAGCCGGAAACCCATTGCAATTACAATCACATGACTTTGCCAGCCTGTTCCGTGACGCGGTACCGCTGATGGACGTGCGTGCACCGGTCGAATATGCGCGCGGTACCATCCCGGGTGCAGTAAATATTCCCCTGCTGGATAATGCGCAGCGCGAAAAAATCGGTACGGAATACGCCGAGCATGGCCAGGACGCGGCGATACAACTTGGCTTGCAATCGGCCACACAAGAGATCAGGCAACACAGAATCGCTGCCTGGCGTGCATTCGCAAAAGACAATCCCAATGGCCAGTTGTTTTGCTTTCGCGGTGGTCTGCGATCGCGCATCACACAACAGTGGCTGGCGGACAGTGGCCTGGACATACCCTACGTGGTCGGCGGCTACAAAGCGATGCGCAACTGGCTGATATCAACGCTTGAGCAGCTGTGTCGAGAAGGTCGTATGCTGGTGGTTTCCTCTACCACCGGTTCGGGTAAAACAGACCTGTTGCATCAGTGGTCATACAGTGTTGACCTTGAAGGGCTGGCTCAACATCGCGGCAGTGCTTTTGGTGGCACCTTTACCGCGCAACCCAGTCAGGCCAGTTGGGAGAATGCAGTCACGGCACACTGGTATCGACTGTCATTGCAGTCTGACCGCGCTGTCCTGTTCGAGGCCGAGTCACATTTAATCGGAAAAATTTCATTGCCAGCCTGTCTGCAGGGTGCGCTGGGCCGCGCGCCCTTGCTGGCTCTAGAGACACCCTATCAAGAGCGCGTTGAAAGAATACGCAAAGATTATATTCACTTTGCCTTGCAGCATTTTCAGCAAGCTGATCCCGAACACGCCATGCAGCGTTTGCAGGACTATGCGGCCAACAATTTGTCGCGTATTCAGCGGCGTCTCGGTGGCGAACGTTACCAGCGGATGATGTCGTTGTTGCCACTGGCACTTGAGGAGATCGCCACAGGCGGCGACAGCCCATCACTGGACGAGATGATTAAAACCATGCTTGTCGAGTACTATGACCCCTTATACAATCATAAAATATCCAGCAGAAAAAACCGCATCGTAGCCAACGGAGACGAATCTGAACTGCTTCACTGGCTGGAGCAAAACAGTTAAATGCAAGAGCGCGATCTGGTACTAGTGGGTGGTGGTCATACCCACGCGCTGATCATTCGACAGCTTGCGATGAAGCCGATACCCGGCGTTCGCGTCACGCTGATCTCGGAGCAGACACTCACTCCCTATTCAGGCATGTTGCCGGGCTATGTCGCCGGGCACTACAGCACCGAAGACACGCACATTGATCTCAATAGACTGTGTCAGTGGGCCGGTGTCGACTGGATTCGTGCGCGCGTCACTGGCATAGACCCGGACGCCAGGCTGATTCACCTGGATAATCGGCACGATTTCACCTACGACAAAGTCTCAATAGATACCGGTTCAACCCCTGATCTGTCCGTGCCCGGTGCCCGCGAGTTTGCTACCGGGGTAAAACCGGTGAGTGGTTTTACCTTTCTGTTGTCAAAGCTGCTGCGAGCCAGTGATCATAACGACGCGGCCGATTGGGGTGTGATCGGTGCGGGTGCTGGTGGTGTTGAGCTGGTTTTGGCGCTGGCCTACCGGCTGCGTGATAAAGCCAATCTGAAGTTCCATCTGATCTATTCCGGATCGGACATGTTGCGTGGCTATCCTGCCAGCATGGTTCGCGAAGTCGAGGCCGCAATGCAGCGACATGGTGTGACACTGCATCCAAACTTTCGCGTCGCTCAAGTACATGCCGATGGCGTTGAGTCAACCTCCGGTAACAGGCTAACACTGTCGCAAAGTATCTGGTGCACCGGTGCGGCCCCACCGAACTGGTTGACTGATAGTGCGCTCGCAAAGGGTGGGCAGGGCTTTATTGCAGTCAATCAGTATCTGCAAAGCAGTAGCCACGCCGATGTGTTTGCCGCCGGTGATGTCGCCGATATGGACCACGATCCTCGTCCCAAGGCCGGTGTTTACGCAGTGCGTCAGGCGCCGTTCCTTTTTCAGAATTTGCGGCGCGCATTTACCGGTAAGTCGATGCGTGCGGTGAAATTGCAAACCGATTTTCTCTCGCTGGTATCGCTCGGCGATCAGCGTGCGGTGGGATGTCGATTTGGTTTTAGTGCCGAGGGCGCATCGGTCTGGCGTCTGAAAGACCATATCGATCGCAAGTTTATGAATCGACTTAATGATCCAGGCCCACGACCGCAAATGCAGACGGTCGACGATATGCCCATGCATTGTGCTGGCTGCGGCAGCAAGCTCGGCCCTGATCTTGTCAGAGACAGCCTTGCGCAGCTACCGGTTTTTAGCAACCGTGAGGTTGTTCCTGCACTGGATGCCGCAGAGGACGCCGCGTTGATGACCTTGCCGGCGAATAGGGTTGCCGTGCAAAGTATCGATGGCTTTCGCACCTTCACACGCGATCTTGAAACCTATGGTGAAATTTGCGTCTACCACGCGCTCAGTGATATCTACGCCATGGGTGCTACTGCCGTCGCCGCACAGGTGTGGATCAATATCGCCTATAACCATCCGCGTCTGATTAAACGCGATTACCTGCGATTAATGGGAGGAGTTGCGACGGCTTTGCAGAAAGAGCAGGTGGCGCTTGCCGGTGGTCACAGCACCGAGGGTATGGAGACACACGTAGGGATAGTCGTCACCGGATATACACAAGATCAGCGGTTGTGGCGCAAGAACACGCCCAAAGCGGGTGATTGGCTGGTCTTGAGCAAACCTTTGGGTACAGGGGTCATTCTGGCCGCTGATATGCACCTGGCAGCGCCGGCGCTTGCAGTTGAATCGGCTTACACAATGATGCTGCAATCCAATCGCGAGATTGCCGAGACGCTTACCCGTTTGACGCCATCGGCTGTCACCGATGTGACGGGCTTCGGGCTGGTTGGACATCTGCTGGAGATGCTCGCCGCTTCCAAAAAAGGCGCCAGGGTCGATATTGAGCAGGTGCCCGCCATCGCGGGCGCCCGATCCTTGCTTGCCGCTGGTCATCGTTCGACACTGCATCCACAGCTGCTTGCCAATGTCACGCGTTGCCGTGTCGATGAATCAATCAGTGCCGCGCAGCGCGATATACTGTTCGACCCGCAGACCAGTGGTGGCCTGTTGATCGCCATTGCACCCGAACAATTTGAATCATTGCGTGAAGCGCATCCGCAGGTGGTGAAGATTGGTGTCGTGACTGAGCAATCTAACCAGCTACACATAGCCCATGGTTGATCAAGTGCCCGGCACCATGAATCGAAAAGGATGAACACACCCGATAGTCAGCAAGCGCAGTATCCGCTGTTGCGTCAGGCTGGGGATTCGGCCGTGTTGATTGAATTTGGCGCGACTCTGGATCTTGTGATCAATGCGGCAGCGCAGGCATTTGATGCGAGGCTCCGGGATAGCCAGATCGATGGAATAGCCGAGATAACACCAACGCTGCGTTCGGTGCTGGTTCGCTACAATCCACTTGTCATCGACTCGGCTAAACTGCATCGTGAATTAACTGCGCTGCTCGATGACTCCGACTGGCTCCACGCACCGGCTGTTACAGACCGACGTCACTGGGTGATACCAGTGGCTTACGGCGATCACTATGGCCCGGATCTCGAAGATGTCGCACGCTTGCTGGGTGTCGATGTCGACGAAGTCGCCCGTCAACATTGTGCACAGAAACTTCGCGTGTTGACGTTGGGGTTCTCGCCCGGCTTCACCTATTTGGGATTGATGCCCGAGGCCTGGGATCTGCCGCGGCTAAACTACGTCAAGCCCGCGGTGCCGGCCGGTGCTATCTCGGTTGCGGTGCGTCAGACAGTCATGACATCGACCCCTATTCCAACCGGCTGGCGCACAATCGGCCAGACACCGTTTAGCAATTTCAATCTGAATATCGATCCACCGTTTCTGATCGGCAGTGGCGATGAACTGAGTTTCAGATCGATCGATCACCGCGAATTCCTGAGCCTTAAAGAGCAGGTTGAAGCGGGCGAATCCATTCTGCAGCCGGCAGGTGAGGCTTGACGACGACAGTTGATATCCTGTCTGTGGCTGGCAGCGTGTCGGTTCAGGACCACGGGCGTGCAGGCTTTCAACGCTTTGGCGTAGCCGAGGGCGGGGCGATGGATCGCTTTGCTCTGTACCAGGGGGCAGCGTTGCTCGACAACGCACCAGACGCGGCAGCGCTGGAGATGGCCGGTGCCGGTGTGTCGGTCACCATCACCGGTGAACCCACCGTGTTCGCCTGCACTGGCGCGCCAATGACCCTTAAGCTCAACAATCGCAAATTGCCCTGGAACAGCAGTTTCCGCGTCCATGCCGGAGACCTGTTGGAGATTGGCTCGGCCACGCAGGGCGTCTACGGCTATCTGCATGTGGCCGGCGGCTTTGATGTACCCGCAATATTAGGCTCGCGCGCCACCCACAGTCGGGCTGGCTTTGGCGGTCTGGAGGGTCGCGCGCTGGTGGTCGGAGATAAACTTTGCGTCGCTGCCGGCGCGGGGCCGGCGCGGCTGTGTGTGCTGCCGCAGGAAGCGTATTTTAGTGCCAGAGTGGTTCGAATCGTGCGCGGCGCGCAGGCCCATCTATTCGATCGACAACTGCACGAGCAGTTTCTCGCCACGACGTTCACCATGTCGCTCAAGCGCGATCGCATGGGGGCGCGTCTTGAATCTGGTTCAACGACATTTTTGCCCGAAACCGGGCTGAGTGGTATATCCGATGCGGTGCTGGCCGGCGACATACAGATAGCCGGCGATGGATTTGCCACCGTACTGCTGGCCGATCGACAGCCAACCGGCGGCTATCCACGAATTGCTACTGTGATTACTGCCGATCTTGCTACCGTGGCACAAATGCGCAGCGGTGAATGTTTTCGCTTTGAGTTGCTCGACGTTGCCGACGCCGTCGACGCGCTGCGCGAACAACGGCGCCGTATCGACAAGCTGCCTGACATGCGTCAGGCTCTGGTGCGTGACCCGGCTGAGATGTCAGATCTGCTCGAATACAATCTGATAGACGGTGTCATCACCGGTGATGAATCCGACAGAGCATGAAACCATGACAGACACGATTGATTTGAATGCCGACCTTGGCGAGTCTTTCGGCCCGTGGAAGATGGGTGCGGACGAGGCGATGCTCGACATCGTCAGCAGCGCCAACATCGCTTGCGGTTTTCATGCAGGTGATCCTGGCGTCATGACCAACACGATTCTTATGTGTCGGGAAAAAGGGGTCAATATCGGTGCACACCCTGGTTTTCAGGATTTACAGGGCTTTGGTCGCCGACGTATAGTCGACCCTGATCTTACCGAGCTTCGCGCCAGCGTGCTCTATCAGGTTGGTGCGCTGCAGGCGATTGCCCGCTCGTGCCAAAGCAGCGTTACGCACGTCAAGATGCATGGTTCACTGGGCAACATGGCCAGTGAGGATGCCGAACTAGCCCGGGCCTGTGTCAACGCCATCGCGGATCTCGATACCGACCTCAGAGTAATTGCAATGGCGGCTACGCACCTGCAATTTGAGGCCGAGAAGGTCGGTGCGCCCACCGTCCGTGAGGTCTATGCCGATCGCGCATACAACGATGACGGAACGCTCGCGTCACGCGGGCTGCCGGGCGCTGTGATACACGATCCGGAGCTCGCCGCCTCGCGGGTTTTGCGTATGCTTGAAGATCAGGCAGTGGAGTCGGTGAACGGCGTCAGCGTGGCGGTGGTGCCTGAGACGGTTTGCGTCCACGGTGACTCTCCCGATGCTGTCAGGATGGCAGAGCATCTTCGATCCCGATTGGACAAGGCAGGCGTACGCGTGCAGGGGTATTCGTAGTCAGTGGCAGAAAAACGGAATGTTGAAAACCGCCGTGATTGACGGCGTGCTGCGCATTTTGTTTACCAGCGTGCGTCTTGCAACGCCATTGACCGCGACCGTATACAAGTTTCGATAGCGGGTGTCGCGCAACTCATCCAGCCCCGGTGTGTCCGCGACCAGGTTGGCCAGTGCGGTCTTGTCAGTGGCAGTGACGAAGTACTCCAGTTTGTCGCCCGGTGTGACAGCATTGTAGTGCTGTAGATAGGCGCCGATGAACAGATCGGAAATTTGCGTTGCGTGCCGACCGACAAACCAGCCACCCAGCGTGAGCGCGGCCAGCATCACCGGTACGGTCAAAGCGGTTAACAGACGTTTTGGTGAATCGACCAGATGCATGGCGAGTGTCGAGAGTGATAGCGCGACACTACAACAATACCGCCTGTCACGCTATGCGGCTATCCGCTAACGCTGTGCGTTTGGCGAAAGACGCGCTCGACATGGTCGTTCAGCAGGACCCTGGCCGCATCCGGCACGTCGGTGAAGCCAATGCTGGTGTAGTAGCGCGGCTGTCCTTCGGCACACTGTTCTTCGCCGGTATCGACAACCCTGCCAGTCAATTGTACCGGGGCCTGATCGGGCAGATGCATGATCAATCGGACTTGCTGCCTGCTGCGAAGGGCGCTGTCGTCGATCACCCGCATGCCGGTGGTGCTCAGCCGGACAAACCGTTTCGCCCGGTCAAACTTCGGCAGGTCACCGCCCTGACCGGAATCGGGGTATATTTGCACATCCAGCGCGTCGGCGACTCTGCGCGCCTGTCTCCGTTCTCTGTTATTCATCGGAATTCTTCCTGAAGTTCCAACAGGTAAAGTCTCATACGATCTTACTACACGTGTAATGGGTGAGTTGGTGGTACCCGGATCGAGCCAGCCAGCCTGGATATCGTCGTGAATTGTGAGGTGTTTTTCTGTGAATATCATCACACCAGATTGTTACATTAGCCACATCAACGCGCCGCTCGTCCCGGCGTCGAACCGGTCGGGCACCGAGAGACAGTGAGACAGCACGACACAACGCGACGGGGCTCCAGGCGCAATGTCGCGTTGTATCCCTGGTTTCAGGTATTCCAAAATCTGATTTTCTGGATGCCGGTGTTTTTCCTGTTATTCGCCTCGCGCTTTAGCGTCTCTGACGTGCTCCTCCTGGAGGCGATCTATTATGCGGTGGTCGTTGTTGCAGAGGTGCCGTCCGGGTACTTTTCAGATCGAATCGGCCGCCGATTGACCCTGCTCGGCTCATCGCTGTGCTGGTTTGTCGCAGGCATAATTTTCTGCATCACCGAATCGTTTAGCGGTTTTGCCATCGGCCAGGTTCTGCTGGCAGCCGGTATGGCCCTACGCTCTGGCACCGACAGCTCACTGTTGTACGAATCGCTGAAAGACATCGGCGCCGCCGCTGATGTCGCCATCCACGAGGCGCGCGCGCAAACCTGGTCGCTCCTGGCGCTGGCGTTAGCAGCGATTGTGGGTGGTGCTATTGCCATGTTCGATCTGCGCCTGCCGTATCTGATGTCTGCGCTGGCTGCTGCCGTTGCCGTTGGCATGGCTTATTACTTTTCCGAGCCTGGCGAAAAAACCGGATCGCAACCCGGTCTGCTTGAATCAGCGCGGCTCATTGCGCAAACCCGGCATAACCGGGTGTTGATGTGGTTGCTGGCATTTTCGGTATCGTTAACCGTGCTGGCGCACATCCCCTACGAGATGCTGCAGCCCTATATCGGTTTTGTATTCGACAGTGGCGCCCGGGCCGTCCAGGTCAATACCGATGACTGGCGGCAGACTCCACTGATTAGCGGGGTCACGCTGGCTGTCACCATGGGGCTGGGTGCGATGGGTAGTGCGCTGTCTATTCGCCTGTGTGATCGCTTTGGCGTTGGCGGGGTGCTGTGGATTGCCATTGCCATTATTGCTGGCATCATTCTGTCGATGGCGGTCTGGGTACACTGGGCGGTGCTGGCGGTGATCTCGTTTCGCAGCCTGTCGTCGGCGCTGGCCACGCCTGTGATGAATGCAGTGATCCATCAGCAGTTGCCTGACAGCATCAGGGCCACTTACCTTTCGCTGCACAGCCTGCTTGGCAGGCTGGCATTTTCGTTGACCCTCTTTACTACCGCGGCGCTGGTATCACACGCGCCGCTTACCTTGATACTGATGCGTCAGATGCTGGGCGGTTTCGCGCTACTGACGATTGTGCTGCTACCGCTGTTGATACTGGGTATCAGGCCGTTGAATCGGGCCGACCACACTTAAGCCAGTGAGATACCCGGAATCCAGCCATAGATGACAGCGAACAGCACGGCGGCCAGCGCCAGACGATAGACCATGAAAATGAAAAATCCCATCCGCTTGACCAGCGCCATCAACACGGTAATCGCAAAAAGTGCGGCAAAGAAAGTGAGCAGTGCAGCCCACAGCGCGTCCGGCGGAATGCCATCGCCCAGCTGAATCACTTCAATCGCGGTAAATGCACCTGCTGCTGCAATGGCGGGAATGCCCAGCAAGAAGGAAAAACGGGCCGCTTCAGCGCGCTCAAAACCCAGAAAACGTGCGGCGGTCATGGTGATGCCCGAACGACTGGTGCCGGGAATCAGTGCCAGCGCCTGTGCACAGCCGATAATCAGCGCCGGTGGCAGCGTCATGTCTTCCATCACCTTGGTGCGGCGACCGACGACGTCGGCAACGTAGAGCAATACGCCAAAAATGACGGCATTCCACGCGACAATTTCAACACCGCGAATATGATCGTACCAGCCTGTGAGTTTTAACCCGGCGCCCAGTGCAAGTGCCGGAATGGTAGCCAGTGCGATATAGCCAGCCATGCGTGCGTTGTCTGTTTTTTTACGCAGCGCGATATCTTTGGTGCCGATCAAAAGATTGATCACATCTCGCCAGAAGTACGCGATCACGGCAAACAGCGATCCAACATGGACCATCACATCGGTGACGATGCCCTGGTCCGGCCAGTCTGTCAGGGCCGGAATTAACAGCAGGTGTCCGGATGATGACACTGGCAAAAATTCGGTCAGGCCCTGCACGATGGCAAGGACGATAATCTGTTCGATACTCATTGATTTGTTGTCGGACCCTTAATTGATACCCGGAACATCGGGACTGAAAAAAAAGTGGGCCAGGGGTGTCGTTGTCCGTGACGAATCTTTACCCGTGGCACTGGGTTTACTGTTTATCGCTATGGTTGCTTGCCAGATCAGCGAGCGCTGCGATACAGGCGATAGGTTTGAAGAAGCCAGGGTCCTTCACGCCGGAGGCTAGTGTCGTCTCGTTAAGCGTGCCCTGTATGATGCCCAGAATTTTACCTGATTGTGCGTCGACGACTGGCCCGCCAGAGGTACCTTGTTCAAATGGTAAATCGACGAGTACCACCAGGTTGTCCGTGCATCCGGACTGATCGTCATTGTCTGTGTCGGCAGCAAGCGTGGCAAAGCCCACGATGCGTGCCTGCCTTTTTTCCACTTCATTCTGATCCCGGTATAACCAGTTCACAGGCTGATCCGGAAAGACATCGTGCAAACCGGCAAAAGTCAACGGCTCACAGTTGTCGCATCGTGCTGCGGGAGTTTCAATGACCGCGATATCAACTTCAGGGTAGGTGGTTGTGGCCTGCACCGGCCGTCCGTTCATCATTGCGTAGTGGTTGACCACGCCGTCGTAGTCGGGGCCTTGCAGAATATGCAGGGCGGTGATCAGGTAATCGCCGAAGGCAAAGCCGCTGCCATTGCCACCCACTATATTGCCGTCTCGAAGTTCGGTGACAGTCTGCAGCGATCGCGAGACGCGCGCGAGCACATCTGGCCTGTCGTCCCGGGCCGGTTCCTCTTCCCAGCGCGCGGTGTGTGTGACCAGTGAAGGATCGACTTCTATAACAATTTGTCCGGGGGCCAGTTGCTGTTCGGCGTTGTCACCAGCGATCGAGGAAGTCTGCTCTTCAGTGGCAGATGAAAATGCAGCGCCGAAGCCGTGAGAGATTCCGCTCGGGTAGTGGCTTTGCCCGTTGGCGAGTGTTGGACCGACGAACGACACCGACAGCGCCAGAGCCATCCAGCGCAGCCATAATTTTGCGGCACTACCGCGGCTTTTCAGCGTTGGCATGCAGGTTTTTGGGGAAGTGTGTGTAGGCATCGACGAGTGTCTGGCGCAACCGAGGATACAGGAGTGCAGTGACAATGCACTTAACGTACCGTGGCCGGTCAGTCCGTTCGCAAATTTGAACGGGTAGTAGAACCCTGGCGTTCGGGTGGCAGAACGCGGTACGTGGGCGCCGCCATGCTGTCTGTCAGGAGCAGGGGATGGGCTCCAGAATGCTCGGGGTCGCGGCACAACTATTGCTGAACTGGCAGCTTCGCTTCGGTTTTCTCAAGTCGTTCTTAGGCCGTACTTAGGCCGCATTCAAGCCGCATACTCCAAAAGATCCGTGACGCTAATGAGAATAGTCTATTCGCTCGTTGTTTGTGTATTGCTCATCAGCTGTAACAGTGGATCCAACCGGATAGATCCGCCATCCACTGGTAGCGCATTCTCACCGATCGCGGTGGAGTCACGCCGCATCGCGATTGTGTATTCACAAACGAGTGCTGACCAATTCTACGATGAGTTCATATTCAACCAGCTGTTTGCCACCACGCAGCAGTTGGCAAGGCAAGCCGGTCTGCCATACGACCTGCTGACAGAGTCTGAAGTTACCGATGCGACCTTGTTATCGGGCTACGATGCGGTGATATTGCCCGGGTTCGGCTATGCGCCGGCGGCAACTCGTGATGCGATGATTACCGCACTTGTCACGGCTCAGGAAAACGGTACCGGCATTATCTCCTCCGGTGACCTGATGGCGCTCGATGAAAACGGCCAGTCGTTTGCCGACTGGGACCGTGCGCCTCGGCAATTGCTCGGGCTCGCACCCGAACGGTACATCGAGGGCGAGGCCACGGTGATCAATATTGCCAGTGTCGATCATCCAATCACAAGTGGCTATGCGCCCAGCGAAGAGATACGTCGTTTCAGCCAGGCCTGGTATGCCCATTATCAGCCGATCGATGAATCAAGCCACAAGGTACTGGCGACCGCGACCAGCGGCGGTCAAACCTATAACGCCGTCATTGCCACCAGTAATGTGGCGCGCGCGGTTCAATTTGCCAATGAAGAGTTGCTCGCCGACAACCTCTTGTGGCCGGCTCTGCAATGGGTAATCTATGGTGGCCGCGCACCGGTGGCATTGCAGCTGTCTCGCTCAGACAGTATTGCACTGGCTCGAAACGATATGGACCAGACCATGTTTCCGGCGCTGCTTGATACGACCCACGTACCGCTGCTGGAAATTCTGAAAGAGTGGAAGCGCGACTACAATTTTACCGGCTCGCACTACATCGATATTGGCAACGATCCGGCCAATGGCCAATATACAGACTGGAGCGTATCTGCGCCGTTGATGCAGCAGTATATCGATTTAGGCATTGAGATCGGCACTCACTCCTGGACGCATCCCTATTTCACCGCGCTGCTGTCTGACGAAGAGCTGGAATTCGAGTTTAATCAGGCCAAAAACGAGATCAGCACGCAACTCAACTATGCCGTCACCGGTGGCGCGATACCGGGCAATACTGAAAGCCTGCGAGTGGTAGATAACCTGAACCAATGGTTTGAATATTTCTCTGGAAAATCCAATCCGTTCGAACTGACCCAGCCAGCGGCGGTTGGCAGATTAAAGCCTTCGCACGATCTGATTTATTTCAGTCTGAACACCTCGCCAGACTTTACGCTTGCCGACTATCTCAACTATCCGCCCGACGTAGCAGAGCAGGTATGGCGCGAAGAAATCGATGAAATTCTATCGCCACATGCTCAGCAGCCGCTCATTCATTGGTTGTGGCACGATTATGCGCCAACCACCGAGACTGCCAGTGGTACGTACTCTCGAGAGATGTTTGACAACACCGTCGCCTACATGCACCAGCGCGGCGCCGAATTCGTCACCCTCGATGACATGCAACGGCGGATTCGAAATTTTACCGCCACCGAAATAACTGTCGGCGCGTCGAACTCGGTCGAGGCGAGTGTAACGGGTACGGGGCTGGGTCAATTTTCGCTGCAGCTGGACAACGATCGGCAGATCAGGAATGTCGAGAATTGGTATGCCTACAGCGACACCCGGGTCTTCATCCCTGAGTCCGGTGGCCAATTCAGAATTTTCAGTGGTACCGCACCTGATCCTGTTACCCGTATCAGCAAATTGCCCATGCGTGCCAGACTGATCAGCGTGGCAGGCGATGGTACGGCGCTGAATTTCGATTTTTCCGGAGCGGGGCAGGTAGCGGTCACACTCAACCCGGCCTTGAACGACAACTATGTGGTCAGCGGCGCTGATTCCATTATCGAAGACGGTTCGCAACTGTTGCTGACATTTAACACCGATGCCGTCCACAGCGTTACCGTTGACTACAATACTGCGCCCAATGCCGCACCGGTAGCACTTGATCAGGCAGTCGCTACCACGCTCGGCAATGCACTGGGAATCGTCCTGTCCGCCACCGATGCAGATAATCAATCGCTCGAGTACAGAGTATTGAATGGTCCTCAGAATGGATCATTGAGCGGGACACTACCGAACATAGTGTACAGCCCGAACGACAACTTTTCTGGTCAAGACAATTTCACCTTTTTGGCAAGCGACGGAATCGCCGACAGCAATACCGCCACAGTCAGTATCCTGGTTGGTACGGCGCCGATACCCGATTTGCCGCCGGTCGCAAACAGCCTGGTGCTACAGACCCTGTCTGACAGCGCGATTGCATTCGTGCTCAGCGGCAGTGATAACGAAAATCAGCCGTTAAGCTACAGTCTTACCACGTCACCTGGCAATGGCACAATCGACGGTGTGGCGCCAGAGCTGGTGTACACACCTTCACCTAATTTCACCGGTAGCGATGTATTTAGCTACGTGGCGAATGATGGCACCAGCAGCAGCCAGACCGCTACGGTCAGGATCAATGTTGTCGATCAATTGCCGCCGGCAAACGGCACGCGATCGAATTCGTTTGCCGATCGGATCTTGTCTCTGGATGGTGAGCTCGCGGATTGGAATGGCGCGACGTCGTTTGGTGTCGATGCTGACGACGCCAACGATCCAGGTGACCTTGTAGACTGGCGCGAGCTCTGGCTGGGTCACGACAATGATAATCTGTATCTTGCCTATCAGACCTATGACAGCTCCAGCCTCAGCTGGGGGCACGGCGTCTATCTCGATGTTGACACCAACACGCAAACGGGGTTCCGTGGTTTTACATCCGAGTTGACTATCGGTGCTGACTACCTGCTTGAAGGTGGATTTCTCTATCGATATGCCGCCGACGGCAATGGTACGAGTTGGAGCTGGGTGTTTGTGTCGCAGGTGGATTCTGCCAGCAATGCGGATACCCACGAGTTTTCGGTGCCGATGGCGGATCTGGGCAACCCGGTTAACCTGCGACTGGTATTGCGTGGTAATAGTGTTGCCACGGGCGGCAGCAGCCTTGACAGCTATCCAGACGACGCAGCGAATCCACTCGCGGTTGATGCACAACGACATTTCAGTTATTCAATCAATGCCAATACACAGCTGGAAAACATCGCGCCGGATGCGAACCCGCAGCGTCTCGAATTAGTCAGCAATACTGCGGTGCCGATTTTGTTGAGCGGCACCGATCTCAATTCGGACAATCTCGACTATACGATCGAGACGGGTCCGGCCAACGGCACGCTAAGCGGATCGGGGCCAATGGTGGTTTATACGCCGGCCACCGATTTTACAGGTACTGATCGCTTTCGTTTCTCGGTAAACGATGGACGGCTGCAAAGCAATGTGGCCGAGGTGCTGCTGGAAGTGGTTGCTCCCCAGTTCGAAAATATCGCACCGGTGGCTAATAGCCAGACACTGGCGATGACCAACACCGATTCACTGCCGATCACACTGGACGGCAGTGATGCAAATGGTGATGCATTGTTGTTTGAGGTGCTGAACGGCCCCCAAAATGGCAGCTTGTCCGGCAGTGTGCCAACGCTTGTCTATACCCCGGATGCGGCATTCACCGGTATCGACACGCTGGTGTTTCGTGCAAGTGATGGCACCCGGGACAGCGAACCCGCAACGATTAGCATTACCGTCGACAGCGTGGTGCAAAATTCTGCGCCCGTCGCCAATTCTGCCAGTGCCGTAACGGCGTTCCAGACAGCCATAGCCGTTGAGCTTGTCGTCAGTGATGCTGACAACCAGCCACTGACTTACCGAATTGTCGATCAGCCCCGGTTGGGTTCTCTCAGTGGCAATGCGCCGGCACTGACATACACACCGTACAATGGCGCCAGTGGAATCGATTCGTTCACTTTCACCGCGAGCGATGGTGAAGCCGAGAGCAACATCGCTACCATTAACATCGAGATACTGCCTGAAGTCAGTGACAACCTGCCGCCGGTAGCGATCGGCCTGAACCTGGCCACAACCACCGATCAGTCGCTGGCGTTGGTACTCGCCGGCCGCGATCCTGAAGGGGCGGAACTCGATTATCAGATCCTCTCGCACCCCCGGCGCGGATCATTAAGCGGCACACCACCCAATCTGACTTACACCCCCGCCGGTGACAATGTCGGGCTCGATAGCTTCAGCTATCTCGTCGGCGATGGCATTGCCCAAAGTGACCCTGCGGTGGTGACAATAGATATAACTACGCAAAACAGCAACACACTGAGCAATCCGGTCTCTGTGCTCACTGTCGATGGTGATTTGCAGGATTGGCAAGGTTTGCGTGGTGCGGGAATCGATGCCGATGACATTTCTGGTCCGGACAACCCGCTTGACATTCGAGCCGCCTGGCTGGCCCATAGTGCTGACAGCTTGTATCTGGCGGCGCGCAATGACGGCCCGTTTATGCTCAGTTGGGGGAGTCAATGGTTGTTGGATACCGATAGCGACAGCGTCACCGGGTTCAGGGGTTTTTCGGGTGAATATGCGCTGGGAGTTGACTACCTGATCGAAGGCGCCAGCATTCACCGCTACACCGGTAGCGGCAATGACTGGTCCTGGAGTTATCAGGGCAGTGCGGATGCCTCCGCGGTCGGTGATTCACTCGAGTTGGCTGTGCCGCGAGCCTTACTCGGTAACCCCTTGCAGATACAACTCTTTATGATTGCCAATAATGCAGCGTTTGGCGGCAGCGGCGTCGACTACTTTCCGCAGGCCGCACTCGATCGCGGCCAGCCGCAGTCGCTGCGTGCCTTTGAGTATTCGATGGCGTCACCGGAATCAGAGACCACGGCGAGTTACCGCGCAACCTTCAACAGTACCTGGAGTGCACTCACGCACCCTACCAACTTTCCGGCAGCCGATCCGCACTTCTCGGGTTTGAGTGGTGTGGTGCACAACCAGCAACTCGTGCTCTGGGAAACGGGTGAGCTTGCGAGTGAAGGTATTCGACAAGTGGCAGAGACGGGAGGTAACAGCACGTTGTTAGCCGACGTGCAAAGTGCGATTGCGGCTGGCTCGGCGCTGGCTGAAATTAGCGGCGGCGGTATCGGTGTGTCGCCGGGCAGCGTGTCGGTGACCTTTGATGTCGATCGCCAGTTTCCGCTGGTTACGCTGGTCAGTATGCTGGCCCCAAGCCCGGACTGGTTCATCGGCGTTAACGGACAAAGCCTGCTGGATGACAATGGTGAGTTTGTCGATGAGCTCAGCGTCGATTTGCGACTCTATGACTCAGGCACCGATAGTGGCGAGCGATTTTTCTCAGCCGACGTGCCGACCAACCCACCCGCACCCATCGCCCTGCTCACATCAAACAGTTCAGATACTGATTTTGTCGACGGTTTACCGGTGATCGGTCAACTGGTGTTCGAGCGCATCAATCAATAACAGCGCTGCGACTCTACGGGATAGTTACCGGCGTACTGGCTGTGTTACAGACGCATGCTCGATTCATCGATAATGCGACAACACACCGTCGTGCTTTGAGAAAGTACAGACGCTGGAAAAATCGTTCAGCGGTTGCCTGGCAGGGATCAGCCGTCTGCGCTTTGGGCCAGCGCCATGCCGCGAATGGTGTTAGGAAAAGGTTGCCACCGGTCACTATGGAAACAGGCCGCTTTGAATGTGGTGAGGGATCGGTTCGAAAGAACGTGACGGTTAAACTATTGCCGAGTTTACTGGCCCGAGAGGGATGACAAGCTCTCGGATGGTAGTAAAACCTAGATACAAAAAAGGCCTGCCACTCGTACCTTTGCGTGGGTACGAGTAGCAGGCCCATCAGGGCATTGAGGTGGGGAACAAAAAAACAGCGGGCCGTCAGGCAGCTTGCTGCAACCTTGCAGCGACCGGTGCCTGATGTGGCTGGTGGTCGTCAGTCGTGGTATTCACTTTCGGCCAATGATGGCGAAAGGCACTGCGCATGGCGCCAGATTTTATATGATGTCTGAACGGTGCCAGAGGAATCAGCATGCCATCGGCCAGCGCCTGTTGGCAGCCGGGATAGCGAATACTATCCTGCCACGCAATCACGCAGCGTCTGAGCGGTTTTGGGATTGTACTTGTGAGCGCACTTTTTTTGAGTTCAATGGCCGGTGGATTTCGGTATTCGATATCCAGTATGTTGTCCCATGGCGTAAACATGGTGTAGCCGATGCGTCTGACCATCACGCCGTAGGAGTTTGTGATGATGCAACTATAGTGGCGTATCGACCAGGTGGTCATCGCAAGCCCAGCGAAAATCAGGACAATTGAAATTTTGCCGAGCGCGTAATCACCCGCTTGCCACATGAATGCGAGTGTAGTGCCTGACAGGCCGATGAAACACAGTGGCAGTGCCCACTGACCAAACAAGCTGCGGCGGAATATCTGAGTGGTGCTGTCCAAGCCGTTTCTCCCTGTTGCAGAACTGTGGCCCCATGCCACAGGCAATTCTACGGCTGCAAAAAAATGCAAGATCAGTACGCTTGTAACGCTTGTTTGGCAGCATTTGAGCGAGGTTGTGTATTGGTTTGCGATTCGCCTTCAGACTGTGACGAGGATGGCATTTTTGGCTATTGTGTTAACCTGTACCAACGTTATCACCTGCGCGGGGGAGCCTATGCCAGTAGATTACATCGACAGTATCACAGAGCGTTATCAGCGCCTGGGCTACACGCCTTATCGCTGGTTCGTCGCCGATGAACAAGCTGCCTGGACACCGCTTGGCAAATCGATATCAGAAGCGAAACTCGGCGTGTTATCGACGTCTGGTGGATACGTTTTGGGTCAAACCGCCTACCACTACAAAGACGACACATCGATTCGCGCCATTCCTTCGGACACACCAGATGCCAATATGCGGTTCTCGCACATCACCGAAAACTATCTCGAAGATCCGCGCCGCGATCCCAACTGCATTATGCCGTTGCGGGCGCTGGAAACACTGGAACAACAGGGCGAAATCGGCGAGGTCGCGGAGGAACTGTTTACCTGTATGGGCGGTATTTACTCCCAGCGCCGCGTTCGCGAAGAACTGATTCCTGCGTTAGCCAGCCGCTGGCAGGCACAAAAAGTTGACGCGGTGTTGCTGGTTGCCATGTGACCTGTCTGCCACCAGACCGTGTGTCTGGTTGCAAGATACCTTGAAAGTATCGGAATCCCCACCCTTTGCCTTGGCAGTGCGCGCGACATTCTAATAGCGGGCGCACCGCCGCGCGCCGTGTTCGTCGACTATCCGCTCGGCCATTCTGCCGGTCGGGCATTCGATGCGGATGATCAGCTGTCGATCATCGGTGCAGCTTTGCGGCTTTTCAGCACACTGGGACCCGGCGATGGTTTGGTAACGCTCGGCAATCAGTGGTCTAAGCAGGGTTGGGAGCAAAACGCGATGAATCCGGCAGCCGGTGACACGCGGGCGGTGAGAGATACCACACCGCAATGGCAGCACGATGCCGATCGGATAGCGGCCGAGGGTGGTGCTGCCGGTTGAGGGTGGCTCTGGAAAATCGCGATCAGGTCCACTACATTGACGGTCTGAAAACACGACCGGGAGATTTGACGTGGCATACGAGAAGACCGACGAAGCGGTGTCGGCGCTGACGCCCGAGCAGTTTCGAGTGACCCAGCAAAATGGCACGGAACGCCCTTTTACCGGCGAGTATGACAAGCACCGCGAACCGGGGATCTACGTCGACGTGGTCTCCGGCGAGCCCTTATTTGTATCTGCAGATAAATTCGACTCTGGCTGTGGCTGGCCGAGCTTCAGCAAGCCTGTTGTCGATGCCAACGTGACGGAGTTGCACGATAGCAGCCACGGCATGATACGCACTGAGGTTAGATCCAAACACGGTGATAGCCACTTGGGGCACGTGTTTGAGGATGGCCCGCAGGATCGCGGCGGTTTGCGCTACTGCATCAACTCGGCAAGCCTGCGATTCATCCACCGCGACGACATGCAGGCAGCGGGCTACGGTGACTACCTGGACCAGATAGAGGAATGACAATGACTGAACGAGCCGTATTGGCCGGTGGCTGTTTTTGGGGTATGCAGGACCTGATTCGCAAGCGCGCAGGCGTGATCAGCACGCGGGTGGGCTACACCGGTGGCGACGTGCCCAACGCCACCTATCGCAACCACGGCACACACGCCGAGGGGATTGAGATTATTTTCGATCCCGGGAAAGTCAGCTATCGTGACCTGCTGGAGCTGTTTTTCCAGATTCACGATCCGACCACAGTGAATCGGCAGGGTAACGACGTTGGCATGTCGTATCGTTCGGCGATCTACTACGTGAATGACGAGCAAAAAACGACGGCCGAGCAGACCATCGCCGATGTCAATGCCTCTGGATTGTGGCCGGGTAAAGTAGTCACCGAGGTTGAGCCCGTGGGTGACTTCTGGGAGGCCGAGCCCGAACACCAGGATTATCTGGAGCGCTACCCGCACGGCTACACCTGCCATTTTCCACGCGCCGACTGGGTGCTGGCCAAGGCAGATCTGGCCAGTTAGCGAATAGCCAGTGAGCGAAGATCGCATCGGCTTTGGCGGTGGCTGTCACTGGTGTACCGAGGCCGTTTTCACATCGCTCATCGGCGTGCGTCAGGTGGAGCAGGGGTTTATCTCTGCTCCTCCACCACACAACTCGCTATCAGAGGCCGTGCTGGTGATTTTCGATCCCGGCACTATTGATCTGCAAACACTGATAGAAGTCCACCTGCATACCCACGCCAGCACGTCCGAACACAGTATGCGTGGCAAGTACCGCAGTGCGATCTATACCTTTGATGATCAGCAGAAGCTTGTTTGCGAACAAATACTTCGTGGACTGCAGGGTGATTTCTCAGCGCCATTGATCACACAGGTGCTGCCGTTTGCCAGTTTTGCTGCGTCTGATGCCCGTTACCAAAACTACTATGCCAGCAACCCGGACAAACCGTTTTGCCAAAACTGGATCAGCCCAAAACTGCAGCGCATCAAAAAGCAGTTCTCGAGTGTTTATCAATCAGCCGGCTAGTGAGTAGGCGGCGTGCACGCCGATGATGGCAACGATTGCGAGCAACAGTACAAAGGCAATCCGTAGCATTCGAAATTTTACCAGTAGCACCTGAGCGTGAGCCTGGTTGGCATGAGCCAGTGAGTAGATCAAATGAGACACCTCGCTGGTCTGCATGTACTGGCCAAAGTCGGATTGCAATAGAAAGTCGGAAGCGAGCGATGGCCACGACCAGCGCTCGACATCTGCGCCCTGATTGCGTCTCTTGCGTCCCGGGTAACGCGGAATGATCGATAGCAGGCAGAACACCGTCGTCAACGCCACCAGCGCCATATAAACCAGTACCAGCGTATTGGCAGTGCGAATATCTATAGCGAGATCGATGGGGCCGCGTAACGCTACGATGCCAAGCAATGCCAGAATGGCTGCGGCCTTGGCGTCGGCAAATTGTGCCTGGGTAACCAGTGTCTGGTGTTGAGCAATTAAAAACTGACTGCGAATTCTGCTACTGTAGTTACGGTCAACACCTTCCGATCCCTCGATAGCAAGATGTAGATCCACCTCGCTCAGCTTGTCCACGCGGCTCATTCTGTTATTGATTTCCCTGTCTGTCGTGTCCGTGTCGGCCGGTTCCCTGCCAACAGGCTAAAACTATAAATCATCTATGCCGGCTGGAGAAAGGTGTTTTAGAATAAATCGGCCTTTGTCAAAGCGTCGTCAGGGCTTGAGATGTTGCCTGGCGTTGAGTTGCGGCGACACCGGGCGCTTGTGCCAACACAGTCAGCAAAATCGTTGACCTGGGTCAATCATGGACAGTCTCCACATCGAGTCACCTGCCGGTTCGCTGAGTGCCACACTGGATCAACCAGCAGATGCGCTTGCGATGTTGTTGTTTGCACATGGGGCCGGTGCCGATCATCGGCATGCGCATATGCAGGCGCTGGCGCAGAGTTTTAATCAGAATCGGATCGCCACGCTGCGTTTCAATTTTCCATTCAAAGAGGCCGGCCGCAACAGAGTCGACTCACAAACGGTCTCGATTGATGCGATTGTCGCCGCCTGCCACAAGGCGCGGGAACTTACCCCATTGCCGTTGCTCGCGGGTGGTCACAGCTTTGGTGGCCGCATGGTGACGCACGCCGTGGCGCAGGAGGCAATCGATTGCATCGGCTTGATCCTGTGCTCCTATCCGCTGCACCCGGCCAAAAAGCCTGGTGTTGAGCGCGCCGCGCATCTGAATGAGATTGCGGTACCCATGCTGTTTCTAAGCGGCACCCGCGATGCGCTTGCCGAGCGTGATTTGCTTCAGGGTGAAGTGGATAAACTGTCCGGGCAAAATCGATTGCACTGGCTCGATACCGCTGATCACTCCTACAAGATTCTCAAACGCAGCCGCGTGGCGACGCAGGATGTCTACGCCGAGGCCGGCGAAGTGGCGGCGAGCTTTGTCACTGCCCTGATGTGACCGCGGTCGGAAAGACCTGGCTGTCTGCTACTGTGGTAATCTGTGCCGCGTTTCAGAAGGTATAGCCACATGCGCGTGAAAACTGCTACCCGTCTTATGACCACCGGAATGGCCTGTCTGCTCGCCGGTTGTTTCGGTGATTCGGCAGTCGTTCTGGAAGGCAATCGATTGACCGCACCCGTGCCGGAGGATATTCGGCAAATCGCGTCATTGAGCAATTTGCAGTTGCAATTTCGAATAAGTGTCAACGGCACGCTGCAACGTACGATACCAGTGACCGGCAGTAACGACGCTTCGGCTATTGTGAATATCCCGGCCGAGCAGAATAACGTCTTATATCTCGCCTGGTATGCCGTTCAGGAAAATACACCCGTATTGCTCGCAGATCTTGAGACGACAGTGACAGCTGGAACCACTGAGCTCAATGTTTCCGAATACACCAGCATTGGACCAGAATACGATTTAGACGGAGATGGCCGCACTAATTTGGCAGAGGCTCGTGAGAATCGCAGTCTTTTGTCGGCTTTTGATTTGGATGTTCCCCGGCTATTGGATTTCGGCGGTGCTTTTGCTGATTTATCTGCCGATGGTATAGACGAAGATGTATCTGGTAACCCCCCTGAGGTCGACCCCGTGACAACGATGGCACTCCGGCATGATGGCACCGAACTGGTGGTGTATGTCTGTGGGCAGGATCAAACACTACAGGGCGATGATGTTATTACGCCAGAACGTCGCTACTGGCATGATGACACTGTTTTCATCTACGTCGATGGTGCCGACAGCGATAACAGTAGTTACGATGGATTCGACGACTTTCAGTTTGCTTTCGTTCGAGCCACAGAAGAGCTGATCGTTTCAAAAGGCGGAGACAATCCGTTTTGTACCGATGGAAGTTGCGTGAGGCACAGTTTTTTACCGCCCGGCAACTCTGCTTGTGAATACGAGCTTGAAGTATTTTTTACGATCGCGGATTTAAACATCACCATTGGCGAAGCAGTTGGGTTCGATGTTGAAATCACCGATGACGACGACGGTGGCCTGCGTGAAGGTTCGGAGGGCTGGATCGGAGATGGCGATCGGTCCGACCGCGACCCCAGCACGTTCGGCACGATCCGTCTGGAGTAACTCCTGATCGTATGCGTTCACGCAATGGTATGCGCTGTTTCAGTGGCTGTTCACAGTGCGTCTGTCGTGCACGTGGGGTAGGAGTGTCCGGGGCGCGCAGCTGCACGGAACATACATGGGTATTTCGAGGCGGCCGGCCAGGCTACGACCGACACCGCCCACGGGTGCGACAGGCGTGCTGTGAACAGTTACCTCCTGATCCCGGGTGGGCAACACCCTATCAGGCAGACAGATCCTGCGCGATCATCAGCGGGTTGCCGTCAGGGTCGTAAAAGGTCACCAGTTTCACCATCCCGGGCACCTCCATCTGCTCGTCCATTTTCACACCCGCACTAGCCAGGGCACTGTGTGCGGTATCGAAGTCTGCCACGCCGAACACCGGAGTCGTGCTGGCCGGTGTCACTTCTTCTGCGTCACCAAGACCAATCGTCACGCCCGGGGCATTGGTGGCAAGCTCGGTCCAGCCAGCCTCATCGACAGAAAAAATCGCCTCGAAGCCCAGATGCTGCTTGAACCAGGCGGCGGTTGCCGCACGATCCTTTACTGACATCGCGATAGTAATTTTGTCGTCCGGGGTGATCGTGGCCATGCTGTGCTCCGTTGCATTGCAGTGTCGGTAATAACACTGTTTGATTTCGCGCTTGATGTGGCTCTGCCCAGTTCGGCAAGCACACCGTGAACAGATGCCGTTGCAGAGTTCAGTAAAATATAGTAACTATACTAAATGGACAAACCAGAACTCGTCAAGCTCTGTTCACGCACCTGGGCGCTGACTGTGTTGCGCCTGATGGCCGAGGGTGTGCCGGGAAGAACCTCTCCATTGGCCGCGGCCGCCGGCTGTGGTCGCACCGCCATGCAGGCCAGTGTGCTGCATTTGGTGGAGCTGGGCGTGCTTGAAAAAAATCCCGGCTACGGACATCCGCTGCGCGCGGACTATCGGCTAACTGCCAGTGGCGCGCAATTGGCCGAATGGTCGGCCACGTTACATCGGATAGTCAGCCCGGAGGCCGATCCGATTTTGTGGCGTGGCAAATGGTCGCTGCCGTTGATCAGTTGCCTACCTGTCGAGACGCGCTATGGTGAATTGCGGCGGCAGCTGAACCCGGTAACCGATCGCGCGCTGTCGATGTGTCTCAATCAACTCGGCCAGCGGCGTCTTATCGCACGACGGGTATCCACTCGTGTAGCGCCGCCCGCAGTCAGCTATCGGCTGCTGGCCGCGGGTGACCGCGTCTATGGACATCTGCAGACCCTGCTGACCACTCGCGGTTGAAAACCATTGACCAGCAGTTTCAACCAGGAAACTCAGGCTTTGAAGTGATAGGCTCAGGTTATGCGCACGTACTTAAACCATTCGGTCGCTTTCTGTCAGGCATCCATCTCAGCCATCGCGTTTGTCAGCGCTTTTGCGAATGAGTGAACCTCACACCGTGCAGTTACATGTCGATGAGCACCCGGGTGTCGGCCCGCACGTCATGCTGTTACACGGTTTTTTGTCCAGCCGAGCGCAGTGGCGGGCCAACCTAGAGGGATTGTCTGCGTTCTGTCGCCCGGTCACAGTTGAGCTGTGGGGGCATGGGCGATCGCCCACCCCTGCCGATATCGCGCAGTTGGAGCCGCTGGCCTACGTCGAACAATTCGAGACGATTCGGCGCAGGCTCGGTATCGATCGCTGGTACGTTGTGGGGCAGAGCTTCGGCGCCGGTTTGACTTTACTTTATTCGTTGCAGCATCCGCAGGCAGTTGTCGGCCAGGCTTTTTGCAATTCGAATTCGGCGCTTGAACGTACCGATGGAAAGGATCTATCTGCGCGTGGCGGGCAGATTCGTGAAGTGCTGTTATCCGGCCAGCCGATCACCGATTTACCCGTACATCCGATCAATGCCAAACGCATTCCGCAGGATATCAAGGCAGAAATGATCGCCGACGCAGAATCATTGCAGCCGGAGTCGCTGGCCAACAGCGTGCGCTACACCCGCAGCAAACTCTCTGTGCGCGATCGCTTTCATA
>CAZNIS010000021.1:74874-78740 GCA_964573105.1 uncultured Granulosicoccaceae bacterium
TCATGGCAGAAGCGGCCTACATTTACAGCGCATTGCGTACCCCTCGCTCGAAAGGCAAGGCCGACGGCACACTGCACGAAGTCAAGCCGATCAATCTCGTCACCACCCTGCTGGACGAGATGCAGCAGCGCCACGACCTGGATACCAGCCGCGTCGATGATGTGATGCTCGGTTGCGTTGCCCCGGTGATGGAGCAGGGCGCGGTACTACCCAAAATTGCGTTGCAAAAAGCCGGTTGGGATGAAAGTGTGCCAGGCGCACAGGTGAACCGCTTTTGCGCCAGCGGGCTGGATACCTTCAATACCGCGGCCGCCAAAGTGGCATCGGGGTGGGAGGATCTGGTCTGTGCCGGCGGCTACGAATCCATGTCGCGCGTACCGATGGGTGCCGACGGTGGCCCGTTTGCAGAAGATCCTGAAACCGCCATTCAAACCGGATTTGTACCACAGGGTATTGGTGCCGATCTGATTGCCACCATCGATGGCTACAGCCGCGATGATGTCGATAACTTCGCCGTAGAAAGCCAGCGCCGCGCCGCCCATGCGCGTGACAACGGCTGGTTCGATCAATCCGTCGTCCCCGTGCGCGACGACAACGGCATCACCATTCTGCAGCGTGATGATTTCATCAAACCCGATACCGATCTGCAGACACTGGCAGGGCTTCGCGCGAGTTTTGAGCAGATGGGCAAGATGGCGTTTGATGCCGTCGCACTGAAAAAGTATCCCGAGGTCGAGTCCATTCGTCATGTGCACACGCCCGGTAACTCGTCTGGCATCGTCGACGGTGCATCACTGGTGATGGTGGGCAGTGAACAGGCTGGCAAAGACCTTGGTCTCGATCCGCGCGGGCGCGTGGTATCGATTGCATTAACCGCCACCTGTCCAACCATCATGCTGACAGGTCCCGGCCCGGCATCGAAAAAGGCATTGGCCAAAGCCGGTCTTACCATCGACGATATCGATCTGGTCGAAATCAACGAGGCGTTTGCATCAGTCGCGTTAAGGCTGCAAAAAGACCTCAACGTACCGGATGAAAAACTCAATGTCGTTGGCGGCGCGATAGCGATGGGTCATCCGCTGGGGGCGACCGGCGGCTGTCTGGTCAGCACCGTGCTCGATGAACTGGAACGCCGTCAGTTAAAGCGCGGACTGATCTGTATGTGCGTGGGTGGCGGTATGGGTATCGCCTCAATCATCGAGCGCGTGTAGGTTCGGTCAATGCAAGAATTCCGTTACGATAAAGACGCCGACGGCATCGTCACCGTTACCATGGATATGTCCGGTCAGTCGGCCAATACCATGAATGAAAACTACCTGCCGGCGATGAACCAGACTCTGGATCGCCTCAGAGCAGAAGAGGGCCTGACCGGCGTGGTGTTTACCTCGGCAAAGAAAACCTTCTTCGCCGGTGGCGATTTGAATCTGATTCTGAAAATAGAAAAATCAGACGAAGAGACGCTTGGCTACATCGAGCAAAACAAACGCCCCTACCGCGAGCTTGAACAACTGCAGGTGCCCGTCGTCTCCGCCATCAATGGCGCCGCACTGGGCGGGGGTTATGAGTTGTGTCTGGCCTCAAATTATCGGGTGGTGGTGAACGAACCCCATGCCGTCGTTGGCTTGCCGGAAGTCACCCTCGGACTGTTGCCCGGCGCCGGTGGCGTCGTTCGTTTGACCGCGTTGATCGGACTCGAGGCGGCCGCACCACTGCTGACTGAAGGCAAACAGTTAAGGCCGGAGAAGGCGCTGGCGGCGGGCCTTGTCGATGAGGTGGTAGACAACGTCGACGACCTGGTGCCAGCGGCCAAGGCCTGGATCAAAGCTAACCCGGATGCGCATACCCAGCCCTGGGATCAGAAGGGATTTAAATACCCGGGTGGCGATGCCTTATCGCCCCGTGTGCGGCAAGTGGCCACCATGGGCAGCGCCATGTTGGTCAGCAAGACCCGCGGTCTGTTGCCGGCACCCGAAGTGATACTCGATGTCGCCGTCAATTCCATGCGGATGAATTTTGACAGCGCATTGCGCGCAGAGAGCCGCGGCCTGTGCAAACTGATTTCTACACCCGAATGCAAAGCCGCCATCACCACATTCTTTTTTGGTATGCAGGCGATCAAAAGCGGCAAAGTTCGACCACAGGGTGAACGCTGGCAGGCCAAATCTGCAGCGATCCTCGGCGCCGGCATGATGGGGGCCGGCATCGCCTGGGCGCACGCGAGCCGGGGCTTGCCGTCGGTGTTGAAAGATACCGAGCTTGCAAAGGCCGAAAAAGGTAAAAGCTATTCGCAAACGCTGGCCGACAAACGCATCAAACGCGGTCAAATGGATGAGCAACGCAAAGCAGATCTGCTGGTCCTGATCACACCTACTACCGACGACGCCAGCTTCGATGGCACTGATCTGATTATCGAAGCCGTGTTCGAAGATATCGCGCTGAAAGAAAAGGTCATACCCGAGACTTTCAAGATGTTGTCCGCCGATGGCATCTATGGCTCCAATACCTCTACGCTACCCATCTCATTATTGGCAGCGAGCTGCCCTGATCCGTCGCGTTTTATCGGTCTGCACTTTTTCAGTCCGGTCGATAAGATGAAAGTCGTCGAGATCATCATGGGTGAAAAAACCTCTGAAGACACGCTGCGTAAATCTTATGACTACGTGCAGCAGATTGGCTACATGCCAATTGTCGTCAATGACTCTCGCGGCTTTTTCACCAGCCGCGTGTTCGGTACCTATCTCGACGAAGGCCAGCGACTGCTGCTGAATGGCATGAGCCCCGCTGCTATCGAACGCGCCGCATGGATTGCCGGCATGCCGGTTGGTCCCCTGGCAGTCTATGATGAGGTATCGATGGTGCTGTCGAAAAAAGTACGCGATACACACATCGCACTGGATAAGCGCCTAGGCGTTGAAAACGGCTACCCGGTCGACAGCGCCGGCAGCAGGGAAGTCGCGTTCAAAATGCTCGAAGACGGCCGTGGCGGCCGTCAGTACGGTGGAGGCTTCTACGACTACCACGATGATGGCAGCAAAACCCTGTGGCCGGGCCTGAGTCAGTATCAGGGCAGCGGCGAAGTCGAGATCGATCAAGCCGTCGACCGATTGCTCTATCGTCAGGCCGTGGAGACACTGCGCTGTTTTGATGAAGGTGTTTTACGATCCGAGGTCGAAGCCAACCTCGGCGGTATATTCGCGATTGGATTTCCGGCTCACACCGGGGGTGCGCTGCAGTATATTCGCGGCATTGGAATCGACAACTTCGAGGCAAAGGCAGCCGATTTTGCCACAAGCCACGGCGATCGATTTGCTGTCAGTCCGGCTGCCTACGAAAAACTCCGGGCAACCGTAGGGTAGGTAAGCCTAAGCGCACCTACCAACATGACCTGGATGGCACGTGCGCCTTGTCGGCTTATGTTCCCTGCGATCGCATGCCGAACATAGCAGGGGAGATAAGCTGCAAGGCGCGTCTACCATCAAGTGACTGATGGTATTCACACGATGGTAACCCGCAGCTTGATCGAGGCAGACTATACGAACCTCGCTCACGCGTCGGGTTTCCCCGGGCCCTGCTATCCGGTTGGTGCCTTGGCCCGCCTAGCAGGGTGTTGAAAAACTATTGCGCATTGAGAGCGGCCCATCGGTTGACTTTACTGAGAGTGACTGGGACGAATTGCGAAGGAGTTTAGTAGAAAAAGCAGTAAGACTTGAGAATGCGAAAAAGAGTAGTTCTTAGTCTCAGGCCAAATGCGATTGAGGACATTGAAGTGTCTTTCAATAATTTGCAGAAAATGCCGGTGTTCTTGTTGCTCAACGCCTTTTCGATGAGGTGCAAAATCTAACTTTTTTTGCAAACATTCAACTCAC
>CAZNIS010000022.1:0-64082 GCA_964573105.1 uncultured Granulosicoccaceae bacterium
CCGTGAAGGTTTTGAAGTAGTCCGACGCAATCACCACGTTGCCCGTCACCAGTTGTTGCCGCCACGCGGTGTCTTGCGGTGGAAAGCGCGATGCCACTGCGGCCAGCTCGTTCATTTCCTGCTCGCGCTGGACAATGCTTTTGAAATGGCGGCGCTCGGCGGCACTGCCGAAAATGTATCCGGTCACCACCAGCACAACGGCGATGCCCAGTTCAATCATCTTCCAACTCCACGGCGGTGCCGTAGACAAAAATCTCCGCCGCCCCTGCGGCGATACTGGAGGTGCTGAATCGCACGTTCAAAACGGCGTTGGCGCCAATGCTCGAGGCTTGTTCCAGCAATCGCGCGGTGGCCTCTTCGCGAGAATCCTGCAATAACTCTGTGTAGGCGGTCAGCTCGCCACCGAACAGGTTTTTTAGTGTGGACATCAGGTCGCGTCCAACGTGCTTGGCACGCACCGAGCTACCCTGCACCAGACCGAGATGGCGCTTGATTTTGTAGCCCGGGAGAAACTCAAGGTTTGAGATCAGCATAGCTTGGTGCTCCTTGTCGCGGTGGCCGCTGCGGCCTTGCCACTATAGTGCAAACGTTCGGGATCAAAGTGGCGCGGCGGCGGTCAAACAGTCGGCAATGGGCAATTGCCGGGTTTGCGTTGGCAAAGTGTACACTACGGGCGCTTTCACCCCCGCGGGGGTGCGGCACAGCATGGTCGGGGTTAGAGAAGATACGGTTAAATGGCTGACGTCAGTCACAGCAAAAAGACACTCTGGGAGATTGATCGGCAGTTGGTAGTCGATTGCCTGCGCCATTTGTCAGGTACTGAGCCAGGTGGGCTAGTGGATGATGTGGTGGCCTGCGCGCGGCCATTGCACCTCAAGCGCGGCGATACGCTGTTTCGGCAGGGCGAAGCGGGCGACGAGCTTTATCTGGTGATGCGTGGCCGGCTGCGGATCCTGCGTTACGAGCCGGATTCCGAGCCACGCCAGGTGAATGAGGTGGGCCGCTTTGAGACCATTGGCGAGATTGCGCTGGTTACCCGCCATTCGCGCACAGCCACCGTGATTGCGGTTCGAGACAGTCTGTTGCTACGCATCTCGCGCGCGGATTACCAGGAGCTGGCGGCTGGCTGGCCGGATTTTGCGCTGCGCCTGAGCAACAAGGTAGTGGGGCGCCTGGCGGCGTCGGCACTGTTGACGCCGTCGCGCAACAGAGGAGCGAAAATCTACGCGGTGATGTCGACCCACGCGGGTATTGATCTGGATCATTTTCATCGCGAGTTGTGTCGCTGTCTGGAAGAGCATGGCCCGACGCTGTCTGTCGATGAGCAGAATATCGATCATTTCCTGCGCGAGCGCGGCCTCAGCAGTTTGGCCGATCGCCGTGCACCGGCACTGCTGGCATCCTGGATCGATGAGCTCGAAGGGCGATTTCGCTTTGTGATCTGCAAGGGCGGTCAGGCCGGATCGCGCTGGGCGCGACACTGCTGTCGCTATGCCGATCACATGGTGCTGGTGGGCGACACCGATAACCGGCGCACCGAAGCGGCGCTTGCGTTGCCGTTGTTTCAGGGCACGCGGCCGGAGTGCGACTTCGTGCGTTTGCATGAGGGCGCGCTGAACAGTGTCGCGGATATGCAGGGCATTCTCGGCCTCGGGCTATTTGCGCGCCATCATCATCTGTGCCGCGGTGACGCCGGTGGTATCAAGCGCATCAGCCGTTTTCTGGCGGGTGAAGCAGTCGGGCTTGTGCTCGCCGGTGGTGGTGCGCGCGGGCTCGCCCACATTGGCGTGGTGCGTGCCATGCGTGAGGCCGGGATCCCGATCGACTTTGTCGGTGGCACCAGCAGTGGCGCGATCATCGGCGCTTTTGTGGCGATGGGGCTGGATGATGCGGATCTGATCGAGACGGCAAAGAAGGTGTTCGTGCACGAGCGTCCGCTGCGTGACTACACAGTGCCGGTGTACTCGCTGATCAAGGGCGAGCGCATCGATGAATTGCTGCAGGAGCACACCCAGGGGCGTTCGATTGAAGACCTGTGGCTGAACTATTTTTGCGTTTCGGCGAGCCTGACCAGCAACGAGTGTGTGGTACACGACAACGGCAGTATCTGGCAGGCGATTCGCGCCAGTATCGCGCTGCCGGGGATTTTGCCGCCCGTGATCCGCGATCGGCACATGTTGGTTGACGGCGGTATGATCAACAACCTGCCGGTCGATGTGATGGCGGCCAAAGGGGTGGGGCGGACCATTGCGGTGGATCTGGCTGGTGGTGCTGAAGCGTTGCATATCGATGCCGACGGTCTGCCGAGCGTGTCCGAATTGATCGGCCGCAAACTGCTGCGCCGGGGCGATGCCGAAGCTCACGAAGACATCCCCGGAATATTTGAAATCCTCTATCGCGCGTCGCTGGTCGGCAGTTCCAGGCAATCGGACCAGAACCGTCTGATCGCCGATTTGTATCTCAATCTACCGGTCGATCACATCGGCCTGCTGGAGTTTGGCGAGTTCGACAAGATCGTTGAGGCCGGCTACCAGCACGCCGTGCAGGCGCTGGCGAAAAGCGAGCTGGCAAACGAGTGGATTGATCGCACCGCGCCGGGTGTGGCGCTTGGTGTTGCCGGAGCCTGTTGAGGGCTGCCGTTTGCAGCGCGTCGTGCTCACGCGCGCTCGACGGGATGGACCAGCCGAGGCCATTGGCCTACCATTCGACCATCACCTTCTATCACAGGCATAACCCAGTGGCACTACCCGCAGTCCTCAAAGATAAGCTGCAATTGCCGTTGATCGGCGCTCCGCTGTTCATCATTTCCAACCCGGATCTCGTCGTCGCCCAGTGCGTGGCTGGCGTAGTCGGCTCGTTTCCGGCACTGAACGCCCGGCCACAGGAGCAGTTGGAGGAATGGCTGATCGACATCGAGGCGCGTCTCGCCGCCCACGATGCCGCGCACCCGGATTCGCCCGCCGCGCCCTATGCGGTCAATCAGATCGTGCATCGCTCCAACGACAGGCTCGAGCACGATATGGAGATGTGCGTGAAGTACAAGGTGCCGATCGTGATTACCTCGCTGGGCGCGCGCGTGGAAGTCTATGAGGCGGTCCACAGTTATGGGGGCATAGTGCTGCACGATATCATCAACGACAAATTCGCCCGCAAGGCGATCGAAAAGGGCGCGGATGGCCTGATCGCGGTAGCGGCCGGTGCCGGTGGTCATGCCGGAACGCTGTCGCCTTTTGCATTGATTGAAGAGATTCGCGAATGGTTCGATGGCCCGCTGTTGTTGTCCGGCGCCATCTCAACCGGCCGCTCTATTTTGGCGGCACAGGCGATGGGTGCGGATATGGGCTACGCCGGATCAGCCTTTATCGCCACCGCCGAGGCGCGGGCGAGTGATGGCTATAAGCAGGCTATCGCCGATGGCGATTCGACGGATATCGTCTACACCAATCTTTTCACCGGCGTGCATGGCAATTACCTGCGCCCCTCGATCGAGGCCGCCGGCATGGATCCGGATAACCTGCCAGTCAGTGATCCAACGAAAATGAACTTTGGCTCTGACCGCGAAAAGCCCAAGGCATGGAAAGAGATCTGGGGTTGTGGCCAGGGTATCGGTGCGATCGACTCCGTGGTAACGGCGGGTGAAATGATAGAACGGCTGAAACGAGAGTACGCCGATGCCAAACGCTCGATCGCCTAGCTAAACGACAGCGGAGAAAAGATTTGGACGCGATTCGAATCGACATCGTCTCTGACGTGGTGTGCCCCTGGTGCATCGTCGGTTATCAACAACTTGAACAAGCCATGCGTCAGGCGCAGGTCGATGCCGATATCTACTGGCAGCCGTTCGAGTTGAATCCGGCGATGGAGCCGCAAGGCGAGAATCTCAGTGAACACATTCAACGAAAGTACGGCACTACCGCAGAGCAAAGTCAGGCTACGCGCGACAATCTGGTACAGGTGGGCCGCGAGCTGGGCTTTGAATTTAAATTTGGTGACGACATGCGAATCGTCAATACATTTCTTGCGCATCAACTGTTGCACTGGGCTGCGCTTTACGGGCGACAGCATCAGCTGAAAATCACCTTGTTTCACTGCTATTTCAATCGCGCTCGCGATGTTAGTGACATCGACGTGCTCGCCAATGCAGCCGTGGAGGCCGGACTCGATCACGAAGAGGCGCTGGAAATTTTACAGGACCAGCGTTACGCTGAAGCCGTACGCGAGGCGCAGCGTGTGTCGATTTCAGGCGGTATCCAGGGCGTGCCGGCAATGATATTCAATCAGCAGGAATTGATGGTCGGTGCGCAGGGCGTTGATCGTTACGTACAGATGTTGCAGCAAATGCAGGGCTAGCACGTCACAGCCGTCGACGCTACTGGCAAAGAAAAACCGGGAGGAAACATGAGCGAAGAGTTATCCGTCACGCGACTTGCGGGCTCGCTGGGAGCCGAGGTCAGAGGGCTGTCACTCGCTTCGGTAACAGCTGCCGACATACCGGCCGTGCAGGACTTGCTGCACGAGCATCTGGTGTTGTTTTTTCCTGATCAGAATTTAACTGTCGATCAACACGTCGCGTTTGGCAGTCATTTCGGGGAGCTCGAATCCCACCCGAATCTGAAAAACCCTTTTACCCAGCACCCGCAACTGTTCGAGCTTGCCGCCAGTCACGGCGGCCTTGCCGATGAGTGGCATAGTGATATCACTTTTCAAAAGCACCCGTCGATCATGTCGATTCTTAATATGGTGCAGTGCCCCGCGGTTGGCGGCGACACCATGTGGGCCAATGCCTATGCCGCTTATGATGCCCTATCGCCGCCGATGCGCGATTTGTGCGATGGATTGTCTGCGCTGCACGACGCCGCCCCGCACGGCAAATACGACCTGACAGCGATTCACCCGGTGGTCCGTCGGCATCCGGTCACGGGTAAAAAATCGCTATTCGTCAACGAACACTTCACGCGCCGCATCGTCGAGATGAATCACCAGGAAAGCCAGATGTTGCTAGACCACTTGACTCGCTGGGTGGCCAGTCCGCGATTCACGATACGCTATAAATGGAGCCAGGGTACGATTGCCATGTGGGACAATCGCTGCACCCAGCACTATGTGCTGAGTGACTTCAACGAGCAGCGCATCATCCAGCGGGTCACCGTGATGGGTGATACACCAGAGGCGGCGGAATCATTGCGTTGGGAGCCGTGGGTCAGAGATGAAGTGGTGGGCGCTACCAGCCGCTACGACAGGCAACTCAACAAGCATCTGGGTCGAAAGGCGAAGCGACTGGATGACAACGCGCGGGACAGTTAACAGCAGCGTAGTAGTATTTTAGGGGCCAGGTTAGTCGCTGGTATCGCCTATGCATACCGGTTGGTTAGCACAGTTGGTGTTATAAAACGCAATTCGTCGAACTGTTCAAGTCGCGGTGTGGTGTCAATTATCATCTGTATGACGCTTTTGACATCTGGCTGGTTTGCGCGGCTATCTATCGTGTTGTACGCCCCTCAAGCCCCGCCGCGGCGTGTTCGCTACCCGGGATGCGCATCTCGAAAATGTTATCTACGACGGTGTAGTCGTAGTAGCCCATGCGTGCGATCGGTTTGATTTTCAGAATGTCGATCTTGCCTTCGTCGGTGACGACATCATCGCGCACGTGAATGCGAACGACTTCACCGAATACTACATCCACGGTACCCACTTCACTTTTTCCCGGGAAGCGCTGGGTCGATAGATAGCGACATTCGAAGTGGCAGGGTGATTCGGCTACTCTGGGGCCGGGCGCGTCGATGCACTCGGCCTTGCTGACACCGGCGTGCTCGAATTCATCTACATCGGCTGCAAAATCCTGTGCCGACCGATTCACCGCCTCGCGCAGATCCCAGGTCGCCATATTCCAGACAAACCAGCCGCTGGTCTCGGCGTTAATGACCGTGTCTTTGCGACGTCCGTCGGCATAGCCATTGGCGGCAAACATCACCAGCGGCGGGTCGAAAGTCAGGTTTTGCCACTGGCTGAACGGCGCCAGATTGGCGATGCCATCGTTTGAAATCGTCGACAACCAGCCGATCGGACGCGGTACGGTGCAGCTTTTGAACGGGTCATAAGGCAGCGGGCGATCGTCGACTCTGGGATCGTAATGCATTGTTAACTCCCTGTGACATGTGGACGCGATCAGCTTAGCGCAAATTGACTAGTGGTGCGTTTGCCGGGATTGAGGACTGGCGGACAAAAGGCGTTACCGGCGGTGCCGCTACAGTCTTCATGTCATCCACAGTTCAAACGCTGCTATCGGGGAGAATGCTCTTCGTGATCGAGGTCCGCGAGGGCCGCGTGCTCGACGCCGATGCGGCCGTCAGCACCGAGAGCGGCTGGGCGATCGAGCAGCTGGTGGATCGCGACTGGGCGGAGTTCATCCATCCCGATGATCGCGAAGGCGTGCAAAAGGCCGCCAGCCGGGTGCTGCAGTTCAAACATTGTCGCTGGAGCTGCCGGCTGCGTCACAGTGATGGCAGCTACGTGCACTATCAGTGCGAAGCGACGCTTGGCAACAGTGGGTCGACCGCCTATATCTGGGCCTCGGCAACTGAAAAGCAGGCCGATCAAAAGGCTGACAACTGGCAGTATCAGCGACTGGTTGATCTGGCGGATGAGCTTTTCATCGTGGCCGATCATCAGGGGCGTATCGTGTCGATGAATGCCGCGGCCGAGCGCACCCATGGCATTGTGCAGTCGCAGTGGATTGGCGAGCCTCTGGCTGGATTTGTGCCACCTGAGGGCCGTCCGGTACTCGACTCGATCTCGCAGCGTTTGCGCAATGGCGAGCGCTCGATTCGGTTCATCATTCCCGCTTACGACAGCCGCGGCGACATCATATCGCTGGAAGGGGTGTCGATCTGGGATCCCGACACCCAGCGCTGGTTCCTGCTCGAGCGCGACATCACCGCTAGAGTGCGGCGCGATCGCGAGCTTGAGATCAGTCAGTTGTTTTTCGAGCTTTCACCGGGGCAGCTCGCACTGCTGGATGCCGGCGGCAGAGTGTTGCGGGCAAACCCGTCGTTTCTGGGGTTTATTGGCAGTCAGGCCAACCATGTGGCCGAACACCGAATCGATGCGCTGCTCGGGCTGGCCGAGCCGGCAGCCCTGCGCGATGCGCTGCGACTGGTCTTCGAGACTGGCGATTCACTCGATCTGGACCTGCAAACCGGCATCGACGATTGCGAGCGCACCCTGCGTTTGACCCTGATTGCATCTAACGATCGTCAATCCGTGTTTTTCAGCAGCCGTGACATCACTGAAGAGTTGCGACTGAACAATGAGCTGGTCGATCGGGCGACGCGTGATCAACTGACGCGACTGGCCAATCGTGAAGTGTTCAATCTCACGCTCGACGATATGCTCGCCAATGGCCAGACAGTCGCTGTGATGGTGCTGGATCTGGACAACTTCAAACACGTGAACGACAGCCTCGGTCACGAGGCAGGTGACGAGTTGCTGCTGCTGGTGGCGCAGCGCTTGCGCGATACGCTGCGAGGCGACGATCTGGTCGCCCGCTTCGGTGGCGATGAATTTGTGGTGCTGCTCGGTGGTACCAGAGCTCGGCGAGACGCGGTGCAGGTGGCGGAGAAGGTTCGACAAGTGCTGGCCGATCCACATCGGATCGCCGGTCGCGAGGTCAATGCCACAACGTCGCTGGGCGTTGCGATTGGCAGCGCCGAGACGCATAACGCCTCGCAACTGTTCCGCGAAGCTGATGCGGCTGCCTACAAGGCCAAGCATCTGGGGCGCAACCGGATTCAGTTATTCGACACCGAGTTGCGTGAAGCGGCACAGTTGCAGCAGTCGACCGAATTGCGGCTGCGCACCGCGCTGCGCGCCGACGCATTCGATATAGATGTACAGGCGATCTACACGCACAACGGTGACTTCTGGGGCATCGAGGCGCTGGCGCGGCTCACGCATGAAGATGGCAGTCGCAGCGGACCGGAGACGTTTCTCGGCGTGGCGCGGCAACTGGGGCTGATGTCCTCGCTGGGCGAATTCATCTTCAACAAGGCGATGCGCCTCTTGCAGCCATGGCTGGCGGCGCACCCGTCGGCGACCCTTAGCCTCAACACCAGTGCGAATGAAGTCGGCGCACCGGGATTTTTCAAGATGGTGACCGAGGCGATCGAACGCCATCAAATTCGCCCCAGACAATTGATGCTCGAGGTCAATGAGAGCAGTCTGCTCACGCCCGGCAGTGCTGCCGAACAGGCGCTGGAGGGGTTGCGCAATTACGGCGTCGGCATCGCGATCAGCAATTTTGGCAGTGGTTCATCCGCGCTGTCGCATCTGCGCGATCAGAAAATCGATCAGATCAAGATCGACGGCTCTTTTATCCGCGCGCTGGAGCGCGACCGGATCGCCAACAGGATTACCGCCTCGATCATCAACCTGGCTCGCGATCTGGATATTCAGGTGGTTGCAGAGGGGATCGAAACCCGCGCTCAGCTGGATATTTTACGCGACCTAGGCTGTCCGTTGCTGCAAGGGTTCCTGTTCCATCGACATACCCGGATTGACGAGTTCCTGCGCAACGCCGATACCTTATCCGGGCCCTTGTTTGCGCTGAAAAAATCGGCCCGGCAGGAGTGGCTGCGCGCCGGCTAAGCGGCGGGTAAAATCGCGGTGGGGTTGTTCGCTGTCGCCCGGTGAGCGTGTTACATTGAGGGTCAGTCGAAACGAGGAACCCCCGATGTCTACCGCTAACCGCCTGCTCGCCGCCACACTGATGCTCTGCTGTGGCAGCGCCAACGCTGCTCGCAGCGATATCACTATCGGCATGCAGCTTGAGCCGCCCAATCTCGATCCTACCGGTGGCGCCGCTGCCGCCATCGATGAAGTCGTCTACGCCAACATCTTCGAGGGTCTGACCCGCTTCGCGCCCGATGGATCTGTGGTGCCCGGGCTTGCGAGTAGCTGGGAGGTCTCACAGGACGGTCTGCAATATACCTTCACGCTAAGAGATGGCGTCAGCTTCCACGATGGCTCGGCGTTTGACGCAGACGATGTGGTGTTTTCACTTGACCGCGCTCGCGCCGAGGACTCCACCAATGCGCAAAAGGGCCTGTTTGCAGGTATCGCCTCGGTCGAGGCGAGCGATCCGGGCACAGTCGTGATCACGCTGGAACAACCTAACGGCGGGTTGCCATTCAACCTCGCCTGGGGTGATGCAGTGATCGTCGCACCGGAGTCGATAGACAGCGCCAAGACCGCCCCGATTGGCACTGGCCCCTTTGTGTTTTCAAAGTGGGTGCAGGGCGATCGTGTGGAGATCGTTCGCAATCCGGACTACTGGGGCGAGGCGGCCAAACTCGATAAGGCGACTTTCAAATTCATCTCCGAACCCACGGCGGCGTTCGCCGCGTTGATGGCGGGCGACGTCGATGCGTTTCCGGTTTATCCGGCACCAGAAAATCTGCCGCAACTCGACGCCGATCCGCGATTTTCTGTGGTGCTGGGTTCAACCGAGGGAGAGACCATACTCTCCACCAACAACAAGCTGGCCCCTTTTGACAACAAACTGGTGCGTCAGGCTGTGGCCCATGCGATCGATCGCTCGGCCATTATCGACGGTGCCATGTTTGGTTACGGCACCCCGATTGGCACGCACTTCGCGCCCCACCACCCGGCCTATCTGGATCTGACTGAAAACTCACCCTACGATCCGGAGAAAGCCAAAGCGCTGTTGGCAGAAGCCGGCCACGCCGATGGTTTCGAGACCACACTGAAGCTGCCGCCTCCGTCCTACGCTCGTCGCGGTGGCGAAATTATCGCCGCACAATTGCGAGAGGTGGGTATCAATGTCCAGATCAGCAATCTCGAATGGGCGCAGTGGCTGGAACAGGTATTTCGTGGCAAGGATTATGGTCTGACCATCGTCTCGCACACCGAGCCAATGGATATCGGCATCTACGCCAACCCTGACTACTACTTCCAGTATGACAATGCTGACTTGCAGCAACTGATGGAGTCGCTCGCAGGTACCGCTGATGAGGCACAGCGTGCGCAGATTCTGCAACAGGCGCAGACCATCATCGCTGAAGATTACGTCAACGGCTATTTATTTCAGTTGGCAAAGACCGGTGTGGCAAACGCAAAAATCTCAGGGCTATGGGAAAACGCGCCCACTCAGGCCAACGACCTGACCGCGGTGTACTGGCAGGACTAGATGGCCAGCGGCGCGGTGTGCACCGCGCCGCGATCAGTCTGTAACCTCGATTCCTTTTTGCTCGCGCGCCGTTCGGCGCGCGATCGCCGCTCACCGGAGAAGAGCGATTTCACAAGAAACCACACCCCCGTCTCTGCAGCGTGGTCGCGCGCTTGTCGATGAACTGAATCCCGGTATGGAGGCGGTGCTTGAGCAACGTTATGGGGACATAGTGCCGGGTATTGGCGAGTCCGTCGTCGATTTTGCCTACGGTCAGCAGTACGCGCGGCCAGGGCTCGATCTCAAGTCGCGATATCTCGCCACCATCGCGGCATTGACTGCACTGGGTGGGCACACCGCACCGCAGCTGAAGGTCAACATTGAAGGTGGATTGAAGGTCGGGCTGACGCGGCGCGAAATCGGTGAAGTAATCTGGCAGATGGCCTTGTACGGCGGCTTTCCGGCAGCGATCAACGCGCTGAACGCCGCCAACGAAGTGTTTGCCCGCAATGACGACACTGGCCCGGGCTCGTTGTGAAAGCGAGGACGGCGTGTCGGCACCGGGTGGTCGCATGTATTGCATCTCGTTTCGGATAGCAGCGATTCACGCGAGGTCTAACATCCGGAGCGGGTGCTAGATGCTTCGCTACGCGCTGCGTCGACTGCTATCGCTGTCGCTGACGCTGCTGGTCGCGAGTCTGGTCATTTTTGTGGCGATAGAAATCGTCCCGGGCGATCCTGCTGCCTACATGCTCGGCCTCAATGCACAGCCAGAAACGGTCGCTGCATTGCGTGCGGAACTGGGGCTCGATGTCGGCGCGGCCGAGCGTTACTTTAACTGGCTGTCCGGTATCTTGCGCGGTGACTTTGGCACCTCCTATACCTATCGTACACCAGTGGCAGAAATGATCGCCGATCGGCTGCTGATATCACTGCCACTGGCCTTGTATGCATTAACACTTTCCACACTGATCGCTTTTCCCGCCGGTATTATCGCCGCCACCCGTCGCGGCTCGGCTGCCGATGTATCGGTGATGGGGGTGTCACAACTGGGCGTGGCGATTCCGAACTTCTGGTTTGCGATGCTGCTGGTGCTGGTATTTGCGATCAATCTTCGCTGGTTTTCTGCCGGCGGTTTTCCCGGTTGGGATCAGGGGCTGCTGGTTGGCCTGAAGGCGTTGACGCTGCCGGCGATCGCACTGGCACTGCCGCAGGCATCTATCCTTGCGCGGGTGATGCGATCTTCACTGCTCGATACGCTGGACGAGGATTTTATTCGCACTGCACGCGCCAAGGGGCTCAGCACGCGTCAAACGCTGTGGCGACATGCGCTGCGCAATGCACTGATACCGGTATTGACGATCATCGGACTACAGTTTTCATTTTTGCTCGCCGGCGCGATCATCATCGAAAATGTATTTTTTCTACCCGGGCTTGGGCGGCTGGTCTTTCAGAGTATTTCTCAACGCGACCTGATTGTGGTTGAGAGTGTGGTGATGTTGCTGGTGTTCGCGGTGGTCGTCGTCACGTTTATTGTCGATCTGGCTTACGCGGCAGTTGATCCGCGATTGCGGCGACGACATTGAAGCTGCTGCAACACAGAAACCTGTGGCTGGGCGCGGTACTCGCGCTGGTCTTTGTGGTGGCGGCACTGGTCTCGTTTTTCTGGACACCGTTTGATGTCACGCGCCTGAGCATACCCGACAAACTGCAAACCCCGTCTGCGCTGCACTGGTTTGGCACCGATCACTTCGGGCGCGATATCTTTTCGATGATCATGGTTGGCGCGCGCACCTCCATTGCCGTCGCACTGGTGGCGGTGGGTATCGGGATTGCCGTCGGCGTGCCACTGGGGCTGATGGCAGCCGCCCGGCGCGAGACGTTGCTCGATGAAATTATCATGCGCAGCAATGATCTGGTGTTTGCGTTTCCGGCGCTGTTGATCGCGATCATGATCACCGCGATTTTTGGCCCCAGTGCGATTAACGCGATCATCGCAATCGGTATATTTAATATTCCGGTCTTTGCGCGTCTCACCCGTGCCGCGGCTATGGGGCTGTGGACACGCGAGTTCATACTCGCGGCTCGGGTAGCCGGCAAATCTGCCACGCGTATCTCGCTGGAACACATTCTGCCCAATATGCTGAACCTGCTCATTGTGCAGGGCACGATTCAGTTTTCACTCGGTATTCTTGCCGAGGCCGGCTTGTCCTACGTGGGGTTGGGTGCGCAACCGCCGATCCCGAGCTGGGGCAGAATGCTCGCCGAAAGCCAGACGATGATAACCTTCGCACCGCATCTGGCTCTGTTTCCGGGGCTTGCCATTGTGTTTACGGTGCTGGGGCTGAATCTGTTTGGCGATGGTCTGCGCGACTACTTCGATCCCAGGCTCAGGCGGGGCAGGCGCTGATGTTACTGAGCGTTAGCGACTTGCGCCTGTCGATCAACGACACAGCCATATTGCGTGATGTCGATCTGCAACTGGATGCCGGACAGGTACTGGGGCTGATTGGCGAGAGCGGCTCCGGTAAATCGATGACGGCTTTTTCTATCATGCAGCTGCTGCCGGCCGGCAGTGACATCGCCGGGCGCATATCGTTTGATGGCGTCGACTTGTTGCAGCTCACTGAAGCGCAAATGTGCGAGGTGCGTGGCGATGAGATCGGCATGGTGTTTCAGGAGCCGATGACCGCGCTCAATCCGCTGCTAACGATTGGCGATCAGGTGGCTGAGACGGTTCGCATTCACAGTGCTGCCAGTCGCCGTGAAGCGCATGCCATAGCGCTGGACACACTGCGTCGAGTCGAACTGCCGCCCGAACAATACTCACCGTCACGCTATCCACACGAGCTGTCTGGCGGTCAGCGACAGCGGGTGGTTATTGCAATGGCGATAGCACTGCGTCCGAAGCTGTTGATCGCCGATGAGCCAACCACCGCGCTTGATGTCACCACGCAGGCACAGATCCTTGCGCTCTTGCGCAGGCTGGTCGACGAAGATGGTATGGGGTTGATCCTGATTTCTCACGATCTGGCAGTCGTCGCCAACACTGCTGACAGCATTTCGATTATGCGTAATGGCCAGGTGCTGGATCACGGTCCGGCGCAGTCGATTTTCAGTGAACTGAAACATCCCTACACACAGGCCTTGTTCGAGGCCTCGTCACACGTTCCAGAGCGCGTCGGGCAGACCAGCGACAATGACTCAGCGTTGCTGGTGGTGGATCGGGTGACACGGGATTACCGGTTGCCGCGTGATTCACTGTTTGCAGCGCGCCGTTATTTTCGTGCCGTTGATGAAGTCAGTTTTGAAATCCATCGCGGTGAAAATGTGGGGTTGGTCGGGGAGAGCGGTTGCGGCAAATCCACCTTGACCCGCGCCATCCTGGGACTGGATCCGATTCAACATGGCACAATAAAAATTGGTGGCGATCTGATACGTGCCGGTATGCCGATGCCACGCGAATTGCGACGCCGTATGCAAGTAGTCTTTCAGGATCCGTACGGCTCATTCAACCCGCGTCATCGAGTATCGCGACTGATTACCGAGCCATACCATCTGCTTGACGATCCACCCGGCGGCAGTCGGCGTATCGAGGCGGTCAATGAGGCGTTGGAAAGTGTCGGATTGCGCGCTTCAGACAGTGACAAGTACATTCATGAATTTTCCGGCGGACAACGACAGCGTATAGCGATAGCTCGTGCGCTGATCATTCGCCCGCAACTGATCATTCTCGATGAAGCCGTATCGGCGCTCGATGTATCAGTTCGTGCCCAGGTGCTGGATTTGCTGGCTGAGCTGTCGGACCGGTTACAGTTATCGTATTTGTTTATCTCGCACGATCTGTCTGTAGTCCGTTCGATTTGCGATCGAGTGCTGGTAATGCAGGCCGGAAAGATAGTGGAGCAGGGTAATACCAAAGATATATTTGAGCGTCCGACAGACCAGTATACCGCGAGTCTGGTAGAGGCCATACCGCGGTTGCCAGATATTGGACAGCCAAGGCAGTGACGCCGGATGGTCTGGCATGACGCAGTACAAGAGAAACGGAAAGCGCGATGACTAAAGAGCTCCTGGTGTTTGTTGCCAGCCCCGCCGATATGAAGCCAGAACGAGACATGGTCGATGCTCTGGTCTCTGACCTGAATGCCGAATTCGACGGCGAGGTCAAACTGGTTGCCTATTTGTACGAAGAGGATGAAAACCGCATGACGGCATCCACTGACATGGAAACACAGTTGCTACCGAATCTACGCAAGGCGGATATTGCGGTTTGTATGTTTGGCGAAAAACTCGGTACGCCGTTGAGCGAGGACTTTCTTTTCCCGACTGAATTTCCGCGTGCCTCACTCGATTCCATCGCCGTGCACCCTTATGACGATACGCTGAATGACGCCGACGGGGGCTCGATTCCCGTTACCGGCTCAGTGTTCGAATTTTTATACTTTCGACACTTGCACGATTCTGGTGAGTCGGCATGTGGGCAACTTCCACCGGAAGTCTATTGCTTTCTGCATGGTGACCCTGACAACGTTCTCGATCACTCTATGGAGCTGCACGAAAGAGGGTTCGGAAGGTATCGACACTGGGACTATTTATGTGGAGATCAGCGCCGTCCCAAACAGGCACATGCCCGCGAATACGATCAGCAGATCGAGTGGCTGCAGCGATTTGTCGATCACTATTTCAGATCCAAGGCAGCCGTCACGGTGTTTGGTGACGATGCACAGTTTCGAAGCGAATTTGAAAAGACAATCAGGCAGGCAATGGCTCGGTTGGACATCAGCGTATCGAAGACGCGTATCGCGGATGTCGGGTCCGGGCTTTTGCCGATTCGGGATGCCAGGGATTTTCGTGGTCGTGAAGACGAGCTTGAGGGCTACCGAAGACACTACGTAGACACAGATTTGCTTTTCATTCACGGTGCACCGGGGGTAGGAAAATCATCCTTTCTGATGGCAGGCATTGTCGATAAGTTGGAGAAAGGGCAGTGGAAAGAAGTGGGTCAGCGCAAGGTTGTCGTCATCCGTCCAGAAGAGCTGCTTTTCGATAAAAGGGGGGTGCTGGACAAATTCACTGAGTTGCTGACTAACACGCTCACCGATTTTGCAAGTCCAGGGGGCGATTCAACGTCGCTGGGTGATGTGTTTCGGGCGTCCTCATCCCAGGGGGGGCGCTCTATTGTTGATCGGGTAGCAATGATCGAGGAAAAAATAGCAGCGCTCGACAATGCGTCAGTCGTAGTGGCAATGGATCAGTTCGAGCAATATGCGGCCTTGATGCTGGAGGATGAGCTCTCTTCACAACAGCAAGCGGAGCTTGCCGGAATGTTGGAGCTGCTTGCCAGGTTGGCCGGCCGCGACTGGTGCCGGTGTATTTTTCTGATGCCGACTGAGTGGCACCGGCTACTGATTGATGAAGACGAGCGGCTGCATCAATCGGCTCACTACCTGTTCACTTCAAGCTTACATGTGGATTCAATGCAGCTGGATGAACCGACACATGTGGTCAGGCAGGAAATCATCAGACGCTTTTTCGATGTTAGAAAAATTCCGGTCCACTGGACGGTGCAAAGACAGATTGCCGACAGTGCAAACAATGAAAAAATCAGCAGCACAGTGCTGCCTGCATTGTCACTCACTTTGCAGGGGCTGGCGGAATTCTATTCCGTTTGTGCCAGTCAGAGGGGCCTCCGACAGAGCAGTGAACTCCAGCTTTTATCAAGCGGAAACTACAACGCGACTGCCGACTTTTCAAGCACGCAGAAATCTGCCAGAGATGATCAGAATGATAGCGGGCTGGCGCAAGGATTGATGGGGGATCGAGCAGGCGTTTCGCAGGATCACGACAAACAATTCGCAGGCAATGGCCGCCAGGCGCATCCCGTTGGGGACAGTGACGGTGATCGGGAAAAACAGGAGATACTAGAGCTGTCACTCGTTCTGGTGGGCGATCGGGCCAATGTGCCGACCGTCATTGGTCAGGCGGCGGAAACGGCATGGAAACGTTTCGTCGCCGGTAGGCGCGGTGGACGACGTACGATCAGGGCTCTGGAGACATTGTTGTCGTCACTCGTGACTTTGACACAGCCGCGTAACAAGGAGTCAGTTGCGCGTTCACTGCACTATGTGGATCGTGATGAATTTACCAACAACGAGTTGAACAGGGAAATTCAGCTCCTCGTTACTGAATTGTGTACCACTCGTGTATTGCTTGATGAGGCAGGCCGAGTCGGACTTGCGCACGAGTGTGTGCTGGATGAGTGGCAGGTCGCTCGTGAATGGTTGGATGAATACGAGCAGGAGTACCGGGTATTGCGTCTTGTCGAGGCCAGTGCCGACGCATGGAATGAATCTGGTCAAATAGAGCATCAGTTATTGCGTTTCGACACGCCGTACAAAGATATCGAGTTTCTGGACTTTGAGAGAGTCTGGGGGCTCCGGCAGGACACGCTGGGTGGTTTGATGAAGGCGTATCTGCGCGCTTCACTGCTGGGTGAGATGGGCAGGCCTCAACAGCCCGATTGTCCGCCGGAGGTCTTGTACTGGATCGCCTGTGCGGCCGATCTGGAGGTACTGGAGAAATATGTCATGGTGCTGGAACTGCCTGTCAATGCGCCCAGAGAAAAAGACGGTCGCACGCCATTGTTCGGATGCGCGTTTCATGGTGTTGCTGCTCCGCTAAAATTTTTGATCAGTAAAGGTGCGTTGGTAGATTGGGTGGCGGATGATAAAACAACGCCGCTAATGATCGCGTCATACGAAGGGCACGAAAAGGTGGTTTCCGAGTTGCTGCACCACGGGGCGGAGCCGTTGCGTCGTGAGGAGAATGGTGTGCATGCGGCCAGTTGGGCTGCACAATCTGGTCACTTGAAATCGCTGAGATTGCTGGTATCGGCGAATCAGTCGGTATTACATCTATCGGGCTATAACGGATCCACAGTGCTGGATGCTGCCTCGTTGAACGGGCGAATCAGTACAGTGCAGTGGATTTTGTCCCAGCCGGATGTTGACGCAACACGGCAGGCAGAACATGGAGGACACGCATTTGACGATGCAGCGCAGGAAGGTCACCTTGAAATCGCACAAGCGCTGTTAGCTCATTCGCCAGATTTGTTGAATCTTCCCGGGTTCAACGGTCGCACTGCGTTGATCGCTGCCGCCACGGCGAATGCTGGTGGTACTGATATGCTCGAGTGGTTGCTGGAACAGCCCGGCATAGATACCAGTTTGACTGACAAGTATGGCCGACACGCACTGGATGCTGCCGCCTCAGAAGGTCGACTCGACGCCGTACAGCGTCTGGTTCAACATTCACCTGAACTCGTCAACAAACCTGGCCAGCGCGGTCGCAGTGCATTGATGGCAGCAGCCTTTAGTGGCCACCTGCCGATTGTCGACTGGTTACTGTCGCTGGACACCATTGATACTGGTATGCAGGACGAGAACGGTGCCCACGCGCTGGATGATGCTGCGCAGCAAGGGTATTTTGAAATAGTTCAGGCCCTGTATGCCCATTCGCCACAATTGTTGAACCTGCCGGGGTACAACGGGAGGACAGCGCTGATGGCCGCCGCCTACAATGGTCAAAGCGCGGTTCTGGAATGGCTTCTCGCTATGCCTGACATCAATGTTGATTACCAGAACCCGATCGGCTCTCATGCGTTGTTACTTGGCTCAGAGCGCGGTCATACCGATGTGGTACGCCAATTGGCGAGCGCCAGTGTTTCTACGCTGGATACGCCCAATCGGGAAGGTCAGACCGCGCTGTTGAGTGCAGCGATAGGCGGGCATGTCGAAACTGTCTCATATCTGTTGTCTGTGGGTGCAGATCGATTGGGTTTGGATAAAAATCGGATGTCTGCGATGCAATGGGCGGGGTTGCTCGGTCACCAGAAGATCAGAACCCTATTGCAAAGGAAAAATGAAAAAATTGTCTGGGTGGCGGAAAACCAGCCGGAACTCCTGCTGGACTCAGTAGAGCCGTGGCCCGCCGGAGTGGAGCCCTCCTGGCAGTGGCAGGAAATCCCCGGACGTGAATGGGGTGAATACCAGCGTGAGTTGCTTGGTTTCCTTTGGGACAAGCAACTCGACGTGCACGTGCCGACGGGACGGTTGTGCAACGCCAGGATTCGTCGGCTGGCCTGTTCTGATGAGCTGGACCTCGCGGAGTTATGCTACATCGAATCCGGCTCCGACGAAGATGCTGCCCCAGGCGTGTACACCGTGTTTGTAGATCGCCATTCGAGACTAGTGCACGCCTTAGTCAACGGACACTCAAAGGTATTACACAACCTGCGAATGGAAGGCCGGATCAGCCTGGAATTGGCAGTGCAGGTAGAGGAATACAGTGAAATATTCTGTCGCTACGTGTATGCCGATGGCAAACCCTTTGATTGGGTCGGATCGATCCGGCAACTCGATTCGTTACCGCAGCTCGGATCAGCATTATTCGAATCCTTTGGTGACCATCTATTGCCCTGCAACATCAGCTATGACGCCGAGGCGTCGCAATGGATTATGGTCACTACGGTCCGTTTCGGTTCGCAGTTAAATCTGGTGGTATTTAAACTGCCGCAAAACTCCGGCGAGTTGGTCATGATCTGCGATCAGTCAATCACCGAGGAGGGGCTGAGTATTGCCAGTCAGGCGCTAATCGCGCAGGTGGCGGCGCGTGATGAACTGGCAGCCCTGAAGGGCGTTTTGGCGGCCTTTCCCGAGGGATTAAATGGACAGGACGCAGAGGGAAATTGTGCTTTGTCGATTGCTGCTTTCAGCGGCCAGTTGACAGTGGTTGAATGGTTGTCGTCACAGGATAATATCGATTACAGCCTGCAGGATGAGAAGGGCGGTCATGCGTTGGATGACGCAGCACAACCGGGGCATCTGCAGATTGTTCAAGTGTTGTGTGAGAAGGCGCCAGAGCTGCTGAACAAGTCGGGTTACAACGGCAGATCGGCGCTGATGGCTGCCGCTCATAACGGACATATTGACGTGGTGGAATGGTTTCTCGCGCAGCCGTCAATCAATACTGACCATCAAAGTAACAGCGGGGCACATGCGCTGTTGGCTGCCGCACAACATGGTCATACAGAAATTGTCAGGCTGTTGGCGACTAAAAATCCCGCACTCCTGGACCAACCCGATCAGGATGGGCGGACTGCGCTGATGGCAGCTGCTATTGGTGGGCATGCCGAAACGGTAGCCTATCTAATGTCGACCGGTGCCGCCCGTCTGCAATTGGATAACAGTCATATGTCGGCTATTCAGTTGGCGGATCTTTTTGATCGTCGCGAGTCGCGATTGTTGTTGCAAAGAAAGGACAGCAAGGTTGATTGGCTGACGACGAACCATAGCAGGGTAGAAATGGATAGCACTTTGAGCTGGCCCGTGGAAGTCGAGCCATCGTGGGAGTGGCAGCGTGTGGCTCAGACAGAATGGGAATACTACTACGGCGTACTGCTCGACTATCTGTGGGAAATGCAACTCGACTCGATCGTTCCGCGGGGTCAATCTGGAGTTGCCAGATCACACGTGATGGTGTGCTCGGATCGACTGGCTTTGGTTGAGATGTGCTTTGTCGATAACGACAATGTTGATAGCAAACACGCCAGTGTCTACTCGATGCTGGTCGATCGTGATTCGGGAGCGGTTAAGGGGCTATTAAACGGGTACGCGAAGATATTGCACAAGCTGCGCAATGGCAACCAACTAAGCCTTGATTCTGAAGCGCAGGTAAAGGAATACAGCGAGCTTTTCTGTCGCTATGTGCACGCCAGTGGCAAGCCATTCTACTGGGTAGAGTCGTCGCATCAAGTCGCTGCGGCAGGATCGATGGATGCGGAGTCGCTCGAGGCGCTCAATGATCAATTGGTACCGTGCAGCATCAGCTATGACAAGCAAGGTGATCAGTGGATCATGGTCACTACCGTTCAATTCGGTTCGTCGTTGAGTCTGGTGGTTTTCAGCTTCAAACCAGAGTCTGGTGATTTGGTTATGCTTGATGATCAGTCGATTGCTCAAAATGGATTAGCCATGGCTGCTCAGTCCTTGATAGTAAAAGTGGCAGTTCAGGACAAGGTCGCCGCGTTAAAGACACTGTTGTCGCGTTTTCCGGAACGATTGAACGGGCTGGATGAAAACGGTAATTGTGCGTTGTGGGCAGCGGCGTTTACTGGTCAGGCCACAGTGGTTGAGTGGTTGTTGGAACAGAAAGAAATTGATATTGGCTTGCGAATACAGAGTGGTGGACATGCGCTGGATGGCGCAGTGCAGGAAGGGCATCTTGAGATCGCGAAGAAGCTCTTTGCTTGTTCCGCGGATTTGTTGAATGCGCCCGGTAGCGGTGGTAGAAGCGCGCTGATGGCCGCGTCGTTCAATGGTCATATAGAGATAGTTGATTGGTTGTTGCAACAGGAAGGATTGGATGTTGCCATGCGAAGCGAGACTGGTGGGCATGCGCTTGACAGCGCCGCGCAGGAAGGGCATTTGGATGTGGTGAGACACCTGGTGCGGCATTCAGCAAGCTTGTTAAATTCTCCGGGTAACGGTGGTAGAAGCGCTCTGATGGCTGCATCGTTTAATGGTCACCTTGAGGTAGTTGACTGGTTATTGAAACAAGACGGATTAGATGTCGCGATGCGTGGTGAGACCGGTGGACATACGCTTGATAGTGCAGCACAGGAGGGACATTTAAGTATTGTCGAGCATCTGCTGAGCCATTCCCGTGACTTGTTAAACGCACCGGGCAACGGTGGTCGAAGTGCGCTGATGGCAGCGTGCCACAACGGTCAAATGGACGTAGTTGACTGGCTTTTGGGGCAGGATGGGCTCGATGTCGCGATGCGCAGCGAGGCAGGCGGGCATGCACTGGATGTTGCAGCGCAGGAAGGGCATCTGGATATTGCCGTGCGTCTGGTTGATCATTCAAAAGAACTGTTGAACGCACCTGGTAACGGCGGTCGAAGCGCCCTAACGGCCGCTGCCTACAATGGCCATCTGGACATCGTGAACTGGTTATTGCAACAGGAAGGACTGGATGTCGCGATGCGCAGCGAGACAGGCGGGCACGCACTGGATATCGCGGCGCAGCAGGGGCATCTGGATATTGCCGCGCGTTTGATTACTCATTCAAAGGACCTGTTGAACGTGCCTGGTAACGGCGGTCGAAGCGCATTGATGGCTGCGTCATTTAGTGGTCATTTGTCATTGGTTAAATGGTTGCTGTCACAAGAGGGAATCGATACCAGCGTGCAAGATGAGAATGGTGGGCATGTGCTTGATGACGCGGCTCAGCAAGGCCATTTGGAAGTCGTACAAACCGTTTATGCTTATTCACCGGAGTTGTTGAACAAGCCAGGCTTCAACGGCAGAACGGCACTGATTGCTGCCGCACAAAATGGCCACGAAGCCATTGTGGCCTGGTTGCTTGAACAAGACGCAATTGACTTGCATCATCGATCAGATAGCGGTGCGCACGTGTTGAGTGTCAGCGCTCAGGGGGGGCATACAGAGATCGTTGCCTTGATCTTTGAGGCAGCAAAGGATTTATTGGATTTACCTGGTGCAGGTCATCAGACTGCGCTGGTCGCCGCAGCGGCGAGTGGCCACGTGCAGACCGTCCAATATCTGTTGTCACGGGGTGCTGATCGGCTCATCCTGGATGCCAATCAGATGTCGGCATTGCAATTGGGACGCTTGAATGACCATGCAGAGGTCTGCAGTCTGCTCGATCAGGATTCGGGCAAGGATGCATGGAAGCGCGAAAAGCATTTCTCGGTATCTCATTCGTCTGTCGCGTCCTGGCCAGATGGTGTGGAACCGACTTGGCAGTGGGCGGAACTAGCCGACGACAATGCATTACAGGTGTCGAGTGAGAATTTGCTGGAGCATATCTGGAGTATGCAATTGATTGGTGTTGTGCCAGATGGAGCACTGCAAGGTATTCGACGCTACAGCCCGTTGTGCGCGACAAAGTTGATGTTGTTGGAGTATCTGTTTGTTCATCGGGAAGGCGAACAATATTCTGCTCAGACGATAGCAGCGTTTGTGACTGCGGAGACCGGTGATGTGGTGGTTGTGCTGACCGGTAACGCCAGCGCCTTGCACCAGTGTTTTGCCGCCGGCCTGTTTCAGGTAGATACCGGGAGCCGAGTCGCCGATTACTGCGAACTGTTCTGCCGCTACATCGCCTCTGACGGCGGTGCGTTCCATATTGTTGGCGCGATTGAACAATTGTCGTCAGTTGGTCTTGCCGACGGTGAAACGCAGGAAAACAGACACCGGCAGGTCATGCCCGTCGGTGTAGAGTTTGTTGCTGGCACCAACCAATGGACACTGATCGCTACGGTAAGGTATGCAGAGCATATGTTTCTTGCCAGCTTTGAATTTGATCCAAAAACCGGGGCAATTGGCATGACTGGTGATGTGCCGCTTGGAGAAAGGAGTTGGCAACAGGCGCTTGAAGAATTGAAGGCCGATTTATCGAAGAATACCTGATCCGCATAATTGCCGGTTCGCCATTGGTGGCCCTCTGAGTCATCGCCTGGAGAATTTGTGCTCTCTATAATTGTTAGTCCGGGTTTGCGCACAAATAAACTCTGAACCCCAATCGAAAGGTGTTCACTTGACCACGCTACTGATCATACTGGTGCTGAGTGCGGCATTGTTGCACGCCACCTGGAATGCGCTGGTCAAGTCCGGCGGCACACCGGAGTTCACCATAGCCGCCTATCAGTTGGTGGGCGGCGTGATTTGTCTGTGCCTGGTACCTTTTTTTCCACTGCCTGCGGTTGCGAGCTGGTGGGCGATTATCGCCTCGGTACTGATTCACAACATCTATTATTTCACCTTGTCGCAGGCTTATCGGGCAGGTGATCTGTCACAGGTGTATCCGCTGTTTCGCGGGTTGGCGCCAGTGCTTGTAGCGATAGGCGCTGCCGTCTTTGCCGGAGAGACACTGGGTGCCGGAACCATCGTGGGGCTTACGCTAATCAGTGCAGGCCTGATGAGTATTACGCTGCTGGGCAATCAGTTGGGCAAGATCTCACCGGCTGCGCTGCGCTGGGGCCTGCTGACCTCGGTATTGATTGCCAGCTATACGGTGGTTGACGGTATGGGCGTGCGTCTGGCCGGAAACAGTATCAGCTATATTTTGTGGCTGTTTGTGTTCGAGGTGGTACCGATCGGCAGTTGGCTTTTACTCACACGCAGGCGTGAATGGATCAGCTACATGCGCAGTTCGGTGGGCAATGTGTTGTTTGGTGGCGTCGCGTCAAGCCTTGCCTATGGCCTGGTGATTTTTGCCATGAGTCTGGGCGCGATGGCGGTGGTTTCGTCGCTTCGCGAAACCAGTGTCATCTTTGCAGCATTGATCGGTACGTTGTTACTGGGCGAACCGTTTGGCCGTCAGCGTGTGATTGCGGCGTTGCTGGTTGCTATCGGAATTATTGTGATGCGGTTGACGATTGTCTCAGCTTAGTCACCGTTTGAGTCTGCCAGTCGGCTGTCCAGCAGGTCACCGGTCTGGCTTAGTATCGGATAGGCGATCGATGCGAACAGTGAATTGATCTGGCGCAGGGCTCGCGCGGTTTCCAGGTGTATATCACTGGTCTCGATGCTTGCCATGGCGCCCGCCTGCAGACGGCGCAGATGCTGGACGTTGGTGTTTCGCTCTTGCATTCTTAAACGATCTTTTTCCTGTACCAGTTGGCGCGCCGATTCGCGATCGCCCGACACCAGAACATTCAGTGCCAGTTGCATGTTGATCAATACCTGGCTGTGCAGATCAGTCAGTTCGCTCCAGCCCTGGGTTGAGAAAGTGAGCTTGTCTGCGTTCTTGCGTTTGGCCAGTTTGACCATGTTCTTTGTGACGATGTCACCGACTGCCTCCAGGTTGATCGCAAAGCTGACCAGTTCGTGACTGTGGTTGAGATCATTGCGCGTCATGTCATTGCTGCTGATGTCAGCCAGATACAGCTTGATCGCCGATAGCGCTTTGTTGACTTCTTCCTCCAGTTCGGCAATCCGTTTGGTGCGCTGCGTATCGTAGTGTTCGTAGATGTCCATGATCGGGCGTACCATCATTTCGACGATATCACTCATGCGCAGGATTTCGCGCGTCGCACTGGCAAGCGCCAGGCGCGGTAAATGAATGACCGAGCGATCGAGTGCGCTGGTGCGCCTGAATGCTGCTTCATCTGCCAGGGTGTCTGAAGGGTCTGGTAGCAGTTTGCCGGTAATCTTTTCAATCGGGCTGAGTAGCAACAGGCAGACAATGACCAATAGAATATTAAAGATCACGTGGCCGGCGACCACATAGAGCCCCGCCTGGGTGGCATTGGCAGCTGTCATATCGTTGAACCAGTGCAGTGCCAGCAAGGCCAGTAGTGCACCGCTCGCCCGGCACAGCAGATTGCCGATCGGCACCCGCCGCCCGGCAATCTCGACCGAGCGGGTGAGCCCGATCGGTATCAGTCCGGCGCCGGCATTGGCACCGAGCATCAATGCCAGGCCAACCGTTAACGGCAGAATGCCGGCTGTGACAATGGCGGTGAACAACAAAATTGCGGCGATGCTTGAGTGCATCAGCCAGGTGATCAGCAGACCCAGTAGAAACGAGGTAATCAGGTCGCTTTGCAGAAAGCCGGCTGAGATGCGGAGAAATTCACTGTCGCGTAAAGGGGCGGTCGCCTCGCTCATCAGTCGCAGCGACAGCAGCACCAGCGCGATACCAAGCAGAATACGCCCGGCCTGCTTGACGACTTTGCGCCGCCCGTTCAGGTAGCAGCTGCCGCCGGCGAGTAAAAGAACCGGAGTCAGCCAGCTGAGGTCGAGCGACAACATGAAGACGACGACTGCCGATCCAACATCGGCTCCCAGCACCAGCGCCAGCCCCTGAGATGTGGCGATCAGTCCTGACGCCGCAAAACCGGCCACCAGCACGGCGACGGCGGTGGAGCTTTGCAGTAGTGCGGCGACTGCGGCACCGATGCCTGCAGCGCTGATGCGGCTGTGTGTCGCACGCCGAACCGCGCGCCGCAGTGCTCCGCCATTGATGCGCTCGACTCCGGTCCGAACCATGCGCACCGACCACAGCAACAGCATGACCGATCCCGCCAGGTTGACCAGAAGTAACAAGAGCTCCATCTTGGCTGTGCAGTCCTCCGATGATGGTAGAGCCGATCTCTACCGGATGTGCTGCGGCAAGACGGCGCCGCTAGCGGGGCAAAAAAGCAATAACTCCACCGTTACCTTAGCAGGCTTATGCAATCGACGACGAGATTCTGTTAACGGCTCGACTAAATATCCGCCCGAATTGCGGTTGCATCCGAGGTGGTGTGGTCCGTCAGCTATCCGCACCCTCGATGACCGCCTGCAACAGTGCAGCCTGACCAATCACACCGACCGGAGTGCCAGCGCTATCGACGACGACCAATGGCGAGTCGGTGCTGATAGACAGCTTGATCAGCGCGCTGAGATCATCGTCGAGCTGGCATTGCACGCTGCTTGAATGGGCTGCGTCGGAAATCCTGTGGCAGCCGTCAATGGGCTGCATCAGCGCGTGCGCCCGAACCACTTTTAGCCGCGAGATGCCGGCGACGAAATCGGCCACGTAATCATCGGCCGGATGCATGACGATTTCTTCCGGCGTGCCGACCTGTACCACCGAGCCGTCGCGCATGATTGCGATGCGATTGCCGATGCGCACCGCCTCATCGAGGTCGTGGGTGATAAACACCGTCGTCTTTTTCATCACCGATGCCAGGCGCATGAACTCGGTTTGCAGTTGTCGGCGTATCAGCGGGTCGAGCGCACTGAAAGGTTCATCCATCAGCAGGATTTCGGAGTCGGCGGCGATCGCGCGCGCAAGGCCCACGCGCTGTTGCATGCCACCAGACAACTCGTGCGCGAATTTGTTGCCCCAGCCGCCCAGTTCGACCATATCCAGAATTTCTCGTGCGCGCTCGATGCGCTGGTTTTTCGGCTGGCCGCGAATTTCCAGCGGCATGGCGATGTTATCGAGCACGGAGCGATGCGGCATCAGCGCGAAATTCTGAAACACCATGGCGATGTGTTCGTTGCGATACTGGCGCAGCTGTGCCGGATTCATACTCATGACATCGCGACCGTTGACGGTAATGCCGCCAGCCGTCGGTTCGAGCAGGCGGTTGATATGCCGAACCAGTGTGGATTTGCCGCTGCCCGACAGACCCATCACACAGAAAATCTCACCGCGCTGAATCTCGAAACTGACATCGGCCACACCAATCACACAGTTGTGTTGCTCAAGCGCCTCAATCTTGGACAGATTCTGCTGCTGAATCTTCTCCAGCACGCGCTCGCTGTTGTCGCCAAACACCTTCCAGACGTGGTCGATGCGGATTGCGGGTTCAGCAGTGGATGACAAGGGGCGGTGCTCTTCAAGGTTAAAAGACGTGCGCTCGCCGCATTAGACGTGCGGTTGGTCGGCAGGATAACAGGTTCGGCCAGCCAGGCGTTTCTCGTAGGTTTCGGGTTCGCCACTGTGTTACCGTTGCCGCCCGTTCGCACGGACGCGACTTAATGTGGTTCGGCGGCGCGTAGTCATGCGAGGCCACCACCAACCGGTTATGGAGGCGATTTGAATTCCAGGGGAGCCGCGCGTGCGGCTGGCACAATGTTGATTGCGTGCCTGTTTATTGCGGTATCGACGCTGCTGGCCAAGGGTGTTGCCGGCCGATTCGAGACCGTCTCGCAGCCGCAGGACGCCATCCATCCGCTGCAGATCACCGCCGGGCGTTTCCTGTTTGGCTGGCTGGTGTGGCTCGCGGTGGTGTGTTTTCGGCGCACGCGTCTTCGCGCGATCCACTGGCGCCTGCACATCGCACGCTCCTTTGCCGGCTGGCTGACCGTCACCTCTTTGTTCTGGGCCGGGTCGCTGATGGCGCTGGCCGACGCCACGGCGATCAGTTTTCTGTCACCGCTGGTGGTGATGGTGCTGGCGGTGTTGTTTCTGGGCGAGCGCGTCGGCTGGCTGCGGATCAGCGCCGCGGCAATTATGCTCAGCGGCGCACTGGTGCTGGTGCGACCGGGCACGGGCGCATTTCAGCCCGCCGCACTGATTGCATTGATCTCTGCCTTTGCCGGTGGTGTCGAATCTACATTGATCAAACGCCTGAGCGCACTGGAGCCGCGCGTGCAGGTGTTGTTTATCAACAATTCGATCGGTCTGCTGATCGCGCTTGTGGCGGCCTTTTGGGTGTGGCGCGATCCGTCGATCATTCAGTGGCTGCTGCTGGCAGCGGTCGGTATTAGCATGGCTGCGGCACAAGTGTTTTTCCTGACCAGTATGCGCGATGGCGAGGCGAGTTTCGTGATGCCTTTTCTGTACTCCACGCTGGTGTTCGCAAGCCTCCTCGACTACTGGGTTTTTGGCGATGCTCCCGATGCACTCGGCGCTGTGGGAGCGCTGATTATCGTGGCTGGCGCGGTGTTTTTAGCGCTTCGTGAACGCGCCCGTGAAGGCAGGCTGGCGAAGACCGGGCAATAGTCCGCCAATACCTGCACCGGGCGTTCAGGCTTGCAGGTTGACTCTACACCTGCTCCGAGCCGCTGTTGCGTGCTGCGGGTGGTTGCGGTTTAATTCAGCGCCTTGCGACTGTTTTGTCTGGCCTATCAATGACCACAGCGACGCTACCTGCCTCGCCTGCGCGTCTGCGCGAAATTCCCTATAACTACACATCCTTTTCCGATCGAGAGATTGTCTGCAGGCTGCTCGATTCGGCTGCCTGGGATGATGTTCAGCGTCTGCGCGGCAGTCGCCGCACCGGGCAGTCGGCGCGGATGCTGTTTGAGGTACTGGGTGACATGTGGGTCATCATGCGCAACCCCTACATCCAGGACGACCTGCTCAGCATCGGCAAGCGCCGACGCGCGCTGCTCGATGCGCTGCATCATCGTCTCGATCAGATCGATGCCAGGCAGGATGGAGACGACATCGCACAGCGTCTGCTGACGCGCAGCCGTCAGGCCGTGGGTGAATTCGAAACCTGGCTGAACGACACGGCCAGCATGCGTCGGCAGGTCAGGAAACGTTTGCTGAAAGTCACCGCGGCCGGCAATATCGATTTCGGCGGTCTGGCGCGTGTCTCCCACGTGACCGACGCGACCGACTGGCGCGTCGAGTACCCGCTGGTGGTGGTGACACCGGATAATGAGGCAGAGATTCAACCGATCGTGCAACAGTGCATCGCCGCCGGCCTGACGATTATCGTGCGCGGCGGAGGGACCGGCTACACCGGTGGTGCAATTCCGCTGCACGCAGATACCGCTGTTATCAACACCGAAAAACTGGACGCACTGGAAGCCGTCACGCCAACCCAGTTACCAGGCGTCGAAGGGACAGTGTCGACCATTCGTTGTGGTGCAGGTGTCGTGACCCGACGCGTGTCCGAGGCCGCGGCCGCTGCCGGTCTGGTGTTTGCCGTTGATCCCACCTCGCAGGACGCCAGCACCATCGGTGGCAACGTGGCGATGAATGCGGGTGGCAAAAAAGCCGTGCTGTGGGGCACCACACTGGATAATCTTGCGAGCTGGCGAATGATCGCACCGGATGGACAGTGGCTTGAGGTGCGCCGTCTGGCACACAATCTGGGCAAGATTCACGATCAGCCGCAGGTGCAATTTGAAGTGACGCGGCGTGCAACCATCGACGGTTCGGCGCTTGGCGATCCCGAAATACTGGAGTTCGCGGGCAGTGACTTTCGCACGCCGGGGCTTGGCAAGGATGTCACCGACAAATTCCTCGGTGGACTGCCCGGGGTACAGAAAGAGGGCTGCGACGGACTGATCACTTCCGCTGAGTTCATTCTGCATCGAGCCCACGCTCACACATGCACTGTTTGTATGGAGTTCTATGCGCGCGATCTGCATTCGTCAGTGCCGGCTATTGTGGAAGTCAAAGACACAATTGACGCGCTGCCTGATGTAAAGCTCGCGGGTCTTGAACATCTGGATGATCGCTACATCAAGGCTGTCGCCTACAGCCCCAAGGCCTCGCGTGGTCAGTTACCGCGGATGTTGCTGCTGGCTGACATCGTCAGTGATTCAGAAGATGCCGTTGCCGCTGCGGCCTCGACAATGGTACGTATTGTCAATCAGCGTGATGGTGAAGGATTTATCGCGGTTAGTGCGGAGGCGCGCGAACGCTTCTGGGCGGCACGATCGCGCACCGCTGCCATTGCTGCACACACCAACGCGTTCAAGATCAATGAAGATGTCGTGATTCCACTCTCGGCGCTGGCTGACTACAGCGAGGGCATCGAGCGCATCAATATTGTGCAGTCGATTCGCAACAAGCTCGACAACACGCGTGCACTGCGCGAACTTTTTACCCAGCCGCTGTCGCTGCAGTTGGCGGCCGAGGATGACATCGGCGGCGATGAGCAACGTCAGATCGACGAGGGGCATCGCAGTGCTGCGATCGCACTGGTGGAAGAAGTCGGCGAGCGCTGGCAGGCTATTCTCGATCGCCTCGATTTGCCGTTATCGGACTGTGTCGATGTGGTTGGCGATATAAGTGCCAGTCACCCGGATGATCCGCCGCTGATACGAGCGTTTCTGTATCGCTCTGTCGTGGTCTCGCTGCGCGCCGAAGTAGAGCGGCCATTGAAAGAGATTTTTACCGGCCGTCGCTATCAGGCCGTACGTGATCAGATCGATGCGGTACATGCAAAAGTTCGCCCCGGCCGGTTGTTCGTCGCGCTACACGCGCACGCCGGTGATGGCAACGTGCACAGCAATATTCCTGTCAACTCTGACGACTACCAGATGATGCAGGCGGCCGATCGCGTCGTGGATGAGATCATGGCGCTTGCGACCTCACTGGGCGGGGTGATCTCTGGTGAGCACGGGATCGGGCTAACTAAAATGCAGTATCTCGATGAGCGCAGCGTGGCACGTTTTTCTGATTATAAGCAGCGGGTTGACCCCGATGGTCATTTTAATCGGGGCAAATTGATGGCCGGCTCTGGCCTGCAGCACGCCTACACACCGTCGTTTCGATTGCTGAAACAGGAATCCATTATTCTTGAGCAAAGCGACCTTGGCTCACTGAACGACAGCATCAAGGACTGTCTGCGCTGCGGCAAGTGCAAACCGGTTTGCAGCACCCACGTACCGCGCGCCAACCTGTTGTACTCTCCGCGCAACAAGATTCTCGCCAGTGGATTGATCATCGAGGCATTTCTCTACGAAGAGCAGACCCGGCGCGGCATTTCTATTCGACACTTTGAAGAGATGAACGACGTGGCCGACCATTGCACGGTCTGTCATCGCTGCCTGTCGCCGTGCCCGGTAAATATCGACTTTGGCGATGTCAGCATACACATGCGGCGGATCTTGTCTCAGCAGGGCAAGCGCAAACGCAAAATTGGGACGCGCGCATCGATGGCGTTTCTCAACATGCGCGATCCGAACAGTATCAATATTGCACGCAAGGTCATGATCGACTGGGGATTTGCCGGGCAGCGGGCGGCCAGCAGCACACTGGAAAAAATCCCCGGTCTGTTTCGTCAGCGCAGTGAACCGTCGCCTACGGTTGCCGGTAATGCGGGGCCAGTCGAGCAAGTGATTCACTTTGTCAATCGCAAGCTACCGGCAAAAAAGTATCTGCCGACAAAACCCATGCGCGCCATTCTGGGTGTTGAGGACGCGAACTATGTGCCGATCCTGCGCAACCCGGCAGTGATCGATGAAGACAGCGATTCGGTTTTCTATTTTCCCGGCTGCGGATCAGAGCGGCTGTTCAGCAAAGTGGGGCTTGCGACACTGGCCATGCTGTATGACGCGGGTGTACAAACCGTGTTACCTCCAGGTTATCTTTGTTGCGGCTACCCGCAAACCTCGTCCGGTGATCACGAAAAGGGACAACAGATCACAACCGACAATCGCGTGCTGTTTCATCGCGTGGCCAACACACTGAACTACCTCGACATCAAAACCGTCGTCGTGTCGTGTGGCACCTGCATGGATCAATTGCTGAAATACGAGTTCGAGCAGATTTTTCCCCAGTGCCGTTTAGTGGATATTCACGAGCTTCTGATGGAGCGCGGCTACAGTACTAACGGCGTGGATGGTGTTCAGTATCTCTACCACGACCCCTGCCACAGCCCGATGAAAACCCACAACCCGCTGCAGGTCAGTCGGGCGCTGGTTGGCGAGTCGGTTGCGCTTTCCGATCGCTGCTGTGGAGAGGCTGGCACCTTTGCGGTAGCGCGCCCGGACGTGGCGAATCAGGTACGATTTCGCAAGGCGGAGGAGCTGCGCAAAAACCTAACGACCGTCACCGGCAACGATGTCGCGACACAGGGCAGCGTGAAGATGCTGACATCCTGTCCGGCCTGCGTGCAGGGGTTGTCGCGCTATGAAGACGAGACTGGTATGGAGACGGACTACATCGTTGTGGAAGTCGCGAAGCAAGTACTGGGGGAGGAATGGCTGGACGGGTTTATCGAGAAAGCACAACGAGGCGGGGTTGAAAAAGTGCTGTTGTAAGTGAGTCGGCGGACGATGCCAATCGGTTATTCGCAGCGTCGAAAATCCAATTGAATCAGCGCTTTCGACAATTTGCGCTCAAGATTTGTGAACTGGATTCGATAACCTGCGTAACCTGACTAAAGTCAGCCTGGCGATGCGGCTTCCACCGACTGCTCGTCCCAAGACTCACGATCAAGACAACTATGCCCGATTGCAAGGATGTAACGGTCAAAACGTTTGCGTCTGCCTGCCACACTCTATTAGTGCTGGTACTGACGACTGCTGTCACCACGCTCAGCGGTTCGGCAGTCGCCGAAGATGTCGAGATCTATATCGGGCAGTCTCTCGGCATTAGTATCGAGACGCAGGCGCGCTCTAATCAGTTGCCCGGAAGTGCGCACCTGAAGAGCGTGGAATATGGAAGCTATCTAAGCGAGGCTGGCGTCGGTCCAAGTTCAGCGACGACGCAAGCGGCGATGATCAATCATCATCGCATCGTGTACGAGGAGTACCACGGCGGCTGGAATAGTCTGCCCAACTTTGATCGTCTGGCTGCAGTCAGCACGGGCACGCTAGGTACCTTTAGTGTGTTGCCGGCCACCCGGAGCAATAACTACGCTTTTCGCTACACCGCAGTGCTGAACGTGCCCGCCACGGGCAGCTATCAGTTTTATCTTAATTCCGGTGACGGTGCCCGGCTGTATGTCGACGGCACGCAGGTTGTCAATGGTGACGGCCTGCACGCCGCAACGGAGTATACCGGTGCGATCAACCTGACAGCCGGACAACACAACCTGATGGTGACGTACTTTCAGCGCAGTGCCACCGCGGCGCTGTCTGTTGAGTGGTCCGGCCCGGGCATTCATCGCCGTCCGGTAGAATCGTATTTGGCACCATTACCGAACTACAACGCACTGTCCTATGAATACTATCAGGGGCTTTGGCGCTACCTGCCTGACTTTGACACTTTGACGCCGGTCAGTACCGGGCGAGTCAATAACTTCAGCCTGGCGCCCCGTGCGCGCAACGAAGAATATGGATTCCGGTATACCGGGCGGATAAGCGTTCCCGCTGACGGCAACTACACGTTTTACATCGGCTCGGATGATGGCAGTCAGCTGTTTATCAACGGGACGATGCTGATCAATAACGACGGACTGCACGGGTACCGCGAACGCAGCGGTCTTTTGTATCTCACCGCGGGTGTCCACGATCTCGTCGCCACCATGTTTGAAAGGCATGGTGGCGATAACCTCACGGTAAAGTGGCAAGGCCCGAATATTAACAAACAGGATCTGTCACCATGGCTGGTCGGCTCACCGGGTGGCAGTACAACGCCGGCTCGTGTGAAGCTTGACAACAAGGCCTACAGCCCCAACTGGCTGCATGAGAGTGCAAGCAGTGTCAGCGCAACTTCATCGTCGCTTGCAATGGGGGCCGCGGCACAGGCGGACTATTGGGAGATGTACTATGCCGGCAGGACTGATGCCGGCAACAATATTGTCGAGCTGCACAACAGCGATTCGGGGCGGGTGATGAGCGGTGCCGGCAGCGTAGTTGCCGATCGCAGCGCGTGGGGCGAAGACCACAAGTGGGAGCTTTTACCGCAGAGCGATGGCACTTACGTGTTCCGCACATTGGGAGGTAGCTATCTCGATGGCTGGAACTACCGGATCAGCCTTTACGGCAGTGGCGTCTACAGTGAGCAGAAATGGTCGCTCGAACTCGATAGTTCCGGTATCCCGGCTAACCTCTTCACGCACAGTACGCCAAGGGACTGGAAATTCATTCCTGTCAGCACCTCTGCCGATGGCAACAACATCGTGCGCCTGCAAGGCAAATTGTCAAGCTACTATGCGGCGGCTGATTATCTTGCGGCAAGTAGCAGTAATGCCTATCCGCAGGTTCAGACCGATAGCGACGAATTGTGGGAGATGATCCCGCTCGGGACCGGGCGCTATCATATTCGCAACGTCAACGATGGTCGCTACCTGCATGCGCAGGGGCCGGGAATGAACGATAACGTCAGCACTGTCATTGGCACGTCGGGTTCGTGGATTTATTGTGCCGGTGAGAATAGTAACTGCAGCTTCACCGGCACTCGCCAGGTCCGCTATGGTGCACAGGGCGAATATGCGATAGCGGAGTTTACCGACGGCACCAGTTGCAGTAACGCAGTTTTTGGAGATCCAATTAGCGGTGTTTACAAGTCGTGTCACTACCTGGATACCTCGGGTTCGGCACTAACTCAGGCGTCTGAGTGGCAAGTGGTCGCCACTGGTGTTTCCGGCAACCCGCCGGCACCGCCCAATCCCGGGCAACCGAACATTCTGTTTATTCTCGATGCGTCGGGATCGATGGGCTGGACGGACACCGGCGAGACCGGTACCCGCATGGAACGTATGAAGACCGCGCTCGGCCTGGTGATGGATAACATCAATAATGTGAACGTCGGGCTCATGCGTTATAGCCACTCTTATAGTGGCGGGCGGATTGTCTATCCGGTCAGTCCTATCGATCAGTCCCGCAATGATCTCACTGCGACGGTGAACAGTATGGTCGCCAATCACGGTACTCCATCGGTTGGCGCCCTTTACGAGGCCGCCCGGTATTTTCGCGGAGAGGGCGTAGAGTTTGGAAAAAGTCGCGCGGCGCGAACCAATTATTCGGGTGTGAATTTTTCGCGGGTATCCCATCCGCAGAGTTACGACGGCGGCACGGTGGTGCGCGCCAGCGGGTGCACCGACGATGATCTGAACAACGCCAGCTGTGGCACGGAGCGCATCGATGGCAGTCCGGTTTACAAGAGCCCGATCGTATCGGAGTGTCAGGCAAACTATATCGTGATGCTGACTGACGGGCAGCCGACGACAACCGCGATACCAGAAGCGGAATCACTGATCGGTGGCACTTGTGCCGATGCCTCATCCAGAGACGGAAAATGTGGCGCCGAGGTAGCCAATTTTTTGAATACTACCGATCAATCGGTAGAGATGGACGGCGACAACACCATTGTCACTCATACGATTGGTTTTAATTTCACGACAGAGTGGTTAAAGGAGGTGGCCGCGGCCGGAGGCGGAAAGTTCTATACAGCGGATTCCGCACTCGATCTGTTGACCGCGATTGAGAGCATCATTCTGGAGGCCAAGACCGTCGAGAATACTATTGTCGCACCGGCGGCGACCCTCGATCAAACCAGCCGCCTGGCGCATCGCGATGATGTCTACCTGGCTTTGTTCGAGCCGTCCTACTCACCGGCGTGGCAAGGTAACCTCAAGCGCTATTACTTCGATGGTGAATTGAAGGACGACAGCGACCCGAGAAAGCTGGCGATCGATCCCGCCACCGGATCGTTCTACGATAACGCACAAAGTTTCTGGTCTGCTGCACCAGATGGTCCGAACGTGGGCCAGGGTGGAGCAGCATCGCAATTGAATCGCGACACCAGGCGGGTGACCACCTATTTCCCGGGCAATCCGAAGGCACTGCTCAACAGCGCCAATGCGATAGACCGTGGCAATGTGCACGCGGCCGATCTGGGGCTGCCCGATGATGCACTGGGTCTGTCTACGGCGGACACTGACAAACTGGTAGACTGGGCGTCCGGTATCGACGTGCTCGATTTTGACGAAGACGGACTGACCACGGACACACGGCATTACATCGGCGATCCGCTGCATACAACGCCTGTGATTGTCACCTATGACTGGAATGGCAGTGAACCCGATTCGCTGGTCTTCTTTGGCACAAACGAAGGCTATCTGCACGCGATCGATACGGTCACCGGCGCCGAGCACTTTTCGTACATACCCGAGTCGCTGCTGCCGATACTCAAGCATCGCTACGCCAACACGGCAGGCAAGCCAAAAGTTTACGGGTTGGATGGACCGCTCACGCTGTGGGCCTACGACAAAAACGGGGATAAGGCGATCAATGGCAGTGGTGATTTCGCCTGGTTGTTTGCCGGCATGCGTCGCGGTGGACGCGCCTACCACGCGCTTGATGTCACTAATCGAAATGACCCGGAATTCCTGTGGCGTATCGATGGCGGCACGGGCGCCTTCACGCAGTTGGGTCAAAGCTGGTCGAAGCCGGTGGCCACGAAAATTGTCAACCCGGTGAACAATCGGGAAACCAACGTTCTGATCTTTGGCGGTGGTTACGATTTGCAGCAGGACAATGTGAGCACCCGCACGACCGACTCGATGGGGCTCGGGCTGTTCATCGTTGATGCGGCCACAGGTGCGCTGATCTGGCGTGGCGGCAGCGATATAGGGGCTGATGAGATATTTCCGAAAATGCAATACAGTATCCCGTCCGATCCGCGTGTGATTGATATCAACGGTGACGGGCTGGCCGATCAGATCTACGTGGGTGATATGGGCGGCCAGGTCTGGCGGTTTGATATCGACAATCACAGTGGCTACGTCAGCAATCTGGTCACAGGTGGCGTGATTGCCGAACTGGCGGACGACACTGCTGAGGGTAACCGCCGTTTTTACAATGCACCGGATGTGTCGGTTGTGCGCCGGGATGGCGAGCAGGTGATGATGATATCAATCGGTTCGGGCTATCGCGCGCATCCACTCGACAAGGTGATCGACGACAGATTTTATGTCATACAGCAATCCGACTTTAAAAATGGCAAACCTGCGGGTTACGGAATGCTGGATGCCGGTACCTATCGCCCGATCGGCGAGGGGGATCTATTCGATGTCACTGACAACGTACTCGGGCAGGGGTCCGATCTCGATAAACTGACCGCACGGCAGGCGCTCGCGATCAGTAAGGGGTGGTACCTGTCGCTGGAGGATCCGGGTGAAAAATCGCTGTCGAGTTCCATCACTGCGAACAGTCAGGTGTTCTTCACAACGTACACGCCATCTGAGGGGGGCAATGTCTGTGCGCCGAACATCGGCAGCGGCAAGCTCTATGTGATGAACATTCTCGATGGCACACCCAGTCTTCATCTGTCCGAGGAGAATGGTGGCCCTAATGATCCGTTGACGATTGAAGACCGGCAACAGGATTTGATGCGACCGGGTATTCCGCCCTCGCCTAGAGTGTTGTTTCCAGAGAATGAGTCTCCGGTACTGTTGATCGGACCTGAAGAGGGGCCGTCGATCGAACTGGGGAAGCTCGCCAAGCGAGTATCCTGGGTGGAGGTCGCCGAATTCTAGCAATTTGCAAAGATTATGCAGAAATGTAGACTACTTGGCACTCTGAGTATGTAAAAGCCACCCATACCCGGCCACACCGTCAAGCCGAAATATTCCGAACCGATAGATACGGGGATCGAAAGCCTGTGCAGACGGGCAAGTTGTTTCGATCGTCGAGACCCCTATTGACTATCGCGTTCGGAAATGGCCCATGGTGAACAGCTTTAACGTTGTACAGCGGTTTGAGCGCGCACGTGCTCAGCGCGGCATTGAAGACAGGCGGCAGCGAGGGTTTAGCTGGCTCGCGAATGTTCTCACAGCAACGGTTTTGTCTTTCGCCAGCGCCAGTGCCGTGGCGGAGGATATCGAGATCTACCTCGGCCAGTCCATCGCTTCGCAGACCGACGAGGACGCCGGCGAGATCGCGCCGCTGCCAGGCAGCGCCTATTTGCAGAATCATCAATATGGTAGCTACGTCCACGAGCGCGGCGTCGGGGCGTCATCTGCCGTCATTGAAGAAGAGCTAGTCAATAATCACAAGGTGCTCTACGAGTACCACACCGGCAATTGGAGCTCGATACCGGATTTTGATCGAAGAGCCGCGGCAAAGACCGGCACTTTGACTGGTATCAATCTCAATCCAGCTAATATCGACAGCAAATACGGGTTGCAGTATACCGCCGTCTTGCGAGTACCGGCTGACGACAACTATACCTTCTATTTGAATTCGGTCGATGGCAGTCAGTTGTATATCAATGGCACCCGTATTGTAGATAACAACGGGACGCATGCGCTGCGCGAGCGATCGACTACCACCTGGCTGCCGGCAGGTGATCACAACCTGTTGGTGAACTATTTTAACCGCAACGGTGATGCCGAGCTGGCTGTCGATTGGTCGAGCACGACACTCGAGCGGCAATCAGTGGATGATCATCTGGTTCGCCTGCCAAACTATAACTCACTCAGCTACGAGTACTTCGAAGGCACCTGGAATTCGTTGCCCGATTTTGCCTCGATGACTCCGGTTTCGACCGGGCGTGTACATAATTTTACGCTGGCAGCGCGTGATCAGGATCAGCAGTACGGCTTTCGATTTACCGGTCGTATCAACGTACCGGACACAGGCAGCTACACCTTCTACATTGGCTCCGATGACGGCAGCAAGATATGGATCGATGGGGCGCTCATCGTCGACAACGACGGCCTGCATGGATATCGAGTTCGTTCCAACAGCTTCTCGTTGAGTCAGGGCGAGCATGATATCGAAGTCTGGTTTTTTGAAAAGTACGGCGGCGACAACCTGACCGTGAAATGGACAGGGCCGGGGGTGGGTACGAACCAGCAGGATGTTGCCACCTGGCTTGTTGGTGGTCCTTCTGATATCAGGGTCACTATAGATAACTTTCGATACCAGCCCTCGTTTCTGTACGAAAATGGCGTGCTCGGTATGGACGAAAACACGCCGGAGTACTGGGAGCTGCACCACGTCGGTCGCACAGATGATGGCGAGACGATCGTAACCATTGAAGCTGCCGATTCGGGTTTGATGCTGCTTGGTGGAAACGGTAGTGTCAGTGCCGTCTCACCGGGTGAAGGTAATGCGTTCCACTGGACAATGTTGCCTCAGTCAGATGGTACCTTTGTCTTTGTCAATCGAGAAAACAATTACTATCTCGATGGCTGGAATGAGGCGCCGATCACCTATGCAACCGGTGGCTACACAGAACAGAAGTGGTACCTGACTCCGGCGATAAGCGACGACACACCCAACCTGATTACGCATCGGTTTCCCCGCGACTGGGAGTTCGAACTGGTTAGTGAGTCTGCGGCAGGCAATCAGGTGGTCAGGCTTCGCAGCAAGGAATCTTTGCAGCACATAGCGGCCAGTTTTAGTGGTTCGCAGGCAGACAATGCCTACCCGCATATAATAGCTGATAGCGCGACATTGTGGGAACTCATCCCGCAGGGGACTAATCGCTACTACATACGCAATACAGGGGATGGTCGATACCTGCATGCAGCCGGGCCGGCTTTGAGTAACAACCTGGATACCATAGAGGGAGTATCCGGTAACTGGGTGCATTGCGCCAGTGAAAACGGATCCTGTGCTTTCACAGGAGAGAAAACAGTTCGATACGGTGCCAATTCTCAGTATGCGACCGGTACCTACACCGACGGGGTACAGTGTTCTAACGGCGTGTTCGGCGATCCGGCTTTTGGTGTGCGCAAGTCGTGTGAGTATCTTGAAGACTCCGGGGCTGATTTGAATGACGATGCACTATGGCGAATTATCCCGACCAGCGTATCGGATAACGTGCCGCCGCCACCAGACCCGGCGCAGCCGAATATCCTGTTTGTACTCGATGGATCCGGTTCTATGGGCGAACTCGATGACGGGGAGAAAGGAACCAGAATGGAGCGGATGAAAGATGCGCTGCAACTGGTCATGGACAATATCGAGGATGTGAATGTCGGCCTGATGCGCTTTAGCCACTCCGACAGCGGTGGCAGAATTGTCTACCCTGTGGCAGCGGTGGACAAGGCGCGCAATGACCTTGCCGCAGTGGCCAATACCATGACGCCTTCCGGCGGCACACCGACCGTCGGCGCGCTATACGAGGCGGCGCGTTACTTTCGTGGCGAGAACGTCGAATTCGGCAAGCAGCGGGGCTCAGACAGTACCAGTTACAACCTGCACTACTCCAGGGTTTCAAATCCTCATAGCTACACCGGGGGCACCTTGTCGCAGCCGGATGGCTGTAGCAGCGACAATCTTGACAGCACAGACTGTGTCGATGAGAAGATCACCGGTAGCCCGGTCTACATCAGCCCAATCGTATCTGAGTGTCAGGCCAATTATGTCGTGATGCTGACAGACGGCGAGCCTGTGTCGACTGCGGTGACTGAGGCTGAGTCGCTGATCGGCTCGAGCTGTGATTCTACCAGTCCCGCCGACGGAAAATGTGGCGAGGAGCTGGCGGAATATCTGTACAAAAATGACCAACTGGCAAATATGAATGGCACCAACAATGTCACTACTCATACGATTGGTTTTAATTTTTCGACGCAATGGCTGAAGGATGTCGCAAAGGCTGGTGGCGGTCGGTTCTTCACAGCGAACTCAGCGCTCGATCTGCTCACGGCTATCGAGGCGATCGTGCTGGAGGCAAAAGAGACAGAAAATACCATCGTAGCCCCGGCTGCAACACTCGACCTCAACTCGCGACTTGCACACCGAGACGATATCTATCTGGCGTTGTTTGAACCATCCTATTCACCGGCATGGCGCGGCAACCTCAAGCGTTACTTTTTCGATGGGGATATCAAAGACAACAGCAATCCGCGTATCAATGCGATCGATCCTGACACAGGTACATTTGTAGACGATGCGCAAAGCTATTGGTCTACAGCACCGGATGGTGCCGAGGTTGGGCTGGGTGGTGCTGCATCGAGATTGGACAAGGATGCGAGAAAGGCTGCCACTTATTTTCCCGGTAACTCGACGTCTTTGCTGAACAATCAGAATGCTCTCAACATCAACAACGTGCTCGCAGCGGATCTGGGTCTACCAGATGCCAATCTGGAGCTGACGGTAGATGACAGGGATCAACTGCTGCTCTGGGCGTCGGGAGTCGATGTGCGCGACTTCGACGAAGATGGTGACAAGGAAGACTCGCGTCAGTACATAGGTGATCCGCTGCACTCAACGCCTGTGTTGCTCACCTACGACTGGACGGGTACCGACGACGACTCGGTTATTTTCTTCGGCACCAATGAAGGGTTTATTCACGGGATCGATACGTCGACTGGTGACGAAGTTTTTTCTTTCATACCGGAATCTCTGTTGCCCAACCTTAAACATCGGTTTGTCGACAAGCCGGGGCATGCGAAAGTGTATGGTATGGATGGCCCGTTGACCTTGTGGACCAATGACGCCGATGGTGACCGTAAAATCGGGCTTAACGACCACGCCTATCTGTACGCGGGTATGCGACGCGGTGGTAATCAGTACTATGCGCTCGATGTTACTGACAAATCTGATCCCAAGTACAAGTGGGATATCGTTGGTGGCAGCGGTAACTTTGCAGAGCTTGGCCAGACCTGGTCAAAGCCGCAGTTGACGAAAATAGTCAATCCACAGGACAATAAAATCCTGGATGTGCTGGTTTTTGGAGGCGGATATGACCCTCAACAGGATGACGTGTCAGTGCGGACGACCGACTCTATTGGTCGAGCCGTTTTTATCGTCGATGCAAAAACCGGAAACCTGGTCTGGCGCGGTGGCCCGGACATCCTTGCCGATGAAGTATTTACAGAAATGCAGTACAGCATTCCTTCTGACGTGAAAGTCGTGGATTTTAATGGTGATGGGCTGATGGATCAGATGTATGTTGGCGACATGGGCGGTCAGGTCTGGCGTTTTGATGTCGACAATGCTGCATCCTATACCAGTGATCTGATCACGGGCGGTGTCATTGCCGAGCTTGCTGATGACACTTCTGAAGGCAACCGTCGTTTTTATAGTGCACCGGATTTGTCGGTTTTCAGTAAGGACGGTAAGAATGTGCTGGCGGTGGCGATTGGCTCCGGTTACCGTGCTCACCCGCTCAATAACATCATCAAGGATCGTTTCTTTGTTATCCAGCAAAAGGATTTTCTGAACGGTACGCCGGCAGGGTACGGGTACAAAGACGAGAATGGCGCGTTCGACGCCATCAGTGAAGGTGAGCTGTTCGATGTCACTGATAACAGGATCGGACAAGGCGATGCGGACGATAAGATAGCTGCGCTTGCCGAGCTCGCATCATCAAGTGGCTGGTATCTAGAATTCGGCACAGCGGGTGAAAAGTCTTTATCCAGTTCGATCACGGTAAACAGTCAGGTCATTTTTACGACCTACACACCGGAACGTGGATCGAACCCGTGCTCACCTGATATCGGCACTGGTCGCGTCTATGTGATGAGTCTGCTGGATGGCACGCCAACTCAGAATCTGTTTGTCGATGAAAATGAAACCGCATCGGATCCCTACACCAGTGAGGATCGCAGTGAAGAACTTGCTCGCGCTGGCATACCGCCTTCTCCGCGGGTGCTGTTCCCCGAAGACGGTGAACCCACGCTGTTGATCGGTCCGGAAGAGGGGCCGTCGCTCGATCTTGGAAACCTGGCCAAGCGCGTGTCGTGGGTGGAATTGCCCTGACGAAATAACAGCGGCTGGCGGATCTTTGCCAGCCGCTTTCCCCGATCCTGGCAACTTGGCAGCAGCGCATTGCTGGCGGATAATCAGGCTTGAACCTGCCGCACCGGAGCCTGCCTGTGAATCCTCGGGAAAAACTGTCGTTTGATCCCGCCAGCTGTTTTGTCGATGGACGCTGGCGCGAGCCAGAGACTCGCGACACCATCGAACTTGTGAATCCCTCCAATGGTGAGCCGTTGTGTGCCATCGCTCGCGCCGGTACGGCGGATGTCGACTCGGCCGTGGCTGCCGCGCAGCAGGCGATGCAGGGCGATTGGGGACGCAGCACAGCGCTTGAGCGCGGGCGCCTTTTAGTCAGCCTGGGACAGTTGGTGCTGGAGCACACCGACCTGTTGGCATCGCTAGAGGCTGCCGATGTAGGCAAACCGCTGAAACAGGCCAAAGCTGATGCCATCGCACTGGCGCGCTATCTGGAATACTACGGCGGTGCCGCCGACAAGATTCACGGCGAAACGCTGCCGTATCTCGATGGATATACCGTCTACACCCTGCGCGAGCCACACGGCGTCACGGGTCATATCGTACCCTGGAACTATCCGATGCAAATCATTGGGCGATCGGTCGGCGCAGCACTTGCGATGGGCAATGCGGCGGTGCTTAAACCCGCGGAAGAAGCCTGTCTGACCGCACTGGTGTTTGCCGATCTCGCGCACCAGGCCGGGCTGCCGAGCGGTGCGCTGAATGTGGTGCCCGGCCTGGGCGAGGAGGCCGGTGCAGCGCTGGCTGCCCACCCCGGTGTGCAGCACATCTCCTTCACGGGTTCGGTGCCGGTAGGTGCGAAAATCCAGCAGGCTGCGGCGGCCAACATTGTGCCGGTGACGCTAGAACTCGGTGGCAAGTCGCCACAGCTGGTTTTTGACGATGCCGATCTCGATGCCGCCTTGCCGTTCCTGGTCAATGCCGGCATTCAGAACGCGGGGCAGACCTGTTCCGCCTCGTCGCGGTTGCTGGTTCAGCGCGGCGTCTACAACGAGCTGGTCGATCGATTGAGCGAGCGCTATCAAGCCTTGCGTGCCGGGCCTGCCGTCGATGATCTGGAGCTTGGCCCAATGATCTCCTCTCGCCAGCAGGATATCGTCGAATCCTATCTGGCTCGAGGCAGTGATCTGTCAGCTCCGGTGCGGGGCAGTGTGGTGGATAACGCACCGGTTGGTGGATACTACGTGGCGCCGGCGCTGTTTACCGATGTCGCAGCGGATCATGTGCTCGCGCGCGACGAGATATTTGGCCCAGTGCAGGTCATCGTTCCGTTTGATGATGACGACGACGCTGTCGCGATTGCTAACGGCACCGACTACGGTCTGGTCGCTTCGGTCTGGACACGCGATGGCGGCCGGCAAATGCGGATGGCACGCGCGCTTAAAGCGGGGCAGATCTTCGTCAACAACTATGGTGCAGGTGGTGGTGTGGAACTGCCGTTTGGTGGCGTAGGAAAATCGGGCCACGGTCGCGAGAAGGGCTTTGAGGCCTTGTATGGATTTTCTTCGCTGAAAACTGTCGCCACCCACCACGGTTGAAACTGGTGCAGCCTGGTACGCGCAATTCACTCACCGATGTAGACGGGCTGCTGGTCGGTAATGCCAGTGACTCGTCGCTCAAATCCGGTGTGACTGTAGTGCTCGCAGAGCAACCGTTTGTAACCGCCGTCGATGTGCGCGGTGGCGCGCCCGGCACGCGTGAAACCGATCTGCTCGCGCCCGACAAAATGGTGGAGGCGGTTGACGCGCTGGTCTTGTCTGGCGGCTCTGCGTTTGGGCTCGATGCGGCCTCAGGTGTGGCCGACGGGCTGCATCGCCGCGGTCGCGGTTTTGCGGTCGGTCCGGTTCGCGTACCACTGGTGCCGGCGGCGATCATCTTCGATCTGCTCAATGGCGGCAATAAACAATGGCAACGCAATCCTTATTACGAGCTCGGGCAGGCAGCGCTCGATGCGGCCTCGATTGACTTTGAACTTGGGACCGCTGGTGCCGGTACGGGAGCCACCACAGCCAACCTGAAAGGCGGGTTAGGTTCGGCATCTCTGGTACTGGATAATGGTGTCACAGTCGCGGCACTGGTGGTGGTGAATGCGCGCGGTGGCGTAGTGACGCCCGGTAGCGGTCACTTCTGGGCGGCACCGTATGAATTGAATAACGAATTCGGAGGTCGGGGTGTTAGAACCGATCCCGACCCGTTGGCCTTTGCCGCATCCGAAGCTGTCGGCGGCGATGAGCGCGCCAACACGACCATCGCTGTAGTCGCAACCGATCAAGCGTTAACCAAGGCACAGGCACAGCGCATGGCGGTAGCCGCGCACGATGGGCTGGCGCGTGCGATATTGCCCGCTCACACACCGTTTGATGGCGATTTGATCTTTGCCGCATCTACCGGCAAAAAGCCGCTGTTAGATGTTGTGGCCGATCAGGCATTGCTCGGCCATGCGGCATCGTTGTGCCTCGCGCGGGCGATCGCGCGAGGCGTTTATCAGGCTACAGCTGCCAGTGCCGATACGCTGCCGACCTGGGCTTCGCGCTGGGGGTAGTCAGCCAGTGGGGTAGTCAGCCAGTGGGTGTGGGAACCCTAAACGCCCTTCCAGTTAGGCGCACGCTTTTCGGCAAACGCAGTCGCGCCCTCTACGCCGTCTTCGCTTTTGAACACGATATCGACCTGAGACTGCTGGTATTGCCAGAATTCGGCTTCGGTACGACCCTGCATTTCGCGCAGTAGTTCCTTCGAGGCAATCAGTCCCAGTGGCGCGTTTTTCGCGACTGCCGCGGCCAACTCCAGTGCCGCATTCAGCGCTTCGCCTTTCTCCGTGACCTCTGCGATCATGCCGTAGTCAAGTGCCTGTTCGGCGGTGATCGGCTTTGCCGTCAGTGCCATTTTCATCGCCACCGGGTAGGGCACCACACGCGGCAGACGCAGCAGTGCGCCGGCGCCGGCAAAAAGCCCGACACTGACTTCAGGTATGCCGAATTTGGCGCCCGCCGATGCGACGATAAGATCGGTCGACAGCGCAAGCTCCAGGCCGCCTGCCAGGGCGAAGCCCTCGACCGCACAGATCATCGGTTTTTTCGGCAGCCGTTCGGTGATGCCGCCAAAGCCGCGTCCGTCGACGTTAGGCATGCCGCCATCGACAAACGCTTTCAAGTCCATGCCCGCACAGAATCCGCGACCATTGCCGGTCAGCACGCCAACCGACAGATCCGGGTTGTTGTCGAGCTCGTCAGTTGCCGCCGCCAGTTGTTCGGCCAGCGCCATGTTGACCGCGTTCATCGCATCGGGACGGTTCAGCGTAATGATCATTACGCGATCGCGGATTTCGGTGAGTACCTCGTTTGCCACGGGCTGTTCCTCAGCTAAAGTGAAAGTTGCAGGGATCGCGGCAATATATCACGTTGGCTCACGGCTGATACGAGTAGCACTCAATCCAGCAGGTGTGACAGGCCGACCAGGGCTGCACTGCACCAGATGAAAAGCAGAATGGAAAACCAGCCGTTCCAGTGCCACGACAGGACGCGACTGGGGATTCCGGTGATGCGCCCAAGGATCAGTGGCACACCGCCGAACGGTGACGCGGTCAGGTTCAGACCCCAGCCCCAGAGCAGGGCGCAGGCGATCAAATCAGGATGTAATCTGCCCTCCGGCAGTGACGACAACAGGCTGCCGAGGAAGGTAACCGTCATGATGGATGGCAGTGCAAAGTTCGAGGCGATCGGGATTGCAGCCATCGCCAATACGTAGATTAGCGGGTTTGAGTCGCCCAGGATTGGCATACTCGCCGCGAGTAAGTCAGGGTCTGTCAAGCCGGCAACCACGACCCCCAAAAAGCCGGCGGCTGCAAGTGTCACAGCCTCTGGCGTGCCAGCCGGTACAGATCGCAATACGATCGAATGCAATCGTACCCGCAGCGAACTGACGCTGGGGTTTGGCGCGCAGCGCTGCATCAATACCCAGGCGAACATCACAAACGGGCTTACAAGCATGAGCGCAGCTATCACTCTGACCCCATTGATCTGACTGACGACCACTGAAGTGCCGAACAGGGCCAGGCAAACCAGGAGTAATCGATTGGCGGCACGACGCGGAAAAGGCAGATTGGCCGGGGTCGCGGTAATACCGATGCGGGTCTGTGTCAGCTCCATGCGAGCCTGTGCACCGCTGTTGCGATCCAGTCGCCAACCGATTAAAAACGATCCGACGTTGGCGCTCAACAGTCCGCACAGGCAGACCATCCAGAGCCGGGCATCGGTGACGACGCTGAGCGTTATCGCCATACTGACAGTCGCCGGTGACCAGCAGATGGTCCAGGAAAACCCCCGCGCCAAAGCGGACAATTGACGGCGCTCTCGCCATTGTGCAAGGGCAGAATTGTCCTCTGTGCCAGTGCGGGCGCCGCGTTGAATCAGTGGCCCAAGCAGGGTCAGGGCGCCGAAATTTAAAAACATGCCCAGTAATTGCGAACCTGCGTGAATGGCGATGTACCGCTTGCCCGGCGGGCGGCTGGTAAGGTAGCGGCCTAACTCACCGACTGAACGTGAAGTCGAAGCGCCGTCGCGAAGCAGCGCCAGCAATACCAGGAATGCGGTAAGAAATGATGCCTGGGTGCCGCCCTTCAGCAATAGTGGCCAGGGGTTGGCAGTAATGGTTACCGCCACGATAGTGGCTGCTGCGCACATACCAAGCAGCACTCGCTCGCGCAAGCCAAGGCTTGTGGCAACTGTTGCTAAAAATAATAGCAATACCGCAACAGAGGCCAGGCCAGCTGTCTCAACTTGCCAGTGCAGTTGCAGCAATTGCAACGCCGCTATCACCAGCAGCGTCACCGATAGCCATCGCGCTCGATTGTCTATTGGTCTGTTAACAGATTCCAGTGGCTGGGGTCTCTTGAGACATCTGGTGGTAGAGCAGTCTAGCGCTATGATTGTAGCGCTTCGGATATCTCCTGAGCTGACAACCCGGCCTCAGCCAGTATTTCCTCGCTGTGCGCGCCCATCGCGGGTGGTCCACACCGGATCGGCAGGGATTGTCCGTCCATTCTCCAGGGCGCGTCCGGCAGCACCAGGCGTTCCATGTCTGGTTGATCGACAGTCTTGAAGAACCCGGTAGCCAGCAGCTGTGGATCTTGTGGGAGATCTTTCAGGTTAGTGACTTTGCCTGCCGGGATTTGCGCCTCATCCAGCGCTGCCAGCCACTGAGCACTGGCGCGCGTTTGCAAAAGGTCGGCGACGATCTCGTAGAGTGAATCGATGTGTTTGGCGCGATCGACAAGCTTTGCGAAGCGCGGGTCATTTGCGTATTGCGTTTGTTCGGTGAGCTGCCAGAAACTCTGCCATTGGCGATCGGTGTAAGCGAGCATGCAGATGTGCCCGTCGCTTGTGCGGTGGGGTTTGCGCTGGCTTGATAAAACGCGGCTGTAGCCAGGCTCGCCAACGGCTGGATCAAACATCAGTCCCTGCTGATGTTCCACCAGATTGAAGCTCACCATCGACTCGAACATCGTGCACTCGACGGCCACCCCTGATCCGTTGCGCAGGCGTTTGATGTAGGCGCCGAGAATGCCGTTGGCTGCGATCACGGCGGCGCATTTGTCTGCCAGCGCTGACGGAATCAGTTGTGGCGCGCCGTCGCGTCGGGCAAAAAGGTCGGCCATGCCGGACTCTCCCTGTATCACATCATCGTAGGCTGGCCGGCCGGCGTAGGGACCGCCTTCGCGATAGCCGTATAAGCCGGCGTAGACGATGCCCGGATTGCGCGTCATGACGGCTTGCGGGCCAAATCCCAGCGAGTCGATTTTCTGCGGCCGCATGTTGTGAACCAGCATGTCGGCGCTGTCGATCAGTGTCCAGAGTGCCGCCTTTGCCGCCTCGCGCTTAAGGTCCATCACCAGGCTGCGCTTGTTGCGATTGATGCCCAGATAGATCGCCCCCATATCTGCCTGGCGGGCGGTGCCAATCTGGCGCACCGGGTCGCCGGCCGGGGATTCAACCTTGATGACGTCGGCGCCGAGATCTCCCAGAATCTGGGTGGTGTAGGGGCCAAACAGGGTCGTGGTCAGATCGAGTACTCGAACATCTTGCAGTGGTGTCTCTGGCATGGTGCGGATTGCTCGGTATCGGTAGTATTCGCTTGCGGTTTTCGCGGGTACTTTGGCGCGCCAACTGGCCGTACAATAGCAGAGCACGTCAGTGTCGCTCACGCCGGGTTACGCTGGTTGTGCCAGTATACGAGAAAGCAGCGTCCGACCCCGAGCGCAACGCTTGCCGTGCTGTCGGGGCATACGCCGGAGCGTGTGAGTGCGTTCCGCTGTTCGTAATGTTGAGTCAACCTCTCAGGGAGCCATCGCATGCGACTGGCCATCATCAGCGGCCGTTCCGGCTCGGGAAAGACCACCGCTCTGCGCGAGCTGGAGGATGCAGGTTACTACTGCATCGACAATCTGCCCGCCGGTCTGCTGCCGGAGGTCCTCAAGCAAACGCTGGCCGCGCAATCTGCAGACTATGAGCGCCTGGCGGTCTGTATCGATGCGCGCAATGCCTCGGCCGATCTCAAACGCTTTGCCGAAATGATGGAAGAGATTCCACCCGAGGTGCAAACCGAAGTCATCTACCTTGACGCCAAACGCGACGAACTGATCAAGCGATTCAGCGAGACCCGGCGCAAGCATCCGCTTAGCAGTCGCTATGTCGCGTTGCAGGAAGCGCTGGTGGCAGAGAAGGAACTGCTGGCACCGATCGCCAATGGTGCGACGCTCACAATCGGCACCAGTAAAATCAATATCTACGAACTGCGCGAGATCATTCGCCAGCGCGTACTGGGCGATGAAAAGCGATCGATGGCGATCCTGATCGAGTCGTTTGGCTTCAAGGGCGGTGTGCCAGGGGATGCGGATATCGTGTTCGATGTTCGCTGCCTGCCTAATCCGTACTGGAGTGTGGAATTGCGCGGCAAGACCGGACTCGACAAAGAAGTTCAGGACTTTTTGCAGGATCAGGAGATGGTCAAGGAGATGTACCAAGACATCCGCGCCTACCTGGAAAAATGGTTGCCAAGGTTCAGCGAAAGCAAGCGCAGTTACATTACCGTCGGCATTGGCTGCACCGGTGGGCAGCATCGCTCGGTGTATCTGACCGAACAGCTGCTGCGTCATTTTTCATCGGTTTTCGACAACGTTCAGGTTCGGCATCGTGAGTTGCGGCTAACGCCTGAGGCAGATTGATGCCGCAGGTATTTTTCACGGTCCGGGGCTGCAATGCTGAAGCGGGTCGTCCAATGTCGTGGTGGCAAGCGCAGTTAAAACCAGTCGCTTGCTGATCCTCATCCTGTTGGTGCCACACGGCGCCTGGTGTCGCACCGGTCGAATCCATTGACATCGACAAACGATGCCGACGTTGAGAAAGTCGGTTGGCTTGAGCTCTTCACTCGCGAACACATCCCCTCATTGTTGCTGATCTGTCTGGGCGTGTGGCTCCATGCGGCCGACAGTATGCTGGTCGCCACCATGATACCGGCCATTGTCGCCGATATCGGTGGGCAGGCCATGGTCGGCTGGTCGATCGCGCTGTATGAGATTGGTTCGATCGTCGCCGGTGCGGCGAGCGGCGTACTGGCACTGCGTTTTGGTGTGCGGATGCCGATGGGCTTTGCCGCTTTGCTGTTTGCAGCCGGTTGTGCGATCAGTGCGTTCGCGCCAGTGATGTGGGTGCTGCTGGTAGGGCGTTTGCTGCAGGGCCTGGGTGGGGGTGGGCTGGTCGCCGTATCATTTGTGGCGGCGGGCGTGTTGTTTCCGCCCCGATTGATGCCACGCGCGCTGGCTGCGGTATCTTTGCTATGGGGCAGCTCCGCCTTTCTTGGGCCATTGATTGGCGGGTTGTTTGTCGAGTTCAGTAGTTGGCGTAACGGCTTTGTGTTCTTTGCCGGTCAGGCGTTGTTGCTGGCATTGTGGCTGTGGTTTTTTTCAACGCCGCATACCAGAGGGCCCGTGCAAGTGAGCGGTGCTATTGCCACGTCGCGACTGTTGCTGCTTGCATTGGCAGTGTTGTCTATCGCCTACGCTGGCGTCGAGATTGGTTTGCTGCGCACGAGCCTGATGATTGCCCTGGGGCTGTTTTTACTTTTTCTGTTCTTCTTGTTCGATCGTCGTGCCAGCGATAATCGATTGTTGCCGCGCGATGCAATAGCCCCGCACACGGTGACGGGCGCGGCACTTGCGATGATCCTGTGCGTCACCATCGCAACCGTAGCATTGACGGCTTATGGTCCGCTGCTTGTCGTTCTGTTGCATGGCACTTCCGCACTGGTCGCCGGCTATATCGCAGCCTGTTCATCGATTGGCTGGAGTCTGGCTGCTATTGCAGTATCCGGTATGCCGCAACGCCACGATCTGAAATTTATCCGAATTGGCATGATCTGTATTGTGATCAGCGTTATCGGTTTTCTCTACAGCATCCCCAATGGCCCAATCCCGCTGATCGCCTTTTTTTCTGCGCTGGATGGTGTCGGTTTCGGTATGGCGTGGGTTTTTATATTGCGCCAGCTTCTGGCTTGTGCCGAACCACTGGAACGCGAGCGCGTGTCGGCAGCCATGCCGACCATTCAACGCCTGGGATACGCGCTGGGCGCCGCCTTTATCGGTATTGTCGCCAATGCAAACGGATTTTCAGCAGCGCTAACGCCTGAAGACGCCAGAGCTGCCGCGATTGCGATCTATCTGGCATGCATTCCATTTGCCGTGCTGGGGTTGCTGGCGATGCTGCGATTTGTCAGCTTGGCTGGCCGCACGGCGAGTTAGGGCAAGTTAATACTCAGACCTGTCTCAATTTCAATTCCGTGTTCTGAAAAGTCCACGAGATAGCGATAGCTTCCACCGCCATAGAAATTCGACACCAGCGCTAATTGTTCCTCTACGGTCAGGTCCAGGTTGTCGTTTTGTTTATTCGCTGACTGCATTGAACGTTTTACCAGGTCGATAAATCGTGCCTTGTATAGATCCAGATCGATCGACAGATAAAACAGTCCATTCTTCTCAATCTCTTTTGTGGTACGTCGAGTGTTAGCGAACACCGAGCCTGTGTCGCCGGTGTAGCTGACGATTCCATGATCCTGAATCTCAAGGTTGATATCAAAGTCGACGGGTGTGTCAAGTGTCTCGGCAATTTGCTGACTGATATCGGTCGCTTCATTGTTGGATGGGAATCGAAAGTTGGCCACCGCGGGAATCATTCGGGCCATCGCCAATAGAATGTGTGGATCCAGTGCATCCAGTGTCATCGCAGCATCCAGTGAACCCAACCGCAATGTGTCAAGATCACCATCGAATTGCTCGGGCACCACCACATCGATGTCAAACAGTGCAGCGTTGAATCCGCGTACGCCGCGCAACATACCGGTGGACATCGTCAGGCCCAGTACGCCCTGACGGATCGCTTCATCCGGCACCTCGCTGATTGGTTGCAATGCCGGACACTCGTAGTCCAGGTTGGAAAACAGCGTGGCAAGTCTGCCCACGTGCAGTCCTATCTGGTCAAAATCGATACCAATGCCAACGGTTGCCACTGCATCAGCCGTATTGAGCGCAGGTGAGATGTGGCCTCGGGTGGCTCGCAGCGAGTTTGTTATGTCGGTATGATCAATTTCAACGAGCGTTTTTGACGCGATATTTGTCTGTGATTGCGCCGAGTCAAGTGCGGTGATGCCGGATACGATCCGTGGCCAGTAGCTAGCCAGTTGTTTCAGTTCAGCCTGACAGGTCGGTGTGCGGAACACGTCAAGCACGTCAGGGCTGTCAACGTATTCGGCCAGTTGCAGGCCGGTATTGTTGTCGGCGCGGGTGACGGCTTTCACTAATTCCTGTGTATCAACAAATCCCAGTAACTGGCCGCTGTAGCCGTGTTCTTTTTGCAATGACTCCAGTTTGCCTGACTCACTGAGCGAGGGGCCTCGATCGAAGAGCCCAAGCGACTGAAACAGCGCAATCTCATCGGTCAGGGAAATCGCAAGCGTCGCGAAATTGCCATCTATTGTGAGTGCGATTCCTCGACTGGCGCCTGCTGTAGTATCACCATAGAAGCGCAGTTCTGTGCCTGACTGCCTGGTCACTGTGGGGGTCAGCTGGTAGTCGCTTTCCAGTCTCTCGATGCGTGCTACTAGTTTCTCGGTATCCTCGACTGCGATACGCAATACCGGATTGATGCCAGAGAAATAGAGTGCAAAGTCGAGTGCTTGAATGTTCAGGCCCAGTGGTTCCGCGAAGGCTCCAGGATCGTCCAGAAAATCAGCATAGCCTCTGGCCAGGGCGGCCAGTTTGCTTTCAATTTCGTCTGAGTCATTACCGTCAAGCGGAACGTCGATGATATCCAGGATTTGTCGAATGAATTCGCCGCTGTTTCCGAAAATCGCTTTTACGACAGTGTCGGCTGCCAATGGCGTCGGTGTGCCCATAAAGGCGATGGTGTCAGCAGGTACATAGTCAGCGGCGCGCTCTGCTGCCAAAACCTGCGACGCTGAAAATACCAGGCAGATCGGTAGCAGCGATCGCATACCGCGAGAGGCGAGCGATCGGGTGATCAGTCGAAAGAAATTTGCGAGATGTCTTTGTCTGTGACAGTCCATGACTGCTCCTGCCAGAATAGCCAACCGGAACGACGATCGGAAGTATGGCCGTGGTTACTCCCCCATCAGTCCAAAGCGGCCGGGTCATCCGGGGCTTTAGCGATTGGTCGACGGTTGTGGTGGTGATCGGCACAATTGGTCCGGCTGCCGTGGTTTGCCCCGGATGGATAGTTGGCTGGCTTTATCGCAAGAAAACGGATGGCAGAACGTGGAATAAACGGATAGGCTTCGCCACTTCGAAACGGTTCGGGATGTGCTGGTGGAAACCGCAAAAACCATGGGGTCAATTGAATGGGGCCTGTTGCTATTGCTGTCCGTACTGTGGGGAGGCGCCTATTTCTTTGCCGGTGTTGCTGTGCGTGAGTTGCCGCCCCTGACTGTGGTGCTAGCGAGAGTGAGTATTGCCGTGCTCGCCCTGCTGCCATTGCTGTGGTACCTCGGGCACCAGTTGCCGCGCAGCTGGGCGGGGTGGTTTCCGTTTATCGGCATGGGGATTTTGAACAACGTTATACCGTTTGCGCTCATTTTTGCCGGCCAGCAGCACATCACGGTGGGTTTGTCGTCGATTATTAACGCGATGACGCCGCTGTTCACAGTACTGGTGATGGCGAGTTTCAGGCAGGAACGGCTGACGCTTTATCGTGTGATCGGCGTGCTGCTGGGTGTGGCTGGTGTTGCGGTGCTGCGTGGGGTCGACGGGCCGGTCGGGGCAGGGCAGACGCTCGGCATCGGCTTGTGCCTGGCGGCGGCGCTAAGCTACGGTTTTGCGGCCTTGTGGGGCAAGAAATACCTCGCCGGCAAGCCGCCGATCAAATCGGCAGCCTGCCAGCTGATCTGTTCGACCGCGATCATGGCTGTGCTGGTCTGCGTCGTCGATCGGCCCTGGGGGCTGCCTTTCCCCGACACGACTGTTATCTGGTCACTGATCGCACTTGGCGTGTTTGGCACCGCGCTGGCCTATATCGTTTTTTTCAATATCCTGGTGCGTGCCGGTGCCAGTAACGTGATGCTGGTGACTTTGCTGATCCCGGTGACGGCCATGTTACTGGGTAATGTATTTCTGGACGAGGCAATTCGGGCCAGAGAAGTGGCGGGCGCGTTGATTATTGGTGCCGGGTTGGCGTTTATCGATGGACGTCTCATCCGTAGGTTTGCTCGCATGGGGGCAGCTTAGTCATTTCATATGTATGCACTTTTCTGCCGAGTGCTGACGGCTTAGCCGATTAAGAGTTTGTCACCCTGATCTTTGTCCCCCATTAGCGCCGCACAGCGTTTGCCAGTGAAGTGATGGCATGCATTGCCTTTGTCGATTGGATTTTCGCCAGCGCATCCTCGATCAGTTTCACCTCCTCGGCGTGAGGATGCAGGTGCCGGAGCATGAATAGCTCCGCCCAGAGTTCGCTCGCCGCATTGAACGAGAAGTCTGGTTGCTGTCTGGCAAACTGGTTTAGATAGCCACTCCAGTGGCGTCCATATTCGACTTGAGCAACCAGCCTGCTGTTACTACGTTCCCAGGAACCCGGTGGCTGGCCTGGTTGCGCAATCAGATTGAAATACTTTGCGACAAAATGACCCAACTCATGGAAAAGATCGTACAACGGGCTTTCTGATAGGGTGGACAGATAAATCGTATTGCCCCGCAATTGATGCACAACGTCGCCGAAAGAATCATAGAGCGGGCTGTCTCGACAGGCAAAGCAAGGCGCATATTCATGTGAGTCTACCCTGACGATTTGATGTAGATGGAGGCGGCTCAGGTTGAGTAGCTCGCTGACAGATGGTGAACTGTCTCGCCGCGCGAATGTATCAAACATAGCGTAATCTGGATGGGGGCGCTGTTCAGACGGTCTGCTGCTCACGGGGGGCTTCCATCAACGTTGTGCCTGTCATCCTGGTCGAAGGCAATTGCTACACGGGGATGAATGTCGAGTGTAGTGAATTCTGCCCGTGGTGGCCAAATCTGCACCGCAATGGTGTGATTTTACAACGCCTCAGGTCAGGCTCTCCAGCTTGCTTCTTGCGATTCGAACCATCTCTACCAGCACGGCGCGAGCCTCTTGTCTGGCGTTTAGTTGATCGGTTGCGCCGGTGTCAGCAAATGCTATCCGGCGCGAGCTAATCTGGACTCCGGTGTCTACTGACAGATCGATCCCTGCGGCATCGATACCGGTCATTTTGACAGCCAGGATTTCAGACTCACTGAGCTTGCAAAATGCACGGGCGTACAGCGCCAGCGCATCTGCATGATCATCGTTCATGTGATCGGTGATATCGCTGACTTCCTGACGGGTAAACTCGAAGCCGTTGTGCATGCTCATCACCGGGAAATGAAATGGAATCTGGACGTGTAGTGTGTCGAAGGGACGGTCTGCAACCCCCGTTATCCTTCGTGAATCCCGTACAGGATAATCGAATGATCGGTCAATTCGTAGCCCAGTTCGTCGGCTATCTCCGCCAGTCTTTGCTCCAGTGTTGCGTGCTGGGCACGTCGACGGTGCAGGCCGCTGACGAAGTCAATGTCTACTCCTACCGCCAGCCCTTCCTGATCAAGCCCATGTTTGATGCGTTTACGCGCAAGACCGGGATTGAAGTCAATACAGTATTCGCCAAGAAAGGGCTGGTCGAGCGCCTCAAGAGCGAAGGAGCCAATAGCCCGGCCGATTTGATTTTCACCGTGGACATCGGTCGCCTGAGTTCTGCCATGAGCGCTGGTCTGACCCAACCTGTCGACAACGCGCTGCTGGCTGAAAAGATTCCCGAGTCATTTCGCGATCCTGATGGCAACTGGTTCGGGCTGACAACACGTGCCCGCATCATTGTGACCTCGAAGGATCGAGTGAAGCCGGGTGAGATCACGACCTATGCGGATCTGGCCTCACCAGCGATGAAGGGACGCGTTTGCACCCGAAGCGGCAGCCATGTTTACATGATCGCTTTGATCGCTTCGGTTATTGCCAACGATGGTGAAGAGGCGGCGCGAACCTGGCTCAGTGGTGTCAAGCACAACCTGGCTCGCAAGCCACAGGGTAACGACCGCGCGCAGGTGAAGGCGATCAAAGAGGGCGAATGTGACGTCGCTGTGATTAACAGCTACTACATGGGCGAAATGGTGTCTGATGAAGAGCAGTCAGCCTGGGCCGATGCGGTCAATATCGTATTCCCGAACCAAAGTGATCGCGGTACCCACATGAACATCAGCGGCATGTCGCTGACCGTGGCGTCACCGAACAAAGACAACGCGATCAAGCTGATGGAATTTCTCGCCGATGATCAGGCCCAGCGCATGTACGCCGAGCAGAATTTTGAATACCCGGTCAACCCGAAAGTTGGCTGGTCTGGTTTGCTCGAGTCATGGGGCGGCTTCCACATGGACGATACCCCGCTGGCAGACATCGCCGTGCACCGCGTAACCGCGGCGAAGATGGTCAACGAGATTGGCTACGACGGTTAGGTGAAACAGAGATCCAGTGCGGCCGTCGGGCCGCACTGGTCACAAGTGGTAAATCGTCTGTGCGTAATAGATTGCACAGGCGAGCAGGGCGACCATGATCGGCCATCTGGCTCGCTGAATTGCCCCCGGCAATGTTGTCGGCCGGGCAATGAACAATGCAGTAAGAATCATCAGCACGCCCGAAATCAACGCAAGCCAACCCCATTTTTGCGGGATGTTCTGAAGTGCATACCAGAATACATTCCAGCCGCCAGCGGCCCCGACGACAGCGGCTGCGATCCAACGTAGCGCCTGTGGGGCTCGGCTGAGCAGCGGGCTGGCAAATAGCAGGCCGATAAACATACAACAGGTGACAACGGTACCCATCGGAATCAAAGTTCTGGTCTCGCGGTAGGGATAAGCGTGAATTCCGTAACTGACCAGTAAGCGGTCGAAAAGTGCGATGGCGAGACCGCAATTTGCGATACGATGCGCCGCGGCTGATGCCATTGAGCGATGATGCCGACAACGCATTGGGTGGCTGGCCGCACAACGAATGGTCGGGTGGTGTCTAATTTGCTCCCCTTCTATCGATCGAACGCCCGACACCAGTGTCATCACTGGGTGATCAGGCGTTGTTTTGTCCTCTTCTAATCGGGCGCTCGCACCATGCAAAATCCACCGGGTCATCCGGTTTCATCAATCACCAGCATAGCGGATCGCGGAATGGAGCAGGCCCGCGTGATCTTTCCGGGCGTGCTGGTTGCGTTACTGGTTGCGCTGGCAGCGCAGTTTCTATCTGACCACTATGGCGCACCGGCGATGCTGATGGCGTTGTTGCTCGGTGTGCCGCTTCACTTTTTGTCAGAGGAGGGCAAATGCGTACCTGGCATCGCATTCTCGGTTTCGTTTATCCTGCGCGCCGGCGTGGCGCTGCTCGGGGTGCGGGTGAGTGTCGAGTTGATTTCGACCATCGGCTTTGAGTACATCGGGCTGACTATCGCCGGTGTGTTCGCGACGATTCTATTTGGTTTGCTGGGGGCTCGACTGTTGGGTCGCGGCTGGCGACTGGGCTTGCTGACCGGTGGATCGGTGGCGATCTGCGGTGCCTCGGCTGCGATTGCTATTTCAGCCGTGCTGCCAAAAAACGAACATTCCGAACGCAACCTGATTTTCACCGTGTTGAGTGTGACGCTGTTGAGCACGCTCGCGATGATCATCTATCCGCCACTGGCAAAACTTGCAGGTATGAGTGAGGTAGAAACCGGGGTCTTTCTCGGTGCGACGATTCACGACGTCGCTCAGGTAGTGGGGGCCGGATTTTCAAGCTCTGCGGCGACCGGTGAAATAGCCACCGTAGTGAAGTTGGTGCGCGTGTCGATGCTGGCACCAGTGGTTCTGCTGATTGTGCTGTTGGTTCACCGGCGCGTGGGTGCGCCGGCGGCCGGTGCGGACAAACCATCCCTGTTGCCGGGCTTTGTACTGGGCTTTGTCGCGCTGGCGCTGATACGCTCTACCGGATTGTTGCCTGCAGCGCTGGTAGAGTTGATCAACGACATCTCCGGCTGGGCATTGCTGGTGGCGATTGCCGCCGTGGGGATGAGAACCTCACTGCAGAAGATCATGCAGGTTGGTGGTCAGGCGATTGTGCTAATTGTGGCTGAGACAATTTTCATAGCGGGCCTGATCGCTTCAATAATTTTGTCTATCGGCTAGTACCTTCGCTAGACAAGATGCTGGCCGCCGTCGATGCAGATAGATTCGCCGGTTACATAGTCGGCGCCCTGTAACAAATAGAGCATCGCACCTGCTACGGCCTGCGGATCGCCGTTGCGCCCCGACGGATTGCTGTCAGCCATCGCTGCAAAGGCAGCCGGGTCTGGATCATTGCTGTTGGGCAGTATTGCGCCCAGTGCGATGCCATTGACTTGTATGTTCCGTGATGCTAACGCATGGGCGGTGGTTTTTGTCAGTCCTTCAAGGCCGTATTTGCTGATGGTGTAGGAAAAGTGATGATTGCGCGGGCGCATGGATGAGGCGTCCAGCAGATTGATGATTTTTCCCTGCTGCCCCACTGGCAGTCTGGCGGCGAACGATTGACTGAGCAGAAACGGGGCCTTCAGATTGACCATCATGGTGTGATCCCAGGTTGCCGAGGCCGCGCTTTCAAAAGATTCTTCCGGAAACACCGATGCGCTGTTGACCAGGATGTCGACGCTGCCGGCCACATCGATCGCCTGATCGATCAGGCGTTCAACGTCTGTCTCATCACCAAGATCCGCACTTATTGCCCAGGCTCTGACCCCTTTACTCTCGATTTCGGCGACTGTCTGGTTGGCCTCGTCGCTGGAGCGACCGTAGTGCACGACCACGTGACAGCCTTGATCAGCCAGGCTGCACGCCAGCGCTTTGCCCACTCTGATTGCACTGCCGGTGACCAGTGCGACCTTGCCTTGGAGATTCATGCTGCTCCTGTTGTTGAACGGAATCTGATGGTCATGGCTTACACCAGATCGGCGTCGGTGATCAGCTCTACCAGTGCCGGGCCATCGTAGTCCAGCGCCTGGCGAATTGCCGAGTCGATGGCGTCGGTGGCGGTGACGCGTATACCCAGCCCGCCACACAGCGTGGCGAACTTGGAGAAATCAGGGTTGTGCAGTGAAGTTTGCCATACATCCCATTGGCCGGCGCGCTGCTCTTTGGAGATTTTTCCAAGCTCGCTGTTGTTCAGCAGGATATGGGTGATGTTCATATTATATTTGACGGCGGTGGTGAACTCGGCCAGATACTGACCGAAGCCGCCATCGCCGCTGATCGAGACCACTTGCCGACCTTTGAACGCGGGTTTGTCCTGCGTGGCGGCCCAGGCGCCCATTGCAGCAGAAAAGGCAAAGCCGATCGAACCCAGATAACCTGACATCAGCACGCGCTGATTATTAACCTCGAAGTAACGACCAAAAGAGTAGGTGTTGTTGCCGACATCCACGGCAATAATCGCGTCACTGTCGATGTGCTGCTGCAGCGAGGCGAATATCGATGCCGAATTGATGCCGCGGCCTCGATTGTCATCTGCGCGAGACTGTTTTTCGGCACGCCAGATACGCCAGCGTTCGGCCACTTCGCCGCGCTGATCGATGGTGTCGATTTTGCCAAGTCCTGCTGCAATGGTTTTCGCAGTGATTGCGTTTTCGCCAAGTATCGGCACCTGCACCGGGTGAAACCGTCCCAGTGCCATTGGATCAAAATCAACCTGAATAACGGGTCGTTTGGGCGTGATACCGGTGTGGTTGGAGAAGGAGCAGCCGAATGCCAGAATCAGGTCGCATTCGTTCATGAACCAGCTCGCGATCGGTGTACCGGATCTGCCCAATACGCCGGCGGCCAGCGGGTGACTGTCGGCGATCTGACCCTTGGCCTTGAAGGTCGTCAGTATCGGTGCGTGGAGCTTATCGGCCAGCGCTGTGATTGTGTCCATGCTGTTTCTCGCACCATAGCCGACAATGATGATCGGACGCTTGTGCTGCGCCAGCAGCGCTGTTGCCGCATCGATAGAATCTGCCGCGGGGGCGATATGCTGATTGCCTAAACGACCATCGGGGTGGCCGGGTGTGTCGTTATCTGCTGCTGGCAGGGTCTGTACATCGTCGGGGAAAATCAGGTGTGCCACATCGCGTTGCACGATCGCATTCTTGCAGGCCAGTGACATCAGCTCGGCGTGTCGCGAGGTATGCAGCACCGTCTGGCTGAAGGCCGTCACCGGCGCGAAGGCGCTGGTCTGGTCGATCTCCTGAAAAGCGCCCGGACCCAATACCTGTACATCCACCTGGCCGGTCAGTGCCAGCAGCGGTGCTCGATCGACACGCGCATCCCACAGGCCTGTCATCAGATTGGTCGCACCGGGGCCGGCAATCGTCAGGCAGGCAGCGGGCTCGCCGGTGAGTTTGCCGTAGGCTGAGCACGCAAAGGCGGCAGCGCCTTCATGCCTGATGCCATAAAACTGAAGATTGCCCGAGATCTCCTGTCGCCGCAGGGCATCGGCCAGCCCGAGATTGCTGTGGCCAACCATACCAAACACCGAGGTAACTCCCCAGTTCACCATGGTCTGCGCCATCACGTCGGTCACTGTTTCGATATGCGCCTGTTCTTCGGGCAGTCCGACCAGAATCTGTTCGCCTTCAATTTTCACCGGGTACATCCGCTGGCCGCTGTCTTCGTGCCCACCCGGAGGCTTACCGGTTAACGGGTCAAAGTCCCAGCCGTGCCACGGGCAGCGCAGCCAGCACTTTCCATCCACGCCGGTTTCGATCGAGCCTTCTCCCAGTGGTCCGCCCTGATGCGGGCAGCGATTGTCCATCGCCGCGTACTGGCCCTGGGCGTGGCACAGGGCCAGCGTTTGGGTGCCGGCGGTGACGGTCGTGACACGACCGTCCGGCAAATCGGAGGTTGTGGCAACCGGTATCCACTGCAACGGGTGTTCGGTTTGGGTCATGGGCTGTTCCGATGGAGAAGTAGTGTGGCCTGGCTCGTAGTTGACCAGTGTGACCGCCTCTGGTTCCGGTGCGGTGGGTCGCTTGCGCATTCAGCGCCGTATTTAACAGGGCGACTCATTCGGCAGGGCGAGTATCAGGCAGGCTTGTACCGGGCGAGTAGAGGCGCGACAGTGGTCCTGCGGTGAGCCCGTGCAGCAACACGCTGAGCGCCACGGTTGTGAACACCACCGCGGTCAGTCGATCGTATTGCGGGATGCCCGCCGATTCGCCAACCAGCAGCACGAACAGGATCGATGCCAGACCACGCGGACCGAACCAGGCCAGAAACAAACGATCGCGCCAGCGCGTCGCCGTGCCGAGCAGCGATAGCACGATTGGCAACATTCTAACGACAGACAGGCTCGCGATAGCATAGAGCAATACAGTGCCGTCTATCTGTGTGAGCACGCCCGGCAGCATCAGTGCGCCGAACAACGCAAATGTCGCCAGCACCAGTAGCTGGCCCTCGGTCTCCTGAAATGCGAACAGAAAACTTGCAGGTCTCTGCAATGAGTTGCCAAACACCAGCCCCGCGATAAACGCAGAGATAAACCCGTTGCCGTGCAGCAATTCGGCGATCGCCCAGGCCAGGCCCGCCAGTGCGAGGCTCGCGACCCCCTGCCAGCCTTGCCCCAGGGTGCCGGCATCCAGTGCGCGTCGAGTGGCGAGCGCACCGGCATAGCCGATCGCCAGTCCAGCTAAGGTGCCAAAGCCAATCTGACGTGCCGCCAACAGCAGCCAATCAGTGGCGGCACCGAGGTTGTGTGTTATGTTGGCGCCGCAGGCGAGCAACAATACGACGGGCACGACCAGTCCGTCGTTAAGTCCACTCTCAACACTGAGCGTCTGGCGGATTGGCTCTGGCACCGAATGACTCGATACCACAGCCTCCCCCAGGGCGGCATCGGTGGGGGCGAGTATGGCGGCCAGTAGCGCGACACTCCAGAACCCAAGCGTCGGGAAAAGCGACAGGCCGATCAAGGTGCCGATCGCGATGCAGCCGGGCAGGCCGATCAGCAGCATTCGCAACGGCTGTCGGTTGCCTTGTTTCAACGCTGGCAGGCTGATCCGGGAAGCATCGGAAAACAGAACAATAATCAGTGTCAATTCGGCGAGAAAATAGGCGGCGGCATGTGTATTGCCCGTTTCCAGAGGGAATAGTGAAGAGGTCAGAAGACCAGCAGACACCATGACCATGGGGCCTGTGATCGGGCTATCGGCCAATCTTTCGGCAATCAGCGACCAAAGCAGCACCACCAACAGCAAAGCCACAATTGCACTTGTTGTCATATTCGCTCCCTTGGATCGGCTTGCCCGCGGCGGGCAATAGGCAGATACTGAACACTCTCACAGACGGCGCGACACACGCAACAGCTGGCAGGCGCGCTGGATCATCGCGCCAGCGAAACGGACGTGCGGCAAAGTAAAGTCGCTCCTCGTCTGCGGGGTGCTGGCAGTTCTGGTGTCACATACCTGGCCCGAACAACGCATCGTTTGGCAGCGCTCGCAATCACAGTGGAACCGATTTGAAAAAGAAACTGGCAGCCTCCTTACTCGGTTGGTTGGGTTGGACGATGGAAGGTGATGCGCCCGACTGTCCGCATTGCGTATTGATTGCCGCACCGCACACGTCTAACTGGGATTTCCCGTATATGTTGTTGTACGCTGCGGCCTCTGGCCTGAAGGTTCGCTGGCTTGCAAAGAAATCGTTGTTCAATCCTGCAATGGGGTGGTTCATGCGGCCACTGGGCGGTATACCGGTCGATCGGGGAGCGGCGCAGGACATGGTGGCGGATCTGACCGAAGTATTTGCCCGCGAGCCAAGCCTGATTCTGTTGATTCCCACCGAGGCGACGCGTGCAAGGACAGAGTTCTGGAAGTCGGGTTTCTATCGAATTGCCAAAGGTGCCGGGGTGCCGATTGTGCCGACCTATCTTGACTACCGCCTGCGGCGCGGTGGTTTTGGCGCCGCGTTGCAGCCAACGGGTGATGTCAGTGCAGACATGCAGTACTTTCGCGATTTTTACTCTGATAAATTCGGCTTGTACCCGGAGCAGTTCGGCCCGGTGCGATTGCGCGAAGAAATGACTGACGAGGCCGCCTGAGAGCGTTGCCGGCGGGCGGCGGGCTGCGCGATCTTTCAACGAACACCTGACTATCAAGACGCACTATATGACAGGCCGGTCGATTGCCAGTGGCCCATCTCTCTCACCTGTCCGTGGTAGCTGGTGACCGATGCCCGCCCATCGAGCGATCGGGGGATGCACGCCATCGGGTTCTTTGGGTAAGTGTGTTCACCGGCGTTCCGGTACACCAATCATGATCAGTGCGCAGTGGTACGGGCAGCGGGGTGGGCGCTGCTAGCTTGCAGATGTATTGCGAACAATCGTCTTGATTACATCGTAGCCTTGCGCGAGGCGCTTGTGCGTCGGCTGGGCTATCTATCGGAGAAACCGAATGACAATCTGTGGTCTCGACTTCGGTACATCGAATTCGACCATTGGCGTTCTGCGTGATCACAAGCCTGCCATGGTGCCGCTGGAACAGGATGCTGACGGCGACTGGCAGACTACGCTGCCCAGTGCGTTGTTTTTCGGCTTTGAGGACGATGAGATCAGCTTTGGTCGAGAAGCGATGGCGCGCTATACCCAGGGCGAGTCGGGGCGTCTGCTGCGTTCCATGAAGAGCCTGTTAGGTAGTTCGTTCATGGGTGATACCACGCAAGTGAAGAACCGTTTTTACAGCTTCGATCAAATCATCAGTTTCTTCATTGGCAGCCTGAAGCGTCAGGCCGAAACGTATCTGGGCCACGATACAGCCGACTTGCAGAGCGTTGTGCTGGGCCGGCCAGTGTTCTTCAACGACGACGATGCGGCACTGGATCGCGCAGCACAGAATCATCTGGAGGCGATTGCGCGTCTGGCCGGTTTCAAAGACGTGTCGTTTCAATTCGAGCCGATCGCCGCGGCGCTCGATTACGAGCAGAGAGTACAGACTGAGGAGCTCGCGCTGATCGTCGACATTGGCGGCGGTACGTCAGACTTCACACTGGTGAGGCTATCGCCACAGCGGCGCGATTGTGATGATCGAGAGTCTGACTTTCTGGCCAATCACGGCGTGCATATTGGCGGTACCGACTTTGATCGCAGGTTATCGATCGCCGGCGTCATGCCTCAGTTTGGTTTTGGTATGCCGATGGCGGATCGACCGTCTCTGAATATGCCTGGCCACTACTACCACGATCTGGCCACCTGGCACAAAATACACCTGCTCTACAGTCGTGACGTGTTGCGTGAATTGAACGAGTTTCGGGTCAATGTCAGTGATAAACAGCGGCTGGATCGGTTGATTAAACTGCTGCAAAACCGCAGCGGCCACCGACTGGCAGCATTGGTAGAACAGGCGAAAATCGAACT
>CAZNIS010000022.1:64182-77306 GCA_964573105.1 uncultured Granulosicoccaceae bacterium
GATGCCAGACGTATCGCAGGTGACTTGTATACCAGTGTTGGCAGCGGACTGTTGACCGAGGCGATTCGGCGCTACAGGTGAAGATCCGTCCGGACCGAAACGCCGTATTAAGTTGGGTCGTACGACCCGGCGTCTCAAATCCGATTTCCGGGTTTACTCACAGGGGGGCGCGCGTCCGGTCGGAAGAGCTGCCGTGCGCAATGCTGTCTGCTTGCGACCCATACCCGTAAGGGTGTGAGAATCGTAGCCAGTTTCACGGTACAGTGTGTCAATTGCCGGTAGATTAACAACGACAGTACCTCGAAGGTGAGGGTAGCCGCTCCAAACCCGCTGCGCGAACAACTCAAGGACAGGATGTCACCTGTGCGCTCATTCAAAAATAGACTGCCATTGACGATCGGATTGTTTGCCTGGTTGTTTTGCGCTTCATCGGCCTGGAGTCAAACCGACCTCGGAGACCTGACGCCGGGCTTTGACATCGTGTCTAGTGGTAATACGGTTAGTGATACACAGGACTTTCGGTTCAATCTGGTCAACGAATTGAACAAGGGCATGTTGTACGTTGAGGCGAGGCCCACTGAACAGGATCTTAGTGATCCGGCGAGGCTGCGGTTGACCGTGACACAGTCAGGAATTGAAGTGGGCATCGCGAGAACAATACAAAGCGATTACCTCGGCGATGAATCCTACATCAGATACATTGATAAAGGCATGTTCAGTCCGCAAGGCCTGTTTTTGCCGATCGGCGGTGAGTATATTGTCTCGGTGGAGAACTTGCACAACGCGCCCGTTGAATATGACCTGACGATCGATATGGTCGGCCCGCAAATACAGAACGTTGGCGAGTTGCCAAGTTACGGCTCGGCTGAGGCATCCGGTCAGTTGTTCCGCCATGGTCTGATCTGGCTGAACTTTACTATTCCAGGCGAGGAGGATGACATCCGTTCGCTGTCGATAGAGACCTGGGATGATGGCCGCGGTGATCCGGTCGATACCGAGATTTTCCTGCTCGATCAGAATGGTATGCTGATCGAATCGGACGACGATGACGGTGTTGGCTTTTTCAGCAAGCTTGAATTTAACAATGGCAATGCGCCGCCCCCGGGCGACTACACCTTGCTGATTGGTGGATATAATACAGATCCGCAGGCTGGGCGTACCGGAACCGACACCGGTTCGTTCCGTGTGTCCTTTTCACACCAGAGCCTTCCGTTTTGCGATCAGGATGTCCGATCGCGAGAGATTACTCAGACGGCGACCTGGCATTTGTTAAGCCTTCCGTGTTTCACGCCCAGCGGCACGACATTCGGGGAGTTGTTTAGCGATGACGCGCTCATGCAGGACTCCACGAAATGGAGTGCTTACACCTACGATGCCAGTGCGGGTGCTTATCAACCGCTGACTGCTGATGTTCCGGTCCCTGCGCCCGGGACCGGCTTTTGGTTTAACACTACGGAGCCGATGGATCTGATCTTGCCAGATGACAGTTTTGGTCGGGATTTACTGATTGAGGACTGTGTGCATGATGCCTGTGTGAGGCTTCGGATCGACGGCGACACCAGCTGGAATATGATCGGTAACCCACTGGATGAGACCATACGGTATTCCGATGTCGAAGTGGATGCTCGCGGTACCGATTGCACGCTGCTGGATTTCACAACCTGCTCGCTGGATGATTCGCGGCTTGGGAATGCCAGCTTTTTCTATAGCGAGTATCTGCAGGCATACGTCGAATTTGCTCGCACTGCGTCGATCTCTCCTCTACGACGAAGCGTCGGCAAACCCTGGGACGGGTTCTGGACCAGGTTTCAGAACGAACCGGGTGGGCCTAACGCGGGTTTCTGGGGTTTCGGTATAAAGCCATTTTTTGGGCGGTACTGGTTTGTCACCGATAATGAGTTTACGGGTGATCTCGGCGGGCTCGACGGTGCTGATCAGATTTGCCAGGCGGAAGCCGATGAAGCCGGTCTGCCGGGAACCTACAAGGCATGGCTTTCCGATTCCACTGGCTCGCCGTCAACTCGATTCAATCAGGTAGAGGTACCTTATCTTTTGCCCAATGGTCTGCAGGTCGCAGCGAGCTACGCTCAAATCATCGCCTCCGGGCCGACGTTTCCGTTGAATATTTCCCCGACGCTTTCCATGAGATTCATCGACGTTTGGACGAGCACTAGGGAAAGTGGGTTAGCACTTAGTGATCATTGCGAGACATGGAGTAGTTCGGAAATTTTTAGTGTAGGAATCCTTGGATCAAGTAGTGAAACGCTTTCCGACATCTGGACCTTCAGTTTATTCGCTGATTGCAACACCAATCATGCGCTTTACTGTGTCGGGCAATAATTGTTCGTTGGCTAAAGCACTTTGCCGCGCGCATCAATAGTCAGCGGCTCAATCGTGCCACCCTGTCTGATCAGCTGAACTTCATCAAACATATTCGACACCACACAGACATGGTTCGGCACGATCTCGATCTGATCGCCCGGTTGCAGTGGATTGTCTGCTGACACCTGCAGCACGCCGTGTTCTTCACTCAGGCCTGCTATCGTGGCATCCGGGAAATCGAGCACATGGCCGTGGCCCTGCATGCCGAGTAGATCGCTGGTGAGAACCTTGGAGCCGGCGTCGATAACCAGCCGTGTGGAAGTGGGGCGGCTGACGACGGTTGCCACCACGCGCGCGGCACAGTCGGCTTCGGTGCAGATGCCACGCTCCAGCATTGAGCGATCCTGGTAAATATAGGTGCCAATGCGATACTCAGTAAAAATTCCATCGCTAGCTGCATCCCACATCAGCGGTGTGCCGCCGGTTGAAACGTCTGGACAGTTGATGCCAATAGCGTTGAGTTTGGCTATTGTGTCGCGCATGAACTGAACCGGCATCGGGGATGCCAGCTTGTCCGGATAGGTCATCAGGCCTGCGAACTCGAGGCCTGGCAGGCGGTTGATAAGCGCGGCGAGGTCGGCCGCTTCTTGCGGTGTCTGAACGCCACAGCGCGCGGCGCCGGTGTCGCACTCAACCATCACGTGCAGCGTGGTTGATTGCCTGGCGAACGCCGCAGATAAGCCTTCGATAACGGTTGCATTGTCTGCCACCACGCCCAGCCGCGTGAGCTGACTGGCGAGTGCTGCCAGCCGTTTGAGCTTTGCCTCACCTAAGATATTGAACGTGATCAGTATGTCTTCAACACCGGCGGCTGCCATTACTTCGGCCTCACCGATTTTCTGGCAGGTGATGCCAGCGGCGCCCGCCTGCAGTTGCAGCCGTGTAAAGTGAATCGATTTGTGCGTTTTGATATGCGGCCGCAGCTTCAGGCCGGCATCGTTGCAGTGGCCTTGGAATCGCTCGATGTTCGCCAGCGCGATAGACTCGTGAACGACGAGTGTCGGTGTATCGACTTCGTATAATTGTCGTGGCATCAGCGTTGTCGCCGCTTCGATTTGTTAATAACGTTGGCCCGTCTTGCCCTCCGCGCCTTCGTACAGCACGCGCCGCTTGATTTCGATGTCGCGACGGCAAAGCTCGAAGTCATCCTCGTGCAGCCGACCCTTCGGCGCGTCGGCGATCGTAAAGTGGTTGTATTGATCGCTGCCGCTGACCAGCGCCACCAGTGATCGATCACCGCTCTGCTGCTTCATCGAGGGCTTGATGTAGCGGATTGCCGCACCCACTCGCCGATAGTCTGCTCGGTTCGGACCGGACGAATGAAACAGGTGCCCGTGGTGCAGGGAGGCCTGGCCAGCCTGCAACTCAACTGCCACGCCGTCGCCCTCATCAACCTCGACGGCGATCTCCTGCCCGCGTGACAACAGATTGTTTTCATCGAAGGTATCTTCATGTGGCACTTGCAATTGTTTGTGGCTTCCAGGCACGAACTGCATACAGCCACTTTCGATGGTTGCGGGTGACAGCGCGACCCAGCCGGTGGTCTCCTCGGCGTCGTCCAGGCCCCAGTAGGTCAAATCCTGATGCCAGCTGACGATGTGGGAGGATTGGGGCTGCTTCATAAACAGGCTGGCGCTCCAGACCATCAGATCGGGACCGAGCACCTGGCTCGCCGCGTTGACAAGTACCGGATGCCGGATCAGTTGGTCAAAAGACGGCAACACACGATCGGGATAGGATCGCAGTATGGCGAGTTTCTCTGCGTCGTCGGCAAGCTCGGCCTCGGCAGCCTCGAGATCCTGCAGCACCTCGCTGGCCTGCGTTGCATTCAGCACATCGATCGGGAAGACGAATCCGTCGTCCCGATAAGCGTCGACGATAGACGATGAAGCGTGAGACATGATGGGCTCCGAAAATGAGTGGCGAATGACCTTGTCGCAGGTTGCATCCGATAGTAAGTTCCGCTGGCGGACGTGGCAAGGGGTGCGCCCGTTCGCGCAATTTGATGTCACCAACCCGAGCCTGGATCGCAAGTCATGACGCCAAGAGATATCGTACTGCTGGACGGAGGCATGGGCCAGGAACTGGCCCATCGTGGGGCGGCCCGCGCGGATCGACTGTGGGGCGCTCAGGTGATGATCGACTCACCGGAGCTCGTTACCCGGTTGCACGAGGATTACATTCGCGCCGGCGCGCGGGTGATCACGCTGAACACTTACAGCGTGACGCCCGAACGGCTTGCGGATGTCGGTCGCGAGCACGAGTTTTCGCGGTTGCAGGTGCTGGCCTTTGAGCTGGCAGCCGCCGCAAGGGCACGCTGTGGCGTGGTCGATGTGAAAATCGCCGCATCGCTGCCACCGCTGTACGACAGCTATCATCCTCAGCACGCGCCGCCGTTCGAGCAGGCGCTGGCAACCTATCGCGCAATCGTTGCCGAGCAAAAGGGCGCGGTAGATCTGTTTATCTGTGAGACCATGAGCTCGATCCATGAGGCGAAGGCTGCGGCCACCGCGGCAAGCGAAAGTGATCTGCCGGTCTGGGTGGCGCTAAGTGTAGATGATGAGTGCTCTGGCACGTTGCGCAGTGGTGAGACTATCGTCGATGCTCGTGAGGCACTGCGTGCCTGTGCGCCGCAGGCGCTGTTGCTCAACTGCAGCCTGCCCGAGGCGGTCGATGCAGCGTGGTCACAGATGCGCGCGCTGGATTGCGCCATCGGTGCTTACGCCAATGGATTCACGTCTGTCATGCCGATGGAATATGGTACCAGTGTCGATGCTCTGCAGGCGCGGCAGGATCTCGATCCACAGGCGTACGCCGCATTCGCGTTGCGATGGGCCGATTCCGGTGGGGCCATTGTCGGGGGTTGCTGCGAGATTACTCCGGCACATATTGCCTGTCTGGCGGACGTACTACAGTCGGCAGGTTACCGAATCACCGGTGATGTTCCCGTCTGATATCACGGCTCGATTCGTTTTCCATCCCAGGCAAAACAATGGCCGCTGTCTTCGGGTGTCAGCGATCCCGCAACCGCGAGCAACGCTGTGGCTGCGCGCTCGGCGCTGAAGAGTTTGCCGTCAGGTACGTTTTTTTGAAACGGCGCTGACAGCGCAGTATCGACCGTGCCGGGATGTAGTCCGGCGATTACCAGTTGGGGATGGGTGCGGCGGTATTCAATCGCAAGGTTGCGAATGATCATGTTCAACGCTGCCTTGCTTGCGCGGTAACTGTGCCAGCCCCCCAGACGGTTGTCACCAATGCTGCCCACGCGTGCGGAAAGTGCGCCAAAGAACGCCGGTCCATCGCGACGCATGAGCGGCAGAAAGTACTTTGCAACGAGTGCTGGCCCGAGTGCATTGCTTGTCATTACCTGCAGAAAGGAGTCAGGGTCGAACTGGCGCAGAGATTTCTCGGGCCGAATGGCGTCAGTTTGCAAAATGCCGGTGCTGATGAATACCTGATCCAGCACCACACCATCGCGGCCAATGCATTCGGCGGCAGCCGAGACCGATTGTTCGCTGGTAATGTCCAGTTCCAGCACAACGGCATTTTCCGGTTGGCCGGTAATGCCAGCCGTGTTTCTCGCACAACGGTAAATGGTACCGGGTTGGCTGCCGAGCTGATGCGCAATCGCATTGCCGATGCCGCCGCTCGCACCGATGACCACGCTGTTCTGATGGCTGTTACTCATGGCTCCGGTGCCGCAAGGTCGCTGTAATTGTGTGGGATTCGCGCAATTGTTAACCTAATTTGCCACGATTTTGAGATAGTCTGAAACATGATGGCTCAAATCGGTATAGAGGTAAGGGCAGGTACACGCACGTACTGTCCGCGGTAGTGCTCCAATTGTTGGCAGCTTTGGCGAGAGCCTGCGCAATTGAAAATCAGGAAGACCAGGAATTAGAGAGGGTCCAGGATATGATGACATCGAATCGATATGCGGGTAGGTGCAGACACATAGCAAAACGGTGTAAGCACTTGAGCGCTTTGATGGTAGCGGGTTTGCTTGCCGCCTGCGGAGGTTCGGGCGGTGGCGATGACGTGTCACCTGAAATGGTACCACAGGAAAATATCAGGGTGCTGGCCAATGATCAGGTACGGTCTTTCCGTCCGGCCTCGCCCTACGCACCGGTGCTTAAACGGTGTCTTGAAGCTGAAGATGACAATCGTTGTACCCTGTCAGAATTACCCTACATCGGTATGGAGCACAGCAATCCGACCGTCGAGGATATTCTCGCCCGAACGGTGGTCACGCACGACTGGATGGGGGTGCGTTTTGGTCAGCTGCTGGCCGCTTTGCCGGCTGACATACTGACACTCTTCAAGCCCATCACAGCGATCCTGATCGGCAGTGAGGTTCGTCCATCCGGGTACTCTGCGGGATTGGGGCGTATGCGCATTGACCCGGTCTATCTGTGGATGGGTTTATCTGAAAAGCTGACGATTTCAACAGAGTCGGACTTTCGAGCAGAATTCGGTGCCGATCTACAATTCCGCGTGTTGTCCCGCTTCATGCAGGGCGATGACTACGCGTTTCCGTTTACCTCGATCCGCAATGAGGAAGAGCGCCCCTTTAGTGATCTGGTGCATGCGTTTGCGCGGTTGATGTATCACGAGCTCGGACATGCAAACGACTACATACCACCGGAGGTGCTGACCACATTATCGCCCGAACAAACGCCCGCAGAGGCGGTCGATGCGAACATTGAGCAAAGCATCGGGTCGCGTCTATACGCCGATGAGGCGCTAACGATCCAGCGCTCGCCACTCTACAGTCTCGCGCGCGTTCGCTGGCGCGATACTGAGCCGACTGACGAGCAAAAGGCCATCCTTGGTGATGCCGTGGGTGCACTCGTTAGCAACGAGGGTAAACCGCGGTTCTACTCTTTCCTGACGATTCGTGAGGATGTTGCCACGTTGTTTGCAGCGGCGATGATGAAGTACCACTACAACATCGACCTTCACATGGCATTCGTCAACAAGAATGAGAATATCGAGTTCAGTTGCGATCTCCCGGTGGAATGGGGGGCTCGCAATCGACTGGCGTCTCCGCTGGTATTGCCCAGAGCACAGTGGGTGACTGAGCAGATACTTGGTTCGTCAGCCAGCCTGGATCAATTCTTCAGTCAGTCTGCCGGCGTCGAGCGGCCACTGGCAGTAGGGACTGAATGGTGTGCCTCACGGTTTAGTAACCCGGTCAGTGCCAAGCGGGATGTCGGCGCTGCTGGCGAGCAACCGGTTTCGGATTTCAATCTGATCAATGACCATTAACTGTCAGCCCGGTGCGATTTATCACGCTGCACGCACGCGAATTGATGCGAGCATTTTGTAAAGTTTTTGAAACACTAGCGAAAACCTGCCATTTTCGGCAGGGCGCTGACGACTTTTTAACTCCGATTGGCGATTACGTTGGCGGATGATTATGCGTAGGTACTAAACGATCACCGTCAGAACTGCATTTGGATTTGTCTTAAGTAGGAGATTTATTTCGCAAACATCGATGATATTTTGTGGAATTATGGAATCGCGCATTGTCGTAGTAGTCGAAGTCCTTATTAAACGACAATAAACGCGGAAATATTTGGCGATTTAACCCCTTGCGGAACCTTGTAGTGGTCTATAAGTCTCCATACGGAAGGTGAAAGTGTGATGCAGTCGTGGTACGGTTACGCCGAACCAGTGGTGTAAAGATAGTGTTGCAATACCTATATCGATTCGATAGCACGGCTGCGTTGAACGAGTTTGCAGCTCGGTATCGTAGAAACCAGAGGTTGACGGTATGTTTGGATCAGAACGAGATAGCGACGCGTGTCGGCGGTCGGAGTCCTTGTCCGGAACGAACCAGCGCGGTGTCTGGCAGCAAAAGCTGCCGTGGTTGAGCACATCAGGACTGCGGTTATCGGAGCGGACTTCACTGCTGGCAGTGCAGGCTGGTAAATTGTTCCTGCTCGTGGCCAGCGCCTTCACGCTCTACCACGTGGTCAACTAACGGCCAGACCAGTTGAATCCAGTGCCATCACGGCGGTGTCGAAGTTCTAAGTCGAGACCGCTTGACTGATTGTGCGTTGTCTTACTGCACAATGCACCGCAATCGTTGCAGAAAAGGCAGCCAAGCCCCTTTTTTTCAAAGCCGAAGGCTACGCCGGCACTGCGCTCAACTTGCAGCGAAACAGCGTGTACGCTGTTACCAACCTGGCTGACAGCGGACCAGGATCGCTGGCCGCGGCCCCTGCCAGCAGCTACGTCATATTCCCCAATCTATCAGGCACGCTCGCGCCTTCGCAGCGCATCCAGTTTCGCAATCGTGATATCTGGGTGCTGGGGCAGACTTCACCTTCCGGTATACAGCTGCGCGGCGGCAGCGGGGCGAATCACGAAGGCTTGATCGATATAAGAGCTGATGGTCACATCTGGCAACATATCAGGTCGCGTCCGGACGGGCCTGCCACGACCGGAAACTGCTGCCATGGCCCGTTTATCTTTCACACGGTCAAGAGTGGCTGGCTTGATCACTGTTCGTTGTATTGGGGAGATGACGACTGTCTCGATATATTCGAGTCGGACAACATCACCGTATCTGACTGTCTGATTGCCGAGGGACTGGCTACCCCCGCCAGCCGCGCCAGGGGCTCGATTGCTTCCAGAGGTGCTGGAATCAGTTACCTGCGTACGCTGTTCGCGATGCACGATCAACGCGGTCCACTGCTGCAGGACATCGCATCGTTCGATGTTCTCAATTGTGTGGCGTACAACATGACCCGCGGCCCTGCCTTCCAGGCGCGCAGCGCCGGGCTGAGTGTCACCGGCAACTATGAAGCTTGCGTGCAAATCCTCGGGCCAAATGGCAATGGCTCGTTTTGGCAGAATGTCGGCCTGGAGAACACCGGTGGGGGGATGGCACTTTTTCGTGTCGACAATAAAGTGCTGCTGAATTATCAGGACAACTGCCAGAACGCACCATCACCTTTTCTGTTTGACTCTGAAAGTAGCGGTGGTGCACTGAATCCGGCCCCGTCATCGTGGCTTGAGAACAATCGCCATGTCAGCCCGCGGGATCGCGTGATGGATGTGTGTGATGTAGTGGATTACGTTCTCACCAACGCCGGCGCTTCTCATCATCGTGATTCTCTCGATATAGCGACTGTCAGTCATGTGCGCAACAACACTGGCGTGATACCGGCTCAACCCGGCCCGTGGCCGGTGATGTCTGGCGGCAGCGTTGAGCACGATCCCTGGGATGCCAATGCGCCGGACTATTTATCTGATGCGATCAAAATCCGCTTTGGGATAATCGCCGGTAGCAATACCACCCAGACCTTTGAAAACGGCGGCAACGTCAATGACTTTCTCTACATCATGAATCAGTGTTTTGGATTGTGACGAATCAACACCATTGGTGTATTGTCAATCAGGCCGCCAGGGATTCTCGCTGCAGGTCCATGAGCGTGGTAAACGAGTCAAAGTCAACCGGTCGCGCGAAAAGAAAGCCCTGGTACTCGTGACAGTCGTAGGCTTTTAGCACATCGAGTTGTTCTGGTGTTTCAACCCCTTCGGCGACGACATCGAGCTTAAAGAGTTTCGCCATCGAAATAATCAACTCGACGATGGGTTGCGCGGTATCCAGTTCCGAGACGAATGATTTGTCAATTTTCAGGCATCGTATTGGATAGCGATGCAGGTAGGCGAGGTTCGAATAGCCGGTGCCAAAGTCGTCGATAGCAATCCTGAATCCGTGGTTTACCAGTGCGTGCAGTTTGTCGATCGTCTTCTGATCATGACCAAGCAGTACCGACTCAGTAATTTCCAATTCGATACTGTCTGGCGTGCCGTGGTGTTCGTTCACGATAGCCACGATGTCCTCAACCAGCGAATCTTCGCCAAATTGCAGTGGCGACAGATTCACTGAAATGCGCAGATTAAAGCCGGCACGCTTCCACTGTTGTTGTGCGATCACCGCCTGAGCCAGCACGTACTTACCCAGTCGGCCAATCTGGTCCGACGCCTCACAGGCAGGTATGAACGTGCCCGGGCTGACCAGGCCGCGTTGAGGGTGAATCCATCTGACCAGCGCCTCGGCGCCTGTTATCGTATTGGTGTGAACGTCGACGCGCGGCTGGAAGTAGGTGACAAACTGGTTTTCGTTGAGTGCGGTCTGCAGCTCCGATTCCAAATTGATTCGCGATTCAACCGCGTCGCTGAATTGTTTGTCGAAGAATGAAAAATCGTTTCTACCATGCTCTTTCGCATGGTACATCGCAAGGTCTGCGTTGCGCATCAGGTCACTGATACTGTGGCCGTCTTGCGGGAACATGCTGATGCCGATCGATGGCGTGACATGGACTTTGCGGCCCTGCAGCACGATTGGCAGCGACAGAATTTGTCTGATCTGATCGGCGGCTTCGCGCACCTCGTCATCATCGTCAATCGGGCCGATCAACATCAGGAATTCATCACCGCCCAGTCGCGCGATAGTGTTTTCATTTTGCGCGAGTGTTTTCAGGCGCTCTGCTACATTAACCAGCAGCTTGTCACCGGCCTCGTGGCCGAGCGAATCGTTGATATCCTTGAAGTGATCCAGATCGATGAATATGACAGCGCCATGTTTTTGCTGTGCCAGCAATTGCTCAACCTGATTTCTGAACGCTACCGACACGTGATTGCGGTTGGGCAATCCGGTGAGCTGGTCGTGTTCGGCGAGAAACTGGGCGCGCTCCTCGGTGGCTTTCAATCGCGAGACATCCACCTCGCTGATCAACCAGGCGTCGCATCCGGAAACAGCGTCCCGACATCGAAGCGCAGTGATATCGTGCCAGCGCGGGCCTTCGTTCGTATGCGCGCAGGCAACTGTTTTTACCTCCTCGCCGGTGGCGGTCCGCAACAGACGGAAAGTCTCATCTGACACATAGTGATCCTGCAGTGACTCTGAAAAAACCCTGGCAGCTCCGCGCGCAGCCGGGTTGCGATACAGTGGCACGCCGTCGGTCGAATACAGGGTGATCATCACCGATGTGTGCAGCAGCGCCTCAGCGCTGCGCAGGGTATCAGCGTCAAACTGTAAATCGGGCAACGCCTCACACATCATACCCATGCGATCGTCATTGAAGCGAAACGCACTGTAGACGACCTCAAGCGTGACGGGTTCACCGTTGGGGTAGAGTGTCCAGACTTCGCGAAACTGTTTGTCTTCGTCGCGCAGAAAGTCGGTCTGATACTGGCGCAATCGCTTCGCGACTGTGGGGGTCATATCCTTGCGCATGTCGCGACTACACAAGGCTTCAAGTGAATCGGCCTGCCATATATCCAGGCTGCCAGCGTTGCCCCAGGCTACGCAGGCGTTGTCGAAATCGTAGATCCAGACCGGTTGTCGCAGCCGACTCATCGCACTGAGCCGGCTGTCCAGTTGGCACCGCTGCAACGGCGCGGAGCTGTCAGTCGCCATACGGTAAATTCAGGCCGCGCGACTCAGCTGTGTATCGTTGCCATCGAGCAGTTCATTGATCGGCCGGTAGCCTGGCTGTGCCTCGACCCGTGATATCCAGGCCGATATCGCCGGGTAGTCACCGAGGTTGAAGCCGCCTTCATTTGCCAGGTGGGTGTAGCCGAAAACGGCGATGTCGGCCACGCTGTATCCGTAGTCGGTGATGAATTCCCGCTGCTGGAGGTAGTCATCTAGCAGCGCCAGGCCGGCGGCGCCGCGTTCGCGCCACACGGGAATCATATCAGCGTGGTCTTTTTCAAGGTCGGGCACAATGTAGGTAAAAAATCTGACCGGCGAGATATTCGCCTCCAGTCGGGTCTGCTCGAAGTTCATCCATGCGACTGCCTGTGCGCGCGACAGCGCGGTGTCCGGCATCAGCGCCGAACCTTCTGCCAGATACCAGGCGATGGCGTTCGATTCCCCCAGTCCGGTGCCATCCGGCAGCGTCATGTAGGGCACAACGCCCAATGGATTGATCTTCAAAAACTCGGGCGTGCGGCTTTCGCCAGCCAGCACATTGACATACCTGACATGGCATGACAGGCCCAGCTGATGGGCGACGAGCATCGGCTTGATGTTGTTGCCGGATCCCTGGGTGACGTAAAGTGTCGGCGTTTCGGTCATACTGTCGGCTCCCTGCTGTGACGAAATTCACAATAAACCCTCGCTCAGCAATTCTCTGACCAACGTCGTGTTGTTTTGCTTGCCAGTGCTCAGGGTGGCGTCAGCCAATCGAAATATCAGGGGGGGCGTCTTCGCTGCAGGGCTGTTAATTCAACAACATATCGGGATTCCAATGACAGACGATGCGCTATTCACCGAAATCTCCAGCCGCGACAAACAGCGACAGCAGGCCCTGTTAGCCGGCGATATAGACACGGTCGAGGAATTCATCGGATCTTCACTGCGTTACCTGCACGCCAGTGCCGTGGATGAAGATCGTCAGTTGTACCTGGAGCGACTGCGCAGCGGTCACTACCGCTATCAGCATCTTGAAACCTTTAAGCAGGATATGCGACGGTTTGGTGACACCGCGCTGGTCAATGGCGAGATCCGCATTCACGTCATCGTCAATGGGGTGGACAAGGATTTCAACGGCCGTTACCTGCAGGTTTGGGCACTTGAAGCGGGGCAATGGATGATGGTGGCATGGCAGACGACCCGTGTCCCGGAAGGGTAGTCAGTCGCCGTAACTATTCACAGCACGTCTGACTGGGCGTCCCCGTCGTACCCGTGGGCGGTGTCGGTCCGGGACGCGCAGTCGTAG
>CAZNIS010000023.1:0-59924 GCA_964573105.1 uncultured Granulosicoccaceae bacterium
CGCGTCAACAGGACGCGAATAACGGACTTTCGCACCCCGTCCACTTTCCAGCCAGCTATGGGAGATCCTTTAGTAATGAGCAACTACAAGCAAGCGATTGCCGACACCGCCGACATCGTCGCCCGCCAGGGCGAGAACTGGCAGGCGATCAATCCCGAGTTCGTTGCCAGAATGCAGATGCAGAATCGGTTCAAAACGGGTCTCGACATCGCCAGACACACCGCCGCTATCATGCGTCGCGATATGGCTGCCTACGAGGCCGACTCGTCGCAGTACACCCAATCGCTGGGTTGCTGGCACGGATTTGTTGGTCAACAGAAACTGATTTCTGTGAAGAAGCACTTCGGCACCACCAAGGGCAGCTACCTTTATCTGTCCGGCTGGATGGTCGCTGCGATGCGCTCAGAGTTCGGACCGCTGCCAGATCAGTCGATGCACGAGAAAACTACCGTGCCTGAACTGATCGAAGAGCTGTACACCTTCTTGAAACAGGCTGATGCGCGCGAAATGCGTCACCTCTTCACCGATCTTGATGCGGCGCGCGAGGCAGGCAATCAGGTCCAGGAGCAGGCCATTCTGACCAAAATCGACAACTTCGAGAGTCACGTGGTGCCGGTCATCGCCGATATCGACGCCGGCTTTGGTAACGAAGAAGCCACTTATCTGCTGGCCAGGAAGATGATCGAGGCTGGCGCCTGCTGCCTGCAGATAGAGAATCAGGTCTCTGATGCCAAGCAGTGTGGCCATCAGGACGGCAAGGTTACTGTGCCGCACGAAGACTTCATTGCCAAGATCAACGCGCTGCGCTATGCGTTCCTGGAGCTGGGTGTTGAGGACGGCGTTATTGTCGCTCGCACCGATTCACTGGGCGCTGGCCTGACGCAAAAGATTCCGGTGTCGCAGTCTCCCGGTGATCTGGCCGACCAGTACAACGCGTTTATCGACGGTGAGGAAATCGCTTCCATGGATCAGGTCAACTCTGGCGACCTGGTGATCAAGCAGGAAGGCAAACTGGTTAAGGCGACGCGCCTGCCGAATGGTCTGGTTCGATTCAAGCCGGATACCGGTGCCGACCGAGTCGTGCTCGACTGTGTAACTGCACTGCGTAACGGTGCCGACCTGTTGTGGATCGAAACCGAAAAGCCGCACGTTGGTCAGATCGCATCCATGGTTGACCGGGTGCGTGAAGAGATTCCGAACGCCAAGCTGATCTACAACAACAGCCCGTCGTTTAACTGGACGCTGAACTTCCGCCAGCAGATTTTCGATGCTTGGTCAGACGAGGGTCGCGATGTGTCTGGTTACGATCGCGACAAGCTGATGAGCATCGACTACGACGATTCCGAATTGGCTAAAGAGGCGGATGAGAAAGTTCGTATGTTCCAGGCCGATGCTGCCAAGCGAGCTGGTATCTTCCATCACCTGATCACCTTGCCAACGTATCACACCGCTGCATTGTCAACTGACACACTGGCGCGTGATTACTTTGGTGACCAGGGCATGCTCGCCTACGTCAAGGATGTCCAGCGCCGCGAGATTCGCGAGGGACTGGATTGCGTCAAGCACCAGGATATGGCCGGATCCAATATCGGTGATGACCACAAGGAGTACTTCTCGGGTGGTCAGGCGTTAAAAGCGTCGGGCAAAGATAACACCATGAATCAGTTTGGCTAACAGAGCCACTGTTCTGCCGGCGCGCAAGGTGCCGGCAGATTGATCAATTAATGGTCCGCGATGCCATCGCGGGCCATCTCCCCCCATATCGCCGATACACGCTTGTCGCGCCCGCACGATGTTCGGTAGAACTTGTAGCGGATCGGATTTTTTAGATAGTAGTCCTGATGGTAGTCCTCGGCGGGCCAGAATTGCGTGGCGTTTTCCACCGGTGTCACGATCTCTGCGTCAATAACTTTTTCATCGATCAGTGACTGCCGCGAGGCGAGCGCAAGCTGCTGCTGCTGCTCATTGTTGGCGTAGATCGCGGTCGTGTAGCTGTGGCCACGATCGCAGAACTGACCTTGGGCGTCCGTCGGGTCGACGCTTCTCCAGAATATGTGCAACAGCCGCTCGAAGCTGACCTTCGCCGGGTCGTAGGTGATTTGAACTGCCTCTCGGTGCCCGTTGCGCATGTGGTTTTTGTAGGTGGGATTGTCGCTGCTGCCACCGATATAGCCCGACAGCGTATCGAGTACCCCGGGCACATTGTCAAAATCGGATTCGACACACCAGAAGCATCCGCCGGCAAAAGTGGCGATCTCTGTGTCATTGGCAAATGACTTCATTGGCGCCAGCGCGACAATGCTTGCGATTAACAGCGTGCGTGTTATTTTCATGTCCCATGATTCCGTGTATTGGCAGGCAGCAGTTATGACTGCGGCGGGCAAAGGCGGTTCCCGGCAGCAGCAGGGTAGATTCTACCCGCCGCGTTCGCGCCGCGCTGAACGACAAAGGTAATAGCCATGGTAAGTCGAAGAACGCTATTGGGTGCGGGGGCGGTGGCCGGTCTCACACCTCTGTCTGGATTGCAGGGCAGGCCGGTACCACAAATCCAGCGTCACGTGACCCTGGGTAAAACCGGATTGCGCGTCTCCGAAATCGGCTTTGGCTCGTCCAGCCTGCAAAATTCGCAACTGGTCCGCCATGCGCTGGAAAGAGGTGTCACCTTTTTTGACTGCGCCGAGAGCTATCGCTTTGGCTGGGCAGAGGAGGCGATGGGTGAGGGATTGAAAGGGGTCAGAGACAAAGTAGTTTTGACCTCAAAAACCAAGGCCGGTGCGCGCGATAGTGCGGCGGATATGATGGCTGCGCTGGAGGGAAGCCTCAAGCGAATGCAAACCGACTATCTGGATATTTACTTTAATCACGCCGTCAATCATGTCGATCGCATGCGCAATGAGGCCTGGGCGGAGTTTACCGAGCGTGCGGTGCAACAAGGCAAAATTCGCTTTCGCGGTATGTCGGGTCACGGCAGCAGACTGGCACAGTGTCTTGATTACGCGATCGATCATGATCTAGTCGACGTGATTCTCTGTGCCTACAATTTTGGCAAAGACCCGGATATCTACGACAAGCTCAAACACACTTTTCATTTTGTCGCCATCCAGTCAGATTTGCCGCCGGTTCTGGATAAGGCGCGGCGCAAGAACATCGGCATCATCGCGATGAAAACCCTGATGGGCGCGCGGCTGAACGATATGCGCGCATTCGAGCAAGCCGACCGCACCTACGCGCAATCCGCGTTGCGATGGGTGTTATCCAGTCCACGCGTCGATGCGGCATTAATCTCCATGACCAGCGAAGCACTGATCGATGAATACGTCGCAGCCTCGGCTCAGCCCGATAAAGTCGGTGGCGACCCGGAACTGCTCGGCCGCTATCTGGCGCTGCAATCCGGAAAGTACTGCCAACCTGGCTGTAACCATTGCGAGGGCGCGTGTCCTCAACAGATCGACATTGCCGAGGTGCTGCGAACGCGGATGTATGATGTCGACTATGGCAATCCGGCACTGGCTGTCGAGGACTACGCCAGGCTCGGCAGTCCTGCCAGCGCGTGCCTGAGTTGCGCTGATCAGGCCTGCAGCAATGCCTGCCCGCTGGGGGTTCCGATTCCGGAATACACAACTGACGCTGCGAGACGGCTGGGTTGATGCTGCGGTTTCTGGCGCACTGGCTGATCATCCTCGCGGCCTGGACGCTGACGATCAAGTTTGCGTTCCCGATCATCTACGATATGCACTACGGCCATGCGCCAGGCACGCATATTTACTGGGATTTTTGGTGGGTGGTACATCTTGCGCTGGCGTGGGCTCTGCTGACACAGCACCGTCACTACCGCGTGGCGGGCATCGCCGTGTCGGTGATCGAAATCGCGATCATTGTCGTCAAGTTCGTCTACTTTCTGCGCGCACCCGAGTGGACCATCTGGCAAACCAACTGGTTTATCAATAAGGCATTTGTACTCAGTTGCTTTGTGATACTGCTGCTTGTGTTGCTGCGAAGCCGCCATTCGTCTGCCGGATGAAGTGGCCCTCGCGTCAGCGCGAGGGCCAGGATGATGCCTACGACAACAGCCAGCCGCCATCCACGTCAACAGTGGTGCCGGTGACAAAGTCGTTCTCGATCACAAAGACAATGCCCTTGGCGACTTCGTCTGCCGTGCCCGCGCGAGGGATCAGGTTCTCTGACGTCATTTTCGCATACAGATCATCGCGCTCCTTGCCCTCAAGCGGAACCATTGGTGTGTCGATGGTGCCGGGAGAGACCACATTAATCCGTCGCGGTGCCAGTTCAGCTGCCAGTGCCCGGGTCAGTGCTTCCACGGCGCCGCCAACCGATGACAACGATACCTGGCCTGGCTTGCAGTGGCGTGCCGGCGCGCCGCTCACCAGTACAATAGATCCGTTTTCGGTCAGGTGCTGCGCGCCGTAGCGCACCACATTCGCATAGCCCCAGAGCTTGTCGAACGATGCCTTGTAGCCGTCCATGTCCATTTCCAGAAACGGGCCGATGGCACGAGAGCCGCCGGTCGCGGCACTGACCAGGATGTCAAAAGGTGCGCATTCCTTGAACAGCGCAGTCATGGCATCAGCGTCGAGTACATCGCACTTTTTCAGTGTGATGCCGGCGGGTACGTCACCAGCGCGCGATGGATCCCGGCTGATAGCGATGACCTCAGTACCTGCTGCGGCGAGCTGTTTTGCCGCTGCCAGTCCGATGCCAGAGGTGCCGCCAAAGATCACTGCCTTCTTGCCCGCGAGTTCCATAGTGCTTTTTGCCTTATCGTGTGAAAGCCGCTAATGATGCACTGATACGGACTGGATAGAAAGATGCGAAGCGAGAAAGCACCAGACCTGGTTGTCGATTGTCCTAGGCAAGCGCATTAGCCAGGGCGCGCGCTGCGGCGCTGCGGGCCCGTGCGCCCCCGCTGACCGGCATGGTGAAAAAGCCGTGAATGGTATCCGGCACGTGCAGCGAGCTGACTTTGTTTCCCGCTTCGATCAGGGCGCGTGCGTAGTCCAGTCCCTCGTCACAGAGTGGGTCGAAGCCTGCGGTGAGCAGCCACGCGGGCGGCAGATTGGCCAGATCCGCCGTGATCGGGCTGACCCGTGGATCGCTTCGATCCTCGCTGTTGGGTACGTAGTGATCCCAGAACCATTGCATCAGTTCGCGAGTCAGGAAGTAGCCTTCCGCGTTGTCTGAGTAGCTGCGATTATGGAAATCGTCCCGCACCACCGGATAGATCAGTAATTGAAAGGCCGGAACGGTGTCGCTATCGCGGCTGGCGAGTGCGACGCAGGCGGCCAGATTCGCGCCGGCGCTGTCTCCGCCAACGGCGATTTTGTCGATGTCGATGCCAAGTTCATCGGCCTGCCTGAAGGTCCACTGCGTGGCCGCGAGGCAATCGTCAAAGGCCGCCGGAAACACGGCTTCGGGTGCCAGCCTGTAATCGACTGAGATCACCACGCAGCCAGATTGCGCGGCCAGCTCCTGACAGGGCAGATTGGCATTGTCGAGATCGCCCAAAACCCATCCACCGCCATGAAACCAGACCAGTGCCGGGCTGTTGGTCTGTTCAGTCGGGTGATAGATGCGAACCGGAATGGATGTGTGATCCAGTTCAATTGTCTGATCATCGATTCGGTGCATGGCTGGCAGGTCTTCTACCGGCCGTCGCAATGACTGAAAAACCTCGCGTGCGCGAGTCGCTGACAAGCGGTGCAGGGGCTCGGTTAGCGCCATATTCAGCAGTCCAAGCACATCCTGAATTTCCGGGTCTAGTCGGCTCACTTGTCGATCCTGGTCGGGTTGTACGGACGCACTATCATACTGTTGTTTGCGCGCGGTTGTCGGACAGCTCCGGCAGTGTATACAACGCAGGCGCAATCCTTATTTTGGTACTGTCGTCTGCATTGTTTGGGTGAGTTAAAGTCATACGTCGACGCAGTTTGTCGGATTGCGCTGTATTCAGGCGGCGCTAACCTAATCCATTCGCTCTGAGGGGAATATCCACAACATGAAATTGAATTGGAACTCGCGTCATCTGACGCACTCGCTGATTGCAACAGCGACAGCCGCTGCCATGTCGGTGGCACCGCTGGCGAACGCCGATGGTCACGGCCACGGCGTGACAGATGACATGATCATCAATGACCAGGCAAGTGTTGAGGACGTTGTCTCTTATGGTCTGGGGCCTCGCGGGCAGAGATTCAGCCCGCTCGACATCATCAACAGCGACAACGTCAAAAGCATGGTGCCGGCCTGGGCGTTCTCCATGGGCGGTGAAAAGCAGCGCGGTCAGGAATCCCAGCCGCTGATTCACGAGGGTGTCATGTACGTCACCGGCTCCTACTCGCGCATGTGGGCGATCGATGTTCGAACCGGCGAAGAACCTTGGCAATACGATCAGCGACTGCCGGATGGCATTCTGCCGTGTTGTGATGTGGTCAATCGCGGCGCTGCGCTGTAGGGAGATCTGGTTATTTTCGGTACGCTCGATGCCGGCATCGTCGCACTCGATTAAAAGACCGGCAAAGTGCGCTGGAAAACCAAGATCGATGACTTCAAGGCCGGCTACTCCATGACGGCAGCACCACTGATCGTCAACGGAAAAGTGCTCACTGAGTGGACAGCTCATCCAGCAAGCGGTGTTGATTGCCCAGCCACCAGGCGCGAATACCGCACCAGCCGGACGCCGCGATCAAAAACAGCAGGATAGTGGCGCTGATGTAGATGCGATCAGAAGCCAGTGCGATTTGCAGCAGGCCTGTCACCCACAGCAAGTAGGCGCAGAAAGCCAGCACAAAGACCACGCTGAGCCATTGCAGCAGGGTGTGATGACGCGGGTGCAGACTCCAGAGTGGCTGGCTTAAAACGGAGGCGTTTGTCATAGAGCCGGGCGGTCGATGTTCGAGTGGCGTTGGCTTTCCAGCGGTCGAGTTTATCACCCCGACAGACCGCGGCGGTGGCCGTTATCGCCTTTGTTGCGGACAAAAAAAAGGCCGCCTTTTTCAAGGTGGCCTTGCAATGCTGTCGCGGGGAGACACCGCGGTCAGCTCTCTCTGACTGGGGAAGCTCGAGTAGGGCGATGGCCCTGCTGTCTGTGCTTCGATGAGATGAATTATGACAGTCTGAGTTCCGCTTTACCGGGTTCATGTTCACAATTCGTTAGATCTGTATCGAATTTGATACGATTAATGCTGACATACCAATCAGCGGTGATTGTGTCACCATTCACAGCCCCGCGGTGCGCGAAGACAGGAGACACCAGCTTGAGCGCCAAACGACCCAACATCCTGCTGATCATGGCAGATCAGCTGGCAGCACCGGCGTTGCCGATCTACGGACATCCGCAGGTACTGGCGCCCAACATCACGCAACTGGCAGATTCCGGCGTGGTGTTTGAAAACGGCTACTGCAATTTTCCGATGTGCGGGCCGTCTCGCGCGTCGCTGCACGCGGGTGTGCTGCCGCACTCGATAGACTGCTTCGACAACGCAGCCGAGTTTCACGCCGATATTCCCACCGTTGCACACTATCTGCGCTCGCTGGACTACAAGGCCTGGCTGTGCGGCAAGATGCACTTCGTTGGCCCGGATCAGCTGCATGGCTACCACAAGCGACTGACAACCGAAATCTACCCCGCCAACTTTGCCTGGACCGTCGACTGGAGTCAGGGGCGCGAGTATCGTCCAACCAACCTGACGATGGCGCCGGTGATTGAGTCAGGGCCGTGCATTCGCACCCTGCAGATGGACTACGACGACGAGGTCACCTATCACGCAGTGCAAGGGATCTACGATCTGGCTCGCGCTGCAGACGACGATCCGTTTTTGTTGACGGTCTCGTTCACCCATCCTCATTCGCCATTCGTGATCTCGCAGGAGTACTGGGACCGCTACGATCACGATGCCGTTGTGATGCCCCGTGTGGGTGAGATCCCACCGGACGAGTGCGATCTGCTGAGCGAGAATCTCTACTACTGCCAGGGGCGACACCAGTTCACGGTGACGAGTGAACATGTCCGAAACGCCCGACACGCCTATTACGGCATGGTCTCCTATATCGATGACAAGATCGGCCAGATTCTCGCCACCCTGGATGAAACAGGTCTGGCTGACGATACGATCGTGATTTTCACCGCCGATCACGGCGAGATGATGGGCGAGCGGGGTATGTGGTACAAGCAGCATTTCTGGGAATGGGCCGCCCACGTACCCATGGTCATTCGCCACCCCGGGACGTCACAGGGGCGACGAGTGAGTCAAAATGTCTCACTGGTTGATCTGCTGCCGACCATGATCGACTTTGCCACCGATGGCGCCGGATTGCCGCTGGCAACGCCCATCCATGGCCGCAGCTTGCGCGGTTTAATGGAAGGGCGCGATGACGAGTGGCCGGACACGGTGATCAGCGAATACACCTCGGATGGCTCGACCGGACCCAGCCGAATGGTGCGCAAAGGGCCCTGGAAGTACATGGAGATCGAAGGCGTCGATCAGTTGCTGTTTAATCTGGAAGAGGACCCGGATGAACTTCACAATCGTATTGACGATCCGGCGCTATCGACACTAGTGAGCGAGCTAAAGGACCTGGTTGCGTGTGACTGGGATATCGAGGAAGTTCGCTCTCGAGCTCGGGCCAATCAGCAGCGCAGGTTGCTTATCCATAGTGTGACGGGTGGAGACCCAACCTACGTACACAAGATTCGCGATGATGACGACCGGCGCTATATCCGCAACGCCGGTGCCGCCGATACCAAAGCGCGGGCTCGCTTGCCCTACGTCGCGCCGGCGCAACCCGACAAACCTGCGGGCAGTGTTTGAAAGCCTACGAGCAGTTGATCGACAGGCGAGTGCCGGCGTTGCTGATCGGCACCTGAGGCACGGTCAGCAGCGAGTCGCCATCGGTTGTTGCGATGCCGCTGCCGGTCTGCTGGTTATCGTTCACGCGGCGTGCGCTCCAGTTGCATTGCTCGCCCGGCACCGGTCGGAATGCCTGTGTGTTGCGCGGTGTCACGTCTACCGTTTGATCCCCTGACATCGAGCGCAGGGTGATTTCCCACCGGTTGGTCGTATCGACGATCGACTGATGAAAGTTGGCGCGCGGGGTAGACCAGTCTATGTCCTGGTTGTACAGGTCGTCGCCGTTGGTACCTGGATTGATCGCACCTGAGTTACTGGCCGAATGCAGGCCCGGAAAACTGAGTGAATTCGGGTAGCGCCAGGCTGTTTCATCGCCATAGCCAAAGCCGAAAACACTCGTATCGACAGCGCCAAAGCCCATCGAGTTGTGGGGGTAGCCGCCCATGGCTCTGGCCGAGAATGCGGCCTTTGCATCGGTTAGCGCTGAGAACATCGGCTGCCCTTGCGACTGCCACTCCAGCGTCGCGTCTGCCTTACCGAAATCGAGGATCAGGTAACCAAATTCTTCACCGCGTCGGCGTCGCAGTTGCTGCTGGTGATTCATCCAATCCCATACCCCAGTGGGTCGATTGCCGCCGATACCGTAGTTTGAAATCGCGCTGGTGTTCTCACCGCCGTTAATGATCGGCAGATTGCTGGACTGCTCACCCCACAATTGTCTTAGGTTATTCTGAAAGCCCGGATTGGCGCCGTAGTTGGTCATCGGCTGGCTGGCGTAGATACCAGCGAAAATATCAGGGTAACGCATCGCCAGCGTGAGCGAGCCCGATGCTCCCATCGAGTTGCCGTAGGCATGAATCAAGTCAGTGTCGACATTGAAGCTGCTGTCGGCAATGATCTCGTTGATAGCCTTGATAACCCGCTGCTCGGTAAAATTAGCCACCGCGCCTGCACTTGGCACACTGCCCGATGTCTCATAGTTGTGGTCGGCCGCATGTCCGTACCACCAGGTGTGAATCGTCCCACTGGCAGAGCCCGGATCAGTGGGGAACAGCTGAATCACTGGCCAGTCATACTCAGATTGGCTCGGAGATTTTCGGGTTGCCCCGTAGGCGTGGAGCTGAACCTGTAGTGGGTAAGCGATTGAGCCGCTGTAGTTGGGCGGCAATGCCACGGCGTAGTTAAATGCGTAGCCGTTTAGCGTCGGGTTCCACTGCGCATAGTCCATGAACTGGGTATAAGTGCGTCCTTTGCCGCCGTTAACCGAGACAGTCAGCACTGGCTTGGGAGTGGCAACAAACTCAATTTGAGGCGCGCTCAAAGAGTTTGTACCACTGACTACGGTTCGATCTTCCTGACCGTTGATAACGGTTGTCACCGCATAGTAGGCGTTGCCTTCGCGACCGGGTTGTGTGGTGTTGACGAACAGTCCGGTGTCGTCAGACAAGGGGGATGCCAGGTCCTCGATGACGAAAAAGTCGGGTACGTCATCGGTGCCGTATTTGTGCACCGAGGTGTCGTTCGGCAGTGGTCCCCAGCGACTGGTCAACAACGTAGCGTTGCCAAGACTACCAGTGGTGATCGGCTGGTTTGATCGGTACACATGGTATCGAGCGTCGGGGTTTGGCTCCCGCCAGGTTAGAAAGGTCTGCCCACTGCGATGCCTTGCCCGCAGGTTGGACACCAGAGAAAAATTCGACGAGCCGCCATCCGTGTTTCCGCCGTCGGCGGTTCCACCGTCAGTGCTGCCTCCATCGGTGTTTCCGTTATCGGTACTACCGCCATCGGTGTCTCCGCCGTCTGTACTGGCACCATCCGTGTTTCCACTGTCGGTACTACCGCCATCGATACTACCGCCATCGGTATTACCGCCATCGGTATTACCGCCGTCAGTGTCGCCGCCATCGGTCGCGATGTCGTCTGTATTTCCGCTGTCAATCGAGCCGCCGTCGGTGCTTACGGCGTCAGTCGTTCCATCGCCCCCTCCGTCTTTCATGGTTCCGCCCGAGCAGGCAGCGAGGGTGAGCAGGAGTGGGGCGACGGCAGCGAGTTTCAATGTTACAACCCTCTAAAAAAAGTCAAAACGCACGGATGGTAGCGTGGTGGTCTTGTTACGGCATGCATCGGGCACACTTTACGATCGATTCTGACTCCGACTGTGTGCGTTCGTTTGCGGGATGTGCCCGGTTTGTGAAAGCCTTAACGGTTTCAGGCAAATTTGGTCATTGGCAAAGTTGTCAGCCCGGTGATGCGACAGTCAAATCCTTGAACACGTAAATGGGCGTGTCGATCATTAATTCGCCCGATTGTGTCTCGAGGTAGAGGTTCGCCTCGGCTGCTTGCACGGTATTAGGTTCCGGGCTGGTGACGCCGAGCAACTCGAAGCGAATCTGCTTGGGGTCCTCGAATATCATTCCAGCGAACTTCTTTGTCGCAAGCGATCGAAATATCGGCTTGTCGAGGCCGAAAGTCGTCGATGCGATATGTTTAAGTAACGCGATCATGCCGTGTGTGCCAAAATTACCTGGCACCACTGGATCGTCGGTAAAGTGGTAGCGCAGCGGCCACAAGGTCGGGTCTATCTGCTGGGTTGCGTTAACGCTGGCGACTTCGGGTGCATTTCCGTCGATGTCGATAGGTGAGTCAAACAGCGGAATAATCAGGTTCGCCGGCCAGGGCTCGCCGGTGCCTTCGACACCCAGCTTGCCGCCGTGCTGTTGTCGCAGTTTGTTGACATCGTCCGGGTGCAGAATGCCCACAATGACGTTGCGCGTCTCCAGCATTGGCTGGCCATCTTCGTCCAGGATTTTGCCGTTGAACACGGCTGTTCCGCCACCGTTGCTGTTTTCAATCCACTTGCGCTTGGTCAGTTCGAAGTGCACTGTTTTGCCCGGTGAGAAGTCGAGCGACTGAACCAGCTTGCAGGCGCCGGACGACAGCGCCCGGCCAATGCCGTCCGCCTTTCGGCATCCCCAGAACCCCACCAGTTGATCGAGTTGATCCTGGAACAGCATCTCCAGCGATTCACTGCGATCGAAAGCCCAGTCGCTCTGATCCTTTGGAAACGTGAATGTCGCGCGAATCTGCTTGTCGTCGATCAAATCGATCTGATCGATACACAGAATAGGCTTTAGCGGCAGTTTTGCGAATCGCTCATTGCCGAGTTTGCCTTGACCGTGCAGCTCCAGCAGGCGGCCGTTGAGACAGTCCAGGTTTTTCCAGTCGAGTGCACGAAGTTGTTCATCGGTATAGGAATTCTGCGCGTCAATACTGTGCTCGGCTGACATTGCTGGGTGCTTACTGGTTGGGAGGCGGCAGTATAGTCGATAATCTCGCGCGTCAGACTGTAACCGCAATGAATCGCACCCACTGAACACACAATTTAGCAATTGTCGTGGCAGGGTTTGAAGCATCGATGCGACCGATGTGTCTTTCAGCATCCAACCGTGGTCGCATCAAGTAACAGGCTGTCGATATCGATGGCCTTTTCCAGATGATCGGCCAGATTATCCAGCTCAGCTTCAACACTCGCCTGATAGTCCAGTGCGCTTGCGCTACCACGGGCAACCGATTCAAGCCAGCTGGCCCGGAATGCGTCATTGGCGAACAGGCCGTGCAGGTAGGTGCCCTCGACGTTGCCAGCGGGGTTGCGTGCACCGTCCGGTTTGCCACTTAGCATTGCAATGGGGCGGATTCGGTCCGGTCCATCGGTTTGCCCGATGTGAATCTCGTATCCTTCGAGCGTCGCCCCCGAGCGCGCGCAAACGCCGTCGCTGATGCGGGTCTGCTTGCGCCGGTGCATCGTGGTGTCGACATCGAGCAGCGATAGTCCGACATCGCTGTGCGCGGGCCCCTCGATGGCGTCGGGGTCACGGATGTGGCCCCCCAGCAGTTGATAGCCACCACAAATGCCGAGGATTCGGCAGCCGGCGCGTGCCAGTGCCAGGATATCGTGGTCCCAGCCCTGAGCGCGCAGAAAGTCCAGATCGCCGAGCGTCGATTTGGTTCCCGGGATGACCACCGCATCTGCATCGAGCGGGATTGTTTTTCCGGGCGGTACAAAAATCAGCTCGACCCCTGGCTCTGCACGCAGTGGATCCATGTCGTCGAAGTTGGCAATGCGCGATAGCATTGGCACTACCACTTTCAATTTCGCTGAAGTGCGGCGGTCCGGCGTTGAATTCTGCTCCAGTACGACGGCGTCTTCCTGCGGCAGGCGACTCGCGCCCGGCAACCAGGGCACCACGCCGCGACAGGGCCAGCCCGTCATCTCCTCAATCGCGCTCACCCCATCGGTGAATAGCGTCGGGTCACCTCGAAACCGATTGATCAGAAAGCTGCTGATCATCGCGCGATCGTCAGGTGGCAGTACCTGTCGGGTGCCCGTGATGGCGGCGATGACACCGCCGCGATCGATATCGCCAATCAGACAAACCGGCACTTTGGCTGCTGTCGCAAATCCCATGTTCGCAATGTCGCGATCTCGCAGGTTAATTTCTGCTGGACTGCCCGCGCCTTCGACCAGAATCAGTTCGTGTCGCCGGGCAAGACCAGCGAAGCTCTGCATGACCGCGTCGAGCAAATGGCCGCGAGTGTTTTTCATGTAATCGCTGGCCGAATGTGTATCGAGCACTTGCCCGTGAACAACGACTTGAGCTGTACGATCGCTCTGAGGCTTAAGCAACACGGGATTCATATCGACGTGTGGCGCCAATCCGGCAGCGCGCGCCTGTAATGCCTGTGCTCGGCCGATCTCTCCGCCGTCCGGACACACAGCGGCATTGTTCGACATGTTTTGTGGCTTGAAGGGGGCAACGTTAAGGTTGCGCCGCTTTGCCAGTCGACAGATGCCGGCGACGATTGTCGATTTTCCGACATCTGAACCGGTGCCCTGGAACATCAGTGCGCGGCAACTCATGATCGATTCCGGTGATACGGGTGGTGACTCAAAAATCTATTCCCTGTCTCGCCTTGATGCCGGCCTGAAACGGGTGTTTTATTTCCCGCATCTCTGTTACCAGGTCGGCCATGTCCAGCAAGCGGGCTTTGGCGTCGCGTCCGGTCAGGATGACACTCGTGCGCTTGTCGCGTTGCCGTAAACCGTCGATCACGCGTTCGACGGGCAGATAGTCGTAACGCAGCACGATGTTGATCTCGTCCAAAACGATCAGATCGTACTCTCCACTGCTCATTAGCTCACAACTCTTATCGAATGCAACGTTTGCAGTCTGGCGATCTCGCTCGAGATCCTGAGTATCCCAGGTGAAGCCATCACCCATGGTGTGCCAGTGCAACCGGTCGGAGAAATTTTTGAAGAACTCCCGCTCACCGGTCTTCCAGGTGCCTTTGATGTATTGCACCACGGCTACCTGGTGCCCCCAACCGAGCGCGCGAGCGACGACGCCAAATGCAGAGCTGGACTTTCCCTTACCGTCACCGGTGTGCACCAGAATCAGTCCCCGGTCGACGGCTTTGCGGTGGCGGATTTTGTCGCGTTGTTGCGCCTGCAGCGCCTGCATTTGCCGCTTGTGTTCTTCTTGTTCTGTTGTCACGTCGAGGTCCGTAGTGATGGCGGGCCGCCCTTGAGATATTGAGGTAGTCCGGCGATAGTCAGAATAACCGTGTCGCACCGGGCGGCTAGTTGCTGGTGTAACACGCCGGCACGGTCGCAGTACTCGCGTGTCAATGCGCCAAGCGGTGTGACACCCATGCTGCTTTCGTTGCCTACTAGTGCAATGTTGGCGTCGATGTCGCTAACCGCGTTCAGTAGACGCTGCAGTTCGTCCTGCAGGCGTTGCTGATCGCCGAGACCAAGCAGTTGCGTGAGCCATAGCGTCAGGCAGTCGATGATCACGAATCTATCGGGCGCGCTGTGTTCGGAGATCGCCGCACCGAGTGCCAGTGGTTCTTCTACCAACTGCCAGCCAGGCGGACGTTGACGCTGGTGGAGGTAGATCCTGTGACGCATTTCAGTGTCGTGTGGCTGCGCCGTGGCAATCACTGTGACCGGGCAGCCACTGGATGCGGCGATTACCTCGGCGTGTCGCGATTTGCCAGACTTAACACCACCCAGAATCAGCGTTTTCATCACGGGTAATCAGGGGTTCACGGACACAGGACGGCGGCAGCGCACGCCGGCCAGAGTTGAATTTGTTACCATGGGGCACTGCCTGGTGGGGTGCTGTTGTCAGGTGTTTCCGGGTTCATGCACGAGAGTCTCGAGTTTGCGATGGCGAGAATAACAGAAATCACAACGCGCCTTTTTTTGGTGCCATTGTCCGAGGTCCTCGTCGATGCGCGGCATGGCGATCACACGCACTTTGAATTGTTGACCGCCACCATTCGTACCGACGACGGGCGTGAGGGCACAGGCTACAGCTATACCGGTGGCAGGGGAGGGCGCGCGATCGCTGCCATGATGCAATATGACATCACGCCGTTTCTGATCGGCCGGGATAGCGCGAAAATCGATCAACTCTACGATGACATGCTGTGGCACATCCACTATGTGGGGCGCGGCGGTGTTGCGGCATTTGCTATTTCTGCCATGGATATCGCCTTGTGGGATTTACAGGGCAAGCGACTCGGTCAGCCGCTGCGGGTTATGGCCGGAGGGTACGGTGAGGATTGTCAGGCCTATTGCGGTGGTATCGATCTGAACTTTCCGCTGGACAAATTGCTTCGCTCCATAGACGGCTATCTGGAGCGAGGCTTTAACGCGGTGAAAATCAAAGTCGGACAGCCCGATCTCGAGCAAGACTTCCAGCGCGCGGCCGCCGTGCGAGCGCACATTGGCGCTGGTGCAGGCTTCATGGTCGATGCCAACTACTCGATGGATGTCGACACTGCGATCCGCGCGGCCCGGGGATTTCGCGAGCAGGATGTCATCTGGTTCGAGGAGCCCGTCATACCCGAAGATTTTGCAGGCTACACTCAAATCGCCGAGCAGACGGGTATCGCGCTGGCGCAGGGGGAGAATCTCCATACCGGTGAAGAGTTTGCTGCTGCACTTAGCGGTGCCAGCTTGTCATTCCTGCAACCGGACGCGAGCAACTGTGGTGGTGTGACCGGTTGGCTCAGAGCGGCGGCCCTGGCAGAGCAACACGGGGTGACGGTATGCAGCCACGGTATGCAGGAATTGCACGTCTCGCTGCTGTCTGCCCGCAAGGATGCCGGTTGGCTGGAGGTGCATTCTTTCCCGATCGATGAATACACCCTGCGGCCGCTGGTTGTGCGCAACCAGCGCGCGGTCGCACCTGACACGCCAGGTACCGGTGTTGAATTCGACTGGTCAAAACTGTCACCACATGAAATCGCCGCCACTTAGCTGCAATCAGCGCCTTCGCTCCTTCGTTACAGCGTCTGTTACCATCAATGGAAGGCGCAAAGACGTATGGGCAAGAAATCACGCAAGGCCAGGGCACTGGAAGCCAGAGCCGACAGGTCGCCCCAACTGCGACGAAAATTTCTGATCGGGTCGGCTGCAGCGGTGGGCCTGGTATTTACAGCTGCCGGAATCAATGCCTTCGATCAACAGCATCGAGAATTGCATGATCTGTCCGTCATCGGTGGAGGGGCGCCAGTGATCGTGCAGATTCATGACCCGGCCTGCCCGACCTGCCGTCGATTGAAGAATATCGTCTCCAACACACTTGGCACCGATGACCCGGTACTCTATCGATTGGCCGACATCACGACCGGCGAGGGGCGGGCACTGCAGGAAAAATACAATGTGCCGAATGTCACACTGTTGTATTTCGATGAGCGCGGCAAGCGAATCCACACAACTCAGGGACTGTTGTCATCGACTGAGCTGCGAGCCAATGTCTCGCGTTTGTTCAGTCAATCCTAGCAGGGCGCGGTCTAACTGATAGGCGGAGGAACGTTCTATCGCAGCAGTCGGTGGCGCAATGCACCGACTGGCTAATTCATTGCACGGCGCGTACTCAGCGGAAGTTGTACTTAAGGTAGGCACCGATTCGGTTTTCAGTGAAGTTCTGGCTCTGTTGTCCACTGCTCGATTCGCTATCCTGGTACGTATAGGCGAGACGGAGCGTCGCCGATCGATTCAGCCTGCGGTCAAATGCCAGTCGCCCTATTAACAGGTCGATCTGATCATCGCCACTGATCTGGTCCTGTTCCGAGTACACCGCATCGACCACCAAATCAGAGACGCGGCCCGTCAATTTATAGCCCAAACGTATGGTGCTGCCGACAAACGGTTCCGGCGCTGTCAGTGTGCTGTCGTCGGTCGGCTGCAGTGCGAGGTTGTCGTTTGCCGTGTCACCGAAAACAGACAAATCGTCAAGGGTAACCCGGGTTCGCGTGAGGCTTCTGGTCCAGCTGGCGCTAAACTCGGAGTTACGGGTTCTGTGTTCGGCGCGGAACGTTGGGCCGTCATCGAAAAATCTTGACTCATAGCCAACGGTAAAAGACGTTCTTTCGCTTGCCGTCCAGGTGAAATCGACATTCCAGAATTCCGATTCGCGGTCCTCTTCGTCGATGTTGACGAAGTCGTTCTGTTCGGCACCAGCGCGCGCCTCAATCAAGTAGCTTTGAGCCAGTGTGAGGCCGAACCCGCCGTAGACTGTCGTGTTTTCAACACGATCAGTGCCGCCCTTGTCCAGGTTATAGGAGCCGCCCACGCCCCAAACCACGCCGCCAAGTGCCGGGTCGCGCCCAAGCTCGATCGACAGGCCATTTCTTATCGATTCGGCACTGCCATTGAACGACTGATCAACAGTTTGATGAAAGTACTGAATGTTTAGATCAGCAAAGGTCCCGTAGCTGTGTTCGATGTACGGATTAAGCTGCAGCCGCAACGTGTGATCGGTATCTTCGGTAACGCGAAAAAGGTCTTCGTCTGTCACGACTTTGGCCAGCCGGAAGCTGGCATCGAGATAGGCGAGATTCTGTACCAGTGTACCCACAGTTCTGGCGCGAACCCGGGGATCGAGCACGTCGCGCTCGGGATCAGTGAAGCGAAGGTACTGTACCTCTCCGACGACCTGGGTATCGAAATTCTTGTTGTCGAATTCAACCTCTACGGCCGGTGTAATGCTGGCGGCATAGCCGGTTGAATCACTATTCAGGGCGAGAGTCGGGTTGTCGCTCGCAAGCACTCCGAATTCTATCGAACGCTCAAGCGTGCGGGTTGCAGCGATTGACGAGGGGATGGAAGTCGCACCTGCGCCGAGCGTCAGTAGCGTCGCCACCGCCGCGTACTTTTTTGAATTCATCATACTGTTCGCTGTTGTATTGCCTCCGCACCGCGGAGGCTGACGATACAAATTGCTCGCGTGGTCCGAGCGCCGGGAGGCGAATAACAGCCTACTTCTTTGCTGCGCCGTACCCGTATCCGTAGCCGTAGGAGGTGGCGATGCTCTTGCGGCTTTTATTCAGAATAAGCCCGACGCGAGAGTGATCGTTCACCTGCTTTAGCGCATCGGCAACCATATTTCGGGTCGTGCTGTTAGCTGCGACAACAAACACAACCTGACCGGCGAGGTCGGCGACAACCCTGGACTCACTGGTCATCAAAATTGGGGCAGAGTCAATGATGATAACGCGCCCGGGATGCCGTCGCGACAGATCAACGCTAAGCGCCGTCATGCTCTTACTGGCCAGCAATTCGGTTACCTGATTATGAGATCGGCCGGCTGGCAGAAACTGAAGGCCGGGCAGGCTGGATTGCCAGATGTAGTCTTCCGGATCGAGCGTGTTGTCGAGTAGCAGATCTGTCAAACCTCGGGTTTTCGAATCGAAACCAAGTCTCGTCCCTGCCATGGGATTGGTGACGTCAGCGTCGACGAGCAGGACTGAGCGATCACGTTCCATTGCAATGCTGATTGCAAGATTGATCGATGAAAACGTTTTTCCTTCGCCCGAGACGCAGCTTGTCAGCATGACGATGTTGGACTGCACATCCGGATCGCCGTAGCCGTTATCGATTGCACTAAGAATACGGCGTTTGATCGCGCGATACTCTTCTGACATCTGGTTGCGCTGAGAATCCGGCGTGATGATGCCTTCACCTTCCAGTGTCTTTTCCGGCAGTTGGAAGTGGCGACGCTGATCAATTGCAACCGGGCGGCCCAACGGCTCGCGCACGCGCCGCGGCTGATCTGCCTCCAGTACCCGCAAATTTGGTCTTTGCTCGTGCTCGTTCGCTTGCTGTAATTTCGAACGCTCCCCTCGTGGGGGATTTTCGTTCATCTTCGCGATTGCTTTTTCTATCGAACCCATGGCCGAATCTGTCTCTTGTAATGGTCGCTAAGGCTGAGCGTCTGGCGATCTGCTGCTATTGTTTTTCTGTGAGAGAGACCACAGTGGTGTCAGATGATGGACTGAACTTAAGTTTTTCGTACAACCCGCCACCCTTCAACTGCATCACGACAATCCACACAAACAGGGCAGGGAGCAACGCGGATAACATGCCGAAGTTGAGTGTGTTGACTGCCCGGCTGACCTTCGTCATCGGACGGTGCTGCAGGCTGACGCCGCCCAGCACCGGTATGTCGGTGAAGTTTTCGAGTGACTGCTGGTTGTAAAATACCGGCTTTAGCAGAGACAGGAAGTACCCGACTGCTATGCCAGTGCCGATAGCGCCAATCAGCACCAGGGCGTTCAGCAATACCTTGTCGGGATCGGTCGGTCGCGACGGCACGTAGGGCGGATCAATCAGACGAATCTTGACGTCGTTTGAGTCGCGTTCGATGTTACCCGTCAAACGAGCAGCCTCACGTTTGTTCAACAGCGTCTGGTGTTGTTCGCGAACCGCTTCATAGTCTCGATTGAGTTGCGTAAGTTCAGCTTCAACCTGCGGAATGCTGTCGACAGTGCCTTCAAGCTCTGCCAGGCGCGTGCGGTAGTTTGCAGTTCGAGCGGTCAGCTGTGCCACCTTGGATTGTTCAACGGCCAGCAGTTCGCTGACAGTCTGATAGACCACACTGTCCTGTAGATTGGCAGTGCGAGAGCCACCGCGATTAGTGCCGCGTCGTTTCTGATCTTTCAGATCTGAAATGGACTGCTTGAGTATCGATACCCGAGGGTGTTTCTCGGTGTAGCGAACCAGCAGTTCGTCGAGCTCGCTCTGCAGTGTGTCGATGCGCTGATCAACTTCACTGTTTTGCGAGCCACGATTGATCTTTCGCTCTTCCTGAGCCAGTTGGCGCGTCAGCGCCTCGCGGCTGTTGCGAGCTTCGAGCAGTTCGAGTTCGGCATTGCGCAGTTGCGTGACCAGAGTTTCCATCCGCTGATAGAACCCTCCGGATTCACCCGGAAGCGAGCCCGCGTTTTCGCGTTTGAAATCGGCCAGCCGCTGTTCTGCCGCGATCAGACGTTCTTCGTAGTCAGTGATCTGCTTGTCGAGAAAGTCCTGTGTGGTCGCGTTGTCCGCTTTCTCTTCAGCCAGTGAGCTTGTGATAAAAATCTCGATCATCGATTCGACCACTTGCTTGGCTTTGTCGGGGTCGCGATTGGAGTAACTCACCGAGTACAGCGATCGTCCACCATTGACATCATCGATTTCGATCTGGTTCTGCAGCGCGGCGATCAGTTCGTCACGATCGGCCGGATTGGTCAGCTCGGCATCGAGGTTGTGCTCCTCGATCAGCTTCTCGATATTTGGCCGGCTGAGAAGTGTCTTGCTCATCAGCGCCACCTGTTTCTTGACATCCGGTTGAACGGTGATGTCGGTCAGCAGGGGTTCGAGAATCTTGTTGGTATCGACGAACAGTCTGGCGGTTACCGGATACTTGGAATCGATCTGAGCCACCAACAGCCAGCCGGCGAGGGCCAGTACCCACGAGATAAACAGAATGACCCATCGATACCTTTGTACACCGAGTACAAAGTCAACCAATCTGTCGAAATATTCTTGAATCATGGTCTCGAGCGCTTGAAATTAGTAGGAATGAGGTGTTGCTGCTAAACGCGTGGTCTAGAACCAGGATTCCGGAATGATCAGGATGTCGCCGGGCATGACGATGCGATTCGCGCCGATATCTCCCTTTTTCAGCAGATCGTGAAGGCGCACTCGAAATTGTTTGCGTTGACCATTCACTTGCCGAACCAGTACAGCCTTGTTGCCACTGGAAAACTCGCCAAGCCCGCCAGCTTCAATCATCACATCGAGCAATGTCATGCTGTTGCGGTAAGGAACGGTTTTGGGTTCAGCGCCACCACCGACTACCTTGATCTGTTGGGACGGGCTGCCGACGAAGTTGTCTACCGTGACGGTAACGGTCGGATTTTTGACGAAAGATTTGTACTGCACTTCGATATCGCGTGCGAGCTGAGTGGGTGTCTTGCCACTGGCTGGCATGTCTTCGATCAAGCGCGTGGTGATTTTGCCATCCGGGCGGACGGGGATAGAAACCGACAGGTCTTTGTAGCCCCACACGAATATGTCGAGTGTGTCACCGGGGCCGATTACGTACTGATACGCATCGCTGCCTGTTTTGGCCGATGCTGCACGGGCGGCTTGGTCAGCCCGTTGCGCCGGCGTTGTCGTGCATCCTGCCAGGACAGTCAGTGCCATCAATGCTATCAGAACAAATCGGTTTTTCATGTGTTGTCTGTCAAGTGAGTTGTTTGTTGGCGAGCCTTACCCTTTCGGGGAGTAAATCCTCACTGAGAAGATCGTTCAGCACTTCGCAGATGTCTTCGAGGGTGATCAGATTTCGATCACTCGCTACGGCCTGTACCATCATTCGGCTGCAAATCAGATTTATCCAGCGCGGAATACCCAAACTCGCGCTGTGAATCGCAGTAAATACGGTCTCGGCGATGCCGGGATTTCCATTCCAGTTTACCGAAGTCAATTGCTGCAGGATGTAGCCTTGTGTTTCGGCTTTGTTCAGTGCTTCTATAGTGCTGGTCGCAATAATGCGCTGGTGGAGTTGTTCCAGGCCGGGGGCGAGCAGCCTGGCCTTGAGCTCTGGCTGACCAACCAAAAAGATCTGTACCAGCGGGTTGCCCTCGATATGCAGGTTGCTCAGCAGATGAATGGCTTCCAGCGCATCGTCCGCAAGCAGATGTGCCTCGTCAAGGATCAAAACCGAACGCTTGCCCTGCTGCCGCACGGCACGCAAATGCTGATTGAGCATGGCGTATACACTGGATATTGTGCTGTTCTCGTCGGTGCGCAGTCCGCTGCTGGCGGCGAACTGGCTCATCAATTCGAGTCCGCTGAAGTGTGCGCAATCGATCAGTGTGAAAATCAGTTCGTAGTCGGCCTGTTCTTTCAGGGCTTTGGAAATCAGGGCAGTTTTACCGATGCCTGACTGGCCGGTAATCAGAACAATGCCTTCACCCTTGTAAAGCGCGTACTGGATGTACGAGAGCGCCTTTCTGAAGCTGGGGTGCATGAACAGGTCGCCAGCGTCCGGCATCAGACGAAAGGGGTCTGCAGAAAATCCATAGTAATCTTTGTACATAGTGCCCGATTCACCCTGTTTCAGAGCGGCCGATGATAAAATAACAGGGTAAATCTTACTGGGTAATTGCCCACAAAAAATTTCCGTCAGTTACATTATTGACGTCAATGCGTCGCGTTAGTTTGTGATGAAAAATCAAAAGCTTCGTGAATCTTTCGTCAACACCTTCACATCCGTTATTTCCGTTTTGTTACATGTCGCAAGTGGTTAGAAACGGAAATTATTCCGCGCCAGATGTCGTGCCTAACTCCGCCCCGAAGACATCTGGAATCGTTCCCCAGCGGTATTGTTTCATCAAGCGATTGAGTCGCGGCTCCATGTGCTTCATATTCTGAAAATGCCTGAATCTGGCAACCGATCCAATCCCGTCGATGCGTGGTTGTTCCGGGTCTATCTCCCACGGGTGAAAGTAGAAAATAGCGCTTCTACCCTCACTTTTTGTGACGCGGTCGAGCGCCCACGTGCTGACGAAATAGGGGTATAGCCGAAACCACCCGCCACCGCCGCAGGGGAGGTTTCTCCCAAGCATTCGCGTAGTGGTGATTGGTATTTCCAGTATTGCTCCGTTCTCACAGTCATGGGCAAAGCGCGGCGCGTCCGGAATGCCATAGAAAGCGTGTTTTATCGGTGCGACGCTGGAACTGTAGCGATACCCTTGTTCAGCGAGAACGGCGTGAGCCCAATCGTTAGCTTTGGTGAATGAATAGCTGGGTGCTCGGTAGCCGATTACACGGGACCCGGAAACCTGCTCAAGCATTTGCTTTGATTTCGCAACATCCTGCTCAAACTCAGAGCGGTTCAGTTGAGTGACCATCCGGTGGTCCCAGCCGTGGCTCGCCAGATCGTGACCGTCATCGACTATCTTTTTAACCAGCGCAGGATACTTCATCGCGATCCAGCCTAGTGTAAAAAATGTGGCCTTGATCGCATTTCTGGAAAACATTTCGAGAATTCTGTCCATGTTTTCTTCGACCCTGCCGGGGTACTGCTCCCAACTGTCTCTGCTGACGTAGGGATCGAAGGCCGAGACCTGGAAGTAGTCTTCGACATCGACAGTCATGGCATTCAGAATCGACGGCCGCTCTGACATTGAGTTCTCTTTCGCTGACGTATCGGTTGCCCGTCTCGGTTGCTGTGTGCAATCCGCAGTGGCGATGGAGTGCCAGAATGGAATCCGGCATGTAATCCGTTTCAGAAACATAGTGATAGAACACAATGCTTCTCAATCGGTAGCGGCAGTAACAGGCAAAGCGTAACCCGGGAGTTGCTGGTTGCCCGGGCTGCGATGTGTAGGGGAGGGGTTTACTGCTCGGCTTTTTAGGCCGCTACTTCCAGTCGCGCGGTGCGTTTTTCATCGGTCTGCGGGTGCGCAGGCCGTGTAGGGATGGCGCGGTTCGCCATGCGGAATTGTATTGGCAACAGGTCTTCGCTAACCAGTTCGCACAACACGACGCAAATATCTTCCAGACTAAAGTGAAGGCGCTCATTTGCAATCGCCTGAATCATCATGCGATTGCAGATCAGATTTATCCAGCGGGGAATGCCTTGACTGGCGCGGTGGATAGCGGTGAATACACTGACCGGAATATCCTCGCAATTTTGCCAATCTGCCCGCTGTAGCTGTCGAACAACATACTCGCGGGTCTCCCCGGATGACATGGCATCCAGGCTGCTAGTTGCAATGATGCGCTGATGTAACTGCGCGAATTCGGGTTGTAACAACCGAGTGCGCAGCGACGGCTGGCCCACCAGCACAATCTGCAACAGAGCGTGGCCGTCCAGGCTCAGATTGCCCAGCAAACGAACAACCTCAAGCGCATCGTCGGTAAGAAACTGCGCTTCGTCCAGCAGCAGCACCAAAGTTTTTCCAAACCTGGCCTGTTGCGCGAGATGGTTATGGATGCTCGCCAGCCGTTGCGCGACGGTGGTGTCAGCGTGGTTGATCGACCAGCGATCTGCCAGCAATCGCATCAGCTCGTCACCGCTGAAACTTGCACAATCAACAGCAGTAAAGTCGTGGTCGTACTGGTCTTTTTCTCGCATCAACTGCGTCAACAGCGCGGTCTTTCCAGTCCCGGGTTGCCCGGTGATCAGCATTAACCCCTCGCCGTTGTACAACGCGTATTGCAAGTATGCGTACGCCTTTTGCAGACTTTGGTGCATGTAGAGGGCGTAGCTGTCAGGCGCGGACGCGCCGCTGGTTATCTGGCGATCAGTATGCATCGAGGGGTTCTGGTCGGAAAGACGAGGCGCGGATACTACTGCATCGATTGAATGGAAACCGGGGATTTCTGCACAGTTTCAAATGTTTAACATTCACGTAGTGTGTTGTGAATAATAGTGCTTCTAACTCGTTGACCGGGCAGTATCTACTGCGATTATGCGCGAGGCGTAAATGTGATACCCAAGAGGTGTTGCAATGTCCAGCCGAAACCTAGTTAAACGTGGTTCACCTGTTTTGATGTTCGATGGTATGCAGCTTTTAGCGCGCCTGCCGCCTCATAGGTGGTGGGTGGTCCGCCAGGCGACCTGCCCTGTCCGGTGGGCACATCAATCGTGAGAAAGATCATTAGCAGCAAACTGTATAACCGGATTCGGGTCGCCGCGGGCGGCACGACACGATTCCCAGTCGGTGCCCCTTCGTGTGCGGGATAGCGGGATTCACTAGCGGCCAGCTGAATGGCAGCGACGCGAGCAGTCTGTTGCGTCGAATGGGCGATGCGATACGACACCGCGGCCCGGATGACACTGACACCTTTGTCGAGAACGAGGTGGGTCTTTGCCATCGACGCCTCAGTATTATCGATCTGAGCGAAACTGGCCGGCAACCGATGGAGTCGGCCTCCGGGCGTTTCGTCATGGTCTACAACGGCGAGATCTATAACTTCCCCGTATTGCGCGAGGAGCTGGAAGCGGACGGTGTCAGGTTTCGCGGCACCTCGGATTCCGAGGTGGTGCTGGCGTTGTACGAGCGCGAAGGAGAGGCCTGTCTGTCTCGGCTCAACGGCATGTTTGCGCTGGCCATCTGGGATCGCCACGATCGTTCATTGTTTTTGGCGCGTGATCGCCTGGGCAAAAAGCCACTTTATTACTACAACGCTGGCGGGCGTTTTGTCTTCGCCTCAGAGATCAAGGCAATCCTTTGTGATCCTGCCGTCGATCGCAATGTGCGGGACGATGCGGTAGCTGACTACTTCGCCTATCAGTACGTACCCGATCCCAAATCGATTTTCGAGAACATTCACAAGTTGCCGCCGGGGCACTGGATGCGGGTGCGTGGCAGCGACGTGAAAATATCGCAGTACTGGACGCTGGATTTCACCCGTGCGGCACGCGAATCGAATAGTGAGCAGATTCAGCACCAATTGCTCGAGCTGGTCGAGGACAGCGTTGCCTGTAGAATGATCAGCGATGTGCCGCTGGGCGCTTTTCTCAGTGGCGGCGTGGATTCGAGTGCGGTCGTCGCAATGATGGCCAGGAACAGTTCGAAACCCGTCACGACCTGTGCCATCGGTTTTGACTCGCAGGAATTCGACGAGGTGCATTTTGCCCGCAAGGTCGCGACGCAATTCAGCACCGACCATCATGAGTTTACCGTTCGCGAGAATGTCGCAGACAACCTGCTGGATATCGCCGCTTTCTTCGATGAGCCGTTCAGCGATCCCTCATTTGTGCCCAGCTATTTCGTCTCGCAGCTCGCCCGACGCCAGGTTACCGTAGCGCTGGCGGGGGACGGCGGTGATGAAAACTTTGCAGGCTATGGCAAGTACCAGATAGACAGAACAGAAAATCGACTGCGATCAATGGTACCCGGTGTTGTGCGTCGATCCATTCTGCCAGGCCTGTCCCGTGCGATGCGGGGTAGTGCCATCGACGTGTTTCGCCGCGGCGGCAGTCTAATGCAATCGCTATCGGTTGAGCCGGATCGCGGTTTTTTCATGACCAATTCGTTTTTTCGGCCCGGGCTGTGGGGTGAGGGGCTCTCGGAGCGCTTTGCCAGACAGATTCGCGATTATGATCCAGCGGACATCACGCGCCAACTCTACCGTGAGGCACCGGCAGACGATCATCTTTCTCGGCTGCTCTACACCGACATTAAAAGCTATTTGCCAGGCGACATCCTGGTTAAAGTCGATCGCATGAGTATGGCCAATTCGCTTGAGACGAGAGCGCCGTTGCTCGATTACCGTGTCGTGGAGTATGCCGCCTCTATCCCGTCAGGTCTCAAGCTGGTAGGGAACAATGGCAAACACATCTTCAAAAAGTCGCTGGAGGGCCTGCTGACGGACGAAACTCTGTATCGCAAAAAGATGGGTTTTTCGGTGCCACTGGCCGACTGGCTGCGGTCCGAGATTAAAGAAGTCGCGGAACAATATCTTTTTCTCTCCGATGGTGGATTGCAGCACTACTTCAACCGGTCGACCATTCAATCTATCTGGTCAAATCATCAGTCAGGCTCGCATGACTTCTCGCAGGAGCTTTGGAGCATGCTGGTGTTTGAATTGTGGTGGCAGCGCTATGTTGCCTGAACCACTGCCGATCGCACAGGTGGCATCGCGATGATTGAACAGCGATTTAACACGGTGGCGGATGATCCGGTCCTCGATGATCGTGTTACTCGGGTACTGCACGTTACCTATGATATGGGCATTGGTGGCACCGAGCAGGTAATCTGTCAGCTGCTGGATGGGCTGGATCCACAGCAATACGTGTGTGAAATCGCCTGTATTGAAGACAACATCGGGCCGCTGGGTGAAAGGTTGCAGGCTGATGGCGTATTGATTCATACATTGAATCGTGTGCCCGGTTTTGATCGTTCTCTGGTGCGCAAGCTGCGACAGATCTACCGTTCCAGTTCGATCGATGTGGTTCACTGTCATCAGTACACGCCCTATGTGTACGGTGTGCTGGCGGCGATGCTGACCGGCGTTAAAGTAGTGTTTACCGAGCACGGGCGCCACTATCCCGATCGCTATTCCTGGAAGCGGCGACTGGTCAATCCGATTCTCAATACACTGACGGCGCGCATCGTAGCCATTTCGGAGGCCACCGCAGATGCGCTGGCGCATTTTGAGTGGTTTCGTCGCGGCGGCATCAGCGTCGTGTACAACGGTATGGCGGCGGGGCAGCGGGATCCGCATCGAGCCAAACGTCGCGAGCACGGCATCGCCGATGACAAGCTCGTTTACGGCACGATCTCGCGGTTTGATGCCGTGAAGAATCTGCCGCTATTAGTCAATGCATTCGCACAGGTGTGCCGCAGCAACCCCGGTGTGGTGCTGCTGCTGGTCGGCGACGGTGATGAGCGATCGGCGATTGAACAGCTGGTGCGCGAACTGGGGATTGAACACGCTGTTGTTTTTTGTGGCTACCAAACGGACACAGCCGCCTACATGTCGGCGATCGATGTATTTTTGTTGCCTTCCCTTACTGAGGGGACATCCATGACGTTGCTTGAGGCCATGTCAATGAGCGTATGTTGTATCGTCACGGATGTCGGCGGAAATCCAGAGATTGTCGAGCGAGACAAAACCGGACTGGTTGTACCGAGTGCCGATCTCGGTGCGCTGGTAGAGGCGATGCGTACTGTGGCTGAAGACGAGTCAACGAGAGGCACGCTGGCGCGCAACGGCAGCGAACGGTTTCACAACAAATTCACGCTGACGAACATGATTGAACAGTATCACCAACTGTATCAATCGCTACGGCATTGATAGTCAAACGATCACAGCGGTGCTGCCGGCACGGCCACTTGACACCGAACAGACGCCTATCGATTGCGCGCTCTCTGGCAGCTTGTAGCTGCGTCGCCTGTGGTGTGCCTGTTTTTTGGTCTGATCATCCCGTTGGATTGCGCTTCGGCAATGCACATAAATGATGCACCACCAATGAATCCTATCGCCCTACACATCAAACGTATATCGGATACGGCGGCCACCGGCCAGCCGCTGTCCATTGGCGTGCCGTTGCCCCGCGGATACGCTGCTACTGTGCAGCAACTTCAACTGCGCGATCTGAATGACGAGCCGATTAACTGCGATTTATCGGTCAGCCAAACCTGGCCTGATGGTAGTCCGCGTTGGGTACTGGTGCGATTTGCTATCACCGAAGGGCTTGCTACCGCGCAACTCGTATCCACTGCGTCAGACCACACGCCGCAAAATCCCTTTGAGGTAGTGGAAGGGCCTGAAGAGATCAGCGTTAGGGCGGGAGAGTACGAATTTCTACTTGCGCGTGACGGACGCGGCATGTTGCCTCGGGTGATGAATAATGGCTACCTGGTATGGGGTGGCAAGGTCGCCGATCACAGGATCTGTGTAACGGATGATCAGGGTGTTGAGATCGACCTTGAAACAGAGTCGATGGCGATGGAGTCTGTCGGCGCTCACAGCGTGCGCTGGCACGTACGCGCTAAGTGTCTCACACCGGCTCACCAGCCGGTGTCTATTGATCTTCATTTCACCCTCAGCGCAGAGAGGGTTCTAAGCTGTCGCTGTGTCGTCCATAACGGCGCACGAGCCAGGCACGCCGGTGGTCTTTGGGATTTAGGTGATCCGGGTTCATTTATGTTCCGGGCACTGAAACTATGTGTCAGCCACAGCGCGGATCGAATCGCGATCAGAACGCGTTGTGGAGAAAAGTGGCACAGTGCAGACGCTGCCAGCGAGATTGGTATTTTGCAGTCTTCCAGTGGGGGCGAAAACTGGCAGAGCCCGGTGCACGTCGATGCCGAAGGCCAATTACCCGCGATAATGACCGGGCAACCCAATGGTTACCGATTGACCGTCGATGACAATGTCGCGGAGCAGGGCGCGCGCTGTCAGCCGGTCGTTGATATTGCGGGTGGTAACGTTGCGCGGTATCAGGCATCGTTGCAAGACTATTGGCAAAACTTCCCGTCTGGCCTGCGGTGTAGTGCAGACGCGCTGGTGTGCCAGTTGTTTCCCGACGGTGGATCATCGCCACATGAGCTGCAGGCCGGAGAACGCAAAGGGCAATCGATTCACTTTTCCTTCGGCGATGATTCTGACGCACTGGATTGGGTCGAAAATCGTGCGATCGTGGTGTTGGAACCAGCGGTTTATCAGCAGGCTTGTGCGCTGAGGTACAGCGACGGGGAGCCGCTTGACCGTGGCTACGATGACCTGCTGGAGATCGGGCTTAGCGAAACGGCAGGCTATGTAGCAAAACGCGAAGCCGTTGACGAATACGGATGGCGGCACTACGGAGAGATTTACGCCGATCACGAGACGGCCTTCGATGACGGCGACGGCGTTTTCGTCTCTCACTACAACAATCAATACGACCCTGTATACGGATTCGCACGTCAGTTTGCGCTCAGTGCTGATCCACGCTGGTACGACCTGATGCAGACGCTGGCAAGTCATGTGATGGACATCGATGTGTATCGTACCGAACTTGATCGCGCCGAGTACAACAATGGTTTGTTCTGGCACACGGATCACTACAAGCAAGCCCACACTTGCACGCACCGGACATTTTCACGCCACCAGTACGCATCTGACTGGTCCGGCCCGATGGGCGGTGGCCCCGGTCCGGAACACTGCTATACGTCGGGTTTGAAGCTCTACTACCTGATGACAGGTGATCGCGAGGCACGTGAAACGGTGCTAGGGCTGGCGGCCTGGATAACGGCATACTACGAGGGCGGAAATACGCTGGTAGAGCGATGCCTTGGCACTCGACAGGATCTGCACCAGACACTGACACTGCTAAAAGGCAATAAAACCTTTCGCTATAGATATCCGTTTAGCCGCGGCACGGGAAATTACATTCGCGCATTGCTGGATAGTTTTGAGCTGACCGGTGATAATGACTATCTTACGCGCGCTGAAACGGTCATACGCCACACATTTGGGCCGTCCGATGATATTGCCATGCGCGGGCTTGAAGACGTTGAGCACACCTGGTTCTACACCGTCTTTCTACAGGAAGTCGCGCATTACCTCGATGTAAAGCGCGAGCAGGGTACCTTTGACACGGCGTTTGAATATGCGCGTCAAGGGCTTTTGCACTATGCCCGCTGGATGGTCGAGCATGAGGGGCCAAGCCTCGATTACGACAAGCTCGAGTATCCCAACGCGACCTGGGTGGCTCAGGATATTCGTAAAGTTGAAGTCCTCTATGCCGCCTATTGCTACGCGACTGATCAGCGTGAAAGTTTTCTGCAGCGAGCTGTTTTCTTTCGCGACTATGTGATATCTGAGCTTCGAAAATCAGATACGGCTCACTACGCTCGAATTCAGATCATTCTTTTGCAGAACCACGGGCCTTCCGGGTTACTACATCTCGAGCGCGCCACGGAGGCCTACTCCGAAGCGCTTATTGAGGACGATTGCTTTCAGTCGGTGGCAGGAATACTGGGTGAGGCTGCAGGCCGATGGGGGCGTGCGCTGGCACGGTTCAACCCCGCGCGGGAAATTCGCTGGCTGAGAACAAGATTTCAATGAGCAGACAAATGACAATGAATGCGCCCGCAGCACCTGCCGATGCCGGCGAAATAAGTAGCAATCTGGTTAAACCCGTTAAGGTGCTGCACTTCATCTGTTCCACCGGTTTCTATGGTGCCGAGAAGTGGATCCTGGCGCTGGCAAACAACGCCGACGCGGGTTTGGTCGACTCCGAGCTGGTGGTCACGCGCGAAAGCGTGGATCACGATCTTGAGCTAACGCGGGAGTTCAAGCGCCTCGGACTGCCTGCACATGAACTACCCATGAACGGACGGTTCGACTTTCGTGTTGTCAGTCAATTGGTCAAACTGATCAGGCAGCGTGGCATTGAAGTCATTCACTGTCACGGATACAAATCCGACATCATCGGCGTGATTGCTGGTCGCATCGCTGGTGTCAAATGTATATCTACGCCACACGGCTTCGAAACCACAGTAGATTGGAAGCTCAATCTGTTTATTAAGCTCGGCTGCGTCAGTCTGCGTTTTTTTGATTTCGTCGTTCCACTATCGCCGGAATTAGAGAGTGACGTCCGGGGGATGAAGGTATCAGATAAAAAAATCCGCTATATCCGCAACGCGGTGGATCTGAAAGGGATCGAATTCCGTGGTGCACGCAAGGATGCCGGTGGTGCAAAGAAAATTGGTTTTATCGGGCAGATGATTGAGCGTAAAAATGTACGCGATTTGCTGGATGTGTTTGATGCCGTGGCGCAGGATACAACCGATGTGAGCTTGTGTCTGTTGGGCGACGGTGCGAGTCGAGCCGAATACGAAGCCTACGCGGCCGGTCTGGCCAGCGCCGATGCGATAGAATTTACCGGGTTTGTCAACAACCCTCTCGAATACCTAAAGACCTTCGACTTATTTGTCATGAGTTCGCAGCTGGAAGGTATTCCAAGATGCCTGATGGAGTCGATGGCAATGGGAGTTCCGGTGGCAGCCTATGACATACCTGGCATCGACCAATTGATCGAACACAAGGCTACCGGATTACTGGCGCCCTTTGGCGACAAGCGAGCGCTAGAGGCCTGTTGGCGGGAGTTGCTGGGCGATGCCGCACTAAGTGAGCAAATTGCAATCGCGGCGCACAATCGTATCAACAGGTTGTACTCCGCATCGCGTATGGCCAGGGAGTACACCGAGTTGTACCAGGAAATCTGTCGCTAGCAAAAAGCTGTTGCTTGCTACGGCAGGTTTTTCGCCACATGCGGGCCGATAAAGTTAGCAAGTGCTACTGGTAGACGTTTCCAGATATTGATCACCAGTTGATACTTTGGATTCTGCGGGTTGACTTCCGGTAGTTCGTCAGTGTCATTCAACCAGTAGTGCCAGTACAGCTGGTGTTCCTGCGCACCCCACTGACGCTTAAATTTGTGTGTGCTGGCGCCGATCGACGAACGACCAAAGTCAAAGAACGAATGACCCAGCTCAATGGCTTTTGCCAGAACTGAGCGATACAGAAACATATTGGCACCCAGATGATTGAACTCGCGCAGCGACGATGCCCAGGGGATCTCGAGTTTGTCGTTGTGTGCGATTAAAAATCCGGCCGCTAGTGGCTTTTCGCCCTGATAAACCACCGCAATCGAGGTTTTCTCGGGAAACGTGCGGATGATATCGCTGAAGAATCGGCGACTGTACACAGGTGTGCCCAGGTCCCGCATGTTGCGGCTGAACACCTGGTAGAAGCTGCTCACAAGTTCTTCGCCGCCGAACTTGAAGATCAGACCGTGGCTGCTCGCGCGCTTGACCTGGGCTCGCAGTTTGCTTCCAAGTTCCCGGTCCAGCGCTTCGTCGCTTGTTGGTAACGGCAGAATCATCGACACTTTATGTGTTTTGGTTGCGGCCGCGTTCTGATTGCCGGTGTCGCGCAGCTCGACATGGCTCGCGCCAAGCTCTCTGGATAGTTGCTGGGCGACAGCTGGCAATTGTCTGGCAGTAGCCGCGTCATCGGCGAGCACGCCCGAATAGTTAACGTAAGGCAATGAAATCAGCGACGAGCCAAACAGTGCGCTCTTTATGTGAATCAATGGCAGTACGCCAACGATCCTGCCTGACTGTCGCGCGATCAGGTAGTGTGGATTGTGCCCGAAATTGTCATATATCAATTGATGCCATCTGGCGTCGTGATAGGCGGTCGATCGGCTGTGTTGTTTTACGTAGGTCTGCCACTCTTCGTGTGGGAACGGCTGCTCACAGGATACTTTCAGGTCGTTGCCGGCAGCTGTGTTCGTGTCGTAATCGGTGGCCCGAAAATGCTCGGGCATCTGCGATGACGGCTCTGCTGGTTCGTCAGTGCCAATGTTTTGTTCCAGTCGCGTCATGCACTCGGCGATGGTATCGTCCAGCTCCGAGATCTGGCCGCTAATCGTTGCCACTTGTGCGATGATCGGTTCGGCTGCCTGGCCGGCCTTTTTTGCGGCGCCAATCTCGCGTGACATTTTCTTGCGATCCACTTGCAGTTGTTCGCTGGCCTGAATCAGCTTGAGTACTTTGCCAACCAGTTCCACAGTCAATTGTGCGCTAGCATTCGCCGCGACATAGGCAGTAGGTTCTGTACCAATTATTTTGGCAAGTTGGTGTCGGTATTTTGGCATTTGCGCATTGTCAGGGAATGGAGTCGGGGCGATTAGATGGCGCCTTAAAACAGAATCTGAAGGCCCAGAGTTCACTCGCAGATTTCCGGCCATGATTCAGGTTGTCGTCGGCAGTTCTGTATTGCTGGGTATGAGGGACCCGCAAAGGTCGCGTGGAACAATTATTGTGTGTTGAGCACGATTGTCAGCGGGGCGAAATATAGCCCGCTCCTACTCAAACTCATTCAAAGGAATAATGTTGCTACAGCCTTTCGTTGATCATTTCAAAAACGGCTGCCGGATAATTCATCTCGAATATGGTTCCAGAGCGAGCGTGTCGTCTGAGCTCGTGTCGCAGTTTGAGCCGGCTGTATGAAAGAACTGCTCAAACAAGCGGTGCGAGGGCTGTGCTGCGTCATAATTCTGCCGGTATATCTGGGCTATTTGCTTGCAGCGGCAGCGGGCAACCGGGATTCGGCATTCTCTGGCGCTTCTCAACTGGTGAGTATGCTCCCGGGGATATTCGGTGTGTACCTGCGCAATGCTTTCTTCTGGATGGCCATGCAGCACTGTGAACTAGGGGTATTTATCGGCTTTGGTGTGCTGTTCTCTCAACAAAGGACCGAAGTAGCCGAGGGTGTCTACATCGGACCGCAATGCAATATCGGCTTGTGTCGGATTGGGCAAGGCGTTCTGCTGGGTAGTGGTGTTCATCTTCTCAGTGGAAAACATCAACACAGCTTTAGTGATCTGGACACGCCGATTCAACAACAAGGTGGCACATACTCGAAGATTTCAATCGGTGATGACTCGTGGATTGGGAACGGCGCTTTGGTTATGGCCGATGTTGGCCGTAAGTGTATTGTCGGGGCAGGGGCGGTGGTGACCAGTCCTGTGGAAGATTTCTCTATTGTCGCGGGAAACCCGGCAGTGATAGTGAAGAAGAGACAGTGAAAGAATACCTTAGCCGCACATCGAGCAGCGTCCGTTGATTAAAACCATCGCCAAGAATGTGTTTTCGAACTATGTCGGAATCGCTGGCACAATCATCATAGCGTTCCTGCTATCGCCATTTCTCGTCCACTCACTGGGCGACACCGGATACGGCATTTGGTCTGTTGTAGCGGCTTTAACCGGCTATATGGCTCTGCTGGATCTGGGAGTGAGTTCGGCGATCGCCAAGTACGTCTCGCGTCACAAGGCACTCGACGACTATCGCAGCGTCAACGTAGTGATTGCATCCGGCCTGATGATCATGATCGTCGTCGCCAGTGGTCTGGTGTTGTTGAGTCCACTGATCGCGTCGTCCTTTGTGTCGTTTTTTAGCTTCGAGCAGGAGTTCGCCGATACTGTTCACAAATTGATTCTGATCGCCTCGCTCGATATCGGGATATTTGTATCGACTGGGGTACTGATGGGTACCTTTTACGGTATTCAGCGTTATGAGGTCATCAACGCTGTGAACTTATTGATGGCGTTATTTAAAGCGATTCTCTTTTACTACTTCCTGACTGCAGGCTTTGGGCTTGTAACAATGGGTTTTATCTCGCTATTCGGTAACATTTTTGCGGCATTTGCGCTTTTTTTCTCGCTAAAAAAGTTCGAGCCCAGTATTCACATCGATGTCAGGAATGCGGATCGGAAAACTATATCCAATATCTTCGGTTATAGCAAATACACTCTACTGTCTATGGTTGCCCTGCAACTGGTCTACTACAGCGATGCATTTGTAATTGGGTTCTTTATGTCCGCTGCTGCGATTACCTACTACAGCATTCCATGGAGCCTGGGGGAATACACGAATAAGTTGATCCTCGCAATCGCTCAGACTTTTGTGCCGGTATTCAGCGAGCAAGAAGCAACACAGGGTAATCAGGCAATTTATGCCACTTACGTCACCGGGACAAAAGTCATGCTGATTGTCTCGAATCTGCTTTGCCTTGGTGTGTTGGCTGTGGGAGACTACTTCGTGGCATTGTGGATGGGGCCGACCTATGCTGAGAAGTGCAGTGCCGTGCTATCGATAATCTTCTTGACGCAACTTATCAAAGGTCCCCAATTGCTGAGTTATTCAATTTTACTCGGTACCTCGAATCACCGAATTTTCTCCTTCTACAATTTCAGTTTCTCTATTCTAAATCTTATCCTGAGTATTATACTGATTCAAAAGTACGAACTGGTAGGTGTGGCAATTGGGACGGCAATCACGCAAATTCTGTTTTATGGAGTGATTACACCAATTCTGACAAGTCGAGTGATTCGCTCAAGTCTTATTCGATATTTTAGGGATACCTATCTTCGAGCGATACCGTCGTCTATATTGCTATTCGTTGTATTGAAGTATCTGGCTAATAATAATGCGCCAGACAGTTACTTTGAGCTGATAGGACAGGCACTTATGGCAGCTAGCCTCTACGCTGTAGTGGCATACTGGACTCTTTTAGGATCTGAAGAGCGTGCCTACCTGTCGTCTACGGTTAGTCGCTTTGCGGCACGAGCCTAAAAAGTACCTACCGGTCGATAAGAGCGCTGGTGCTGTAAGTCTGTCAGATCAAATGGCACCTTTATCTGAGTGTAGCTTCGACAATTGCGCAAGTCTCTTTTGCCGTCCGTTGACGTGAGACTGGATTTTCCAGGGCATGAACATTGCAGATTTGGTCAGTTCGGTCATTGGATTCCGTGCGCTGCTGTTGTTTAGTTGGCTACATCGTTTATATCTGTTTGAAATTATCCTTTTTGTGTTTAAGGGCAGACCTGTGTTTGATTGCTTGAGTGTGACCAATAGAAGATGATTCGCTCTCTTGTTGCAATTGCGATGATGCTCTTATTCGCTAAGGCGGCGTCTACGAGCACTTTTGCCGCAATGATAATGTATTGGTGGTATGCACTATTCCGCCCGCACGACTGGATGTGGTGGGATATATCAGCCTACCGTATCCCACTGGTAGCTGCCGGCGTTTTCGTTCTTTTCTCTCTACTTAGTAAACACTGGCCAAAATTTAACAATAGTATTCATATACTAATTGGTCTGTACGCAGCTAACACGCTGGCATCGCAACTAGTCACTTACTGCGATAGTCCAACGGAGATCGATTATGGACATGTGCTTGTTCTCTCACTCACGGTTCTGCTTACTGCAAGTTTTCTTTCGTCGTTAAAGCATATCCTCGCTCTTGTGCTGGCTGTCTGTCTCTTTTTCTCTTTTCACTCTGCCACGCTGGGAATTGAAATTCTTGTGAAAGGCGGAACCCTGTATGACATTGAGGTGGGTTCCGGAACGATGACGGGGAGTAACGCTGTCGCGTTGGCATCTTCCATGACGATCTTTCTCAGTTTGCCGATTGTTATATTGTTAAAGAATGGTAGTGATCAGTTGCTTTATCCGTTGTTTCGTATGCGGACCGTACGGTATCTGACGCTTGTCGTAATACTGTACAACATCCTTGGCCTGGCGGGTTTTGTTTATGGTACTGATTCCCGTGGTAGCGCGCTTGCACTTATCGCTGGCGGTTTTTTCTGGATTTTTTTACTGCGCCGACGATTTACCTGGCTGACAGTGGCGGTCGTGGCAATTGTCGCAGTTTTTTCACTTAATCTGGTGCCTCAGAGTTACTATGATCGTTTGTCCAGTGCTTTCAAGGATCAAAGTGAATTGGACAGTTCTGCGGCCAGTCGGCCCCATTTCTGGGGTATTGCTCACAAGATGGCTCAGGACAAGACGCTTGGCGTCGGAGTAGGTTGCTATCCAAAAGAATATGAATTCTATGATCCCACGGAAGGAGAATTCGGTGTCAAACGATCTGTGCACTCAAGTTACTTCAATATTCTCGCAGAGCTGGGTTATTCGGGCGTTGTAATTTGGGCGCTATTGCAATTGGCGGTGATGTGGACGTTGTGGAAGGTCCGGTATATCTGCGGTAAGGGGTTGCCAAACACACCAGTTGAGCAGAAAAACCTATTAAGAATTCTAAGTAATTGCCTAATGGCGTCTCATGTGACTTTTCTGCTGGGAGGGATATTCTATGAATTCACCTATAACGACATTAGCTGGTTAACCTTTGTTATTGCAGCTGCATGTGGAAAGTTGGCCAGAGAGATGGTTGAGGAAAATCGCGAAGAGAAAGAGATCTTTGTCAGCATCTATTCACCCGAGCATGTGCGTCGGTCGGTGAAAGAGCAGCAGAGATCCGGTTAAATTCAACGCTACGATTCCTTTCTTCAACCAAGAGACACGGTACCCAATGTCGTCAGCCTGTGTTGGGCGCGTTGTCGACCAAAGGGTGTTGGTGTGGTTCACACCCGTCGCATGGTTTTATCACTTTACTCCTGTATTCAAATATGAACAGTACAAGCATTCAAATACTGCTATTTGCCTATCTGGGGTGTTCGGCCCTGTTTTCCCTAATGGCATTTCTACTCCGGCGACTGCGCTTCACCGCGCTGTTGGTTCTCGTTATATCGCTGCTGGGTATTTACGTCGTGTTACTGGTCGCGTCGCAAGAGGCGCCTGGCCGTAACTTTGTTGTTGAGCTGGCGCTAAAACTTAGCCAGCTATCCAGGCAAGAGGTCACCGCTTTTGCACTCGGCGGGGCAGCGGCTCTGCCAGTCATGCTGGTGTTTTTTGCAGGCGGTGGCTCTTTTCTTTCCTCGTTTTCCAAGCGAGTTGTAGCACTGGCGTCAGTTGCGGGTGTACTTTTGTGTGGTGCCGGATTCATCGCAAAGGACCTCATCAGTCCCTATCTTCCGAACCCCGGAAGCGCCAGTGGGTCTGTCGGGATCGGTAAGCTTGCTGCCGATGGATTTGTCATTGAAGATTACAGCAATACTGAAATCATACCTGTGCGGGTTGCCGTCTCGAATGATGGAAGAGTATTTGTGAGTGGTCATTCAGGCATTGCTGCTCAGGAAGGGGTGGTCGCAGAGCTGGTCGACGACGGCGCTGGCAATATTTCCGAACGTCTGGTTGCACGTATGCTCAACCGGCCCTACGGAATGACTGTGCACGATAACGAAATATATGTCTCTCGCTCTGGTCAGCACACCCTGTGGAAAAATGGCAAAGCCGATCAAAAGTCAACTGGCGCGATCACCCGACTCAGAGATACGGATGGTGACGGCGTAATGGATTGGTACCACGATGTCGTTGGCGAGCTGCCTGGGGCCAAAGGTCCGGATTATCTGCATCAGAACAATGATTTGGCATTTGACGATGATGGCTCCCTATACATCACTACCGCTAATCACTCGGATGGGCATCCGGCAACCGATCCGATAGAAGGGGCGATCCTCAAACTAAGTGGTCCTGACTATAGTGAATTGGAGGTGTTTGCCACCGGATTGCGGAATCCCTTTGGACTTACTTTTGACGGTAGTGGCGTCCTGTATGCAACCGACAACGATGCGCAATCGGGACGACTTGGCGGGAATCTGGGTGACAAGATCATAGAGGTGCAGGAAGGTGGCTTTTATGGCCATCCTTACGCCCACGATAGTGCGGAAGGTGTCAACCGTCCGCTGTTACGATCCAGCTTTGCGTTGGGTGGTCTTGCGTATGCCCCTGAGGGTTCTTTGTCCTCACCCTGGGATGATGCGCTCTACGTGGTGATTTACGGGGAAGGCCGGATTGCTCGGGTCGATATCACTGTATCCGACGATGGAACCAAGAGCGCCGAGCTGCAACTGTTGGCGACGGTACCCGGTGCGGTTGATATCGATATTACTAACACGGGCGAGATGTATATCGGTGTGTATCCGGATAAGGTTGTCAAAATAACGCAAGTGAAAGACCTAACCCTCACCATTGGCAACGAGCAATGAAAGTTGTCGGCGTTTTTTTAGTGTCTTTGGTGCTGTTGCTGCTGGCTGTTGTAGCCGCGTCGAGTCAGTTTCATCCGATTGGGGCTCCGGCGGTTGACATAGATCGGGGACAGCAGGTATTTCAGGGGAATTGTGCCGGCTGTCATTCCATCGTGGAGGGCCAGGGAGGTGGTTTGGGGCCTGGGCTTGCTGGCATCGCAGGTGTTGCTGGCAGCCGAGTTGAAGGTATGGAGGCAGAAGTGTTTATTCTACAGTCGATCCTCTACCCGGACGCTTATCGAATGCAGGGATCTCAAGGGGCGATGCCAGCAGCAATCGGAGCATCACTGACTGACGCAGAATTAAGAGATCTGGTCGGTTATCTTATGAACCTGGATGGTCAGCTGGATAGCGCGATGATATCGGCGCTCACCATTAAACGACCGGCGCGTGTAGAATCGGCCGAGGTGGCGCTCAACTGGCCGGAACTGCAACAGGGCTTCGAGTTGTTTTACAACGAGCTTGGTTGTTCATCCTGTCATGAGATTCTGGATTTCCCCAGCAGTAGTCTGATTGCGCCATCGCTGGAGCATGCCTCGGTTCTGGATGAGGATTATATTCGTCAGAGTATTCGAGAGCCCAGTGTTGTTATTTCGCCCACCTACCGGCAGGTGACGCTAACGACACTTGAAGGGGAAAGTTTCACCGGTCGTGAATGGATGCAGGACGAAGATACTATCGAGATCATCACGGGCATTCCTGTTGACCCTGTGCGTCAAGAGTTTTTGAAAAAAAACCTGAAGTCAATCTCGGCATCGGATATATCTACCATGCCACCTTATCAACTTTCTGAGAGAGATGAAGATTTGTTGGTTGGCTTTCTAAAATTCCTTGGTGGGGATTAAACAACACTCAGCGAACCGTATTGGTCTTCGCCAGATTCATAATAGTCATTGCACAAACAGGGTTAGTCGAACGCAGGATGAAATCAAATGGTCGTAATATTCTTCCTATGTTGTCCTTGATTACTAAAAATCAGACGATCCAACCGAGCCTTTAAATCCACACAAGACTTATGCTCTGGTCGCACCGGTAACTGGGTTGGGTCCAGCGTTGCTTTGTTGGGCCATAGTAACCAGTTGAGCCAGCGTTGCTCTAACGTTGGTGCCACAGTTGGGGCTTAAACGTTTTGTGGTTTTTGACACATTTTCTACGATCATTTGTAGCGCTTCTCTCTCGTTATAGATAGAGTTCGGCACTACAGTATCGGTTGCGCAACAGCGCCGCGTACGTAAGCTATCAATATCTAAATAAACACTGATGTGACAGCGCTACAGCAGTAATTGTCACATATTGTAATCGGTTACAATTTTTATGATCTGCGTCACTCAATAGAGTGCTGCAGTGCAGTAGATTGCGCGCTGCCTAAAGCCGTGAGTGCGCCCAAACCTTGAGTATTGATGCTGATTCGCCAGATGTGCGTAGACCTTCCTCGCACGAAACGCTGGATGTATTTCCGGCAGCTTATCGTCCCCTGTCTCTGGCGAATATAAGGCCGCGTACCTGGTTTGTGTTCGATTTCTTTGTTGCCTATATCAGTGCCACTATTGCGTTCTCGATCACGCCTCACAGTGTGTCGGTTAACCTGGGTGATACGGCCGGTGCGCACGTTCATCAGGTTCCCTATTCGGTAGGTGTGGCGATAATCGTTGCACTGGTCGCGCACATTGCCGGTATTCATGAATCCAGTCAGCGCATCAGGTCTTACAGATTGCTGGCCCATTGTTTTTGCGTGGCGTTTGTGGGTCTGTTGCTGATAAACGTCGAGCTATTATTCGTACACTACGTCACGGTTGGGCGGCTGATCTCGTTTTTTACGTTAATCGGTTGCACACTCGGAATGTTTGCCATCCGATCAGTAATCGTTGAATTTACAACGCGCAAAAGACACGTGGTTGCGTTTGTGGGGTCGAGGTCCTACACCGAAAGAGCGCTGAGCTACGTTACCAACCACCAGGATCCCGGAGTCAGGTTTGTCTCTCATAGTATCGAAGGGCAAGAGCACGATAACCTCAAAGGCTGGGTGTTGCAGCGTGGCGTTCACGAAGTTGTGGTTGATACCAATGATCCAGAGGCTCCATCAGAGGGCGAGTTGCTCAGTCTTGTCAATAGCAACCTGACTGTTACCACCTATACCAGCTTCATCGAAAACCTTCTTGAAAGAGTTCCCAGCGAGCACATCGACGCGCAGTGGATCATTGACAGTCAGGCGGGTAGTTCACTGTTGTACAAGCGAGCTTTCAAAAGGATCATTGATATCGTAGTGGCCTCAGTGGCCATTGTTTTACTTTTCCCGTTTGTTCTAATAGCCGCCATTGCTGTTCGCCTCGATTCGCGCGGCCCCGTGGTTTTCAGGCAGAAAAGAATCGGGCAGTTTGGTCGACCGTTCACCATGCTGAAGCTTCGAACCATGGTGAAAGAAGCAGAAAACAAAGGGCCAAAGTGGGCTACGGAATCAGATTCAAGGGTTACCCGTGTGGGTAAACTGTTGCGCCGTTCAAGACTCGATGAAGCGCCGCAACTGTTGAACGTGCTGGCCGGCAGCATGTCGATCGTCGGCCCACGACCGGAAGTCCCGGAATTTACCGAAGAACTGGAATCGAAGATCCCGTATTTCGTGAACCGGCTTCTAGTGAAGCCAGGTATCACCGGCTGGGCGCAAATCAATGCAGGTTATGCTGCCAGTGAGCAGGATTCGATAAAAAAACTGTCGTTTGATCTCTACTACGTGAAAATGCAATCCTTCGGTCTGGATTTGCGGATCCTGCTCAGAACCATTGCCTCGTTTGCGAGCGGTTCGCGATAGCCAGACGCTGGTCCAGGGGTAGCTCCTGAAAAAGCTCCTGGTATGGCGTGAACGCATACGGCCCAGGGTTGACCGCGGTTCTATTCGTGTACTGCCTGCCGATGCTGGCGGCAGCTGATCAATGATTCGCAGACGGATTGTCGCGGGTAGCAGGGCGTCGATACCAGAATGCGCACAGCCTCTTTGAACGCAGGGCGAAGGGCAAAAAAAGCACCAGCGTGTACATAATAAGTTCTCCAGGTGTAAACCATTCAAGCTTTCGCAGTGAGGTGCGGACTTTGGGGTCGGCGATGATCGTGAAGTCGGCGTATCGTCCCCGTGCATAGCGTTTCAACGCTCTCGACAAACCAATTTCTTCACTGGCGTAAACTTTCTCGCTGAATCCTCCCACCGCGACGAACGCGTCGCGTTGACAGTAGATGAAGCAACCCGCTGCCGTGCGCGTGAATCGGGAGAGGTGATTCCAGCCGTCGATTATTCTTTGTGTCCCCGCAGATGCTGTTCGATCGGCGGCAATCAGAGCACCACCACCGACACAGTCACGCTGCGTCAGATTCTGCAGTGCTGCAGATAGCAATCGGTCACTCAGTTGGGTGTCGGCGTCGACGAACACCAGATAACGTCCTTTGGCCGCTTGTGCGCCTGCGTTGCGCGCTCTGGAGATCTGGTTCACTGGCTCTGCGACTACGCGTGCGCCGCCCGCCAGCGCAAGGGCGGGCGTCGCATCATCCGAGTTGTTGTCCACCACAATCAGCTCGCCGAGCAGGTGGGTGCACGCCATGGCCTGTTGGGCTTGTTCGAGCGTGCCGGAGATAACCTCAGCCTCGTTATAGGCCGGTATGACAATCGAATAGTCTGGCGTGTCGGGCATGGGCAGAAGGCTCTGCTGTGTGGCGCTTGCGTGGTGCTAACGCGTTGATTTGGATATCGGTGCGCCGATGGGATCCTTCAAGGGCGAGTCGCGCTGCACACCCTGTCTGGACCGGCGCGGCGCAGATGGCCTCAGGGTGAGTTGGAGGACATCGATGTCTGTTATTCTTAGGTCACTCGAATATCTCCAATGGAGCCGATGTCATGTTTGATCGTCTGATGCTAGTTCTCAGCGCTGTAGGCGTGCTGTTCGCCGGTACCACCGCAATGGCCGCCGGCAATGAGTGCACCGCCGGCAACACGCTAAAAGCGGATCGGCTAACCATTGCCACCGGCAATCCGGCTTATCCGCCATGGGTGATGAACGACGCACCGGAAAGTGGCGAGGGTTTTGAGGCTGCTGTCGCCTATGCGGTAGCCGAGCGCATGGGGTTTGCGGCCAACGCGGTCGATTGGGTGCGCACAAGCTTTGACGAGGCTATTCAGCCCGGCGCGAAGAACTTCGATTTTAATCTGCAGCAGTACTCGATCAAGCCGGAACGTCTCGAAGTGATCGATTTCAGTATCCCGTACTACACCACTACCATGGCTGTGGTGGTGCGCGGGGATACCGCAGCGGCCGAGACTCCAGCTACTGCCTCTGCGCTGAAAGGGCTCAAATACGGAGCCGCAGCAGGTACCACCAGTCAGCCATTTCTGGCCAGCGTGCTGCAACCTGAGCAGGATATGCTGCTCTACGACGACAACGCCGATGTGGTGGCCGCACTTGGCGCAAACCAGATTGATGCGATCGTATTCGACCTGCCGTCCGCGCTGTTTGTTGCGGCCGTGCAACTGGATGGCGGCAAAGTGCTGGGACAGTTTCCGGTCGAGAACAACGAAGCGCCGGACAACTTTGGCCTCCTGATGAGCAAGGGCAGTGCGCTCAAACCCTGCGTCGACGCGGCGATCGAATCACTCGCGAGCGACGGCACGCTGGCAGAAATCGAATCCAAGTGGTTGTCACAGGCCACCGGCGCGCCGGTAATCGACATGGCGAAGTAGCGCGTCTGAACCTCCAGGGTGTCACAGTCACTGACGCCGCGTCAGCGCTATGAACGCGGCGAGCGCCGACGCGGTGTAGCGATTGGCGCGACCAGTCTGCTGTGCGTCATCGCAGCGATCTACTGGCTGGTGCCACTGACGCCCGGCTGGGAGGCGGTGCGGCGCAGCTTTTTCAACTGGCCGATTCTGCAAAAGACGTTTCCGACACTGCTCGAAGCGTTTCTGGTCGATGTGATGATCTTCGCCTGGAGCCTGCCGCTGATCCTGCTGCTGTCGCTTGCGATCGCGCTGTGTCGCAACACGCGCAATCCTGCGCTCTTTCCGCTGCGGCTTTTCGGCGCCTTCTACACCGACATATTTCGCGGCATTCCGACCATCCTGCTGGTCTACCTGATCGGCTTTGGCATCCCGGGTCTGGGGCTGTCAAGACCCTGGAACTCGCCCTACATCTGGGGCACCGTCGCGCTGGTGCTGACGTACTCTGCCTATGTCGCCGAAGTGCTGCGTTCAGGTATCGAGTCGGTGCATAAGAGCCAAAGCGCCGCGGCGCGCTCGCTGGGCCTGTCTGGATCGGACACCATGCGCTATGTCATTTTGCCGCAGGCGATACGGCGTCAGGTGCCGGCGATGATGAACTTTGTCATCGCGCTGCAAAAGGATGTGGCGCTACTGTCGTTCGTCGGCCCGATCGAGCTGTTGCGTCAGGCCAACGTCTACAAATCGCTGATGGCCAATTTCACCCCCTATGTCGGGGCGGCGATCATCTTCCTGTGCGTCACCATACCGGCCACCCGTTATGCCGACTATCTGCTGGCCCGCCAGCGAGCCGAGCGCAGCTGATGACCGATAGCAAACTGCGCCTGCGTGGCGTGACGCTGCGATTCGGTGATCTGATCGTCTGCGATGGAATCGATCTGGACGTCGCAACGGGCGAGCTGATCTGCCTGATCGGCGCTTCGGGTTCCGGCAAGTCTTCGCTGCTACGCTGCATCAATCTGCTAGAGCCAATCGATGAAGGGCAGATCTGGCTGGACGATCTGGAGATCTCGGTGCCCGGCCTGGATCCCAACCCGCTGCGCAGACGCATCGGCATCGTGTTCCAGAGCTTCAATCTGTTCCCGCACATGACGGTGATGCAGAATATTTCGCTGGCACCCAGGCGCGTGCTGGCGCAGGATGCCGACGACACCCGGCAGCTCGCGATGCACTTGCTGGAGCGCTTTGGCCTGGCTGACAAGGCGCGCGAGTATCCGGATCGATTGTCCGGCGGGCAACAGCAGCGCGTGGCCATTGTGCGGGCACTGGCGATGCAGCCGGAGATCATGCTGCTCGACGAAATCACCTCGGCACTCGACCCGGAGCTGGTCGGCGAGGTGCTCGATGTGGTGCGACAACTCAAGGATCAGGGCATGACGATCATTCTCGCCACCCACGAAATGTCGTTTGCCCGCGAGGTGGCAGATCGGGTCTGCTTTCTCGATGGTGGGCGCATCGTTGAGTCGGCACCGCCCAATGTCATCTTTCGCGATCCCGACAACCCGCGAACCCGTCAGTTCCTGGCCCGGGTCCTGCGCACAAGCAGGTAGCGTGCGTGCGTCAGTTTTCTTTCTCGGCATCGTTACACTAGCGGCTGCGGGCGCTGACCGCCAACCCTGTTTAATCTCTCAAGCTCATGCCCCCAGCCAACCAAACTTTCTATCTCTATCTGGGGCTGCACTCGCTGTTGATCGGCATGTTCCCTTTCTATTTGCCGGTGTTCATGTGGCAGCAGGGCGGTGGCATGGCATCGGTCGCGCTGTTGATCGCGATCGCAGGCGGTGGATTCAACGCCGGTCTATGGTGCTGGGATCGTTTGCGCCACCGGCTCACGCTCAATCAGATGTTTTTGATTACATCGTTGTTGCTGTTCGCGCTACTGCTCAATGTGCGTCAGTATGGTTCAGGCCTTGCGGCCATGCTCGCGTTGGGGTTCAGCTACGGGCTGTACAACAGTTTTTTCTGGACCACACAGCGCGCCATGTTTATCGAGGTGAGCGATCCCAGTCGCAGCGGCCGCGCCTACGGCAACTTTCAGCTCTTTGTGTTTGCGCTGTTGCAGGCCGGCATTCTGATTGGCGGCTGGCTGCTGGAACGAGATGATTTCGATCTGCTGCTGCTGGCCAGCATCGTGATTGCGGCGGCGGGCTCGGCAATGCTGTTTGTGAGTAAACCGGTCTACCCGTCGGGTCTTAGAAGCCTGCCAGCGATGTCGCTTGCCGCGGTCTTTAGTTTTCGCGACACCGAACATTCGCGGACCATGTTCGTGGTCGATGGTCTGTTTCTGTTCCTGGAGAGTTTTTTCTGGGTGATCTCCTTGTTTCTACTGAGTCGTGAGAGTTTCACCACGTTAGGGGTAGTGGTAATCGTGTTGGCGCTCATCTTCGGTGGCTTGTTTTATCTGCTGAAAAATACCATCGACCGACTGGGTGTTCGACGCGTCTTTACGCTGGCTGTAATGCTCTACGGTTGTTCCTGGCTGCTGCGCGCCTATGTCAATGAGTCGATGCACCTGCTGACACTGTTTGTCGTGCTGGTACTGATCACTTTCGCAACCTCGTTTTTTCGCCTTGCGCTGAACAAGCGGTTCTACGATCTGGCGCGGCAGACGCCCCATCCGCATCGCTATCTGGTGACGAAGAGTTACTACTCCCAGCTGTCGATCACGGGCTCGTTTGCTGTGCTGGCGCTGCTGGCATGGCTGGTGTCCGAACCCCAGACCCTGCTGCGTTCGGCCTATTGGCTGGCGGCACTGCTGACCCCGCTTTTCCTGCTCTATGGCGCGAATCGGTATCGCTCGAATGATGTATGATTGAGGGCCGTCGCGCGGCTCAAAAACACGTGCGCGCCCGCAGGAGACACGGTGCAAGACCCCCAATCGACAATGCAGGTATCCGTCTGGCGCGGTGATGTGGATGGCGGTGCGTTCGAGCGTTTCGAGGTGCCGCGTTTTCAAAGCCAGACGATCCTCGATGTCGTCACTTGGATTCAACGCCACCGCGACGCCTCGCTGACCTATCGTTTTGCCTGCCGTGTCGGCATGTGTGGATCCTGCGCGATGATGGTCAACGGTGTGCCGCGCTGGACTTGCCGAACCCATGTCGACAAAGCGCTGGGCAGTGGCGACAGCCTGGAAATCGCACCCTTGCGCAACCTGCCGGTGATCAAGGACCTGGCCACCGACATGACCACCTTTTTCGACAAATGGACGCGCGCCGAGGCGCATCACCACCCGACTGCCGATCGCAGCGATCCGATGCCTGCCATCAATCCGGCTGACGAAAAGCGCGTCGCCGCCAGCGCCGGCATCGAGTGCATCAATTGTGCGGTCTGTTACGCCGCCTGCGATGTCGTCGAAAACAACCCCGACTACCTCGGCCCCGCCGCACTGAACCGCGCCTGGACCCTGATCAACGATCAGCGCGACGGCGGGCGCGTGGCCCGTTTGCGTGCGGTGTCGTCCGACGGTGGCTGCCACAATTGCCACTCGCAACAAAGCTGCGTGCAGCACTGTCCGAACGAGCTGAACCCCACCTTGTCAATTGCCGGTCTCAAGCGAACCTCGGCGCTGGCGGCACTCAAAGGAGAGCTCTAGCCATGCTCGGGGTGCATCTTTATCTCGCCCAGCGCGTCACCGCCTTGATCATGGCGCCACTGGTGATCGGTCATCTGGCAGTGATGATCTACGCCGTACAGGGTGGGCTGAGTGCTGCCGAGATTCTCGGCCGCACCCAGGGCAGTTGGTGGTGGGGTCTGTTTTATGGTCTTTTTGTGTTGGCGGTATCGATTCACGCGTCCATTGGTCTGCGCGTAGTGGTGCACGAGACGCTCGGGCTACGCGGGCAGGTGCTTAATCTGTTTACACTCGCGGTTGCGGCGGGTTTGCTGTGGCTCGGCGGGCGCGCTATCTATGCGGTGGTGATTGCATGATCAAACCCCATCGTCAACACCCGCTCTGGCTCGCCTTCTGGCTGCATCGCGTCTCCGGTGTGGTGCTCGCGTTGTTTTTGCCTGTGCACTTTTATGTGCTCGCACTGGCGCTAAAAGGGGCCAGTGAGCTGGACGGATTCTTACAATTTGCAGAAATGCCGCTGGTCAAAGTGGCCGAGGCATTGCTGGTGCTGTTGCTGGCTGTGCATCTGTTTGGAGGTTTACGGCTGATGGCGCTGGAATTTTTGCCTTGGTCAACTGGTCAGAAAACCCTCGCCGCCGCATCGCTCGCAGGTAGTTTTGCCTGTGCCTGCGGGTTTTTTCTCAGTGCCATTTAATTGCTTTGCCTTTACGCAGCCGAAAGCCGATATCCATGCTTGAACGTCACGACACCGACATACTGATACTGGGCACCGGTGGGGCCGGGCTGTTTGCCGCCTTGCACGCCAGCCGCGCCGCGCCGCAGTTGCGGGTGACACTGGCAGTCAAGGGGCTGACCGGCAAGTGTGGTTGTACCCGCATGGTGCAGGGCGGTTACAACGTCGCGATCGCGCCGGGTGACTCGGTTGAGCGCCACTTCATGGACACCATTATCGGCGGCAAGTGGCTGCCACATCAGGATATGGCCTGGAAGCTGTGCGAGACCGCCGTCGAACGCATTCGTGAGCTGGAGAATGAAATCGGTTGTTTTTTTGATCGCAACCCCGACGGCTCGGTACATCAAAAGGCGTTCGCCGGACAGACCTATGATCGCACCGTGCACAAGGGTGATTTGACTGGTATCGAGATCATCAGCCGGCTGATGGAACAGGTGCTCGCAAGCGGCGTCGATCGCCTGGAAGAACACCGCGCTATCGCCCTGGTGCCGACGCGCGATGGCAGTGAGTTATCCGGTGTGCTGTTCATCGACATGCGCACAGGCAACTTTCATTTTGTCCGTGCGAAAACCGTACTGATGGCTACCGGCGGCGGTCCTACCATGTATCGCTATCACACCCCTTCTGGTGACAAGAGCATGGACGGTCTGTCGATGGCGATGCGCCTTGGCTTGCCGATGCGCGATATGGAGATGGTGCAGTTTCACCCCACAGGGTTACTCGGCGGAGACGAGACCCGCATGACCGGCACTGTGCTGGAAGAGGGTCTGCGCGGTGCCGGTGGGCATCTGCTCGGCGGCGATGACCGGCGCTTCATGTTCGAATACGCCGAACGCGGCGAGCGCGCCACTCGCGATGTCGTCAGCCGCGCCATCTACGATGAAATGCGCAAGGGCAATACCACGCCGCTGGGTGGCGTGTACATTTCCATGAGTCACCTCGGGCCTGACGACGTACGCAAGCGATTCAGCGGCATGGTCAAGCGCTGTGCTGACAGCGGCTTTGATCTCGCCGCTGGCAAGGTCGAGGTCGTACCGACTGCGCACTATTTCATGGGCGGGCTGGTCTGCGATCCCGATACGCGCACCGATTTGCCGGGCCTCTACGTGGCCGGTGAAGACGCGGGCGGTGCACACGGCTCGAATCGCCTCGGCGGCAATGGCGTGGCCAACTCCACGGTCTTCGGCGGTGTGGCCGGTGACGTGATGGCCGCCGACGCGCAAAAAATGACCGCGCTGCGAGATCCCGACGAATCCTTTATCGATGCTGAAATTGCCCGCGCGCTGCACCCGTTCAGTCGCAAGGCGGGCGACATCCACGGCCTGCGCGAGCGCCTGATGCAAACGATGTGGGATAACGTTGGCATCATGCGTACCGCCGAAGGGCTCGACCGAGGCATGGCCGATTTGCAGGAACTGAAACTTGAACTGATGGACACCGGCCTTGCCGACGACAATCGGGTGTTCAACCTCACCTGGCATGATTGGCTTAACCTGCAGAACCTGATCAGAATCTCCGAGGCCATCACCCACGCCTCGATCTCTCGTGAAAACTCGCGTGGCGCACATTATCGCGAGGAGTATCCGGAAGAGGGTGATCTGGAGACGTCTTACTTCACCGTCGTGCGGGAGCGCGATGAAGTAATGTCCGTCAACCGCGAGCCAGTCGAATTCACGATCGTGCGACCGGGTGAATCGCTGGTCGAGGGCATGTCTCCCGTGCCGCCGCCCACTGCTGCCGAGGTCGCCCCATGATTGACATCAAGACCATCCATTCCACCGCCGTCACGTTGATGGAAAAAGCCGCCATCGACATCCCGGATGACTATCTGCAGGCGATACGCAAGACCACCGAGCGCGAGGAAAACGAACTGCCGCGCTTTGTATTGAAGGTCATGCTCGACAACTACGATGCCGCGACTGAAGATCGTCGCGCCATGTGCGGCGACACCGGGGTGCCGCGGTGGTATGTGAAGATGGGCAATGAGGCGTCGATTCAGGGTGGCCCCATTGCGCTGGAAGAGGCTCTGCGCCAGGCCACCGCAGATGCCACCGACTCGATCCCGCTGAGGCCGAATCGCGTGCATCCGTTGTGGCGCACCGATCACAACAACAATATCGGTATTCAATCACCGGAGATCGAATACGCTTACGAGCCCGACGGCGAATGGATCGACCTGATCACCGTACACAAGGGCGGACTCTTCGGGACCGACTACCGAATGCTGTTCCCAAGCGACGGCATTCAGGGTATCAAGCGCTTTTATCTCGATTCACTGGTAGCGTTCGGCAAGCGCGGCCTGTCGTGTCAGCCAGCAATTATTGGTATCGGACTGGGTGGGTCGAAAGACGCCTGCATGGTACACGGCAAGCGCGCGGCCTGTCTGCGCACCGTCGGCGATCGCAACCCGGATCCGAAGATCGCAGAACTCGAAGAAGAGCTGACCGAGGCCGGCAACTCGATCGGCATGGGCGCGATGGGATTTGTCGGCAGTTCTATGGTGATCGATACCCACATCGAAGTGGGCTATTGCCATACCGGTGGCATGCAGATGAGCGTGCACGCGTTCTGCCTGTCATCGCGCCGCGCCTGCGCGCGACTGTTTCCGGACGGACGCGTCGAGTATCGCACCGACCCGCAGTGGTACACCCCCTACATGAGGCGAGAGACAATCGGATGGCCGACAACGGAACCCTTAACACAGTCCGGCTAGGGACCAACCCGAGCCGTGCCGATCTCGAACCGCTGAAGATTGGCGATGTGGTGTATCTGTCCGGTGTGATCTACACCGGTCGCGAGGGCGTCTATATGCGCGTGGTTGAAGATGGCGCGTCGCTGCCGCTGGATCTGCCGGCCGTCAGCGCCGTGAACTTTCACTGCTCGCCGGCGGCGGCCGAGCGCGCACCGGGTGAATACGACGTCAGTGCCGTCACCGCTACCGCCTCGTTTCGGTTCTCCAAATGGCTTGGCGAGTGGTTTAACGTATCCGGTGCCAAACTGATCATCGGTAAGGGGGGGATGAACCCGGACGACTATCGCGATCACTTTGTACCCAACGATGCAGTCTATCTGACCACCGTTGGTTACGGCACTGGAGCGCTGCTCGGTCGCGGGGTCAGGCGCGTAAAAGAGGTGCACTGGTTGGAAGAGCTGGGCATCGCCCAGGCCATGTGGGTGCTTGAGGTAGATGCGTTTGGCCCGTTTTTAGTCGAAAGTGATCTGCAGGGCAACAGTTTGTTCGAGCGCGAGAATCAGCGCATTGCAGAAAAACTGCCGGATATCTATGCCGGCACCAAGCCCGCGGTGCTAAAGCGCTTTGGCGAAACCGACGACCGTGGCGATGAATTGATATGAGCAGGCGCCGCGGATTTTTTCAACGATGGCCCGAGGCAATACTATCCCATGACCGATAACGTGCCACAGTCCACAGGTGCCGAGGCAACAGCGCTGGTCGCAAATCTACGGGCGGCATTCGATGGCAGGTTGTTTTCCTCAGCCGAGGATATGGAACCTTTTCTGATCGATTGGCGTCGTCGCTATAGCGGGGCCGCGCTCGCGGTGGTGCAGCCATCCAGTGTCGATGAGGCAGTTAAAGTGGTGCGCTGGTGTATCGAGCACGACTGCATCATCGTGCCGCAGGGTGGTAATACAGGCATGTCGGGCGCGGCAACGCCTGACAATGGCGATCGCAACGTCGTGCTGTCACTGGCGCGGATCAATCAGGTGCGCAGCGTCGATACGGTCAACAACACCATCACCGTCGATGCCGGCTGCACGCTCGCCCAGGTGCGCGAGGCGGCAGAAGAGGCCGGTCGGTTGTTCCCGCTCAGTCTGCCGTCCGAGGGCAGCTGTACCATCGGCGGCAACCTCTCCACCAACGCCGGCGGTTGCCAGGTGCTGCGTTATGGCAATGCGCGCGAATTGTGTCTGGGGCTGGAGGTGGTCACCGCATCCGGCGAGTTGTGGCAGGGCCTGCGCGGTCTGCGCAAAGACAACACTGGTTACGATCTGCGCGATCTGTTTGTCGGCTCCGAGGGCACGCTGGGTGTGATCACTGCGGCGACCCTGAAACTCTACCCGCAGCCGGCCGCGCGCATCACGGCACTTGCCACGGTCGACAGTCCGCACGCCGCGCTGAAGCTTCTAGGTATGGCGCAGCAGGCGTTGTCGGCCTCGCTGACCGCCTTCGAGCTGATCAGCGACGTCTGCCTGGATCTGGTTGCCGAACACTTTCCTCAATGCCCCAAGCCGTTTGATGAATCGAGCCCCTATTACGTGTTGCTGGAGTGTTCCGATGCCGAGAGTGAAGCACACGCCACCGAGCGATTCGAATCGCTGCTGTTTGCAGCCTCAGAGGCTGGTGTGGTTAGCGATGCGATCATCGCCGACTCAATCGCGCGCAGCAACAGCCTATGGGCTTTGCGAGAGAACATCTCAGAGGCGCAGGCGGCGGCTGGCAAGAACATCAAGCACGATATCTCGGTGCCGATTTCCGCGATTGGCGATTTTGTCGAGGATACCAACCGGCTTTTGCTGGAACAGTTTCCCGGCGTGCGTATGGTGGTATTCGGACATTTGGGGGATGGCAATCTGCACTACAACGTGTCGCCCGCGGCCGATTTGTCGGGGTCGGAGCACGCCGACGCGTTTCTCGGTTTGCAGGGACAGATTAACAAGGTCACGCACGATGCCGTCGTGGCGGTGAATGGCTCGATCTCGGCCGAGCACGGCCTGGGTGTGCTGCGTCGGGATGAGTCAGCGCGCTATAAATCACCGGTTGAGCTCGCGCTGATGCACACGATCAAGCGCGCGCTGGACCCGCAGGGGCGGATGAATCCGGGCAAGGTTTTGCGTCCCGAGTAGTGGCCGAGGGCATTGCCTGAGCGTGAATTTGTCGCCTCCGACAGCTGCCCAGCCACAACGTTCAGTGTTACCATGGCCGGCTCCCAACCACGACCAGTCGAGTTTGTACGCATGGCATTTCAAGTAGACGGAAAACTGCACAAAGTCTTTGATACTGAACAAAAATCGGCCAATTTTCGGGCCCGTGAGTTCGTTATCGAAGTGGCCGACGGCAAGTATCCGCAGATGGTGAAGTTTCAGCTCACACAGGACAAATGCGAGCTGATCGACAACCACAACGAGGGCGAGGATCTGACCGTTCACTTCGATCTGCGCGGCCGCGAGTGGAATGGTCGCTACTTCACCAACCTGAACGCCTGGCGCATTGAAGCGGCCACCAGCAATGCCGGTGAAAGCGCGTCACAACCCGCTGCAGCCGCACCTGCGGCAACCCCGGCAGGGGACGAATTCATGGACGACGTGCCTTTCTAGGCGGTTGCGTTGTAGCGCGGCCACCCTGATCGGGTGGCCATAGGTTAGGCGATCATCCTGCCAGATAGCGGGCAGCAGGCCACTACACGAATGATCAGGATCGCCTCGGCGGAGTCGGCGTGCCCCGTGTCCTGGTGGCTCGTCCTCAACACGGTGGCATGGTGGAGTTGCCGGCTGTCACCCTCGACCAGAGTTGGCTCTTCGGCAAGAAGCGCAGCACCGGCTGGCGGCAGAGTCACTGGATTATGAGAGTGACTACTTCGACATCGTTATCGCACGGGACATACTTCACCACGTTCAAATAGACGAGGCGATGGCTGAAATTCGTCGAGTGTTGAAGAAAAACGGTACTTTCTGTTTCAACGAAATTTACAGTCACACGATTGCCGATCGGATTCGGCGTTCGAAGTTTGTCGACCAATGGTTATACCCTCGAATGATCAGGTTCGTCTATCAGCAAGACAAGCCGTACATCACCGAGGACGAAGAGAAACTCACGGAAAAGAACGTTAACTACCTGTTGTCGGAGTTGGGCAGTACCGAGTGCAGGAAATACTTCAACTTTTTTCTGACCAGAATCATCCCCGAAAAATGGGTTGCATTGAACAAGCTTGATCAGGCTCTGCTGCGCTTGTTTTCCTTTGCCGCTCCGCTGTTGGGCAGTCGCGTCCTGGTTGGCGGCTCAATCGAGAAGTAGCACCCGGTCAAACGCCAACTAAGTGAGCCCGAGACTGAAAGTAGTTAGATCCGGCCGCCGTGTCATATCATGGCGGTCGTCTCCGGTTCGCGATCAGACAAATCTCAGGGATCGACAGAGGCGTGTCAGTCACCTAATCGCGTTAGTCGCTGCAGCTTGTGCTGATCATCGAACTCAATCTCAAATCGACCGCGAATGCCGGTATGGCTGACATAGGGCCGCAACTCGGCGGCCGGGAACTGCAGTTGTCGGCCCGACTCGGTGACTGTCAGCACTGATGCGGCGGTGCCGCGATAAAACTGCAAATACTCTTCAGCAGATATGTTCAGTGTGAATGTGAGCTTGGGCATGAGTGCTGTCCGCATTGGCAGTGTTGGTCATACCGCAGGTTCCAGTACTTGATTCCCGACCCACTGCTACCGTTTTCTCTGTATCCAAGTATAGAGTGTTTTGCAGTTGTCCGGCCCTTGTGATCGTTATACGGCCGGGTGATTGTCAATTGAAGGGCGGATTCTTGCCAGAGACGAAGTAATCGCTGGCCAGTGCCCGATTAAATTCGGTGAGCCCTGTGTTGTGTGAGTCAGTTAAAGACCAGCTCAACTCCTTGTTCACGTTGAACAGAGTCAATGCGCGAATGGCGGGAAAATCATTCTGTAAAGACAGCATCATGTCGGCGATCCACTGACCCTTGTCGTAGGCGGCATCACTGTCGTCGCCAAACTGTCCGCGATTTTGATCGGGCAGGTCGGCCGGTTCTGTCGTACCGGTCTCGGCAATCATGATCGGTTTGTCCGGATAGTGGGTGATCAATGTCTGGTAGGTACCTGAAAATATTTCGTTGAAGGATTTCCAGTGCGACCACGCATAGTTGCTACCCCAGTTGTAGCCGTCTATGGCGGTCCAGTCGACAAATCGGTCACCGGGATAATACTTTGTGATGTTCTGGTGTCGATCGACGCTGACATTGTTTGCGCACCAGATCCAGTCAACGTACCGGTTTGCACCACGGCGTTCGAATCGTCGGTGAATTCTGCGCCACGCCCGTTTCAGTTGTCCAGGCTTCCCGCTGTAGGAATACCAGTTGCCGTTAAACTCATGGGCAAAGCGTAGCAGGATGCGTTTGTTCTGGTTAGCATAATCGTGGCGTTGTGCCCAGGCAAGCAGGCCATCCGCCCAGTCGTCGATGTACTGATCCCAGTCACCGGCGATAATCTCGGGCAGCAGATTGTCACTGCGGCGGCTGGAGTCGATCGGCATCCAGCTGATCATCGGTATTGCCCCCTCGGCTGCGATGTTGCTGCTCTGTATCGACAACTGATGCCAGCTGTGGGCAAAACCGGTAAATATATTGACGTGGCCGATGTCCTTTACCAGCGCATCGTTGAGCTGGCTGATTCGGCTGCGCGACCAGCCATCGGCGGGAACGTAGGCGCCAACCATCACTTGCGCCGATGCGTTGGGGGCCAGAAGACTCATCGAGATTCCAAGTCCACAAATACTGCTCAATACTGATTTCCTGTTCATGCCCGGAGTTTTTCACCGGCATGAATTCTCCGTTGCGACCTGTTTCCCCTGATAGGAGAAACCTTTGCGATACGGCTCTAGCTTTTTAACGGCCTGGTCGTTTTTTGCCAACCGGGTTTACTATCCGCCGCTGATCGCACCCCACAGTAACTCGGCGATCCTGACATAGGCGTTCGACAGCGAGCCGGATCGAAAAAACTGAATCACCTCAGCGGGGCTGCCAACGAAGGGCCGCAGGACCCAGGCCAGTTGAATGCCCACAAACGAGTAGATGACAATCCAGACCCACAGCATGGCAGCGTGGCGGCGGTTGCGGTAGATCAGTGCGCGATACGACTGCCGCATCGCGTACTGGCCAGCGAAGCTCGCAGTCATGAACACCATCGAGTTAAACAGCAAAGCGAGTTTGTAGTCGCGGATTGAGAAATACCAGAACGCTGTCAGTGGGGCCAGCGAGGCAAGCGCGATGACGACCACGCACTGACACGACAACAGGAGCCGAAAGACGGTTTTCAGGTCATTACCCAGTCCTGCAAGGTGGTTTGCCACCGCGAAGCTCGGCCAGCTGATCGCAAACGTAACCAGCAGTAACAAGGGTACCTTTGCGGCTGTGTAGAGCAGATGCAGCCATCGCTCTGGCCCCATGCCGGCATAGCTGCCCATTGTGGCGCCGTACAAGACACCAAGGCTGACGATCAGCATCAGTGAGTTGGTCGCAAGAGCTGAATGTCCGGGCGCGAGCTTGCCCCGTAAGTGCGCATCGACAGTGGCGATGAGAATCTTCAATGGCCCAGCAATCTTGAAATAATGTCCACCAGCGCCAGAAAGATGTTCGAGTCGCGGCTGCGGAACCAGGTGAACGCCATGTCCGGGTTGCCGATGAACGGGCGCAACACCCAGCCCAGTTGCGAGCCGACCATGCAGAAGGCAAGGATCCAGATGCGAAAGATGATCTTTGCCGGAAGGCTGGTTGACAGTTGGGTTTCTGCGAACGTGGCGGCTTCTTCTGCTGACGTTGTTTTAATTGCATCGGGTGGCGGGTTCGCGCCGCCCGGCAAGACCTGATCAGACAGATCACGTATGACTGGCAACAGCCAGGCAAGGCCTAACCCGCCTGCGATTGCGAACATCAGCACGTTGAACATCTGCATAAACGGGTAGTTGATCGTGCTGACCGAGAAAAAGGCCACGATTGGACCAAGTGATGCCAGTACAGTCAGATTGATCGCCAGCAATGTAATCATCAATCGCACAAAAGCATGAAAGTTCAGCCGAGTGCCAACCAGAGTGCTGAATACATAGAGCGATGGAAAGGTGACGAGAATGGTCAGCGCGTATAGCAACGGCACCTTGAGCATGGATGCAAGCACTTGCAGCCAGCGATCGGTACTGCTTGCCCCATCCGGTGTCAGCGGCTTGAACAGCGAATAGCTGCCCATGCACAGGCCATAGAACATGGCGAGCACGATCAGTATCAACAGCATATTGGCCATCGAAAAATCAGCCAGGTTGTCGGATCGCGACGGGCTGTCTGAACTTACTTCGCGTTGCCTGAAGCCGGCCGTGCGAAGTACGCGATCCAGTGACCTTAGATCCAGTATCAACACGATAGAAAATCTCCGCATCGATTTTGATCATCGCTAATGCGCAGGCTCATGAGTCTGATTCTCTGGATGATTCTCTCGCCTCACTCACTGCAGTGCCGGCAAGCTCACCAGCTGATTGTCGATTCAGATCGAATGTGATCTGCTGGTTGATGCCCATGCTTTGTAATGCAAAGTTAATGTGCATGAAAAGGCCAGTCGGCAAACGGGTATCTCTACCGTGATGCATTCCTAGGCTCACCGATTGTCTAAACCCGCCTATCGCAAGAGTAGTGTTGATGCGTTTTTGTTTGTTTTCCGAAGTCATCGTAATCGCTCCAAAACGTTGAGAGTGGGCTATTCTAGTTGCATAACTTTGCAAAGCAAAGTAAATTGTGTCACAGAGTTAATGGGATGAGAATCCAGTCGACAGTTCGGCGTCGGTCCGTGGAAATTCGTTACTTTGTAATGTAAAGTCCTTTGCCTTGCCGCCAACTGATGAACGAACGGCGCTCACGTCACGCGGAAAAATTGATATGCATGAACTGGACAGGGCACTGGAGCAGATCGGTGATATACGATCAAGGCTCGTCGCAGGGACAACATTTCAGGGTTTTGGCCCGGCCGTTATCGCCACGACTGGCCTGCTCGCACTATCGCTGGGTATTGCGCAAACGTTGTTGCCAGGGTGGTTGGCGGCCAGCAACACGATTTATCTGCTCGCCTGGCTTGCACTTGCCGTCGCGTGCACGACGCTGGTGGCGGTTGAGATGACAGTGCGCAGTCGTCGCCTGCATGGCGGTCTATCCGATGCCATGCTGGTACAGGCGGTAGAGCAATTCGTCCCCGCAGCGGCTGCCGGCGTCGTGCTCACCGGGGTGATCTTTCGCTTTGCCCCTGAGCTGCAATGGATGTTGCCAGGGCTGTGGCAACTGTTTGTGGCGCTCGGCCTGTTTGCCGCGGCGCGTATGCTCGTCAAATCCATCAAACTGATCGCGGCATGGTACTTTGTATCGGCGTTTTTGGTACTGGTGTTGTGTCACCATCAGCCGCATTTGTCACCCTGGGTGATGGCAGGGCCGTTTTGTATCGGGCAGATTGCTGCGGCGATTTGCCTTAAATACTCCGGTGATTCTGCGCATGCGTGATTCAGATTCGGTGGCGCGCTATGCCTACGACGGGCTGGACCGTGTGATTCACGAAAAGGCCCGGCTGGGAATTCTTAGTTCACTGGTTGGCCGAAAAGAGGGCTTGAGCTTTGCAGAACTCAAGCGCTTGTGTGACTTGACGGACGGCAATCTGAGCCGACACCTGGGCGTGTTGCAGGAAGCCGGATTGGTCTCGGTAGAAAAGGGCTATGAAGGTAACCGGCCGCACACTTCCTGCCGACTGACTCCAGGCGGTCGCAAACGATTTCTGGATTATCTGGATTTGCTCGAACAGATTGTGAAGGATGCTGCTGAATCGTCAGCGCAGAGCAAAAACGTTCGCAGAAAACCGCAAACCAACTAACACAACGTCCGCTGCAACGCTTTTTCATGAAACGACTGCATAGGGTAAAGATCTGCGCGTTTACTTAGTATTGCAAAGTTAAGGTGGTAAATGCGTTTTCAAGGGGTTTTTTGCCATTGTTCATGCAGCTGCGATACGTATCCGAAAAAGATTGATGATAATGGGAGAATGCTAGTGAGAGTACTTTGTATGACACTTGCCAACAAGGCGCTGGATAACGACTCGTTCCTGCCTTTGGAATTACTTGCCGCCTGTGCTGATATGATTGATGCCGGGCTGGATGTCCACTGGATTGATGAACCCGTCAGGCTCGACAACGAACAGCGGCTGATTGAACAGGCCCGTGTGCTCGATCCGGATGTGGTGTTTTTTTGTTGTCAGAGTGCGGCTATGCGCCCGGTGATGGTCCAACTATCAATCAGCACTGGCAGCCGACTGGGCAATGACTTTGTCAACACGGGTGCACTGTATCCGCTGGCAAACTGGCGCGATGCGTTACCGATAAATTCGATACACGGGAAAGAGACCCAACTCTTAGGCAGGCGTCGCATGCAGTCGGGTTGTAGTTGAATTCGGCGCAACTCGTGTTCGCCGCCGGCAAGCGCGATCCTGTACGGGAGTGTGAAATTGTCCGATTCAAGCCATATCAGCTATCAATTGACTATTGAATTATCGAAAGCCAGCCGAATAACCATCGGAAAATTCGGCACATTCGAATTTGTGGCGGGGCAGTACGTTTACACCGGATCAGCGCGCCGCAATCTCGAGGCGAGAATCGCTCGCCACCTGCGGCGGGAAAAAACGCTGCGCTGGCATATCGACTATCTGTTGGCCAGTCGCTACGCGGCGGTGACGCAGGTGATTCGCAGTAGCGAACCCGAATGCACACTCAATCAGGCGGTCGATGGCACTATTGCGGTGGCTGGTTTTGGCGCGTCCGATTGTACCCGCGGCTGCGGCAGCCACTTAAAGCTTTGTAACGGGTAAGTCAAGGCTGCTGTTGGTG
>CAZNIS010000023.1:60024-73201 GCA_964573105.1 uncultured Granulosicoccaceae bacterium
GCCGGTGTGATCATCGGCGTGTCCCACGCGTCTGCCAGTTGCGCTGCCGCCTGCATCACCCGCCGGTGGCAATACTGTTGTGCAGTTTCGTCGCGCTCCGAGCGCCAGCGCTGTAAATAGTCCATGGCGGTTGGCACTGCCAGCATCGCGCTGTAGTCTCGCGTGCCGGTGAATCGCGCCTCTTCATGCAAACCCTGCTGCCACTTCCAGCTTGTGATCGGGTGTCCGGTGTCTTGCATCAGGTCGGTGTTAGCCGCTACCAGCACGGTGGCGGTGGACGGCGCAAACCCCCATTTGTGCAGGTTAGAGAAAAACCAGTCCGCGCCAATGTCATCCAGCGAGACCGACGTCGAGCCGACTGAGTGAGCGCCATCGACGGCGATCTCTATATCCGCGGTACCGTGCTCGCGGCACAGTGACACCAGCTCGACGATTGGCAGCAGCATCGCCGGTTGTGACGATATGTGATCCAGAAAAGCAAAGCGCGGGGCCTGACCGTTTGCCGTTAGCGCGAGCAATCCATCGCGCAGCGCGGTGATAATTTGCTCGGCACTAATGGCTGGAAACGGCATTGGAATTATCTCCAGGCGCGCGCCGACGCCCTCACAGTACTCGCGTAGAATATTGATGCAGGCGCGATAGGCGATCGATGGCACCAGGATGGTGTCACCGGGTTGAATCCTTTTTGCCCAGCGTCGGGCGATGGTCACCGTGGCGACAGTCGCGTTCTCGACCAGGCAGACTTGCTCCGGCACAATATTCGCGCCGCCCAGCAACGGGATGACACTGGTGCCGGCACGGCGCATCATTTCATCGAGCGCGCCGCTGAAATAGAACTCATCGGGTTGTGCCAGGCTCTGTTCACGGGTGTGTCGCTGGTGTGCGAGTACCGAGGCGGGGCAGGCGCCGAAAGAGCCGTGATTCAGGCGGGCGACACCCGGTTTGTGGTGTGCAAAATCTTTGCTGTCGTGCATGGAGGAAATTCTGCTCGGAGACTGGTCGAAGCATAACCAATAATTTACCCGATTGGGCTTGTGTTCCAGTGTCGCGGTGATTACTTTCGCGGCAGGGCACATAGGCCGTACACTAGGCTTTGCGAATCACAGGAGGAAAAAGATGGCTGAACTCGATACCTATCTGGAGAGCAAGGCACAGGTGCTCGCCGCGAGACATGCCGATTTTCAATCCAGCCCGGACGCCGGCACTGCGTCGCTGGCAGCAGCCTGTCACGTCGCTGGCAACACCGGTGTACGGCCAGTGCGAATGGGAGACTATATCGTTGTAACTGACTCGGCGCCCGGCCTTGCCGGCCATTCACTGGGGCCCACATCACCGGAGTTGTTGTTGGGGGCGCTGGCCAGTTGTCTGGCCCACACCTACGTGCTGCAGGCCGCGCTTCGAAATATCGCGCTGGACGGCGTTGAGATAAAAACCTCCGGCACTGTCAACTTCGCCCAGGTCGTCGATCCGGCCAATACCAAAGACATCGCGATGCAACAGATCTGTTATGTCGCCGATATCCGAACGCCTGAGGCAGCCGCGAGAATGGACGAGTTACATGCCGAGGTCGACAAAGCCTGCGTCGTGCTCAATACCATTCGCCACGCCTCGCCAGTGACGCGTCGCGAGTCAGCCGTATAGCAGTTGTTCAAAGTGCGGGTTGAGCAACCGCCGCTCCGGGTCAAGTCGATCGCGAACAGCGGTAAACTGCTCGACTCTATCGCCGTAGGCCTGCAATACATCTTCACGTGTCAGGTGCGGGCTCTGATTGAACAGCGGCTTGCCGCCATAGCGTCGACAAAATGCATTGTAGGCAATCATAAACTTGTCCCATTCCGGCCCGCCGGTCGCCACCGGATCGATGGTCATTACGTCGCCGTCCCACGAGTAGGAGAAAAGCGAGTAGCGCGATTGTGATACGCGGTAACCCACGTTGAGCAGATCGGGGCGGTATTTGTGCGTCTCGTAGTAGTCTTCACAAAACTGTTTGTAGGCGATCAGTACCTGCGGGAAGATGTGCTCTGGAAATGCCTGAATGCCAAAGGTGAATCGCGACAGTCGCGGGCGCCGACTGTAGCGAGTCGTCTGATCGACTGGATTGGTGTTGGCGGCCTTGATAAATCGTTCCAGCGACCAGCGCGATAGGCCCTGCATCAAATTGAGTGCGCCATTGCGCAGCCAGTGGAATGGCAGCAAGCGGATGACTCTTGCCGTGGGGGCGACCAGCCACGCAACACCGACGTTGCGCAGCGTCCATACCCATTTTTGGCGTATGCGAGAGGCGTCGCCCGGTGTGCGCAGCATGACCGTCACGCGATCGGCTATTGGAAAGATGTAGAGCATCATCGACGCGTGCTGTCGTTTCAGCATCGGTAGCTGCTCGATAAAGCGCGTGGTACTGAACGTGATGTGTTCAACTGCCAGTGAAGTCAGTGTGGTGGTCCGAAAGGTCACACGCAATACGATACCGAGCATGCCATAGCTGCCGCGCAGAGCAGTGATCATGTCTTCGTCAGACTCGTCTACATCGATGATTGTACCGTCCGCCAGCGCCACCCTAAAGGCGCAGGCGTAGGCGCCAAACTGGCCGTATTCGCCCGGTGCAGAACCGTCTTTGCTGTCACAGGTGGCAAGGCTGCCGAGAGTCACCGGGCCAACTTGCAGGTTGATGTAAAAATTCCTGCCGCGTGCTGCCAGTTCGCGCGCGACATCCTGATACAAAGCGCCGGCCTCAACCGTGACATGTGTATCCGTGACCTCGATGATGCTGTCCAACTCACTCATATCGACAATGGTGCCACTGTCGGCAGTGACGCAGGCGGTCGTCGAATGAAAATGTCCCATCGCCCGGACCGGTGAGGGATACTGCGTCGCATTGGTCAAAATCGTGACTACCTCGGCCTCGCTTTTTGGGCGTGCAATTGCACCCGGACGAGTCCTGACCGTACCTGCCCAGTTATTTATAGTCTCTGTATTCATGCTCATTGGCGCAAGTCATTGGATGGCGCTGTGGCAACTGCAGCGGAATCGATTGGTTTGGCGAAGCGCCATTTGTCCAGCGCGGTGCCGGATAAGCAGACGTGTCGTGGTGGTGGATCGCCAACAATGGACAGTTGGCCGGCATCCTTACGCAAGTCCCAGACATGCGCGGATGCCCAATGAATAATCAGTTCGGTCAGCCAGCTAAACCAGCCTTTGCTCTGCAAAAATCCGATGACCCGCAAGATCCACCAGGCTATCGTGCCGACGATGCGCTCGTACCAGCGTATTTTAAGCTTCAGCACCTGGCTGGTTGGCCTGCCCGCCAGTTTCTCGATCAGCACTTTGGGCGTCAAACAGATCGGATTCCAGGCACCCAGTGTGATGCGGCTGATAATATTGTGGCGCACATAGTCCACCAGGGTGTCGAGCAGTGCCTCGCCATCGTCTGTGACGCCGCGATAGCGCTGCATGGCTATCTCATGCAGTGTCGAGGTGTCATAAAAGCCCTGAAGATTTTCGACAATCTTTGGATCAATACCCAGCATCAACCCGACAGCATTCCAACGATGCAGATAGGTTTCGATGAAGTCGTCGTCCAGCAGCATGCCCATGCGCAGCAAACCGGCCACCACGACGTGATGAAACGTCAGCAGGGTATAGGCCATGAGCTCCTGTGACAGCGGTTGCGTGCGCGAGGTTGCCCACTGGCCGGTGAACGGCATGGTGCCGGTCTCATCACGTGGATCTTCCAGATTCATCTGATGGCGAATGACCGAATGGATCAGGCGTATCTTGTTGCACGCGGCGATGCCATTGCCGCTTTGCTCGAACGCCCCTTCGGTAATGACGTCGAGTACGAACTGCGCAGTCTCCGGCAGGCGTTTGGGTATTTCCCGCGGGTCATTGAGGCGTCCGGTGCTGCCCAGTTGCTCGGCCTCTGGCATCCAGCAATAGCAGGATGGCAGGCTCGCAAATGCCAGCACCATGAATGACAATACGCCGCGACTGCGAAAAAAATGCCCGCCCGTTCTGAAAATCGCAGGGTCGATCCATGCAGCGTTCGGCAGCGTTTGTCGAGCACGGAAAAACTCGTGAATTGGCTCGTCGATGCAGCCTTCGCGTAAAAGGTAGTCGAGCCGATCGGTGTGCAGTTGTTTGCCGTGGCGCAGGTGCGCAAACAGCGCGGCCGCGCGATGGTTGTGCGGCGACTCACCGAGAAAGTTGGCGACGATCGGATCGAGCTCGGGGTCGCCGACGGTGGCGAGATAGTCCAGATAGGGTGGGGTGAATACTTCGGCGCCCATTGCCTAGAACCCCGCCAGTTTTGCCAGCCCCTGTCCGATCAGGCGGATTGGCATCCAGATCGGCCACCAGTTGCTCCACGACTTTTGTTTGAAATAGCGCTTGCGATCGTATTCGCGAAACGGCTTGAATGCGGCTGGCTCCTCCAGCGCCCACACTTCGCAACGCGGCTGATCAGAGCTGGTTTTATCGAGCAGCGTGTTGACGGCATGGCGCGCTGCTTCGTTGGCGCCCTCCATGGTGGCTAGATCGGTGAGGGTTTGCACATAGTCTGATGCGAGCAGAAGATTGTCGATGCCGGTCTGCACCTGCGGGCGCAGTTGCCAGGTGTTGACGCGGTTGACTAGCAGCGGCTCCTTGTTTTGCAGTATCGCTTCCCGATTGCGAACAAGGCCCTCGATCTTGCCCATGCCTGCAACCCCGGCATCCAGCGCATAGACAATATCGTAGTCCAGACACCAGTGGACCAGGTTTTCATCGTCCAGTTTGGCCTGTGGCCAGTGGCGCAGGCTGGTTTTAACATCGGTCCAGACCTCTTCCATCACCTGTTCGCGGGTCAGTTCAAAAGCCGGTTTGTTGTACAGCCGACCGCGTCCGTCGACCCAGTCGGAGATATCGACCGAGAGGATATTCTGTACTGTGCCATCGCCGTAGTCGGCCATGTCGATCTCTGGCCAGTAGTGCACGCACTGAAAAATCGTGGTCAGCGCAAATGGCGAATCCACATTGATCGAGTGGCCGGGCATGTCGGGCACATGGGGCTGGCCCGGCGATGGCTTGAGATAAAACTGCAATCCATTCATCCACGCCACGCTGTGGCGCAGTTGTTCAATCTTTTTCAATGCGGGGTCAGAATCTGCCAGTGCAGTCCATTCAGTAACCAGCGGAGTGGTGTCGGCCGGGTCGGTATTGCTGCACAAGAGTTTCGCCATGCGCTCGACTGGTACAGCACTGATGTAGTAGTCGCCGCTGACCCGAATTGTCTCATCGTCGATGAAATCGTAGTCAGTGATGCCGTAGCGATTACAATCGAGTACGTGCGCGATGCGATCGACTTTTTTCCCCGGCCGCACATTGCGACTGCGTTCGACAGTGACGCCGCTTATCAATCCATCTTCAACATGAAACTCGGTGGCTGTGGCGTTGATGTGATATTTCAGTCCGCGCCCGATCAGATATTTAAGCCAGGGATGAATCCACATTTCGTTGGTGGGGCCGCGCAGGATTCGGTCGGGGAACTCATCCCAAAACCCCAGCAGCGTCTGCACCCAGACATTGCCGTTGGTCCGCGTGCTGACCTTGCGCGGGTCGGCGGCAACCAGGGTGCGCGTCATGTTGGCCAGATAGCGCTGGTAGTTCAGTGATTTGTTTTGCGCATCGATGAAATGCCACCAGGGCGTCTGCTCGTATTCATCGTCGCGGCGCTCCTGGCAACTTGTCATGATCTGCCAAATGCGCATGGCATAGAACAAGCGCTCACCAAACTTGAATTTGATCTTTGGCTGGTCGCGAACGAATTTCCACAGCTTGTAGAACCCGCCGGCATCGTGCGGCATTTTTGACGGCACAATGTTGGGGCGATGGCGAAAGCTGTTGAAGGAAGCTTTCTCAACCATGATCAGCTGGTCGACGATATTCTGGTCGGTATCCCAGTAGGGCGTGTTCGCCATGGTGTCGATGATATGGCGATAGTAGGCGGGGAAAAAGCGAAAGCCGTGCTCGGCCGGCAGGTCGTGGCGACCGTCGACGCCAGTATCGGCACAGCCGAGGCTGCGCGCTTTGCCGCCCGGGATATCGTGATGTTCGTAAACTTCTACTTCGAAGCCTTTATCAAGCAGATGGTGCGCAGCACTCAAGCCCGCAATGCCGCCACCGATCACTACCACTTTACCGGCCACTTCGCTCCCCTGATGGATGGCTAGAGAACCTCAAGACTAACGGTATCAGATCATCGGTGGAAGATCTCCAAAGTGGTCTTTTTACCGTTTTTTTGCGCTCGCGGCGGCGCCACACCGGACCCACTCGCGCCTGGCTACGCGTTTTGGCAGGACGTCAGCATCTCGATCGCGCGCCGATAACCGGGCAGTTCGCGTCCTTGTGTGGTGGCGTCAATCTCCCGCTGAAGAGTGCATTGCGATTCGGCTGATCGATCGTGGTGTGCCAGGCTGGTCGCGCACTTGAGGCGCCATAGCGGGGTCTCGATTTCGCCGGCGAGCGTGTGCGCGCGACGCAAACTGACTAGGGCGTGTTCCGGCTCGCTGCTGTTTGCCGAACACTGGCGGGCCTCTATCTCGCCGCGTATGCGCCACACCTCCGGGGCGTCGCAATCGCGGCGCAGTCGCGCCAGCGCCGCATCGGCCAGCCGCAGGTTTTCAAAGGCCTGATCGAAGTCGTTGTGCTCGCCGTAAGCCTCGGCCAGCACAGCGTGATAGAACGGTAGTGAAATAGAGTTGCCAACCTTGATCAGTTCATTTAGCGCATCGCTGATTGCAGTGATGAGTGCCGGCTCGCGGCACAGTCGATATTGTGCCGCAGCCAGGTGAAACCGGCTCATGGCCTGGAAATCGGGATAGCCGTACTCGGCGGATAACTCCATGCCCTCGCGGGCCACGTTCTCACAGGCGCTGTAGTCGCTGCGTTTGAAGTGGCAGCGCGCGCCATTGGCCAGTGCAAAGGCGAGGCTGCGCTTGTGGTCGAACTCGCGTGCGTGCGCGATGGACCTGGCGGTGTGCTCGCCGGCGGTGTCAAGCTGTCCCAGGCCGCAGTACGCCATCGCCGCGTAAGACAAGCTCGCCATCAGTGGGTCCTGGCCGTAGAGCAACGCGTGTGAGGCGTGCAGTTGCGGTTGATACATCGCGCTCGCCTTTTGTGAGTGGTGAAGCGAGTCGGTCAGCGGACCGGTGTAGGAGAGTGTCACGCCCATCACCACATGGGTTTCCAGCAACAGGTCATCGTTCTGCAGTTGCTCGGCCAGGGTTAGAAGCTGATCAGCGTAGCGCGTTGCGCTTTCAAATTCGCCGCGCACCAGATTGTAGGCCCACAAGCCACTTAGCACCTGTGCATGCGTGGGTGTGCCGGCGACTGAATCCAGCAGGTCGGCGGCACGGTTATAGGTGCTGAGCACTTGCTGGTTGCTGTAGCCTTTGGTGGCGATTAGTGCCGGGCCCTGCGCCATGCGCAAACTCAGTTCGAGTGTTCTTTTCTCATCGCTGTCAGGCATTTGCGACAGCGCATACTCGCCGTGGCGCAGGTGCTCAACAGCCTCTTGATTGGCGCTGACAGCGCTCGCCTGGCGACCGGCCTGGGTCCAGTACTGCACCGCCCGCACGTATTCTTCGGCGTCGCGAAAGTGGGTTGCCACCAATTCAGGGCGGGCGCTGGCGGTTTGCGGAAAGTGTTCGACCAGTGCCTGCGCGATGCGCAAATGTAGCGCCTGGCGCTGGCGGCGCAGCAGACTGTTGTAGGCGGCGTCGCGAATCAGGGCGTGTTTGAAGACAAAGCGCGATGTAGTGGTACCTGGCAACTGAGCCAGCATATCGTCCTCGACCAATATATGCAGGGCGCGGTCGACTTCGTCGGTGGGCAGTTCAGCGACACGCAGCAGCAAATCGCTGGTAAATTCACGGCCGATCGCGGCGCTGGTTTGCACCAGCTGTTTGATCTCGCCCAGTCGGTCCAGGCGCGCCATCAGCGAGTCCTGAAGTGAAGCGGGTACCAGGCTAGACGCCGCGTCGTGCAGCGAGGGCGCATGGTCGGAGTCATCGCGTTGTGAGATCGCCTCCAGTGCGCCGCGCGTCAGTTCTTCTATGTACAGCGGAATGCCGTCGGCACGTTCCAGAATCTTTTGCGTCAGCGGCGCAGGCAGGTCTGCCTCCTCAGCCAGATCGTGAATCATCTCGGCACCGCTGCTGGCGTCGAGTCGGCGCAGGCTGATCTTGCGAAAATGCGGCAGTGACAACTGAAACTCAGTGCGCGCTGAAATCAGTAGCAGCGTCTGCGTGTCGTCCAGTCGCGACGACAGCTCGTGCAACAGATCGAGCGTGGTCGGATCGATCCAGTGCAGATCTTCGACCACCACCAACAGCGGTAGTTGTGCCGCATGTGACAGGATCCATTCGATGAACACCTCGATCGTGGCCTGTTTCAGTCGCTGCGGTGCGAGGTTGCTGCGTGGGTAGCGCTCGGTCGGCGGCAAGCCGTAGCTCTGTGCCAGCAGGCCAATATTCTGCTCAGCCGATTGCGACCATTCCCGAACATATGTCTCCAGCCGCTCACGCTTGATCTCGACTGGATCCTCCGGCGTGAAATTGGCCAGGCGCTGGAACTGATACATGATTGGGAACAGTGCCGTATTGGTCTGGTAGGGCTCGCAGAAAAATCGCAGCGTGGCATACGGCTCGTTGTCGAGCTCGTCAGTCAGTATGCGCACCAGCCGCGACTTGCCGATACCGGCAGCCCCGCGTAACAACACGGCGCTGCCGCGTCGATGGCGCGATGCGTCGCGCCATGACGACAGCAGGCTCTGGTATTCATCGCCGCGTCCGCACAGACGAGTGAATCGGCGGCCGATCTGAATCGCCTCAAAGCGGCTCGCGACACGCCGGGTTCCGGTAACTTGCCACAACGCCATCGGGCGATTGAAACCGCGCAGCAGCTGATCGGGTATTTTCTCGTAGAGAAATACGTCGCCACAGAGCGATCGGGTGCGCGCCGAGATCACGATGCCATTGGGTGGCGCCTGATCCTGCAGGCGGGCAGCAAGGTTCGGGGGTTCGCCGGTAGCCGATGGCTCCTGCAGATTGTCATCCAGCCATTGCAATTCGCTGACAACCACTTCACCGGTCGCGATTCCAATGCGAATTTCCAGTTCCCGATCCAGTTCCGGCAGCGGGCGCAGGGTCTTGATCTTCTCGATTGCCAGCAGCGCCGATCTAACCGCGCGCTCCGGGTCGTACTCGTTGGCGCGCGGATAGCCGAAATAGGCCAGGATGCCATCGCCAACAAATCGGGTCAGAGTGCCCCCAAATTGCAATATTAAAGGTGTGAGTGCTCCCTGATATTGACGAATTACCTGATCCAGATCCTCTGGATCAAGTTGAACAGACAACGCAGTCGAGCCGACCAGATCGCAAAACATGACCGTAACCTGGCGTCTCTCGCCGTGGTTGATCTGCGTATTGCCAATACCGGGAGCCGGCTCTGCGATCCGCGTTCGCGATTGACTGATCGCGCGCAGAATGTGTTTTCTATGACCCAGCGAAGCGATACCGATCGCGCGCAAGTCATCATCACTCAGTTCATCGAGCAAGTCTGGGCCAATATTGTTGCTCTCGAAGAGCGGCAGGTATTGCTGCAGGCTCAGTTGCGAAAGCAGATCAGCGATGTCACGCAATGCGGTAGCCCGGGCTGGCGTTGTAGTGGAAGTGGGGGCACGACCCGGTATCTACGGATCGCTGGCGGCAGGATGGTAACGCGTAAACACCACCGGCACCATGTTATTGGCCAGTATTAGCGAGGCGGTCATCAATTGTCACGCCGATCGGCAACTTAATGGCTCGATTGAGCCATTGAATTACTCTGTGCTTGCAATATCCGCAGCGGGTGTCAGCGATCGCATGAAGGCAATCAGATTGGCCATGTCTTCTTCACTCAGTGGTGGTCGCTCGCGAATTTCATGCACGCCGGTGCCGGGTGCGTTCAGATAGTGCTCCATCACTTGTGCAAGCGATTGGTGGCGTCCGTCGTGAAAGTAGGGGGCAGTGACCGAGACATGTCGCAGCGTCGGCGTTTTGAATGCGCCCGGCTGATGCAGTTGCTGCTCTCGGTTCATATACACCAGGTGGGTACACTGGTCTGGCTTTGCATCGCTGTAGCGGCCGACGCAGTTGAATTCGTCCAGTACCGCAGCCTGCGCGCCGAGTGATCGGCCGGCGTCGATGACTTCACCGGGTTTGGGATCGCGATTGCGTGTCAGGGTGCCGGTGTTGTGGAAATCACCGTTGCTGAACAGCGGCCCGTTGTGGCATTGCAGACATTGCGTGCGCGCGTCGTCGATGAACAGTCGCGCGCCTTTGATCTCAGCGCGTGACAACGCGTGACGGTCGCCGATACTCGCGCCACTGGCCACCTTGTCGGCAAACTCGTCAAAGCGGCTGCGCGGCGGGGCAAGCGTGTGTTCGAAAGCGCCGATTGCCTTGCCGACATTGCTGAACACCCGGTTCACATGGTCACGTACCGATGGCGACAGTCGATGCCAGTTTCGCCGTTGCTCGCTATTGCCAAACGGACTCGCGTGATCGGGAAGGCCGGCGGTTAGCAGGTAGTCCTGAGCGCTGCCAAATATTTCCCGATACAGCGGTCCGTACCGAGGATCACTCAGAATAAAGCGCGTTACCGCGACGCGGTCGTTGCCCATTTCATTGGCCGCCTCGATCGGCCCCAGTGCCTGCGACCACAGCGAGTCGCGTCGCCCGTCCCAGTAGAACCAGGTTTGCCAGGCCGCGCCGCTCAGCGTCGGCGTATTGCGGCTGGTCTGCCCGATCGCAGTCGCGGTGACCTGGCCGTCGGTGAATGCACGTCCAGCGTGGTGGCAACTGACACAGGAAAAGGTGCCGGTGCTGCTCAGGCGAGGGTCGTGGAACAGCATTTCGCCGAGTTCACGGGCGGTCTTGTCGTTGGCGAAACGATTGGATGCCGATGCTGGCGTGCCCAGCGCCGAGAGGCTCAGGCTTGCAAAAATCCGGCGCTCTGACTCGGAGAATTCCTCGTCACCGCAGGCGACGAGTAGCAGAGCCAAACCGATTGGCAGCATGCCGCGGCACCAGCGGCAGTAGCCCGAAAGCACGCGCAAGACTGCGCAGGGACGAGGCATGGCGATGAAGTGGACTGACCAGAGGTGCAGGCGGCGTAGCAAACGGTGGGCCAGTTAGCCGCTTGTTGTCTTGCCAACCTGCGTGGTGGTATCGATCTGTGTTTGCCCAGCGATATAGGCGGTAGCTTGCAATCAGGGTACGTCCACTCGGCGGCTGACAGCGTGCGTCATTGCAGGTGATGATGGAGCGACCCGGTACGGCAGTCTGTCGCGACGGATGGCTGCGGCAGAACTTATTGCGGCTGCCCGGCGCTCGACTTGTCGCTCGTGCTTACCGTATATTCAGGCGTCGCATTCAATTCGTTGGAAATGCCGGAGGAACGACAATGAACATCCCCGTCGCTGACATGCCGCTGGAGCCGTCGGGTCTCGCCGATTGGGTAGCCCCCGATTGTCATGGACTGAATTTCTTCCAGATCGATCGCAGCCTGCAGGATCTAATGACCCTGTACCTGCCTGACGATCTGCGCGAGCACCTGCTGCCTCATCTTGAACGCCTGGGTGAACTGGCTGGCAACGAGATCGACGACTGGGCGCGTCAGGCGGACAAACGCGACCCGATCCTGCATCACCGCACCCCGCGCGGCGAACTGGAAGACTGGATCGAGTTCCATCCGGCATATCGCAGCATGGAAGACGTCGCACTCGGTGAGTTCGGTTTTGCGCGCATGGTACACACGCCGGTGCTCGGCTGGCACGCACCCATGTCGCACACCGTCAAATACATCTTTCAGTATTTGTTTGGTCAATCCGAGTTTGGTCAGCTGTGCCCGATTTCGGCCACGGAGACCACCGCCACACTCATCTCAATGTATGGCTCTAAAGACGTCAAATCACGCTTTCTGCCCGGCCTGCTCAGTCAGGACACCAGGACCATGCTCAAGGGCGCTCAGTTCATGACCGAGCGCGCCGGCGGTTCTGATGTCTCGAATATCGAGCTGCAGGCGCGGTGGGAGAACGGCGAGTGGCGTCTGTACGGTGAAAAATGGTTTTGTTCCTGCGCCGATGGCGACGTCGCACTGTTGCTGGCACGGCCAGAAGGCGCGCCGGGTGGCAATCAGGGGCTTGGCCTTTTTGCCATGCCGCGGCGGCGGGACGACGGCTCGCGCAACGACTATCGAATCGTGCGCTTGAAAGACAAGCTCGGCAGTCGCTCAATGGCGTCCGGTGAGATCGTCTTTGAGGGCGCAACCGCCTACGCCCTTGGCGACTATGGCGCGCAGGCCAACGATGGTTTGAAAAAGATGATGACGCAGGTGTCACTGTCGCGTCTGTCGCACGGAGTGCGGGCGGCAGCCATGATGCGCCGCTGCCTGAACGAAGCGCTGACCGTGGCGCGCTATCGCCGTGCCTTTGGGGAGACGATTATTCAAAAACCTTTGCTGCGCCGCCAACTGATGAAACTGATGGTGCCGACCGAACAGGCACTGTCGATGTCATTGCATCTGGGCACTTTGATCACCCGTGCTGAAGCCGGTGATGAATCGGCTGAGCGGCTGGCGCGCATTCTCACACCGGCGCTGAAGTACCGCACTGCACGCGACAATGTGCGCGTCGCCACCGGCGCGATGGAGATTCGCGGTGGCAATGGCTACATCGAGGACTGGGTCAATGCCAAGCTCGTGCGCGATTCTCATCTGGGTGTGTTGTGGGAGGGTACATCGAATATCAACTCACTGGACATCACCACGCGGGCAGTGGCAAAAATCGGCGCGCACAAGGACCTGGAAGAAGACCTGCTCGAGCAAATCGACAGCACCGACGGGTTGCCGGGTCAGTATCGCGGCCAGTTGGCCAACACGGTACGCGCGGCAATTGCACTGGCCGATGAAGTCGGCACCTCTGGCAATCAGACACTCGCCCGCAAGGCATCCAGTGCGATCTACAATGCCGCCACCATGACTTTGCTGGCGCGCGAGGGTGCGACCCTCGGCGCGCGCGGCGGTGATGCGCGCCGGTTGTTGCTGTCGCGAATGGTGCTGGAGCACCGCATGAGCCCGCAGGATCCGCTCACTATCGGCG